>JAIMKJ010000002.1:0-92336 GCA_020692565.1 Thermomonas sp.
TGTTCGGCTACCAGGCGATGGTCTACGCCACCGCTTCGATCGCCTTCCTCTCGTTCATCGTGTGGGCCCACCACATGTTCACCGTCGGCATGCCGATGGGCGGCGAGATCTACTTCATGTTCGCGACGATGCTGATCGCGATCCCGACCGGCGTGAAGGTGTTCAACTGGGTCACCACGATGTGGCGCGGCTCGATCTCCTTCGAATCGCCGATGCTGTGGGCGATCGCGTTCGTGATCCTCTTCACCATCGGTGGCTTCTCGGGCCTGATGCTCGCCATCGTTCCGGCCGACTATCAGTATCACGACACCTATTTCGTGGTCGCCCACTTCCATTACGTGCTGGTGACCGGCGCGCTGTTCGGCATCATCGCCGGCGTTTATTACTGGTGGCCGAAGTGGACCGGTCGCATGTACAACGAGACTCTCGCCAAGTTCCACTTCTGGTGGTCGGTGGTGTTCGTCAACCTGCTGTTCTTCCCGCAGCACTTCCTGGGTCTGGCCGGCATGCCGCGCCGCATCCCGGACTACAACGTCGTGTTCGCTGATTGGAACCTGATCAGCACGATCGGCGCGTTCGGCATGTTCGCCACGCCGTTCATCATGTTCTATGTGCTGTGGCACTCGCTCAAGCACGGCGCCAAGGCCGAAGCCCGGGCTTGGGAAGGCGCCAAGGGTCTGGAATGGACGGTGACGTCGCCGGCCCCGCACCACACGTTCAGCACGCCGCCGGTGATCCGCGATGGCGATCTGGCCCACGGCGACATCACCCACTGATCGCTTGCGCGATCCGGCTGCCACGATGACCTCACCCACGCCCACCGGGAACGCACCCGTCGCGAACGCACCCCTCGCGGATGCCGCGATGGCCGCCCGTCGCGCTTCTGCGCGACGTACGGCATGGGTCGTGGCCGGCATTTCGCTGGTGGTGTATGTGACCTTCATCGTGCTCAACGCGGTGGGGCAATGAACGCCGAAAGCACCAACGCGCGTCGTCTCGGCGTTGGCGGCATGGTCGCCGTATCGCTGCTCGCGTTCGGCTTCAGCTTCGCGCTCGTGCCGCTGTATCGCATCGCCTGCGAGAAAGTGTTCGGCATCCGTCTCGAACGCGGCGCTTCCGATGCCGGCGAAGCGATGGCGTCGATCCGCAGCGAACGCATGGTCACGGTGACCTTCGACGGCGGTGTGAATTCGAAGCTGCCCTGGGAATTCGGCCCGCGGCAGATGAGCATGCAGGTGCGCCCCGGCGAGCTGTACGAGACCACGTATTTCGCCCGCAACACGAGCGATCGCGACATCGTCGGCAGCGCCACGCCGTCGGTGGCGCCGGCGCGCGCTTCGCAGTACTTCAACAAGACCGAATGTTTCTGCTTCACCGCGCAGACCCTCGTCGCCGGCGAAACCCGCGAGATGCCGGTGCGCTTCATCGTCGATCCGGACCTTCCGGAAGACGTGCGCACGCTCACGCTGTCCTACACCTTCTTCAAGAACGATACGCTGACCGCGCGGTTGGCCGAACAGACAAAGACTGTGAAGTCTGCCGGTGCGGCCGCCGCCGTGTCGCGCACCGCTCCCTGATCTTCCACTCATCCGACACATTCGCGAGACGACTGTCATGGCTCAAGCGCACGCCGCTCACCACGATCCCGATATCTACTTCGTGCCGCATCACAGCAAGTGGCCGGTGTTCGCTTCGGTGTTCCTGTTCATCACCATGGTCGGGTTCGCCAGCTGGCTGAACCATGTCTCCTGGGGCAAGTCCGCATTTTTCGTCGGCCTCGCCGGGCTGTGCGCGATCCTGTTCAAGTGGTTCGCCGACGTGATCCTCGAATCGCTGGCCGGGCACTACAACAAGCAGGTCGACACCTCGTTCCGCATGGGCATGGTGTGGTTCATCTTCTCCGAAGTGATGTTCTTCGCCGCCTTCTTCGGTGCGCTGTTCTATGCCCGCCAGTTCGCGCTGCCGTGGCTGGGCGGCGAGGGCGATGGCGTGATGACCAACGCCACCCTGTGGCCGTCGTTCAGCGCGGCATGGCCCAGCAGCGGCCCGGGTGCCGTCGGCGGCAGCTTCCAGACCATCCCGGCCTGGGGTCTGCCGCTGATCAACACCCTGATCCTGCTGACCTCGGGCGTGACGATCACCTTCGCGCATCATGCGCTGAAGGCCGCGCACCGCAAGGCGCTGCTGGTGTGGCTTGGCGCGACGGTGCTGCTGGGTTGCGTGTTCCTGTTCTATCAGGCGGAGGAATACATCCACGCTTACAAGGAACTGAATCTCACGCTGGGTTCGGGCATCTACGGTTCCACCTTCTTCATGCTCACCGGCTTCCACGGCGCGCACGTGACCCTCGGCACGCTGATGCTGGCGATCATGTGGCTGCGCTGCGCCAGGGGCCATTTCACCAAGGACCAGCATTTCGCGTTCGAAGCGGTGGCCTGGTATTGGCACTTCGTGGACGTGGTCTGGCTGGGCCTGTTCCTGTTCGTTTACGTGGTGTAACGAAGGCGTCGATCCGGCATCGATGCCGGAACGCACCCGACGAAACGCACAAGGCCGGCATTTCGCCGGCCTTCGTGTCTGCTGAAGCGACCCGTAGAGCGGCTTGACCAGCCGCGTCGGCTGTTGAACACCGGCCGCTGAGTTCGTAGCGATATGATCCAGCGGCCTGAAGGTCGCTCTGCAGGGGCGTCAGCCTGCTGGATTGCGACCTACGCCGTGGGGCTCGATCCAGCCCATGTAGATCGACAGGATCAGCAGCAGGATCAACGCGACGGACAGCGCGATACGTCTGGTCAGCGCATTGACTGTGCGTTTGGTCTGGCCCTTGTCGACCAGCATGTAGTACAGCCCGGCACCGAGATTCCACAGTATCAGGATCAGAAACCCGACAATGAGCAGGGTCTTCAACGAATCGCTCATGGCAACCTCCGGTTCCGCGCGGCAGCACGGTTTGCGGCCGGCATTATCGCAGGGGGCGGGGTGATCCGGTGAGCGTACGACGGCATCCCGCGTTTCTCTGGGCGATCGCGCTGCTGGCGATGGCGCTGTTCGCGCGCCTCGGATTCTGGCAGCTCGAACGCGCGGACGAGAAGCGCGACATGCTGGCGAAGGCGACCAGCGCATTGTCTTCGCGCACGCCGAAACCGCTCCCGGTCATCGCCGACAGGGCGCGCGCTGGCGATTACGACTGGATCGAGGTCGAAGGTCGCTTCGCCGACAAGCCGGCCGTGTTGCTCGACAACCAGCAGCAGGGCGGCAAGGTCGGGGTCCGCGTCTACCGCGTATTCGTGCTGAAGGACGGATTGCCGGTGCTGGTCGATCTGGGCTGGACCGCATTGCCGCCCGACCGCACGCTGCCGCGCGTCGACCGCGACGTCGGGCGTGGGCGACTCGAAGGTCTGCTGTTGCCGCCGCCGGGCCAGGGTCTGGACATGGGCGCGCCCGCGAAACAATCCGACGGCACCCTGCTGGCGACGGCCATCGATGTGCCGTCGCTCCGCGTCGCGCTGGCGCTGCCGGCACTCGCGCCCCGGGTCCTGCGCCCGGAGCATGACCCGGGTCTGGGCTATGCGCGCGATTTCGACATTCTTCCCAACACCTTGCCGCCCGAACGGCACCTCGGCTACGCGGTGCAATGGTTCGGGTTGGCGATCACCACATTGATCACCGCGCTGTTGCTGAGCTGGCGCAGGCGGCGTGCGACGCAACGCGATCAGAGGCCTTCACCATGAACGATACTGCTACAACTCGCCGCAACCGGCTGGTACTGATCGCGATCTTCGCGATCTTCTTCGGCGCTTTCGCGCTGGCCGGCATGCTGCGCTTTTCCGGCTGGCGCCCGGCCGGGATGAAGAACCACGGCGAACTGCTGCAGCCGCCCGGCGACCTGCGCACGCTGTCGCTGACGCTCGCCGACGGCAGCACGTATCCCTGGAATCCTGCCGAGCGCACCTGGCGGATCGTCGTCGCGCCGCCTGCTGCCTGCGGCGATCCCTGCGTGACGCTCTCCGGGCAGATCGACACGGTGTGGCAGTTGTTCGGCCGCCACGCCGATCACGTCGAGGTGCTGTGGCTGGGTGAACCGCCCGCAGCGGCGAAACGCGGCCCCGAACTGCGCGTGGTGAAGGACGATCCGGCGCTGCGCGCAGCCTTGCCACGGCTGAACGATCCCGCAGGCATTCCGGTCTATGTCGTAGACCCGAACGGCTTCGTCGTTCTGCGCTACGCTCCGGGTTTCGATCCGTCCCATCTTCGCCAGGACATGTCCCGGCTGCTCAAGCTGAAGTAAGCAGAACTCATCCATGTCGCACGTTCACATGTCGCACGCCCACAACGAAACGCGGCCGGCCGCGCACAAGCCGCCGATCTATCGTCACTTCCACCGCATCGCATGGTTGGCGGTCGTGCTCGCGCTGTGCGTGATCGTGTTCGGTGCGTTCGTGCGTCTGTCCAACGCCGGATTGAGCTGCCCCGATTGGCCGACCTGCTATGGCCGTGCGACCTGGCCATCGGTGACTGCGGATGTGAATCATCCGACCGCACTCGATGTGCGCCCGCTCGAAGTCCACAAAGCCTGGCGCGAACAGGTCCATCGCCACGCCGCAGCCATTCTCGGTACGTTGGTCCTGGCGCTTGCATTGTTGGCGGCGCGGCGCAGACGTCTGGGCGTTGCGCAGATCCTGCTGGCCGCCGGATTGATCGCGATCGGCATTCCGCTGTATATGCGCGGGATGCACGATGCTGCGGTCGCATGCGCCGTGGTGGGAGAGCTCATTCTGCTGATCGCCGCATTGCGCTGGAGCAACGACGATCTGTCGCGCGTCGCCACCTTCACGCTGATGTTGATCGTGTTCCAGGCATTGCTCGGCATGTGGACCGTCACGCTGCTGCTCAAACCCGTCATCGTGATGGCGCATCTGCTCGGCGGCATGGCCACATTCTCGATGCTGACATGGATGGCATGGCGCGCCACCGACAGCCCGGTGCGCATCGCCGGCGCGAACAGCATGCGCTGGTGGCTGATCGGTGCGGTCGCGGTCGTCAGCGTCCAGATCGCGCTCGGCGGCTGGGTCAGCGCGAATTACGCCGCGCTCGCCTGCGGCAACGATTTTCCGACCTGCGTTGGCCGTTGGATCCCGCCGCACGATTTCCGCGAAGGCTTCGTGCTGTGGCGCGGCATCGGCGTCGATTACGAGGGCGGCGTGCTCGATGGGGCGTCGCGCATCGCGATCCAGCTCGCGCATCGCGCGATGGCGGTGGTGGTATTCCTCTACCTGCTGTGGATGGCGCTGAAACTCATCCGCACGCCGGGGCTGTGGTTGACCGGCGTGGTGCTGGCGTTGCTGATGCTGGCGCAGGTGGGGCTGGGCGTCGCCAACGTCATGCTCGGTTTGCCGCTGTGGACAGCGGTGCTGCACAACGCCGGCGCCGCGCTGCTGCTGTTCCTGCTGGTCAGTCTGTTGGCGCGCCTGCGCCGGCCCACCGTGTGAGCGCGCGATGAAGGGAATTCCGATGCGCGAATACTGGGCGTTGACCAAGCCGCGGGTGGTGGCGTTGATCGTCTTCACTGCGTTCGTCGGCATGTTCCTGGCCGTACCCGGTCTGCCGCCGCTGCGCGAGAGCGTGTTCGGCTTCATCGGCATCTGGCTGGCCGCCGCCAGCGCGGCCGCGATCAATCATCTGATCGACCAGCGCATCGACCGGGTGATGGCGCGCACCGCGCACCGACCGCTCGCCACCGGCGCGTTGAAGCCGGCGCAGGTGCTGGCGTTCGCGGTGTTCCTCGGCGCGCTGTCGATGACGCTGTTGATCTCGATGGTCAATCCGATCACCGCTGCGCTGACCTTCGCATCGCTGATCGGTTACGCCGTCGTCTACACCGCATGGCTCAAACGCGCCACGCCGCAGAACATCGTCATCGGCGGCATTGCCGGCGCCGCACCGCCGCTGCTGGGCTGGGCTGCGGTCACCGGCATGAACAACCCGTGGGACTGGGCGCACGCGTTGCTGCTGGTGCTGATCATCTTCGTGTGGACGCCGCCGCATTTCTGGGCGCTGGCGATCTTCCGCCGCGACGACTACGCGCGCGCGCTGGTGCCGATGCTGCCGGTGACCCACGGCGTCGAGTACACGCGCTGGCAGATCCTGTTGTACACGGTGCTGTTGCTGGCGGTGACGGTCATGCCGTGGGCCGTCGGCATGAGCGGGCTGTTCTATCTGGGCGGCGCGCTGGTGCTGGGTGTGGTCTTCCTATGGTACGCATGGAAGCTCCTGGACCCGCCCGATGAATTTTTCGCCATGCGCACATTCAACTATTCCATCGTCTACCTGATGGCATTGTTCGCTTTCCTGCTGGTGGATCACTGGCTGGTGCCGTGGTTGGGGCCGACCGCGGCGATGCAGTTCCAGCCTGCCGGTTGATCGCAAACAATTCCTGTGGGAGCGGCGGAAGCCGCGACTGACTGCGTACACACTTTCCTTTGCCTATCGCGGCTTGACCAACCGTTCGGTTGTTAAAAACCGCCGCTCCCACGAAGGGTTCGATCATGCTTCGTCCGCGCCGCCGGCCCCTGTTCTGCAGCCTCATGCTGATCGCCGCCACCTTCGCGACTCATGCCCAGGAAGCATCGCAGCCGAGCGGCGACATCTCGGTCGTCACCGCCGCGCACATGCTCGACGTGCGCAGCGGAAAACTCATCGACGATCCGCTGATCGTCGTTCGCGAAGGTCGCATCGTTTCGGTGGGTCGCGCAGGCGACGCTGTACCCGAAGGTGCCGAGCGCATCGACCTCAAGGGCATGACCCTGCTGCCGGGCCTGATCGACATGCACGTGCACATCGACAGTGATCCGACCTACAGCGGCTATTCGTATCTGCAGTTCAGCGACCGCTTCTGGTCCGCGATATCGGTGACCCATGCGCGCGATACGTTGATGGCCGGCTTCACGACGATCCGCAATCTCGGTTCCGACGACTGGAACGATGTCGGCCTGCAGCAGGCGATCGATGCCGGGAAGGTCGTCGGCCCGCGGATCGTGACGGCCGGCCATGCGTTCGGCGCGACGGGCGGCCATTGCGATTCCACGTATTTCCCACCCTCGATGAACGACCGCAACGCCTATAGCGCCGACAACGCCGAAGAGGCGCGCAAATCGGTGCGCGAAGTCCGCAAATACGGCGCACAGGTGATCAAGATCTGCGCCACCGGCGGCGTGTTCTCGCGCAACACCGAGCCGGGTCAGCAGCAGATGACTTACGACGAAATGAAAGCCACCGTCGACGAAGCGAAGATGTGGGGCATCAAAGTCGCCGCGCATGCCCACGGCGCCGCAGGCATCCGCGAAGCGATCCGCGCCGGCGTGAACACCATCGAACACGCCAGCCTCATCGACGACGAAGGCATCCGTCTCGCGAAACAACACGGCGCGTGGTTGTCGATGGATATCTACAACACCGACTACACGCAATCCGAAGGCCGCGGGAACGGCGTGCTCGAAGACAACCTGCGCAAGGACCGCGAGATCGGCGACCTGCAGCGCGAAAATTTCCGCCGCGCGCAACAGGCCGGCGTGAAGATGGTCTACGGCACCGACGCCGGCATCTTTCCGCATGGCGACAACGCCAAGCAATTCGCGGTGATGGTGCGTTACGGCATGACCCCGACGCAGGCGATCCAGTCGGCGACGATCAATGCTGCGGAGGCCTTGGGGCGCGGTGATATCGGGGTGATCGAAGTCGGACGCCATGCCGATATCGTTGCAGTGCAAAGCAATCCTGCACAGGATGTGACGGTGCTCGAAAACGTCGCGTTCGTGATGAAAGCCGGAACGGTTGTGAAAGATGAACGGCTCGGGTCGCCATTCGCAATTGTCATTCCGGAAAGCGATTGACGCGCTTTCTGGTATCGCTACGGATGTCGCAGTTTGCGTAACAGGCTGGATGGATACTCCCGGGCAGCGGGCTGACCAATGGCAGCCTTTGCGGACAACATAAGGGATTGTGCAATGACTAGCTGGAACCGTGGTGTGTGGTTGTTGCATATCGTTACTGCGCTTGCGCTCTTTTTGCTGGCGGGTCCCGTCTCGGCACAATCGAGCGAAACAGATTACTGCTTCGAAGGGAGCTGCTATCCGACAAAGCATGCAGCCGAAAGCGCCATGAGAGCTGCTTACCCTCTCTACGGCAGTTATTTCCGCCCTAAAAATCCAACCCTGTCGCCTGTGTTCGGGGCGCTTGATTCGGAAACATACACGTACTACGTGCCGGATCAGTCTCCGCAATCATTCAATGCGCCTGTCTATGCGTTCGACCCTGTGAGCAACCCGGCACCAACGTACTGTACAGCGAGTGGAGATCCGACCTACCCAAATGGGTGTGCATCGGAATCGCAGATGATTTCGAACCTGATCGCGAGTGAGCAGGCCCTCCTGGGCGCTACGACCGCAGTGTCTTCCTACACTGGAAGCTATGTCACGCCATTTTCCGAGACGCATACCGTTGGTGCCCCCTATGGCTGGCTTCGGCACAATCAGGAGATCAATACATCGCAGTTCAGAACGCTCGTCGTCGTGTTCAACAACCCAAGCTGGAGCTATCCAAAAGACAGGTCATACAGGCTGCGGAAATTCACGCCCTTCGTTTGTCCGAATGGATTTACCGCTAAAAGCGGCTCGCATCCTTCCTATAATCCCACTGCGACCTATCTACTGACAGAGCCTGTCTGTACGCCGAGTATCGGCGAAAAGAGCATCACCACAAAATCGCGACAACATTGTCCTTGGGTGCCGCCGGGCTCGCCGCTGACAGAGGGATTCAATCCGTGCTACCCGTCGACAGGCGACAAGGCTCGTTTCGAGACGGATTTCGAGTTTGCCGGGCGCCCGTTCGTCCGTTCTTATCATTCCTTGCGCCAAGCAGGCCAGTTGCCGGAACTCGCGCCTGGGTGGGTGCATACCTATTCGAGCCGGGTGATTGGTGGAATCGGAAGTTCGCCTCTGACGCTGATCGACGACAGCGGCTACCTGACTCGGTTCAACAAAGTGGCTTACACGACGCGTTATGTGTCTGTAGCGGACGCATCGAAAGTGATCGACACCGTCGTAGAGAATGGGAAAAATATTTTCAAGCTCAGCGATGGGAGCGATCTTGTAAGGCGTTATAACGATAGCGGGCGTCTGATCCGTATCGACAGCCTTGGATCTGCTTGGCGTGTCGAGTTCGTGTATGCCGGCGATCGACTGATTTCTGCGACCGATCATCTCGGCAATGCGCTGCTGTTCGACTACGTCGGAAACAAGCTGAATGCCCTGCATTTGCCGGACGGTAACGTAGTTCAATACGCATATGACGTCGACAATAATTTTCAGTCCGTACTGTATGCGGACGGCTCTACAAGAAGCTACCACTACAACGAAGCCGGTTATTCCGATGCCAATGACCCGCATTCTCTGACCGGGATCAGCGATAACGGTGTGCGTTACCTCACATTCGGTTATGACGTCAAAAATCGCGTCAGGTTGAGTCAAGCGCATACAACGGGTGGCGTGGTAGAGAAAACGGAGCTGGCATATACCGGAGATACTCAAGTCACCGTGACCGGTACTCGTGGTGAAACGCGTAGTTATGCGCTCTCCAGCAACACTGGGTTCCGTCGCGTCACCGCCATGACGGCAAGCGATGGCTCTGTATCTGCGACGTATACCGGTGCGCTTCTTACCGAAAGCCGCGACAAGCTTCTCAACGTTACCCGTTACGAATATTCGAGCGACGGCAGTTATGGCTCTGCGCGCTACGATGCTTACGGCACGCTTCAGGAACGAAAGACCGTCACGGTCCGGGACGCGAACTACCGCGTCACTTCGATTCTGACTCAGGCGAAATCCGGCGCGAGTTACGTCACGAGGCAGGAAAAGAGTTTCGCCTACAACAGCCGCGGCCAGGTTGCGACGCAGACCATCAAGGATCCGGTCACGCTGTCGACCAGAACCACGACCACGACCTACTGCGAACAGTCGGATGTCGACGTCGCGACATGCCCCTTGGTCGGGCTGGTGAAGTCGATCGATGGGGCGCGTACCGATGTTGCAGATACGACGACCTACACTTATCGAGCGGCCGACGAACCCTCCTGTGCGAGCGCGCCCACCACATGCCCTTACCGCAAGGGCCAACTCTGGAAGGTCACCAATGCCGCGGGCCAGGTGTCCGAAACGCTGTCGTACAACCTGTACGGCAACCCGCTCTCGGTCAAAGATCCCAATGGCGTGGTGACCGACTTCGAGTACACGGTGCGCGGGTGGATGACCGCGCGTAAAGTGCGGGGCAGCAATAATGCGGTCGAAACGGATGATCAGATCACCCGGATCGAGTACTGGCCGACCGGGCAGGTCAAGAAGGTCACGCAGCCGGATGGCGCATTCACTTCTTATGCCTACGACGGCGCCTATCGCCTGACTGGTATCAGCGACAACGACGGTAACAGCATCACCTATACGTTGAATGCCGCAGGCGATCGCACGAAGGAAGACACCAAGGATGTCGGTGGCGTGCTGCAGCGGACGCTTTCGCACACCTACAACACCTTGGGCCAACTGCAGACTGCCACGGACGCTTACGGCCGCAATACCGGTTTCACCTACGACAGCAACAGCAATCTCGACACCACGACCGATGCGTTGACCCGCGTCACGGACAACAACTACGACGCGCTCGATCGCCTCAAGCGCACGCTGCAGGATGTGAACGGCATCGCGGCCGAAACCGAGTTCAAGTACGACGTGCTCGACAACCTGACCCAGGTCAAGGATCCGAAAGGGTTGAATACCGATTACGCCTACAACGGTCTCAGCGACCTTACGCAACTGAGCAGCCCCGATACCGGGACGGCTACATATACCTACGATAGCGCCGGCAATCGCGCCAGTCAGACCGATGCCCGTGGCGTCACTACGACTTATGGGTACGATGCGCTCAACCGGTTGACGTCGGTTGCCTATCCGACCGCATCGCTCAACAGCAGCTATACCTACGACACCGCGCAGGCGGCCTGCCAGTCCGGCGAAACCTTCACTGTTGGGCGTTTGACCAAGATCGTGGACGGCAGCGGGAATACCGTTTACTGCTACGACCGCTTCGGCAATCTGGTGCGCAAGGTCCAGACCACGAACGGCAAGGTGTTCACACTGCGATACGTGTTCAACGTCGCCGGACAACTCACCGGCATGGTGTACCCGGATGGCGCGGTGGTCGATTACATCCGCGACGCGCAGGGCCGGGTGACTGAAGTCGGCGCGCAGTCGGTGGGCGGTACGCGCCAGGTCGTGCTGACCAACGCGACGTACTACCCCTTCGGCCCGGTGGCCGAATGGACCTACGGCAACAATCGCGTGATGAAGCGTTCCTTGAACCAGAACTACCAGCCCGGCTTCGTGGAAGTGATCGGTGCGGGTGGGTTGAATGTCGGTTATGAGTTCGATGAAGTGGGCAATCTCAAGAAGCTGCGCACCGCCAACCAGGTAGACCCGCCGTTGCGCGCGTTCGGTTACGACGGCCTCAATCGTTTGACCGAGAACAAGGACGGCATCAGCGATGCGGTACTGGAAGGCTACACGTACGACAAGACCGGTAACCGCACCAGCGCCACCGTCGGTGCTGCGACTACGGCTTATGGTTATCTGAGTGGTTCGCATCGCCTGGACAGCGTGGGTTCGATTGCGCGTGCCTACGACAACGTCGGCAACACCACCCAGATCGGCGGTACCGCGAAAGAGTTCGTCTACAACGACCTCAACCGGATGAGCCAGTATCGGGAATCCGGGGTGGACAAGATGAGCTACGTCTACAACGGTCGTGGCGAGCAGGTGCGCAAATACGCGAGCGGCACGACGAACGAGTACAGCCTGTACGACGAAGCTGGTCAGTGGCTGGGCGAGTACGACGACAGCGGTGCACCGGTGCAGCAGATCGTATGGTTGGATAACCTGCCGGTTGGTGTGCTGGCGGGTGCGAGCACGTCGCAGAAATTGTATTACGTCGAGGCGGATGCACTGGGGTCGCCGCGTGTGGTGGTGGATCCGGTTCGTGGTGCCAGCGGTACGGTGGTGTGGGCTTGGGATCTGGCGGCTGAAGCGTTCGGGAATACGGCGCCGAATCAGGATCCGGATGGAGATTCGACGCAGTTCGTGTTGATATGCGGTTTCCGGGGCAGCGGTTTGATGCTGTGTCAGGCCTGAATTACAACTACTTCCGGGATTACGAGGCTGCGACTGGGCGGTATATGGAGAGTGATCCGATTGGGTTATCGGGAGGGGTAGGCACATATGGCTACACAGCGGGAAAACCATTTGAGATGACTGACCCTCATGGGCTTTGCTACGGGATGGGTTACCTTTTCTCTCCAAGCTGTAATGGAGCAGTAGTGCGTCCGCCACCGGCGCCCCAGCCTGCACGATGCAATGTGCCCAAGCGCAACAAAAAGTGTATTGCGAGAGCCCTTGGTGTGCCGGAGGCACAAGTAGATGGAGTCGCTGTTTATCCCAATAGTGCTTATGCGAATTTGATACCAATGTTCTGGTTCAGTGAAGGCGGAACTACGTTGCCTGGACGCATCTTCTATACGCAGTCATGTGCTAGTTTCTGGTCGAGCAGTGGTGGTTTTATTCTCCATGAGTATTACCACGTGTTTTATCAGTGGGCGCAGGGAATGACGCTACGGACATATTTCACTTATGCTTTTCACAACGAGTCTATGGCTGATGGTTTTGCCGCTTCTGCATCAGCTCAATACAGAAAATGTATGAATGACGATTGTCCATGAGCAGGTTTTTTTTTCTTCTGTTGGGTGCTCTGATTTTTCTTCCGGCATGTGATGCGCATGTCATCGTCAATGGCTTTGCCGATCAAAATTCAGGGTGCGTGTATCAAAGGTATCTGCACGATAGTGTTGTGGATCAATTTGAGATTGATGGAAATTTTTCAGAAAGTTATGCCATTTCGCTTTTTGGTCCAAGGATAAAGGTTCGGATTGTTTGCCAAGGTGAGGTCGTTGCTGAGAAAAATATTGGAGCTTTCCCGGCGAAAATTGATTTCGGAAGCTTAAAAAGACCGCAAAGGCCGTAAGGCACAATCCTCGTTTGCCGTAGGGTGGAACCCGCACAGCGGATTCCACCGTCTTTCGATATCCGATGCGATTGAATCGCGAATCAACGGATATGTCGTAATGGCGGAATCCGCTACGCGGGTTCCGCCCTACGCTTGGCTTCGTATTTTTCGGGATTTTCTGACGGGCACTTGGGTTGTTTTCTGATGCTGGGTTTGTCGCGATGCGGGCATGTTGCCGTGCATGCCGAATTATCGACGCGAATGGACGCCTGGCGGGACGTGGTTTTTCACGGTGAATTTGCTGGAGCGGCGTCGCAACGATTTGTTGATCGCGGAATTCGGTCGGTTGCGGACTTGTATCGCACTCGAACGATCGCGCCGTCCATTCTCGGTCGTTGCGTGGGTGGTATTGCCGGATCATATGCATTGGATCTGGCGGTTGCCGGCGGGCGATGCCGATTTCGCGACTCGCTGGCGTCGTATCAAAACGGATTTCAGCTTGAGTTTGCCGAAAACCGAACGACGTTCGATGGTTCGGGTTGCGCGAGGCGAACGCGGCATTTGGCAACGCCGTTACTGGGAACATCGGATCAAAGGCGACGATGATCTCAGGCATCATATCGACTACATCCACTACAACCCGGTGAAACACGGATATGCGACGAAGGCGGTGGATTGGCCGCACTCGTCGTTTCATGGGTATGTGCGGTCTGGCGTGTATCCGCCGGATTGGGGCGTGGTCGATTGAAGCCGTATGACGACCACCGCCTGGGGTTTACATGGCATGGCGTCGGGTTGCCCGTGCATTGCTTTCGTTTCGATCATTGCGCGTAATGACGGGTGCCATTTGAAATGGCGAGCGTAGAGCACAGCTTACGAGGGATTCGCGAGCCTGCGATATCGCGTGTCCAACGCAACGACATGTTTTTGTAAATCATCGAGAGTGCCGGTATTCACGATGATGTCGTCGGCGACGGCGAGCCGCTGTTCGCGGGTCGCCTGCGAGGCGATCATCCTGTCGGCGAGCGCGGCATCGATATCGTCGCGCTGGATCAATCGCGCATGCTGTACTTCGACCGGAACGTCGATGACCAGGATGCGCTGCAGCCACGGATAGGCCGAGCGGGCGCCGACTTCGGCCAATAACGGGATCGCGGCGATCGAGTACGGGCTTGCGGCTTGCGCGCACTGGCGTGCAAGCGACTCGCGCACGCGAGGATGGATGATGGCCTCAAGCAGTCTGCGGGCGGCATCGTCGCCGAAGACGCGTTTACGCATCGCGGCGCGGTCGAGGGCGCCGGCGCTATCGAGAATGTCGTCGCCGAATGCAGCGACCACTTCGGTCAAGCCTTCGCTGCCGAGCGCGACCGCTTCACGCGCGGCGATATCGGCGTCTGCGACGACGATACCCAATGCTTCGAATGCATGCGCGACTGCGGATTTGCCCGAGGCGATGCCACCGGTCAGGCCGACGCAGTACATGTTTTACGGAAACCGAGCCATGCGGTCAGTCGAGGCCAGACATGCGCATATAGGTGCCGATGATCACGTCGCCCCACATGAAGACGATCCAGCCGGCGATGGCGAGATACGGGCCGAACGGGATCTGGGTGTTGCGGTCGCGGCCCTGCATCGCGAGGAAGATCGAGCCGATGATGGCGCCGACCAGCGATGACATCAGCGCGATCGGCAGCAATGCCTTGTAACCGGCCCAGGCGCCGAGCGCGGCGAGCAGTTTGAAGTCGCCGTGTCCCATGCCGACCTTGCCGGTCAGTTGTTTGAACACCCAGTACACCGTCCACAGCGAGACGTAGCCGAGCACCGCGCCGGCGATGGCTTCTTTGGCCGGCACGAACAGGTTGTCGACGCTGGCGATGAGACCGAGCCACAGCAACGACAGCGTGATCTGATCGGGCAACAGCTTGGTGCGCAGGTCCATGCCCGCGCCCGCGATCAGGAAACAGCTCAGCAGCGAGGCGCCGAATCCTTGCCAGCCGAAGCCGAAACGCCAGACGCTGGCGACGACCAGCAGCATCGTCAGCAGTTCGACGGCGGGATACTGGATCGAAATCGGCGTTTTGCAATTGCGGCAGCGACCGCGCAGCGCCAGCCAGCTGAAGACCGGAATATTTTCGTACCAGGACAGTTTGTGCTGGCAGTGCGGGCAGTGCGATGGCTCGACCACGATGCCGGGCGGCGGCGGATCGTAGAGATCGCCCTGTCCCAGTTCGTCCAGGGCGTCGCGCTTCCACTCCCATTCCAGCCGTTTCGGCAAGCGCAGGATCACCACGTTGAGGAAGCTGCCGACGAGCAGCCCGAGGCCGGCGGCGATCGGAAAACCGATCGCCGGGTTCTGGTCGAGGAACGCCATCGATGCGCGGACCCGGACTCAGCCGCCGACCGCAGCGGCCAGCTTGAAGATCGGCAGATACATGCCGACGACCATGCTGCCCACCATCACGCCGATGATGACCATGATCATCGGTTCGAGCAGGCTGGCCAGCGCGTCTACGGCATTGTTCACTTCTTGCTCGTAGAACTCCGCGACCTTGAACAGCATCGTGTCGAGCGCGCCGGCTTCTTCGCCGATCGCGGCCATCTGCACGACCATGTGCGGGAACAGATTGACCTGTTTCATCGCCATGTTGACCGGATAACCGACGGACACGTCCTCGCGGATGCGCCACACCGCTTTTTCGTAGACCGAGTTGCCGGTGGCGCCGGCGACACTTTCCAGCGCTTCGACCAGCGGCACGCCGGCCTTGAAGGTGGTGGCCAGGGTGCGCGCGAAGCGCGCGATCGCCGAGTTGTGCATGATCGCGCCAATCACCGGCACCTTGAGCACGACCTTGTCGAGGAAGTGCTGGAAGCCCGACGAGCGCTTGTACGCGAAGATGAAACTGGCGATGCTGGCGATCGTGATGCCCAGCATCAGCCACCACCACGACACCATGAAGCGCGAGAATTTCACGATCAGTTGGGTGAACGCGGGGAGTTCGGCGCCGAAGTTCTTGAACACGTCTTCGAACTGGGGTACCACGAACACGAGCATGATCGAGCTGACCAGGATCGCGACAGCGATGACCATTGCCGGATAGAACAGCGCCTTTTTGATCTTGCCCTTCAGCGCCTCGGTGTTTTCCTTGTAGGTCGCGATGGTGTCGAGTACGGTCTCGAGCACGCCCGCCGATTCGCCGGCGCGTACGAGGTTGCGATACAACTCGTCGAAATACACCGGATGCTTGCTCATCGCCTCATAGATCGAGGAGCCGCCCTCGATGTCGGTGCGCACGGCGTCGACCAGATTCTTCATCCGCAGGTTCTTCTGGCCGTTGCCGATGATTTCCAGCGACTGCACCAGCGGCACGCCCGATTTCATCATCGTGGCGATCTGGCGGCTGAAGATCGCGATGTCCTTGGCGCTGACCTTGCTGCCGGCAGCGCCGAAGAGCGGCTTGGGCTTGGGCTTGACCAGGCTTGGCGTGATGCCCAGGCGGCGAAGTTCGGCACGCAGCAGATTGCCGTTCTTGGCCTGCTGTTCGCCCTTCATCTTGATGCCGCGTTTGTCGGTGCCCTCCCAGACGAACATCGGCATCTGATTGCCGGCGCGTTCGGTGGTCGGGGAGGTTTTCGCGGCGGTGCGGGATGCGGCCATGGCTTAGTCCTTGGTGACGCGGTTGATTTCGGCGAGGCTGGTGAGGCCGTTCCGGGCTTTCAGCAGCGCAGATTGACGCAGGTTCTTCACGCCGGACGCCTGCGCCGCCTCGGCGATCTGCATGGCGTTACCGCCCTGCAGGACGATGGCCTGGATTTTGTCGGTCATCGGCATGACTTCGTAGATGCCGGTGCGGCCTTTGTAGCCGCCGGTGCATTCGGCGCAGCCCACGGCTTCGTACAGTTTGATGCCGGCATGCACATCGTCGGCGGTGTAGCCTTCCGCCAGCAATGCGTGTTCGGGCAGCACCGCTTCGCGTTTGCAGCTGTTGCAGAGCCTGCGCGCCAGGCGTTGGGCGATGACCAGACTTACGGAAGAGGTGATGTTGAACGGTGCGATACCCATGTTCATCAGGCGCGAGATGGTCTGCGGCGCATCGTTGGTATGCAGGGTCGACAGCACCATGTGGCCGGTCTGCGCCGCCTTGATCGCGATCTCGGCGGTTTCCAGGTCGCGGATTTCGCCGACCATGATCACGTCGGGATCCTGGCGAAGGAAGCTGCGCAGGGCGGCGGCGAAGGTCATGCCGCGTTTCTGGTTCTGCTGCACCTGATTGATACCGGGCAAACGGATTTCCACCGGGTCTTCGACCGTCGAGATATTGCGTTCTTCCTCGTTGAGGATGCCCAGCGCGGTATACAGCGACACGGTCTTGCCGGAACCGGTGGGACCGGTGACCAGCACCATGCCGTAGGGCTTCTTGATCGCGTCGAGAAACAGCGTCTGCTGGTCCGGCTCGTAGCCGAGTTTCTCGATGCCGAGCTTGGCCGCGCTGCCGTCGAGGATACGCAGCACGACTTTCTCGCCGAACAGGGTCGGCAGGGTGCTGACGCGGAAGTCGATCTGTCGGGTCTTCGAAAGGTTGAGCTTGATGCGGCCGTCCTGCGGCACGCGCTTTTCGGCGATGTCCAGCTGCGACATCACCTTCAGGCGCGCTGCGATGCGCTGACTCAGTTTGACCGGCGCCTTCGCGACCTGCTTGAGGATGCCATCGATGCGTAGACGTACGCGGTAATCGGTTTCGTAGGGTTCGAAGTGGATGTCGGAGGCGCCGCGGCGGATCGCGTCCACCAGCACCTTGTTGACGAACTTCACCACGGGCGTGTCGTCGTTCTTGCTGTCGATGCCGCCGTCGCTGCCGGCTTCATCGTCGCCGCTGGAAACGTCGAGATTGTCCAGGCCTTCGGCGTCGTCGAGATTGCCGAGCGCATCGCTGGATTCCATCCACAGCTGCATGATGCGCTTGATGGTGTCCTCGTCGATCAGGATCGGTTCCACCAGCAGATTGGTGTGGAACTTCACTTCGTCGAGAGCCGCGGTGTTGGTCGGGTCGGAGACGCCGACGAACAAGCGCCCGCCGCGTTTGAACAGCGGCAGCACCAGGTGTTTCTGCAGCAATTCTTCCTTGACCAGGCGAATCGCGCTCTGGCTGGGATCCATGACCGTGGGGTCGAACAGCGGCATGCCGAATTCGATGGAGTTGGCGGCGGCCAGCTGCGGTGGCGTCACCAGTTTGTGTTCGCGCAGATAATTGGCGATCGGTTTGCGCTCACGCGTGGCGGCGTCGAGCGCCTCGCGCGCGGCCGTCTCGTCCAGAGCGCCATCCAGCACCAGTCGCCGGGCGATTCCGGTGATGCCGATCAGATTGGATGTGTGAGCAACGTTCAATTCTGCAGCCCCTCGCCCCGCAGACCCCAAGTGGATCATGCACTCCCGACAATAACATCGAAACGGCATGAAGTTTCGGGAAATAGTACCGCTTCTGTTCAAGCCCCGGCAGCGGGTTCGAGACCAAGCCACGGAAGCCGTGGAGGCATGGCCACCGGTTGTCATCGAGGCATGGTGGCATGCGCCGGTTCCCCGGTCAGGGAGGCAGGCTTGCGAGGTATATCAAATCTGGGTGCGACCAGTCTGGTCGGTAGCGATGCAAGCGAAGCGTTCGGTGTCAGGAACAGCCGTTCGGGCGGTAGAGGGCATCGACGGTGGTGGTGCAACTCCAAAGTCCTTCACTGTCCCGCGTCAGGATGAGGCTTTTGCCCGCTACATTGGGGTTGCCGGCGAGCGTGCAGGCGATGGTCTGGCCGCTGGTGGCCGCCCATGTGCCGGAGGGGGTAATGGCGCTGCAGCGCACGGTATTCAGCGGCAAGCCGATATCGTTGGCATCCGCCGGGCTGCCTGCGCTGTCGCCATTCTGGATGCGTTCCTCGAACGTCACCACGCCGCCGCGCATGTCGGCCAGGCCGGCGGTCACCTGCGAACGGCCTACGTAGACCTGATAGGCAGGTAATGCAATCGCAGCCAAGATGGCGATGATCGCCACGACGATCATCAGTTCGATCAGGGTGAATCCCTGAGTGCTTGCGCGTTCGGTATGCATGGCATTGATCCCCCCGGAATGTGGCTATGGCAGTGTTGTCGAGTCGATGGGTTGTGGGCAGGGTGGTTGAATCAGGTCGCTGAACAGGAAAGGGGTGCCGAAGCACCCCTTTCCGTAACGTAACGTTACCCGGCGGGGATTAGCAGCCGTTCGGTTCGTAGTTGGTGTTGCCGATGTTGTTGGAGCATTCCCACTGGCCCGTGGTGTTGCGGGTCAGGGTCACAGTCTTGCCGGCGACGTTCGGGTTGCCCTTCAGGGTGCAGGTGATGGTCTGGCCGTCGGTGTCATCCCAGTTGCCGCCAACAGCAATGGTGCAGCGCGGGGTTTCGCCAGCGGCATCGCCGAGGCCGATATCGCCCGGGCCAGCAAGGCCGCCAGTGCGCTCACCGCTCTGGATGCCTTCTTCGAACGCGGTCACGCCGCCACGGATGTCGGCCAGGCCGGAGGTGGACTGCGACTTGGCGACGTAGTTCTGATACGCCGGCAGAGCGATGGCGGCCAGGATGGCGATGATCGCGACGACGATCATCAGTTCGATCAGGGTGAAACCTTGCTGCTTCTTCATGGGAGATCCCTCGGGAGTGGTGTGGCGTGGTGGTGTAACAAAATTATTCACGTGCCCCGTGGCCGGCGATCCGGTCAATGGGCGCCCGTGCTACCGAGCACGTGCATGGAACACGTACGCACAAGCCGTGCCAACATTCCTGAACGGAACCCGGTCGCGAACGCTGGACGAATGATGTGGTTCAGGTCACGGTTTGGGAGGGGGCAGAAAGTGACGTATAGCGTCAGGTTGGTAGGGGACTGACCTCGTCAGTCAGGTCGTGCCCCAGATCCGGGCGGATGCGTTGCCGGAGTCATCGGCGTGAGCAGTCGACCGATCGTCGATGATCGTGTCCACCATGACGGATCGCCGCGGCCAATTCCGGCACTCGATTGCATGCGAGACCGCACTCCGGCCTGCGCGATGCGAGGACTGGCGTGGTTGCGGAGGCTGCGCGCATTCAGGCTATGCTTTCCGCTGATCTGTAAAGGGATGTGTTTCGATGCCGATGCCTGTGGCCCGCCTTGAGCGGGCGTTGCTGTTGTTGTTTGTCGCCTCCGGCTTCGCCGGTCTCGTGTATCAGGCGATCTGGTCGCACTACCTCGGGCTGATCCTCGGTCATGCGGCGTATGCGCAAACGCTGGTGCTGGCGATCTTCATGGGCGGCATGGCGGCGGGTGCGTGGCTGGTCAGCGCCCGCGGCGGTCGCTGGTCGGGATTGATTCGTTCCTATGCGATCGTCGAACTGATCGTCGGCGCTACTGCGCTGGTGTTTCATCCCTTGTTCGTCGGTTACATGGAGCTGTCGCAGAACACCGTCCTGCCGGCACTGCAGAACGAATCCGCGATCCGATTCTGGCAATGGGGCTCCGCTGCGCTGCTGATCGCGCCGCAGAGTGTGCTGCTGGGCATGACCTTTCCGCTGATGAGCGGCGGCTATCTGCGGATATCGCCTCAGCAGGACGGAGAAATCCTCGGCGGCCTGTATTTCACCAACAGCATCGGTGCGGCTGCCGGCGCGCTTGCGGCGACCTTCCTGTTGTTGCCCTGGATCGGGATGCCGGGTGCGGTCATGGTCGCGGGCGTGATCAATCTGCTGGTCGGCGTGGTGGCGTGGCGGGTCGCGGCCTCGGTGCCGGACACGGTCGCCGCGATCGCGACACCTCCGCCCAGCAGCGTTCCGGAGAACCTTCCGCAGGATCGGGCTGCCGATCGCCGTATGAGTCGATTCCAGACGTTGATGCTGGCGGGCGCGACCATCACCGGCGCCAGCTCTTTCGTGTACGAGGTGGGCTGGATCCGGCTGCTGAATCAGGCGCTCGGGACCACCGTGCACTCGTTCGAACTCATGCTGACCGCGTTCATCCTGGGGCTCGCATTCGGCGGCCTGTGGGTTCGCAAGCGCAGCCGCAAGATCCAGGATCCGGTGGCGGTGGCCGGCGTCGCGCAGGTGTTGATGGGCCTGGCGGCGTTGGCGTCGCTGCCGGTGTTCGCCCAGAGCTTCCAGTGGGTGGGCTGGTTCATGGGCATCTTCCCGCGCACCGAGTCCGGCTATTACCTCTTCAGCCTGGGCAGTGCGACCGTTGCGCTGCTGGTGATGTTTCCGGCTGCGTTTTTCGCCGGCATGACGTTGCCGCTGTTCACGATGGCCCTGCTGCGGCGCGGCTACGGCGAAAAGAGCATCGGCCGCATTTATGCCGCGAACACGCTGGGTGCGATCGTCGGTGTGGTGCTGGCGATGCATGTATTGATCCCGCTGCTCGGCCTCCGGCTGGCGGTGACTCTCGCTGCACTGGCCGATATCCTGCTGGGCCTGGTGCTGTTGCGCGCTTTCAGTACGATTTTCAGGCCGAAACTGTACTTCGGCGCTTTGGCGAGCGTTCTGGTCGTGGCATCGCTGAGCCTGTTGTTCGGTGCTGCGGATCCGCGCTCGCTGGCGTCGGGCGTGTTCCGGCACGGTCTTTTCGAACTGGCCGAGGGTACCGATGTGCAGTTCCTGCGCGACGGCAAGACCGCGACTGTCGCCTTCTATCGTCAGGGCAGCGTCGGCACCATCGCGACCAACGGCAAGCCGGATGCGTCCATCGAGCTGTCGGCGACCGGTGTTCCCACCGACGACGAGTACACGATGGTGATGGCCGCGAGCCTGCCGCTGGCGCTGCATCCCGCACCCGAGCGGGTTGCGGTGATCGGCTGGGGCTCTGGTCTGAGCACGCATACGCTGCTGGGTAGTCAGGTGCCCAAGGTCGTCGACACGATCGAGATCGAGGCTTCGATGCACGCGGGTGCCGAGGGCTACGGCAACCGAGTGATCCGTGCCTACATCGACCCGCGCAGTCAGCTGCACATCGACGATGCGCGCACGTTCTTCTCGACCGGCAAGAAGAAGTACGACGTGATCGTCTCCGAGCCCTCGAATCCCTGGGTCAGCGGCGTCTCCAGTCTGTTCACGCGCCAGTTCTATCAATTCCTGACCAAGCATCTGGAAGAAGACGGACTGTTGATCCAGTGGATGCAGACCTACGAATTGAACGATCCTCTGTTCTACACGATGGTGGCGGCGTTGATCGAAGAGTACCCGCACGTCGAGGCCTATCTGACCAATACGTCCGATGTGATTTTCGTGGCTTCGCATGCGCCGATCCGGGATTTCGACGCATCGAAGTTGCGGGCCCCCGCCTTACTCGCGGATCTCGAGCGCCTGGGTCTGGAGTCGGCTCCGGATCATGAGGTTCGGCGGTTCGCCGATCGCAATGTGCTGGCCGGTCTGGTCGAGCTCTTCGGCGCGCCGGTGCATACCGATTTCCACCCCACCGTGGCGCTCGGCGCACCCAAGAGCCGCTACAAGGTGGAGACGGTCAAGAGCGTGATGAATCTGATGGGCGTCGGCATGCCGGTGCTGGAATTCACCGGCGGTCGCAAGCCGGTACCGGTCGCGGCGAACGTGCATGAAGTGAGCGCCAGCATGGGCACTACGGATCACGCGAACGCGCGTCGGGTCCGTCAGCGCCTGCTTGGCACCGGTACCGCCCAAGGTCTTGATTCCGCGGTCATGAAAAAACTCGATGCGCTGATGTCGGCCGACACCGGCAAGGCCGAATGGCTGGATGCGGCATCGGTGATCGCCGATTTCAGCATCGGCTATCTGGCGCCCGCCGATCTGCAGGGCGTCTGGATCCAGCCCGTATGGGCCGGCGCGCGCGTCGAAGATCCGGAAATCGCCGCGGTCCTGGCCGCGTACGAAGCCACCGCCAAGCGCGATGCGACGGCGATGTACGACACTGGGGTAGCGGGCCTGAAGGCGGTGCCGGGCACTGCGCCGGCATTGGTGCGGGACCACTTGCTGGTGATCGCGATGCTGGGGGCGATCGGCCAGGACAAGGGCGATCTGGCGATCGCGCTGGAGCGCGAGCAGGGTGCCGCAGTGCGCGTGAGCAACGAGTATTACTGGATCGCTCGCGCCTACATTCCGGCCTGGTTGAACGCGACCGGCCGCGTGAAGAAGGCTACTCGATCCCCAGCTTCTTGAGCTTGTAGCGCAGCGCTCGGAAGGTGATGCCGAGCGCTGCGGCGGTCTTGGTCTTGTTGTAGCGATGTTCCTGCAACGCCTGCTGGATGGCATTGCGCTCGATTTCCTCGATGTACGAGGGCAGGCCGCTGGTACTGGTGTCGCGCGGGTTGCTGCCGCGCGGATCGGCGCTGGCCGGGGCGGCGGGCTGCTGCGGCGCGGGCGTCATCCCGGCGATCGGTTGGATGGCGGCCTGGGGCGCGGCTGTGGCGGTGGCGGGCGTCTGCGGCGTGCTGGGCAGGCGCAGGTCGCGGGCATCGATGATTTCGTCGTCGGCCATGGCCAGCGCGCGTTCGAGGATGTTCTCCAGTTCGCGGACGTTGCCCGGGAACGGATAGATTTCGAGCGCCGCGACCGCGTCCGCCGACAGGCCCGGCGCACGCCGCTTCATCGCGTAAGCGAGGCGTTTGAGGATGGCTTCGGAGAGCAGCGGCAGGTCGCCGGTGCGCTCGCGCAGCGCCGGTACGTCCAGTTCGATCACATTGATGCGATAGAACAGGTCGTGGCGGAATTTGGACTCGGCGACCAGGACGTCGAGGTCTTTGTGGGTCGCCGACAGGATGCGCACGTCGACCGGAACTTCGACGTTGGCGCCGACCGGGCGCACGGTTTTTTCCTGGATCGCGCGCAGCAGTTTGACCTGCATCGACAGCGGCAGCTCGGCCACTTCGTCGAGGAACAGGGTGCCGCCGTCGGCGGCCTGGAACAGTCCGGGTTTTTCGGTATGGGCGCCGGTGAAGCTGCCCTTCTTGTGGCCGAAGAACTCGCTTTCCATCAGTTCGGCGGGAATCGCGCCGCAGTTGACCGGAATGAACGGTCCGGCCGCGCGCGAGCCCTGGGCATGGATGGTGCGGGCGACCAGTTCCTTGCCGGTGCCGGATTCACCGCTGATATGCACCGGCGCCTGGCTGCGGGCGACCTTGGTGATGGTGTCGCGCAGGCCCACCATCGCCGGCGAATCGCCCAGCAGCAGGGTGGCGCCTTCCGGATTGGCCTGGCGGCGGGTGTTGAGATCCAGCGCTTGCCGCACCAGGCCGCGCAGCACGGTGAGGTCCACCGGCTTGGTCACGAAGTCGAAGGCGCCGCTCTTCAGCGCTTCCACCGCCGCTTCGACGTTGCCGTAAGCGGTGATGACCGCGACCGGGGTGGTCGGGAAGCGGGTGGCGATCTCGCTGACCAGTTCCAGGCCGGAGCCGTCGGGCAGCCGCATGTCGGTGAGGCACAGGTCGTAGGCGACCGTGCTGAGCATCTCCCGTGCCACTGCCAGATTGGGAGCCGTGTCGGTGCGCAACCCCATTCGCCCCAGTGTCACCACCAGAAGCTCACGGATGTCATGCTCGTCATCGACGATCAGCGCACTGCGTTGCTCAGCCATATTGCCCTCCTGCGTCAACTTTAGCCCATTTGCGGCAGCCGGAACAGCCGCGGAGTCGATGAGGAGATACGATCGAGACGTTCAATCGGGCTTCTTGACCAGACTCAGGCAGGCAGCAGCGTGTGCTGCCCGGGCATGCTGATCCGGAAACAACAGCCGCCGCCGGGAATCGGTACATGGTCGAGCGAAGCGCCGTTCGCCCGGCACAGCTCGCGGGCGATGTAGAGACCCAGGCCGGTGCCGTGTTCCGACGTGGTGAAGAACGGCCGGAACAATTGCGAGACCACGGCTTCCGGAATGCCGGGGCCGCGATCGATCACGTCGATGACCGGCGCATCCTCCAGGCGATAGGTATGCAGGGTGATGCGCGCCGCTTCGCCGGGCAGATGGCCGTGGCGGCGCGCATTCTGCACCATCGCGGTGAGCACCTGATGCAGATGCTTGGGGTCCACCAGTGCGGGCACCAGCGGCTGCGGCGCGACGAGCGTGATGTTGTCGGTTTCGTCCGGCACGCTCTGTTTGAATTCTTCGATGAAATTGCGCAGGAACGCGACCAGTTCGACGTGCTCGGCGGTGGCGCGTTCGCGTCTGGCGAGGCCGAGCACGCTCTCGACGATGCTGTTGGTACGCATGCATTGCTGGTGGATGATCTGGACCATGCGACGATCGACATCCGGCAGTTCGCGCGACTCTTCCAGCAACTGCGCGGCGTAGCTGATCGCCGCCAGCGGGTTGCGGATCTCGTGCGCGAGACTGGCCGAAAAGCGCCCCATCGCCGCGAGCGTCAGCGATTCCGCGCGGCGCGAGACCAGTGATGTGTCGTCGAGAAAAATCAGGGTGTTGTCGCTGTTCGCCAGCAGTCGGGCGAAGCGTGGGACCACTTCGAACTGATCGTTGCCCAGGCGCAGCGGGGTGTCGTTGGAGAGTCCGTTGCGCAGCCATTCGCTGAGGCGCAGAGCCAGCTCTGGCGCCGCTTCTGCGAGGCTGCGGTTGCCGGCCGCACTCTCGCCCAGCAGCAGCATCGCCGCTTCGTTCGCCAGCCGGATCTGCGCCTCGCGGTCGACCAGCAGCACCCCGGTGCGCATCCGGCGGATGATCAGTTCGTTGATCTCCGCCAGCCGCACCGCTTCGGCGCCGCGCCGCGCCGCGAGGGCTTCGGTGGCGCGCATCTGTACGCGCAACTGGTGGGTCAGAGTGGCGATGGCGAGGAAGCTGACGGTGAACATCATCAACTCCGCCATCGGTCGCGGCTGCTGCTGTTCGACCAGAAAGGTCCACAGATAGCCGGCGGCGAGGCCGGCCGACGCCAGTGCGGCGACGCTCAGCCCCATGCGCAGCGACAGCAGCAGCGAGGCCGAGCCGACGTTGAACAACAGCATCAGGGCCACGCCGGAGGTCGCGGTGGGTACCGCATACGCGACCAGAGAACCCACCAGGATGTCGATGCCGACTCCGATCAGGGTCGGGGTCACCACGTTCTTCGCCTTGCGCGCATGGATCACCAGGATCAGCGCAAGCACGACATACGCTGCGGCCACCGCCGCGACAAGGCCTTCATGACCGGTCTGCGGCTGGAGCGTCGCGATCGGGCCGAACACCAGCAACGCCAGTACCCCCGCCTCAAGCACCCGGTACAGCGCGAACAGATAGAGTTCGCGTCGCTGGTAGTCCTGGGTCGGCTGGGTGGTGGTGGAAGGGCTCAAACCGGGGTCCTGTACGGCGATGGGGCGAGTATAGGTCAACACTGAACAAGTCCATCCCCGGCGAGTCCCGGTGATCGCCAGTTCGGCGGGTGCGCGGATTCCCTGCGACGAATCAATGACTTGCGTGGACGACGACACCGTGACTCGCGCGTCTTCCGGTCGACTGTCCGCGAGCGGCCGGCCTGCGTCGCGACAGCGTGGGCGACACAGCGTCCCGCAGCGTATTCCGGCCCGGGTTGGCTGCGGCTCCGTGCATCGGCGACAATGGCCTGCTGTCCGTACCGGCCCGGCCCAGTGCCGGCCCCGGCCCGCCCGCGACCCCCGCACCCGCGTGCGACACGTCTTTACCGCATGGAACCCACATGAATTTCCACGAATATCAGGCGAAGCAATTGTTTGCCGACTACGGCATCGCAGTCCCGGCAGGGCGCGTCGCGCGCACTCCGGAGGAGGCCGTCGACGCGGCCAAGGCCATCGGCGGCGATTTCTGGGTGGTGAAAGCCCAGATCCATGCCGGCGGTCGCGGCAAGGCCGGCGGCGTCAAGCTCGCCAAGACCTACGACGACGTCCGCGCTTACGCCAAAGGCATGCTCGGCACCAACATGACCACCTATCAGACCGCCGGCGTCGCCCTGCCGGTCGACAGCGTGCTCATCACCCAGGCCACCGATATCGCGCAGGAGCTGTATCTGTCGGTACTGGTCGACCGTTCCAGCAAGGCGGTGACCTTCATCGCGTCCGCCGACGGCGGCGTCGAGATCGAGAAGACCGCGGTCGATAATCCCGACGCGATCAAGACCCTCGACGTGAACTACGTGCAGGGCCTGCAGCCGTACCAGTGCCGCGACATGGGCTTCGCGCTGGGCCTCGACGCCAAGCAGGTCGGCCAGCTCACCAGGATCATGATGGGCCTCTACAAGCTGTTCAACGAGAAGGATCTGGCGCTGGTCGAACTGAACCCGCTGGCCATCCTCACCAACGGCGACCTCGCGGTGCTGGACGGCAAGATCAACTCCGACGACAACGCGACCTTCCGTCATCCGGAACTGGCCGCGATGCGTGACATCCGCCAGGAAGACGAGACCGAAGTGCTCGCCAGCCAGCACGATCTGAATTACGTGACGATGGAAGGCAATATCGCCTGCATGGTCAACGGCGCGGGCCTGGCGATGGCGACGATGGACGTGATCAAGCTCAACGGCGGCGAGCCGGCGAACTTCCTCGACGTCGGCGGCGGCGCCAACAAGGAGCGCGTGACCGAGGCGTTCAAGCTGATCCTGCGCGATCCCGACGTGAAGGCGATCTTCGTCAACATCTTCGGCGGCATCGTCCGCTGCGACATGATCGCCGAGGGCATCATCGCCGCGGTGAAGGAAGTCGACGTGAAGGTGCCGGTGATCGTGCGTCTGGAAGGCACCAATGTCGAGAAGGGCAAAGAGCTGCTGAAGACTTCCGGCCTCGCCATCATCCCCGCCGACGACATCAACGACGGCGCGAAGAAGGCCGTCGCGGCCGTCGCCGCATAACCCCTTTCCATTCGTAGCCCGGGTAAGCGCAACGCACCCGGGGCTGTTCGCGAAAAATCCCGGGTGCGGCCTTCGGCCTGATCCGGGCTACAACATCGGGAATACCAATGTCCGTTTTGGTCAACAAGCACACCAAAGTCATCGTCCAGGGCTTCACCGGCCAGCAGGGCACCTTCCACGCGCAGCAGATGCTCGACTACGGCACCCAGGTCGTCGGCGGCGTCACCCCGGGCAAGGGCGGCAGCGAACACATCGGCCTGCCGGTGTTCAACACCGTGCGCGATGCCGTGAAGACCACCGGCGCCGACGCGTCGGTGATCTACGTTCCGCCGCCGTTCGCGGCCGATGCGATCCTGGAAGCGGCCGACGCCGGCATCCGGGTCATCGTCTGCATCACCGAAGGCATTCCGGTGCTGGACATGCTGCGCGTGAAGAACACACTGAAGGGCTATCCGGACACCGTGCTGATCGGTCCGAACTGCCCCGGCGTGATCACCCCGGGCGAATGCAAGATCGGCATCATGCCGGGTCATATCCACATGCCGGGCAAGATCGGCATCGTCTCGCGCTCGGGCACGCTGACCTATGAAGCCGTGAAGCAGACCACCGACGCCGGCCTCGGCCAGTCGACCTGCATCGGCATCGGCGGCGATCCGATCAACGGCACCAACTTCATCGACGCGCTCAAGCTCTTCCAGAACGATCCGCAGACCCAGGGCATCATCATGGTCGGCGAGATCGGCGGCAGCGCCGAGGAAGAAGCGGCCGAATACATTGCGCAGCACGTCACCAAGCCGGTGGTCGGCTTCATCGCCGGCGCGTCCGCGCCCGCGGGCAAGCGCATGGGCCATGCCGGCGCCATCGCCTCGGGCGGCAAGGGCACGGCCGAAGGCAAGTTCGCGGCGATGGAGAAGGCCGGCATCACCACCGTGCGTTCGCCGGGCGACCTCGGCGCCGCCATCGCCAAGCGTCTGGCGAAATAAGCCGAGCGAACGGAGTGTTGCCGGCGCGACCATCCGTGTCGATGCCATCCGACGAAGGCCGCCCCAGGGCGGCCTTCGTTTTTTCTGCGGAAGCGCGGCGATGAAGATCAGGCCGGCTGCAACGCTTCGACCTCCGCGCGCATCGTCCTTGCGGCGCCGATCATCGCCTCCAGCGCGGTGCGCGTTTCCGGCCAGCCGCGCGTCTTCAGCCCGCAGTCCGGATTCACCCAGATCTGTTCCGGCTTCAGTACCGAGGTCGCCTTGCGCAGCAGCGCGGTCATCTCCGCCTCGTCCGGCACCCGCGGCGAATGGATGTCGTACACGCCCGGGCCGATCTCGTTGGGATAGCGGAATTTCACGAACGCATCCAGCAGTTCCATCCGCGAACGCGAGGTCTCGATCGAGATCACGTCGGCGTCCATCGCTGCCACCGCTTCGATGATGTCGTTGAACTCCGAGTAGCACATGTGGGTGTGGATCTGGGTGTCGTCGCGGACGCCGCTGGCGCTGATCCGGAAGCATTCCACCGCCCAGTCCAGGTAATGTGCCCAAGCGGTGCGGCGCAGCGGCAGGCCTTCGCGCAGCGCCGGCTCGTCGATCTGGATCACACCGATGCCGGCGGCTTCCAGATCCAACACTTCATCGCGCAGCGCCAATGCGATCTGCCGGCAGGTCCGCGCGCGTTCCTGATCGTCGCGCACGAACGACCACTGCAGCACCGTTACCGGTCCGGTCAACATGCCCTTCATCGGTTTGTCGGTGAGCGTCTGCGCGAACTGCGACCAGTACACGGTCATCGGCGCCGGCCGCGACACGTCGCCGTAGACGATCGGAGGCTTCACGCAGCGCGAGCCGTAGCTCTGCACCCAGCCGTTGGCGGTGAAGGCGAAGCCGTCGAGCTGTTCGCCGAAATATTCCACCATATCGTTGCGCTCGAACTCGCCGTGGACCAGTACGTCCAGGCCGATGTCTTCCTGGAAGCGCACGCAGGCCTCGGTCTGCGCGGCGAGAAAGGCGTCATAGTCACCGTCGCTCAGCATGCCGCCGCGGTTGCGCGCCCGCGCTTCGCGGATCGCGTGCGTCTGCGGGAACGAACCGATGGTGGTGGTCGGAAACGCGGGCAGGCCGAGTCGCTGCGCCTGCACGATCCGGCGCTGCGGATACGCGGCACTTCGACGCGCGCTCGCGGCATCGAGCTGCGCCAAGCGTGCGGCGACCTCGGGCCGATGCACGCGCTGCGAGGTGCGACGCGAGGCGATCCGTCCGCGCGCCTCGGTGAGTGCGGCTTCGGCGGTGGCTTTGCCGTCCAGCGCATCGGCCAGCACCCGCAATTCGCCGAGCTTCTGTCGCGCGAACGACAGCCATGCGAGGAGATCGGATGCGAGGGTGCGCTCGTGGCCCGTATCGACCGGCACGTGCAGCAGCGAGCACGACGGCGCCAGCCACACGCTGTCCGGTGCGCGGTCGGCATGCGCAAAGCGTGCCAGCACCAGCGCGTCGTCGAGATTCGCGCGCCAGATATTGCGACCGTCGATCAGGCCCAGCGACAGCACGCGATCCGCCGGCAGGCGTTCGAGGACTTCGTTCAACTGTTCCTTGCCGCGCACCAGATCCACATGCAGTCCGTCGGTGGGCAGATCGCACGCCAGCGCAAGATTGTCGGCCAGCGCGCCGAAATAGGTGGCCAGCAGCAATTTCGGGCGCGGGCATTCGCGCAGCCGGGCATATGCGTGCGCGAATGCCGCCAGCGCTTCCAGCGGCAGATCGAGGACCAGACAGGGCTCATCCATCTGTACCCAGTCCGCACCCGCATCCTTCAGCTTCGCGAGCAGTTCCGCGTAGACCGGCAGCAACGCGTCGAGCAGCGCGAGCCGATCGCTGCCGTCGATGCTTTTCGACAACAACAGGAAGCTGACCGGCCCCAGCAGCACCGGACGCGCATGCAGACCGGCGGCCTTGGCTTCGAGAAATTCCGCGACCGGCTTGTCGCCGCGCAGACGGAAGCGTTGTTCGCGATGCAATTCGGGCACCAGATAGTGATAGTTGGTATCGAACCATTTGGTCATTTCCAGCGCGCGCAGGTCCACGCCGTCGCGCTGGATGCCGCGGGCCAGCGCGAAATAGCCGGCGACCGGATCCCGGTCGGCCAGCGCGCGATAGACATCCGGGATGGCGTCGAACAGGAACGCCGTGTCCAGCACATGGTCGTACAGCGAGAAATCGTTGCAGGGCACGACATCGGCGCCGGCGTCGCGCTGCAGGCGCCAATGCCGGTGACGCAGTGCGCAGGCGGTGTCGAGCAGCGTCTGCTGGTCGGATTTGCCCTGCCAGAACGCTTCCAGCGCGCGTTTGAGTTCGCGCTTCGCGCCGATGCGCGGGAAGCCCAGATTGGTAACGGTAGTCATGGGTGGTGTGTCCTCGATTCGTGACGAATGGAGGAACGAAGGAACCGCGTCGAGACGCATGCCTCGCGCGATGGACTCGCGCAGGGATCGACCCCGGATGCATTCCGGGCCTGCCCTTGCGCCAGCGACCTTCGCCCCCTCGGGCGAACCGGAGCCGCATGGCGCGCGCGCAGGGGCCCGCCGCGACGACGCGCGGCGAATGCCCCGGAGCGTTTCCCCACGGAAACTCCAGGTCAGGCAGGGATCGCTCCCTGGCCGGGGCAGGTCTTCGGGCTCATGGGCGTGGCCATCGCGATGCACGATGGCCGCCTACTGCCCGCCGCTTCCCGGCTCTTGTCCCGTTGCGAGACGAAGCCAGTGCACGTGGCGGGGGTCGTTCCCAATTACCGCTGCGGGGCAGCGCCGGAATGGAGCCATGAAGGCTCGCACCGGCTTCCCTTTTAATTCCATCGCTTCATTCGCATGAAGAGATGGAAACCTTCGGCGGCGTCAAGATAAGGCCACTCCGGGCGCGGGTCAAGCGGCTGTGGCGGCTGTCGTGGGCTTGACGAATGGCCCGCCGGATGATTCGACGAATCAATCGCAGAATTCGATATATTGGGTTGAAGTCTGCGGCGGCACACACTATCTTGTGCCCCGTCGAAGGTGTCGACCTCGCCCGAGGTCGACTGAAATGGGAACCCGGTGCGGCAGAAGACTTCGGTCCGAGCCAATTCCGGGGCTGCCCCGCAGCGGTAATTGGGAACGACCCGCGTCATGGCACTGGCTCCGTCCCGCAATGGGACACCGGCTGGGAAGCGACGCGCAGTAGGAGCGGCCTGCCCGCACGCCCATGAGCCCGAAGACCTGCCTCGACCGGCGCCACGGCGCCGTCTGGCCAACCGTCTCCGCGGGGAGCGTCGGTCGAAGCCGCACATGGGCGCATGCGCCCGTGTGGTGCCGACTTCGATCCCGCAACCGCGCAGACGCAGGCTCGCCCGAGGGGGCGAGGGCCGGTGTCCGCGCGGATCCGCGTCCGGCAATTGCCGGTGACGCGTCGTCCCACGTTCCGTCCCCCGGAGCCGCGCGTCGCACCGCTTTCGCTTCTTCTCCACGTCACCGGAGAGGAACCAATGACCACCACGCTGATCGACAACGCACCGCAGGCCGCCCAACAAACCACTGAGCCGGCCGATCCGGCGCGCACCGCGCAGTCTGCCGCCGGCACGCATGCCGAACAGCCCGGCTTCGCGCTGGCGCCGCCGCACGCGGCCACCACCATGGGCATCACCAAGCGCGACGGTCGCCGCGAACCGGTCGATGTCGGCAAGATCGTGCGCGCCGTGCAGCGCTGCTGCGACGGCCTGGACGACATCGATCCGATGCGCGTCGCGCTGAAGACCATCGCCGGGATCTACGACGGCGCCACGACGCGCGAACTCGACGAATTGTCGATCCGCACCGCCGCCGCATTCACCGCCGACGAGCCGCAGTACGCGCGTCTCGCCGCGCGCCTGCTGTCGGGCTACATCGACAAGGAAGTGGCGGGGCAGGGCGTGCATTCGTTCTCGCAATCGATCGCGCAGGGGCACGCGATCGGGCTGATCAACGACCGCGTGCGCGCGGTGGTCGAAACCCATGCGCGCAAGTTCAACGATGCCATCGACGTCGCGCAGAGCCGCCGCTTCGAGTATTTCGGCCTGCGCACGCTCTACGACCGCTATCTGCTGCGCCATCCGCAGCAGCGCACGGTGATCGAGACCCCGCAGCACTTCTTCATGCGCATCGCGGTGGCGCTGACCGATACGCCGAACGCCGCGCTGGAACTGTATCGGCTGATGTCGTCGCTGGATTACCTGCCGAGTTCGCCGACGCTGTTCAATTCCGGCACCCGCCACGAACAGTTGTCCTCGTGCTTCCTGCTGGATTCGCCGCGCGATTCGCTGGCCGACATCTACGCGCGCTACGCCGACGTGGCGCAGCTGTCGAAATTCTCCGGCGGCATCGGCCAGTCGTATTCGCGGATCCGCTCGCGCGGCGCGCTGATCCGGTCCACCAACGGTCGCAGCAACGGCATCGTGCCGTGGCTGAAAACGCTGGATGCGTCGGTGGCCGCGGTGAACCAGGGCGGCAAGCGCAAGGGCGCGGCCTGCATCTATCTGGAAACCTGGCACGCCGACATCGAGGATTTCCTCGAAATGCGCGGCAACACCGGCGATGAGATGCGTCGCACGCACAATCTCAATCTCGCCAACTGGGTGCCCGATTTGTTCATGCAGCGCGTGGAAAACGACGGCGACTGGTCGCTGTTCGATCCGAGCACCGTGCCGGAATTCGTCGATCTGTGGGGCGAAGCCTTCGAGCGCGCCTACGCGCAGGCCGAGCATCAGGGCCTGGCCGCGAGAACGATCAAAGCGCGCGACCTGTACGCGCGGATGATGAAAGTGCTGGGCGAAACCGGCAACGGCTGGATGACGTTCAAGGATGCGTCCAACCGCACCTGCAACCAGGTCGGTCCCGGCCGCACCGTGCATCTGTCGAATCTCTGCACCGAAATCATCGAAGTGACGTCCGCTGAAGAAACCGCGGTGTGCAATCTCGGTTCGATCAATCTCGCGCAACATGTGGCCTTCGACGATCACGGCGCGGCGTATTTCGATTTCGACAAGCTGGGCGAGACGGTGCGCGTCGCGGTGCGCCAGTTGGACCGGGTGATCGACCTCAACTTCTATCCGATCGAATCCGCGCGTAATTCGAACCTGCGCTGGCGTCCGGTCGGGCTCGGGGTGATGGGGCTGCAGGACGTGTTCTTCAGGCTGCGGCTGCCGTTCGACAGCGAGGACGCGCTGCGCCTGTCCACGCGGATCGCCGAACGCATCTACCTGCACGCGCTGGAAACGTCCTGCGAACTCGCGGAAGAGCAGGGCGCGCATCCCGCGTTCGCGGACACGCGCGCCGCGGCCTCCACCCTGCAGTTCGATCTGTGGGATGTGGTGCCGGACGATCAGGCGATGTGGACTGCGCTGAAGGCGCGGATCGCCGCGCACGGTCTGCGCAATTCGCTGTTGATCGCGATCGCGCCCACCGCGACCATCGCTTCGATCGCCGGCTGCTACGAATGCATCGAACCGCAGGTCAGCAATCTGTTCAAGCGCGAAACGCTGTCGGGCGATTTCCTGCAGACCAACCGCCATCTGGTCGACGAGCTCAAGCGCATCGGCCTGTGGACCGAATCCACGCGCGATGCGATCAAGCTCGCCGAGGGCTCGGTGCAGGGCATCGACGGCATTCCCGATGTGCTGAAGCGGGTATACCGCACCGCCTGGGAATTGCCGCAGAAGGCGCTGATCGATCTCGCCGCCGCGCGCGGCCCGTACCTCGACCAGTCGCAGTCGCTGAATCTCTTCATGGAGAGCCCGAGCATCGGCCGGCTGTCGTCGATGTACATGTATGCATGGAAGTCCGGGCTGAAGACCACTTATTACCTGCGTTCGCGGCCGGCGACGCGGATCGCCAAGACCACGGTGAGCGCAGCCGCGGTGGATTACAGCCCGCAGGAAGCGCTGGCGTGCTCGCTGGAGAATCCGGAAGCCTGCGAGGCCTGCCAATAATTCCTGTGGGAGCGACGCAAGTCGCGACAGACCGCCGACGTGCGCTCGGCATCCCATCGCGGCTTCCGCCGCTCCCACCGGGAGTCGGCGGGTGTCGCTGTCACATCGAAGGTATCGAACCATGACGGTGCAACACCTGCTCGACCCCGGCTTCGCGCTCACTCTGCGACCGATGCGTTACCCCGTGTTCTACGAGATGTATCGCGATGCGATCCGCAACACATGGACGGTGGAGGAGATCGATTTCGGCATCGACCTCAACGATCTCCAGCACAAACTGGCGCCCGCGGACCGGCACCTGATCGAGCGCCTGGTCGCGTTCTTCGCTACCGGCGACAGCATCGTGTCCAACAATCTGGTGCTCAATCTCTATCGGCACATCAATGCGCCGGAAGCGCGGATGTACCTGTCGCGTCAGTTGTACGAGGAAGCGCTGCACGTGCAGTTCTATCTGACGCTGCTCGACAGTTATATCCCGGACCCGGCGCGGCGCGCCGAGGCCTTCGATGCGGTCGAGAACATTCCGTCGATCCGTGCCAAGGCCGATTTCTGTTTCCGCTGGATGGATTCGGTGCAGTCGCTGGAACGCCTGGAGACCCGTGAACAACAGCGGCAGTTCCTGCTCAACCTGATCTGTTTCGCCTGCTGCATCGAAGGATTGTTCTTCTTCGCGGCGTTCGCCTACGTCTGGTTCCTGCGTTCGCGCGGGCTGCTGCCGGGCCTCGCCGCCGGCACCAACTGGGTGTTCCGCGACGAATCCGGGCACATGGCGTTCGCCTTCGAAGTGATCCACACCGCGCGCCAGGAAGATCCCGGCCTGTTCGATGCCGGCATGGAGCGCGACGTACGGCGGATGCTGCACGAAGCCGTCGAAGTGGAAGCGGCGTTCGCCGACGACGTGCTGTCCGGGGGCGTCAACGGTTTGTCTGCCGTGGAAATGCGCCAGTATCTGGGCTACGTCGCGGACCAGCGGCTCGCGGCCCTGGGCATGGCGCCGGAATTCGGCGCGAAGAATCCGTTCCCGTTCCTCGATCTGCAGGACGTGCAGGAGCTGACCAATTTTTTCGAACGCCGGGTCTCGGCTTATCAGGTGGGCATCAGCGGCGCGGTGGCGTTCGACGATGCTTTCTGAATCGGTGGGTGCCGGGTTGGGGCCAAGCGAAGCGCGGCTGTGGGAGATCGTGTTCCCCGATCACGCCAATCATCTCGGCACCCTGTTCGGCGGCCAGGCGTTGGCATGGATGGACAAGGCCGCGTTCATCGCAGCCACCCGTTACGCCCGCCGCACGGTGGTCACCGCGCGTTCCGAGCAGGTCGATTTCCACGTGCCGGTGCGCCAGGGCCAACTGGTCGAACTCATCGCCCGCGTGGTCGAGACCGGCCGCAGTTCCATGCGCGTGGAGGTGGAGCTCCACACCGAGGACGCGAAGGCTGGCACCCGCCAACTGTGCACGCGCGGGCACTTCGTGATGATTGCGCTGGATGAAGACGGGAAGCCGGCGGCGGTCGTCGGCTGAGCATCGGGCCGCTACACTGTGCGCATCGCACAGTGGAGCACGTCATGAGCCTGCGCATCGCTCTCGCCCAATTCGATTTCCCGGTCGGCGCAGTCAGCCGCAACGCCGAGCGGATCGCGGCGATGATCGCCGAGGCCCGCGACGAGTACGGCGCGGACATCGTGATGTTTCCGGAGCTGGCCTTGTCCGGGTATCCGCCGGAAGATCTGCTGCTGCGGCCGAGTTTCCTGCGCGACTGCAGCGATGCGATCGGGGCGATGGCCGCTGCGGCGACCGGTATCGTCGCCGTCGTCGGCTGGCCGCAGGCGGCGGGCAGCGTGGTCTACAACGCCGCCAGCGTGCTGCAGGACGGCAAGGTCGCGCAGACGTACCGCAAGCGCGAGCTGCCCAACTACGCGGTATTCGACGAGCGCCGCTATTTCGATGTCGACCCGGATCGCGAGGACTGCGTGTTCGAGGTGAAGGGCGTGCCGGTCGGGCTGATCATCTGCGAAGACCTGTGGTTCGCGGAGCCCATCGCCAGCACCGTGCGCAACGGCGCGCAACTGGTGCTGGTGCCGAATGCCTCGCCGTTCGAGCGCGACAAGCACGCGCAGCGCGATGCGCTGCTGGCGCAGCGCGTGCACGAAACCGGCGCCGCCATCGCCTATCTCAATGCGGTCGGCGGGCAGGACGCGGTGGTGTTCGATGGTGCCTCGGTGGTCGCCGACGGCGACGGTGCGGTACATCCCGCCGCAGCCGCGTTCACCGATCAGTGGCTGGTGGTGGATTACGACGACGCAACGCGTCGTTTCGCGCCGGTGCAGTGGATGGACGACGGCGCCGAGAGCCGCGACGCGCTGGCGTGGCGGGCGATCGTGCGCGGCATCCAGGACTACTGCGGCAAGAACGGCTTCCAGAAGACCTGGCTGGGCCTCTCCGGCGGCATCGATTCGTCGATGGTGCTGGCATTGGCGGTGGATGCGCTGGGCGCCGGGAACGTCACTGCGGTGCGGCTGCCTTCGCGCTATACCGCCGAGTTGTCGAACGATCTGGCCGATGAGCAGTGCAAGGCGCTGGGCGTGAAGATGATCACCATCCCGATCGAGAAACCGTTCCAGGGCTATCTGGACGCGTTGGCCGAAGTCTTCGCCGACAAAGCGGTGGACGTGACCGAAGAGAACCTGCAATCGCGCGCCCGCGGCGCGATGCTGATGGCGCTGGCGAACAAGCTCGGCGGCCTGCTGCTGACCACCGGCAACAAGAGCGAATACGCGGTCGGCTACGCCACGATCTACGGCGACATGTGCGGCGGCTATGCGCCGATCAAGGATATCTACAAGACCGAAGTCTTCGCGCTCTGCCGCTGGCGCAACACCGTCGGCGGCGCGCCCGTCATTCCTCCGGGCGTGATCTCGCGTCCGCCCAGCGCGGAGTTGCGCGACAACCAAAAGGACGAAGATTCACTGCCGCCCTACGACGTGCTCGATGCGATCCTGCTGCGTCATATCGACCAGGAACAGTCGCGCGACGAGATCGTGCGCGCCGGCTTCGACGCCGCCATCGTCGACCGCATGCTGCGGCTGGTGCGGATCAGCGAATGGAAGCGGCACCAGGCCGCGCCGGGTCCGAAAGTCTCGCGCCGCGCCTTCGGCCGCGAGCGGCGGTATCCGATCACCAACGGATATTCGGCATAGGACGGGCTCAAACCCGTCGCCCGAGTACCGCAACCCGTGCGCTGGCACACCGCCGACTTCGACGCGTTGTCCTGGCACGATGTCCGCGTGCACGGCTTCCGCATCGTCGAAAAGGATCAAGGCACTGCGGAACTGGTGCTCGATATCGATTTCATTCTGGAATGGCTGCCATTCGAGGGCGGCGGGTATCGGTTCCGCATCGCCCAGGCCATCCTGCAGTTCCACGATGTCTTCGGTTTGCGCTTCATGCTGGACTACGTGGCATGCAGTGCGGGCATGACCGCGTTTTCGATCGACAGGATCGAGCGCGAAGTCATCGGTGAGGCGGCGCACGGGCAATTCTATCGCTGGCGGATCGGCGTGAACTGGCCGGAAGGGTTCCTCGAATTCGAGGCGCCGGGTTTCAGTCAATGGCTGGTCGGCGAGATCGTCGAGCAGGATGGGCAGACGCTGGATCCGAAGCAGCGACTGTGATCCGCATGTCGCGGGTGTTCCCGTCGCGGATAAGAAAAGCCGCCTTTCGGCGGCTTTTTCGCTTGCAACGCCCGGCGCGAGGAACTCAGTCGTTGTCCAGCGCCGACTTCTCGCTGGCGAGCGGATTGAGCTTGCGGAATACCGAGGGGTAGTCCGGCCACTTGTCGCCGTCGCTGAGCCACGGATGCTGCGGTGCCTTCTGCTGCAACTGCTGGCGCGCGCTGTCGGCGAGGGCGGTGTTGCCCAGACGGGTGTAGGCCTCGGCCATCACCGCGATGCCGTCGTTCTCGAACGCGCTGCCCGGATAGGTTTCGCGCATGTATTCCACGCGTTCGATCGAAGCGACCCATGCGGTGCGACGCAGGTAGTACATGGCCGTTTCGATTTCGTGGCGCGCGAACAGGTCGCGCAGTTCGTTCATGCGCGTGGCCGAGTCCGCGGCGTAGCGGGAGTTGGGGTAGCGGTCGGTGACGATCTTGAAGTCGTTGAACGCCTGCTGCGGGGTGGCCAGATCGCGGCGGCTGGCGTCGAGTTTCCACACCCGCTGCAGGAACACGGTGTCGCGGCTGGAGTTGACCAGACCGCGCAGGTAGTAGAGATAGGCCGCGTTGCGATGGGTGGGATAGGTTCGCAGGAAGCGGTCGATGGTCGAGATGGCGTCGTCGTTGGTGCCCATCTTGTACTGCGCATACGCGGTTTCGATCAGCGCCTGCTCGGTGTACGTGCCGTAGGGGTATTGCGCGATCAACCGCCTGTAGGTCCGGACTGCGGCGTCGTAGTTGCCGTTGCGGATCGAGCGTTGGCCCTTTTCGTACAGTTCGGTGACCGGTACGCCTTCGTTCGCGTCCTTGTCCTTGAAGGCGCCCTTCATCCTGGCGCAGCCGGAGGTACCGAGGGCGAACATCAGGACCAGCAGCAGGGAGGGGCGCAGGAGCGCGGGGAGCGAAAGGCGGCGAAGGGGCATGCGGGCTGCTGCTGGACGGGTGAGCGGGCGATAATACCAGCCCAGACCGGCCAGCCCCTTAACAGGTGGCCGGAGACCCTTACCGCAGACGGCGACGCCGCCCGATCCGCTGGCGCTGTCCTTCCGGGCACCTCCTCCGGCGGTTTCGCTGCCGCCGGGTCGCCGCGCGACACCGTCCCGATCGCGTACACCCCACCCATCAGGAGCTCCGATGCCTTCATCCACGCCAACCGCGGAGACCGCCGCCCGCCTGTCGGTGGTGCCCGACGCGGCCTCCGGTCGCCGCTTCGACGCGGTGCTGGCCGAACTGTTCCCCGAATACTCGCGCTCGCGCCTGGCCGAATGGATCAAGTCCGGCGACGCTCTGCTCGACGGCCGCCAAGTGCGCCCGCGCGACCCGGTGCGCGGCGGCGAGGCGGTGTCGCTGACCGTGGTACTGGAAGTCCAGACCCGGTCCGAGCCCGAGGACATCGCCCTCGACGTTCTGTACGAGGATGCCGACGTCCTCGTGCTGAACAAGCCGGCCGGGCTGGTGGTGCATCCGGGCGCCGGCAACCCGGCCGGCACCCTGGTCAACGCCCTGCTGCATCGCGACCCGGCGCTGGTCACGCTGCCGAGGGCGGGGATCGTCCATCGGCTCGACAAGGACACCTCCGGGGTGATGGTGGTGGCGCGGACCTTGCCGGCGCATACCGCGCTGGTGGCCCAACTGTCGGCGCGCGACGTGCACCGACAGTATCTTGCGGTGGTGGCGGGGTCGCTGGTGTCGGGCGGCATGGTCAATGCCGCGATCGACCGCCACCCGCGCGACCGCCTGCGTCAGGCGGTGCGCGAGGACGGTCGCGAGGCGGTCACCCATTACCGCCTGCGCGAGCGCTTCCGCGCCCACACCTTGCTGGAATGCCGGCTCGAAACCGGCCGCACCCACCAGATCCGCGTGCACATGGCGCATATCAAGCATCCGATCATCGGCGACCCGCTGTACGGCGGGTCGTTGAAACTGCCCAAGGGCGCGACCACCGAGCTGATCGAATCCCTGCGCGGTTTCAAACGCCAGGCGCTGCACGCCGAAACCCTGGAATTCAGCCATCCGCTCAGCGGCGAGCCGGTCCGCTGCTCCATGCCGATGCCGGCCGACATGCAGGCGCTGGTGCGCACGCTGCGCGACGACAGCCGCGACGCGGAGGAGCGCGGCCGGTGAGTGATGTTTCAAGCCCCGCGCTCGGAAGTCCGGCCTTCCTCCCCGCCGACTGGCCGGCGCCGCCCGGCGTGCATGCCTTCACCACGCTGCGACATGGCCCGGGCTTGTCGGAACCGCCCTTCGACCGCTTCAATCTCGGCAACCGCTACGCCGCCGACGGCGACGACCCATCCACGGTCGAGCGCAACCGCGCGCTGCTGGTCGAAGCGGCCGGTCTGCCTTCCGCGCCGCATTGGCTGAAACAAGTGCATGGCGTGGATGTGGTGCGGTGCGACGGCGCGCCGGGTCGGGGCGAGGAACCGATCGCCGACGCCGCGGTCACCTCCGTCCCCGGGACGGTTCTCGCCATCCTCACCGCCGACTGCCTGCCGGTGGTGTTCGCGGCCGATGACGGCCGCGAAATCGCCGCCGCCCACGCTGGCTGGCCCGGGCTGTCGTCCGGCATGCTGGAAGCCACGGTCGCCGCGATGCGCACCCCCGCCGACCGGCTGTTGGTCTGGATCGGCCCCGCCGCCGGCCCGCAGCGCTACGAAATCGGCGCCGACGTGCGCGACCGTTTCCTCGCGCACGATGCGCGCGCCGACGCCGCATTCGTATCGACCCGCCCCGGCCACTGGCGCGTGGATCTGTTCGCGATCGCACGCATGCGTTTGGCCCGGGTCGGCGTCACCCGCGTACACGGCGGCGACGTCTGCACGATCTCCGACCCGCAGCGGTTCTTCTCGCACCGGCGCGATGCGCGCACCGGGCGAATGGCGACGCTGGCGTGGTTCGACTGATCGGGTACGGCCGGTCGCGCCTCAGGCTGCGTTGACGATGCCTGCGAGCGGCGGCGCTGCGGCACCCGGGGCTGTGTCCATTGTCGCCAGCGCCTCCAGGAAAGACCGCCGCCATCGCGTGATGTCGTGCTGCTCCAGGGTGTCCATCATCGCCCGCCACCGGTCCACGCGTTCCTGCAGCGGCATGGTCAGGCCGATGTCGATCGCATCGGCCACGCCGTCGAGATCGAACGGATTCACGATCAAGGCTTCGCGCAGTTCCTGGGAGGCGCCCGCGAAGCGCGACAGCACCAGCACGCCTGGATCGTCCGGGTTCTGCGAGGCGACGAATTCCTTGGCGACCAGATTCATGCCGTCGCGCAGCGGCGTCACCAGTCCGAGGCGCGCGCTGCGGTAATAGCCCGTGAGCACGTCGTGCGAAAAATTGCGGCCCACGTAACGCAGCGGCGTCCAGTCCGGCTCGGCATGGCGACCGTTGATGTGCCCGATCAGTTCTTCGAGTTCCCGGCGCAAGGTCTGATATTCCGGCACGTCGCTGCGCGAGGCCGGCGCGATCTGCAGATAAGTCGTGCGGCTGCGATGCTGAGGATGGCGTTCGAAAAGCCGGGACACCGCGCGGAAACGGTCGGGCAGGCCTTTCGAATAGTCCAGCCGGTCCACGCCGATCGCCAGTGCGCGGCCTTCGAGGCTCGCATTGAGCCGGCGAACGCTGCTGCGTCGGGTACCGGCGGCGGCCTGCCGCGCGACCTGCGCGGTGTCGATGCTGATCGGGAAATGCAGCGCCCGGAAGCGGCGGCCGTCCGCATTCTGCAGCCAATCGCCCTCCAGTGCGCGGCCATCGCCGAACAGGCGCACGTAGTCGCGGAAACGTTCGACATCGCGCCGGGTCTGGAAGCCCACCAGGTCGTAAGCGCCCAGCGCGCCGAACAGCTCCCGGTGCCCCGGCAGGGCGGAGATCAGATCCGACGAGGGCAGCGGTACGTGCAGGAAGAATCCCATCCGGCAGCCGATGCCGCGTTCGCGCAGATAGCGGGCCAGTGGAATCAGGTGGTAGTCGTGCACCCAGACGGTGTCGTCCTCGCGCAGCAGCGGCGCCAGTCGTGCGGCGAACAGCGCGTTGACCCGCTGGTAGCCGGCGTGGTTCTCGCGGGTGTAGTCCACCAGGTCCGGGCGGAAATGCAGCATCGGCCACAGGCTGCGGTTGGCGAAATTGTTGTAGTAGGCGTCGTGGTCTTCGTGCGAAAGATCCATGGTGACGAAGCGCAGGTCGCCATCGACGGCTTCGTGCAGCGTCCCCGACGCTTCGCGTACGCGCTTGCCGCTCCAGCCGAACCACAGGCCGCCGCTTTCGCGCAACGCCGCGTTCAGCGCGACCGCGAGGCCGCCCGCGCGGCTTTCGTTCGGCAGCGTCACGCGGTTGGAGACGATGACCAGGCGGCTCATACCATCTCCCGCCACGGTTGGCTGAGCCGCATCGCCGCGATGATCAGGCCGACGTGCGAATAGGTCTGCGGGAAATTGCCCCAGGCCTCGCCGTCCTCGAACGACTGGTCTTCCGAGAGCAGGCCCAGTGGATTGCGCCGCTGCAGCACGCGCTCGAACAGTGCCCGCGCCTCGTCGATGCGGCCGATCGCCGCCAGCGCATCGATGTACCAGAACGTGCAGATCGTGAAACTGGTTTCGGGTGCGCCGAAATCATCCGGCGCGACATAGCGGAACAGCGCATCGCCGCGCTTCAGCTCGCGGCCGATCGCTTCCACCGTGGCGACGTAGCGCGGATCGTCGCCGGTCACCAGGCCGATGTCTTCGAGCAACAGCAGGCTCGCGTCGAGGCGTTCGCCGCCCAGCACATCGACGAAATGGCCGCGTTCGGGACTCCAGCCGCGGTCCAGCACCAGCGTCCGGATCGTGTCCGCGCGCTGGTGCCAGTACGCGCCGCGATCCTCCATGCCCAGTCGGCGGGCGATCTTCGCCAACCGGTCGCAGGCGGCCCAGCACATCGCGGTCGAATAGGTATGCACTTCTGCGCGACCGCGGAATTCCCAGAGTCCCGCATCCGGCTGGTCGTGCAGCGCCCACGCGCGTTCGCCCAGGCGTTCGAGCCGGGCGAACATCGCCGCGTCGCCGGGCGCGCTCACCCGCGCATCGAAGAACAATTGGGTCGAGGTCAGGACCACGCTGCCATAGGCGTCGTGCTGGGGTTGGATCCATGCGAGGTTGCCGCACCGCACCGGGCCCATGCCGCGATAACCCTGCAGGCCGGCCATGGTGTCCTCGTGCAACTCCCGCTCGAAGCCGATGCCGTACACCGGCTGCAGGCTGTCGTCGTCGCCGGTCGAAAGATTGAAGATGTAGCGGATGTACTCCTCCATCGTCCGCGTCGCGCCCAGCCGGTTCAGCGCGCGGACCACGAAGGCGGCATCGCGCAGCCAGCAATAGCGATAGTCCCAGTTGCGCGCGCTGTCGGGCGCCTCCGGGATGGAGGTGGTCATCGCGGCGACGATGCCGCCGGTATCCTCGTACTGGCACAGCTTCAGGGTGATCGCGCTGCGGATCACCGCGTCCTGCCATTCGAACGGAATCGACAGATAGCGCGTCCATTCCCGCCAGTAATCGAGGGTGCGCTGTTCGGCGTCGTGCGCGAAGCGCGCGATCGGCTGGGTCAGGGTCTCGTCGGGGCCGAGAATCAGGTTGAGCTCGCGATCCAGCACGAACGGCAGCCCGTCCAGCAGCATCCGTACCGGCGCATCGCTGGTCAGGCGCAGGGTCATGGCGTCGAGGACGAAGCGCAGATGATTGCTGCCCGAGGTGCGTTCGGGCACGCGTTCGCCCCATCCCGCGAGCGGCTCGACGCGGATGCGGATCCGCGGGCGTCCCTGCAGCGGTCGGATCCGCCGGACCAGCATCACCGGCCGGTAGAAACGCTCGCGATCGCGCCAGCGCGGTGCGAAATCGACGATCTCCAGCGCACCGCCGTCGCGGTCGTGGAGCACCGTGCGCAGTACCGCGGTGTTGCCGACGTAGGTTTGTTCGGCGTGCGAGAAGTGTTCGATCTCGACCGCATAAACGCCGCCCTCGCGCTTCGGCGACAGCAGTTCGCAGAAGGCCGGATCGCCGTCGAAGGCCGGCAGGCAACTCCACACCACGCGCGCCCTGTCATCCAGCAGCGCGCTGAAACTGCCGTTGCCGATGATGCCCAGGTCGAGGGTGGCGTGTTCGGGGGTGCGATCGGTCATGCGGATCCTTCGGTGGCGAATGCGCCGAGCCAGGCGCTGACGGATGCCGGGTCGGGGAGCGAAAAACGTGCGGCGCTGTCGTCGCGCGCACCGACGAGGATGCTGGTGCCGTCGAGCGCGTTGACGATGCGGAAACCGGATTCGTCGGTCAGGTCGTCGCCCGCGAACATCGGGTGGCGCCCGCGGAACGGCGGGTCTTCGAGCAACGTGGCGATCGCCGTGCCCTTGTCCTGATCGCCGCGCAGCAGTTCGACCACGCAATGGCCGGGCTGCAGTCGATAACCGGGCAAACGTTCGAGCGCCGCGCTCGCGAATGCGCGCAGCGCCGTTTCGGCTTCCGGCGCCGCGCGCCAGTGCAGTGCGATGCCCGAGCCCTTGTTCTCCGCGAGCGCGCCGGGATAGCGCATGCACAGCGAAACCGCTTCTGCGACGATGCGCGGCATGATCGCGCATGGACTCGGCTTGCGCAGCATGCCGTCCCGCGTGCGCAGTTCGTTGCCGTGCAGGCCGGCGGTCGGTAATTTCAACGGCCAGAAGAGTGCGTCGAGCGCCTCCACCGAGCGCCCGCTCACCAGCGCGACCGCGCCATCGAGCGCGCCGCTCAACAGGTGCAACATGTGCCGCAGTTCCCCGGGAACGATCACCCGTTCAGGGCTCGGCGCAAATTCGATCAGGCTGCCATCCACATCGAGAAACAGTGCGCAGCCGGTTCGCGGCGCAGGTGGACGCGGCCGAAATGACGTCAGACCATCCATCTGTTCAGGTTAAACAACGCGATGTTAGAGAAACGTTCAATGCCGCGCCGGATGTTGCATGCAGTGCGCGATGCAATGACGCTCGTGCACGAAGCGAATAGAATGCCGTCGGTCCCGATATCGCGAGCGCGATGGATTCCGTGCAGAGCATGTCATCACCTTCATCCTCGCATCGGCATCTGTTCGCGATGGTGTTCGCCGACGCCGGTACGCATGCGTTCGCGACCCTGCCGCCGTGCGTGCGCGCAGTGCACGACGGCAGCGGTCGTTGGCGCGGCGAGGCCACGGTCGAACGCGGGCATGGCGCGCTGTCGCGGCTGTGCGCGTGGCTCACGCGATTGCCGCCCGAGGGCGCGCATCCGGTCGTGGTCGATATCGTGAGCGCGGAGGATGGCGAACGCTGGACCCGGCGTTACGGCGCTTCGCATGCGATGCCATCGCGGCTCTGGCTTGCCCGCGGCGCGCTGCACGAGCGGCTTGGGCCGATCGTGCTGCGTTATCGGATGACGGTCGAGAAGGGCGCGATCGTCTGGCGCGTGGCCGGCATCCGCATCTTCGGTCTGTTGCCGCTGTACCCGGGCTGGTTCGCGGGCGTGCAAGCGCGCGAATCCGGCGACGATGGGCGCTATCGTTTCGATGTGCGCGCGCGTCTGCCGGGAATCGGCCTGCTGGTGCATTACCGCGGTTGGCTGGAGCCGGCATGAGCGCGGCTCGCGACAACGGGAAGATCGACGACCTGTCCTCCATGCCACGCGCAGTGATCGTGTTCGACGGCGTCTGCGTGCTCTGCAACGGCTGGGTGCGTTTTCTGCTGCGGCACGACCGTCGCGAGCGCTATCGCTTCGCCGCGATGCAGGGCGCGCAAGGTCGCGCGCTGCTGGTCGCGAATGGGCTGGATCCCGACGACCCCGTGTCGTTCCTGTTGATCGAATACGATCGGGTCGAACACGGCTCGAGCCTGCCGCCGCGCGTCTCCACCGATACCGATGCCATGCGCCGCGTGCTGACGGGCCTGGGTGGCGTGTGGCGCATCGCGGGACTGTCGGCGCTGTTGCCGCAACGCCTCCGCAATCCGCTGTACCGCATGATCGCGCGCAACCGCTATCGCTGGTTCGGTCGCCACGACGCCTGCCCGCTGCCCGACCCGATGCAGGCGCATCGATTCCTGTAGCTGAATGGCGCTCCGTGCGTTGCCATCAGATGACATGCGGCAGATGTCGCTGAAAATCGACCCGAAGTTCAAGGAAGCGAAGGACGCGCTGGCGGCGCTTTGATCCGCGCGGCGGGGCAGGGCGTTACCGGGGGCGGGCAGGCTTGAATCGCGCGGCGGCGACCTCACTTCCGAAGCATCGCGGCATCGCCGCCCTGTTTCTGCCGACCTTTCCCGGAGTCCGCCCATGCGCATGGACAAACTCACCTCGCGTTTCCAGCAGGCCATCGCCGACGCACAGTCGCTGGCCGTGGGGCGCGATCACAACGTCATCGAACCCGTTCACCTGCTGGTCGCCCTGCTCGACCAGCAGGGTGGCGGCACCCGTCCCCTGCTCGCGCAGTCCGGCGTCAATGTGCCGCTGCTGCGCGAGCGCCTGGGCGAAACTCTCGAAAAACTGCCGAAAGTGTCCGGGCAAGCGGGCAGCGTCAACGTCGGCAACGACCTCGCGCGTCTGCTCAACGTCACCGACAAGCTCGCACAGCAGCGCGGCGACGGCTTCATCGCCAGCGAACTGTTCGTGCTGGCGACGCTTGACGACGGCGGCGACACCGGCCGCGCGCTGAAGGCGGCCGGGGCGAACAGGCAGAAACTCGAAGCGGCCATCGACGCGATGCGCGGCGGCGAGAAAGTGCAGAGCGAAAACGCCGAAGAGCAGCGCCAGGCGCTGGAGAAATACACCGTCGACCTGACCGCGCGCGCGGAATCCGGAAAGCTCGATCCGGTGATCGGCCGCGACGAGGAGATCCGCCGCACCGTCCAGGTACTGCAGCGGCGGACCAAGAACAATCCGGTGCTGATCGGCGAGCCCGGCGTGGGCAAGACCGCGATCGTCGAAGGCCTCGCGCAGCGCATCGTCAACGGCGAAGTGCCGGAAGGCCTGAAGGGCAAGCGCGTGTTGTCGCTGGACATGGGCGCGCTGATCGCCGGCGCCAAATTCCGCGGCGAATTCGAGGAACGCCTGAAAGCGGTGTTGAACGATCTTGCCAAGAACGAGGGCCAGATCATTCTGTTCATCGACGAACTGCATACGATGGTCGGCGCGGGCAAGGCCGAAGGTTCGATGGACGCCGGCAACATGCTGAAACCGGCGCTGGCGCGCGGCGAGCTGCACTGCATCGGCGCGACCACGCTGGACGAATATCGCAAGTACGTCGAGAAGGACGCCGCCCTCGAACGGCGCTTCCAGAAAGTGTTCGTCGGCGAACCCAGCGTCGAGGACACCATCGCGATCCTGCGCGGGCTCAAGGAAAAATACGCGGTGCATCACGGCGTCGAGATCACCGATCCGGCGATCGTCGCGGCGGCCACGCTGTCGCATCGCTACATCGCGGATCGGCAACTGCCCGACAAGGCCATCGACCTGATGGACGAGGCCGCGTCGCGCATCCGCATGGAGATCGACAGCAAGCCGGAAGAACTCGACCGCAAGGAACGCCGGCTGATCCAGCTCAAGATCCAGCGCGAGGCGCTGAAGAAGGAGAAGGACGACGCGTCGAAGCAGCGACTGGCCGATCTGGAAGCGGAAATCGCCACGCTCGAACGCGCATTCAACGATCTGGAGGAAATCTGGAAAGCCGAGAAAGCGGTCGTGCAGGGCACGACGAAGCTCAAGGAACAGATCGAAGCCGCCAAGCTCGAACTGGAATCGGCGCAGCGCAAGCAGGATTTCGCGAAGATGAGCGAGATCCAGTACGGCAGGATTCCCGAGCTGGAAAAACAACTGAAGGCCGCGCAGGAAGCCGAAACCCAGGGCTTCACGCTGCTGCAGGACAAGGTGACCGAAGAAGAGATCGCCGAAGTCGTGTCGCGCTGGACCGGGATTCCGGTCAGCAAGATGCTGGAAGGCGAGCGCGACAAGCTGCTGAAGATGGAACAACTGCTGGGCGCGCGCGTGGTCGGGCAGGCCGAGGCGATCAAGGTCGTCTCCGATGCGGTGCGTCGCACGCGCGCGGGCCTGAGCGATCCGGATCGTCCGAGCGGCTCGTTCCTGTTCCTCGGCCCCACTGGCGTCGGCAAGACCGAACTGTGCAAGGCGTTGGCGGAATTCCTGTTCGACTCGAACGACGCGATGGTGCGCATCGACATGAGCGAGTTCATGGAGAAGCACGCGGTGAGCCGTCTGGTCGGCGCGCCTCCGGGTTATGTCGGCTACGAAGAGGGCGGCTATCTCACCGAAGCGGTGCGCCGTCGCCCGTACAGCGTGATCCTGCTCGACGAGGTGGAGAAAGCGCATCCGGACGTGTTCAACATCCTGCTGCAGGTGCTCGACGACGGCCGGCTCACCGACGGCCAGGGCCGCACCGTGGACTTCCGCAATGCGGTGATCGTGATGACGTCCAATCTCGGCTCGCAGATGATCCAGGACACGTTCATCGACAGCGGGTCGGACGATGATTCCGCCGAGAGCTACACCAAGATGAAGGCGGCGGTGATGGGCGTGGTGCAGGCGCACTTCCGTCCGGAATTCATCAATCGGCTCGACGACATCGTGGTGTTCCATCCGCTGGACAAGGCGCAGATCCGCAACATCGCGAAAATCCAGCTGCGCGGTCTGGAAAAGCGCCTGGCCGAACGCGGTATCCGCATCGTACTTTCGGACAGGGCTTTCGATCTGCTCGGCAACGTCGGCTTCGATCCGGTGTACGGCGCGCGTCCGCTGAAGCGTGCGGTACAACAATTGCTCGAAAACCCGCTGGCGCAGCAGATCCTCGGCGGCGAATACGCCAATGGCGATCTCATCCGCGTCGATGCCGATGCCGGGAAACTGGTGTTCGCCAAAGCGTGATCCGTCGCGCCGAGGTTATTCGCGGCACCGGCACGATGTGAGGATGTCAGCCCGGCGTCGCGCCCGGACCCGCGCCGTTTTCGAGCGCGGCGACCCGCGCCTCCAGCGCCTCGATGCGCGCCAGGAGGGCTTCCGTGACATCGCTGTCCTGCGGGCGGGAGTTCGTTTCTGCGCTGCGTTCGGGCATCGCCGGTTCGCCGCAGAACAGATGCGCGTAGCGGTCCTCGCGCTGGCCGCTGCCGCGGGGCAGGCGGCGGATCATCGGCGGCTCGCGTTCGGCCAGGCGTTCCAGCGTGTGCCGGACATCGTCGAGATCGGCGAAACGGTGCTGGCGTTCGCTGCGCGCCAGCAGTTCGTGCAGGGTCTGCGGGCCGCGCAGGAACAGCAGCGACAGCAGGCAGGTCTGTGCCGGCGTGAGGTCGAGCACACGTTCGACGCGATGCAGGTAACGCTCGCTGCGGGCGCCGTACTCGGATTTCACCAGGCCGCGTACTTCCAGTTGCCGCAGCGCATGGCCGACATCGCCGGCGTTGAGGCTCATGGTCGGCTCGCGGGCGGTCTTCTGGTTGCAGGCGAGCACGACGTTGTTGAGCGTGAGCGGATAGACATCCGGCGTGGTTGCGGCCTTTTCGATCAGGCTGCCGAGGATGCGCGTTTCCATCGGCGTGAGCTGCGGCGGCAGGCCGGCCTGTGCGGGAGCGTCGTCGATGCTGTCGATGGATGTTCCTGACATGAGTGTTCCCTGCTGCGGCATGATGCGGATTGCATGATTCTAGCGGGGATCCTGCACGACCCGGGGCTTGCGTCATGGTTCATCCTTTCCGGTGCAAGCTTGGCCCTGACCCGCCGGGACGGTCGCAGCGCAGTTCCGGCCCACGCATGAGGAGAGCACAGATGAAGACAACGATGCGCAAGAATCCGACCTGCAAACAGGGACGCATGTCCCGCAAGGCCATGTTCCGCGGCCTCGCGCTGTGTCTGGCGCTGGTGGCCGCCCCGTCGGCGATGGCCGGCGATCTCACCTGCAAGATGACCTACAACCTCACCGGCTGGTCGGTGTTCTACAAGACCGCTTCGGGCACCGGTAATATCACCTGCGACAACGGCAAGAGCATGGCGGTGAAGATCGAAACCAAGGGCGGTGGCCTTTCGTTCGGCAAATACAAGATCCGCAACGGTTTCGGCCAGTTCGCCAACGTCAACGACATCCGCGAGGTGCTCGGCAGCTACGCCACCGCCGAAGCGCACGCCGCCGCCGAGAAGAGCGCATCCGCGCAGGCGATGACCAACGGCGATGTGTCGCTGTCGCTGGCGGGCAAGGGCGAGGGTTGGTCGCTCGGCGTGGCCTTCAGCAAGTTCACCATCAAGGCGAGATGATCGGCGTCTGTCGCGGGCGGTATGGGTTTCCAGGTCGAAACTCCGGTCCTGGCCCGATGCCATCGGGTTAAATCCGGAAATCCGATGTGGTGACAGAAGGGGCGTCTAGAAGACGCCCCTTCTTTGTGTGTCATCTTGTGCGTCATCGGCAGCCTTGATCGGCTGGCCTCGGGCCTCGACCGGCGTGCTGTCTGGGCCCGATCAGGTCGACTGCTGCGGTCGCAGGATCCGGTACGGCGGTGCCGACATCACCATCTCGGTCAACGAATGCGCCAGCGCGTATTCGGCGAGGATCGCCGCATCGGCGCCGCGTTCGAGCAGATGCTTTACGCCAGCGTCGCTGTGCGCGCGCGCCAGCACCGGAATGGGCGCTGCGCCCTGTTTGAGCCGCTTCGCGACCTTGCCGGCTTCCAGCGGATCGGGAATGGTCAGCACCGCCAGCGCCGCGCGTTCGGGCATCGCTTCTTCGAGCACGTCGTCGTCGGCGGCATTGCCGCGGATCGCGCGATAGCCGGCCGCACGCGCGGTCTCGATGCGCTCGCTGTCGCTGTCGATCACCACGAACGGCACCTCCGCGCGCGTCAGCAGTTCGGCGAGTTTGATGCCGACCCGGCCATAGCCGATCAGCAGGACGTGGCGCATCGGCAGCGGCGCCGGCGCGTCGGCGGCGGACTTGGCTTCGGCGCGCGCGCGGCGGCGCGCCAGCACCGCAAAGATCAGCGGGTTGAGCATGATCGAGAGGATCGCACCGGCCAGCACCAGGTCGCGGGCCTCCGGCGTCATCAGTTCCAGCGACACACCCAAGCCGATCAGGATGAACGAGAATTCGCCGATCTGGGCCAGGCTGGCGGCGATGGTCAGTGCGATCTCGTTGGATTTTCCGAGCATCCGCACCACCGCCCAGGCTGCCAGCGATTTGCCGACCATGATAATCGCCAGAGTCTCCAGGACTTCCAGCGGATGTTCGATCAGGATCGCCGGATCGAACAGCATGCCGACCGAGACGAAGAACAGCACCGCGAACGCATCGCGCAGCGGCAGTGAATCCTCGGCTGCCTTATGGCCGTGCGGCGATTCGTTGAGCAGCATGCCGGCGAAGAACGCGCCGAGCGCGAACGACACGCCGAACAATGCTGCCGCGCCGAAGGCGATGCCCATCGCGCAGGCCAGCACGCACAGGGTGAACAACTCGCGAGAACCGGTGCCGGCCACGCGTTCCAGTATCCAGGGCAGTAAGCGGCGGCCGACGATCAGCATCAGCGCGACGAAGGCGCCGACCTTGGCAGAGGTCGCGAGCAATGCGATGCCGAGTCCGCCCTCGGCTTCGTCGCCGGCGCTGCCGGCGAGCGCGGGCACCAGCACCAGCGCCAGCACCATCGCCAGGTCCTCGACGATCAGCCAGCCGATCGCGATCCGTCCGCGATCGCTGTCGAGCATGCGTCCGCTCTCCAGTGCGCGCAGCAGCACCACGGTGCTGGCGACCGACAGCGCAAGGCCGAAGATGATGCTCTGCGCATGCGGCCAGCCGAGGCGCCAGCCCAGAAACCAGCCCATCGCGGTAGCGACGGTCATCTGCACGATCGCGCCGGGCACGGCGATATAGCGCACCGCGATGAGGTCGCGCATCGAGAAATGCAGGCCGACGCCGAACATCAGCAGGATCACGCCGATTTCGGCGAGCTGCGGGGCGAGGGTCTGATCGCCCACGAAGCCGGGCGTATGCGGGCCGACCAGCACGCCGGCCAGCAGATAGCCGACGATGGGGGACAGTCGCAGGCGCTGCGCCAGCAGACCGAACACGAAGGCCAGCACGAAGCCGACACAGAGAATTGCTATGAGAGAAGTGTGATGTGGCATGCGGACAATATACGCGATCCTTGCAGCGCGCTCAGTTACGGAACCGTGATGTCCCATTCGCGACAGGGGTCCGGCATGCGCCGGACCCCTGTTTACAAGGCTTTTGAGGACGGGGCGATCAGCCCGGCCGCTTCCGGGGCTTTCCCTTCGCGGCGTGCGGAGAATGCCGGGTCGCGGCGCCGGAGCATGCCCGGCGCCGCGTCGTCATCGATCCGCGATCACCATTTGTAGCCGATGCGTCCATAAACGTACGCGCCGTTGAAACCATTCGGCGAGCTCGCGCTGTAGGGTAGTTGGCCGTTGGTCGAGTTGGCGAACAGCACTTCGTCGGGATAATCGTTCAGCACGTTGTCGGCGCCGAGCGTGAAGTCCCAGTTGCCCAGCGCGTAGCTGCCGGACAGGTCCAGCGTCCACTGCGGGTCGAAGGTCTGGTCGCGCGAGGTGTCGGCCGGGTTGTTGCCGAACAGCACGCTGAACTCGCCGTAGCGGGTGGCGTTCGCGCCGAAGCGCCATGCGCCGACGTTGTAGAGGCCGCCGAGCTGGAACTTGTCGCGCGGCGCGCCCACGGTGAGGCGGCCCACTTCCACGCGGCCGATGCGCACTGCGGTCGGATCGATCGCGGTCAATGCCGCGGGATTCGGCGCGATGCGTTCGACCGTGGTCTTGTTGTAGTTGTAGCCGGCGGTGAGGTCGAGCTTGCCGTTGCCGAGTGCCCAGCGATAGGTGCCGATGATGTCGACGCCCTTGGTGCTGGTGTCGATGGCGTTGGTGAAGTAGCGGCCGCCGCCCAGCGACGGATCCACGTTCAGCCGCAGATAATCGCGCACCGCGGTGGACGTGAGGTTCTCCGACAGCATGATCCGGTCGTCGATATCGATGCGGTAGGCATCGACGGTGACGTACAGATTCTCGACCGGCTGCAGCACCAGGCCGAGACTGAGGTTCTTCGATTCCTCGGCCTTCAGCTGTTCGGCGCCGAGCGCGATCGCGGCCGAATCGTTGACGCGGAAGGTGCGGATGTCGAACGGTACGCCGCCGATGAAGTTGGTGGCGGTGGAGCGGAAGAACTGCTGCTGCAGCGAGGGGGCGCGGAAGCCGGTGGACACCGTGCCGCGCAGCGCGACGCTGTCGTTGAAGGCATAGCGCGCCGAGACCTTGCCCGAGGTAGTGCTGCCGAAGTCGCTGTATTCCTCGCTGCGCACCGAGAGGCCGAGGTTGAACTTCTCGGTCACGTCGGCTTCCAGGTCGAGGTAGGCGGCGTAGCTTTCGCGGTCGAAATCGCCGGCGTCGCCCGGCTGGAAGCCCGGAAAGACCTGCGAGCCCGAGGGCGTGGGCGTGCCCGGCGGAATCGGCGGCAGCAGCTCGCCGCCGTTGATGTAGGACGCAAGCTCGCCGGCGGTCTGCTGGAAGTCTTCGCCGCGCCATTCCAGGCCCCAGGCGACATTCAACGGCGACGACAGCCCGTCCACGTCGAAGCCGCGGCTCACGTCGAGATTCAGCACGTGCTGGGTGATTTCCAGTGCGCCTGCGTCGAAATTCCGCTGGGAGGTCGGGCCGATGCTGCGGTTGAGGCTGTTTTCCACGCCGAAGCTCAGATCGTTGTTGCCGTAGTTGTAGCTGAGGTCGACATCCCACTCGAGCACGGTGAGGCCGCGCAGGCCGGCGACGAACGCGCGGTCTTCGGCGATGTTGCGGATCTGCGGCAGGAAGCCGTCCGGATAGATCGCCGGGATGTTGCGGCTGTCCAGTGCGGTGCGGAAGAAACCGTTCGACAGCGCGTCGCGACGGCTGGCGTTGGCGAAACCGTAGAAGCTCAGCGCATCGTTGACGAAGACTTCGGCATTCGCCGAGAACGCGTACTGCTCCACTTCCGGGTCGCCGTAGCGCTGCACCACCGCGCCCGGCGGCGGGGCGGTGGCTGGGCGTACGGTCACGCCCGGCGCCAGCACGTAGGGACGCGCACGGTCGGTCTGGTCCTGATCGCGGGCTTCAGCGGCGAGGTGCAGATAGCCGTGTTCGCCGAGCTTGAAGCCGGCGTCGCCGGACAACTGCGCGGTCTGGCCGTCGCCGGCACTGTACTGGCCGCCGGTCAGGGCGATGCTGCCGCCGTTGCCGCTGCCCTTGAGCACGATGTTGATCACGCCGGCGATGGCGTCGGAGCCGTACTGCGCCGAGGCGCCGTCGCGCAGCACTTCGACGCGCTGGATGGCGGACATCGGAATAGCGTTCAGGTCCACCGGCGAGGCGCCGCGGCCCTGGCTGCCGTTGAGATTGATCAGCGCAGTGGTGTGGCGGCGCTTGCCGTTGACCAGCACCAGCACCTGGTCGGGCGCGAGGCCGCGCAACTGCGCCGGACGCACCGCGTCGGTGCCGTCGGTGATGGCCGGGCGCGGGAAGTTGAGCGAGGGCAGGGCGCGCGACAGCGCGGTCGCCAGCTCGGTGGTGCCGGTGGCTTCCAACACCTGCGGGGTGATCACGTCGATCGGCGACGGCGATGAGGCGACGGTGCGGGTCGAGGTACGGGTGCCGGTCACGACCACGGTTTCGAGGCTGTCTTCGGCGTCCTGGGTGTCGTCGGGGGATTGCGCGAAGGCGGGGCTGGCGGCCAGCGCGACCAGCAGGCCGAGCGTCAGCGGGTGTCTTTCCATCATGTTTGAAGCTCCTGAGGGTATAAAAAAACTCGACCGGGATTTAACACGCGATCTGGAGGGGGTCAATCTCGTCATCGGTATGAAGAGATGGATTTTCGTGGAGACGGCGCCCCGGAACCGGGACGCACAGCGTAAAATCGCGGGCCCGGCTGGTCTCCGCCGCGCCCAGAGTCTTCTCCACCCATGATTTCCTTTCGCAATTTCGCCCTCCGCCGGGGCGAACGCCTGCTGTTGTCCGATGTCGACATGGCCCTGCACGCCGGCTGGCGTGTGGGCGTGGTCGGCCGCAACGGCACCGGCAAGTCGTCCCTGTTCGCCGCCGTGCGCGGCGAGGTCGAAGCCGACCGCGGCGACCTGGACCTGCCGTCGCGGCTGCGCATCGCCAGCATCGCCCAGGAAATGCCCTCGCTGCCGGACCCGGCCGTCGACTTCGTGCTGGCCGGCGACGCCGTCGTCCACGAGGCGCTGCAGGCCGAGGCCAACGCCTTCGCCAACGAGGACTGGGAAGCGGTGGCCGAGGCCCATCATCGGCTGGAGGAAGTGGGCGGCTACGACGGCGCCGCGCGCGCGGCGAAGCTGCTGCACGGCCTGGGGTTCCCGGCCGAGACCCAGCAGCGCCCGGTGGCCTCGTTCTCGGGCGGCTGGCGCGTGCGCCTGAATCTGGCGCGCGCGCTGATGACGCCGTCCGACGTGCTGCTGCTCGACGAGCCCACCAACCACCTCGATCTCGATGCGGTGCTGTGGCTGGAGCAATGGCTGCTGAAGTATCCGGGCACGCTGCTGCTGATCTCGCACGACCGCGAGTTCCTCGACAACGTCAACACCCACACCCTGCACCTGCACGGCGGCAAGGCCAAGCTGTACACCGGCAACTACACTTCCTTCGAGCGCCAGCGCTCCGAGCAGTTGCGACTTCAGCAGATCACCCACGAGAAGGCCCAGGCCGAACGCGCCCACCTGCAGAGCTTCATCGACCGCTTCAGCGCCAGCGCCGCCAAGGCCAAGCAGGCGCAGTCGCGGGTCAAGCGGCTGGCGAAGATGGCCAACACCGAAGCGGTGCGCGCCGAGCGCGAAGTCCGTATCGATTTCCCGGCGCCCCTGCGGCTTCCGCATGCGCTGCTGCGCCTGAACCATGCCGATTGCGGCTACGGCGCCACGACCATCCTCCACAACGCCAACTTCGGCCTGGAGGCCGGCGACCGCATCGGTCTGCTCGGCCCCAACGGCGCCGGCAAGTCGACGCTGGTGAAGACGCTGGTCGGCGAATTGCCGCTGCTCACCGGCGAGCGCTACGCCCATCCGGATCTGCGCATCGGCTACTTCGCCCAGCACACCGTCGAAGCGCTGGTGGCCGGCACCTCGCCGATCGACCACCTCCGCGAGATTTCGCCGGAGGCGTCCCTCCAGGACTTCCGCAACTTCCTGGGCAAGTGGAGCTTCGCGGGCGACCGCGCGTTCGAATCGATCGACGGTTTCTCCGGCGGCGAGCGCGCGCGCCTGGCGCTGTCGCTGATCGCCTGGCGCCAGCCGAACGTGCTGTTGCTGGACGAACCCACCAACCACCTCGACCTCGAGATGCGCGAAGCGCTGGCCGAGGCGCTGAGCGACTTCCCGGGCGCGATCGTGCTGGTCTCGCACGACCGCCACCTGATCGGTCTGGTCAGCGACACCTTCTGGCGCGTGGCGGAAGGCGTGGTCACGCCGTTCGACGGCGATCTGGACGAATACGCGGCCTGGCTGCGCAGCCGCGCCAGCGGCGACCCGAAGAAAGCGCCCGCGAAGCCCGCGGACGCCCCGGCCGCGCCGCCGCCGCCCGTTGCCGCGCCCGCGAAGAAAGGCCCGAAGATCAACCCGCACAAACTGGCGAAGGCCGAAGCGCGCGTCGCCGACATCGAAGCGCGGCTGGCGCAGATCGAAACCGGACTGGCCGCGCCCGAGGCGTATCTCGACGGCGGCAAACGCGCTGCGGACCTGGGCCGCGAGCAGCAGACGCTGCGCGAACAGCTCGAAGCGGCCGAAGCGGAACTGCTCGCGCTGTACGAATAGGTTCCGCTCCCGCTATCGCGTCGCGTATTCCAGGTGCCGCGGCGATTGGCCGGCCTGCGGATAGCAGGCGCGATGGAGGGGCTGGTACAGCGCGTACAGCGATGTTTCTTCCAGGTCGATGCGGTCGCCCAGCAATGCCGTGATTACTTCGAGATCGTGGCGGAACGCATCCTTGTTCACCCGGCTCACGCCGATATCCTTGTAGTGCTTGGTGAAGAACATCACCTGGCGCGCGATGCCTTCCATGCGGATGCAGGTGCGTTCGACGAAAGCCGATGTCTCCGGGTCGCCCTGCACGCAGATGGCGACGCGGCGGTAGAAGTGGTCGCGCTCTTCGTCGAGGTGGCTCTGTAGCGCGTCGCCGAACCGGACCAGCATGTCGGGAATCTTCGCGAACTGGCGGTGCAGGACGTAGTTCTCGAGCTCCTCGAGCGTGTCCCGCAGCGAAGCATGGTCAGACTTGAGGCTGGCGATGAGATTCGGATCGTACGGTCCTGCGTTGCCGGCCGCCTGCGCGACGTCGCGGTGGGCAGCGGGGTCGGCCGTTGTTGCTGTGCTGCGTGGAGCGAGTGAGGGCATGTCCTGATCCTGGGGGCGTTCGTCTTGCCGTACGGAAGATGTCTGTCGATTCGTCTGACTTCCATCCCGGAGCCGATGGTCGCGCGCCGCTCCGGAATGCCGGGGTGCGCTTGTGAAAGCGTTCCCACGATGCGTACAAGCAAATGCGATGCCAGTTTCCGGATGTTTTTGCGGACGTCATCGCATAACGGTTGCGCGGAATCGTCGGGTCGGTCTGCGCTTGCTCATCGCTTTCGCCGTTGTCCGGGTGATTTGCCCGATTGCCCGGTGTCGCGTCGCGCGCGAACGCGTCGCGCATGCGATCGCGTGCCTGTCTGCCGTGCAGAATGCAGGCGCGATCGCGATGGCCGGATGCGCTGCGTCGTTCGGTGACGCAAAGTGGCAGATGGGTCGGAAAATGACTCGGCAAGTCGCTGCAAGCGTCTTTGCGCGAGTTCTCGATGGTTTCGTGGGTTTCGATCGATGCGGCCGATCCCTGGCCTGTCTCCGCATGCGTCGCGCCCCGGCAGGGCGCGTTCATCCGTCTATTTCGCGTCGCCTACTTCGCGATCAACACCAGCATCGAGCGGGCTTCCAGTCCGTACGTCGTCCACTCGCCGCCGATCAGCGCTTCGCTGCCCGGGTTCGCGACGGTATTGGCGCCTTCGTTCCAGGTCGCGGTGTCGGTGACGCGGTACCATTGTTTGCCGGTGCCCGGCCACGGGAGTGTGAAGTTCACGTTGCCGGACCAGCCGTTGTAGGCGACGTAGATCGCGCTGGCGCTGTCGCCGAACTCGCTGCCATCGATACGCCAGGCGATGGCGTGGTTGCTGCTGCTGTTGAAGTACGCCGCATCGGCGACGCCGCCGTCGGGCTTGAACCAGCGCAACTGCTCCATCACGTTGCCGTTGGTGTCGGTGCCGGCGTAGAAGTTCAGCGGTCGCAGCGCGGGATGCGCCTTGCGGAACGCGATCATCCGCCGGGTGAAGGTTTCGAAATCCGCTTCGACCGTGCTGCGCGTCCAGTACAGCCAGTTCGCGGGCGAATCCAGGTTGTAGACGTTGTTGTTGCCGAACTGGGTGCGCAGGGCTTCGTCGCCGCCGTTGAACATCGGCACCCCGGCGCTGAGCATCATGAACGCCATCCCGGTGCGCGCGGCGCGGCGCTGATGGGTGACGATGCCGCCCTGATTCCAGCTGTGGTTGTTGTCGTCGCCGCCGTCCGACGGCCCGTACGGCCACGGTTGGTTGTTCTGCTTGCTGTTGTAGGCGTACAGATCGTTCAACGTGAAACCGTCGTGCGCGACCATGAAATTGACCGAATTCCACGGCTTGCGGCCGTCGTCGCCGTACAGATCGGACGAGCCGGCGAAGCGCGAGGCCAGGGTGCCGGTGGTGACGACTTCCACGCCGAGCTGGTTCTGCTTCTTGCGCAGCGCGTCGCGATACAGCCCGTTCCACTCCGACCAGCCGGACGGGAAACCGCCGACCTGATAGGAATTGCCGCCGATCGCCCACGGTTCCGCGATCAGGTCCAGGCCGCTGCCGCCGCCCGCCGCGCGCGGCGGCAGTTCGGCGACGATACGGTTGAGCGCGTTGCCGGGATCCATCTTGTCGAAGTTGAAGCAGCCGTGCTGGCAGGTGTTGCCCAGCACCGAGGCCAGATCGAAGCGGAAACCGTCGACGCCGAGCACGTCGCGCCAGTGCGCCAGCGAATCGACGATGAGGTTCTGGGCGATGGGGTTGCGGGTGTTGTAGTTGCCGCCGACGCCGGTGTTGTCCCACGAATGCTGCAGGTTGCTGGTGAGCGAGTAGTAGGTCGGGTTGTCCAGCCCGCGCCAGGACATCACGTTGTAGACGGTGAGGCCGTCGCTGCCGCTCCAGGCGCCGCCTTCGCCGGTGTGGTTGTAGACCACGTCGACGTAGACCTTGATGCCGACGTCGTGGAAGGCCTTCACCATCGCCTTGAATTCGCGGGTCGGGCCGCCTGCGGTCTTGTCGGACGAGTAGCGGCGGTCCGGCGCGAAATAATTGAGGGTCATGTACCCCCAGTAGTTGTCGCCGCCGCTGGAATTCGGGTCGATATCGTTCTGGTCGTTCTGGGTTTCCTGCACCGGCAGGAATTCCACCGCGGTGATCCCCAGGCTCGCCAGATGCGCGGCCTTCAGCGCCGCGCCGGCGTAGGTGCCGCGCTTGAACAGCGGGACAGAGGTGTCGTTCATGGTCAGGCCGCGCGGATGCACTTCATAGACGATGTCGTCCTTGAAGGCGCGAGTCGGCTTGGTGCCGAAGGATGTGGTGTCGGCGGTCAGCACGATGCCCTTGCTGGCGCAGGTGCCGCTGTCCTTGTTGCGGTGCAGCGCGCCGGAGGCGTAGACCGTGCCGTCGGCACAGGTCGCGGTGTTCGGGTCCTGGCTGATTTCGCGCGCGTACGGGTCCAGCAGCAGCTTGTTCGGATTGAAGCGGTTGCCGTTGGCGTCGATGTCGGTGACGAAGCCGGTGGCGCTGCCCTTGGTCCAGGCGCTGCTGTAGGTCCAGTTCGGGCCCCACGCGCGATAGCCGTAGTAGACCGTACCGGTGATGCCGTAGCTGTTCTTGAGGGTCGCGACCGACGCGGTTTTCGACCAGACCTGGGTCGCGGCATCCTTGGTCATCACGTATTTGACGGTTTCCTGCGCGCCGGCCGCGGTCTTGTAGATCCAGACCTCGATCCGCGTGGCCCGCGACGAATACACGCGGAAGGTGATGTTGGCCTGGGTCGCATCGTATTTGGCGCCGAGGTTGTGGGGGTTGATCGCGGCCTGCGCCGGATGCAGCGGCCAGCAGCCCAGCAGCAGCGCAAGCAGTGCGCCCACGGCCGTTTTCATCCATCCACTTGATGCACCGATCATCGTCCGCTCCGTTGTCCGTTCCATTGTTCGATCTATCGTTCGATCTATCGTTCGATCCGTGGGCATGGACCCACGGGCCGTCACTGTGGCCCGATGTGCGAATGCACATGAGGCCGGACGCAGGTCTGGAATCGTATTCAGCCGGCGCGGGCGAGGGGCGTTCCGACCGGCGGTCGTGCGGGCCGGAACCGCGCGGAATCCGTCATCGCCGCTTGATTCCCCCGCGCCCGGCCCCAGAATGGCGGCCAATCGCCGCTTCTCCGCAGCGAATCCACTCTGCGAACCCACGGTCTTCCATGCCCATCTATGCCTTCCAGTGCGACACCTGCGGTCACGAGTTCGACCGCCTGCAGAAAATGTCCGATCCGGACCCGTCCGAATGCCCCGAATGCGGCGCGGCCACGATCAAGCGCCAGCTGACCGCGCCGTCGTTCCGGCTGTCCGGCAGCGGCTGGTACGAGACCGACTTCAAGAAGGACGGCGACAAGAAGCGCAATCTCACCGAAAAGGGCGAGGCGGCGAAGTCGGAAACCAAGACCGACGCCGGGCCGGCCGCCAAGCCCGCCGAGCCCGCGCCGGCCGCCAAGCCCGCCGAAAGCAAGCCCGCCCCGAAGTCCGCGCCGAGCAAGCCAGCCGACTGAGCGCCTTGCCCGGCCCCGGCCGGGCGGCTAGGGTGTGGGCATGAAAACCATGACCCGAATCGTTCCGCTCGCCGCGCTGTGCCTGCTCTCGGCCTGCGCCGGCACACCATCGTCCTCAGTCGCGCCGGCCGCCGCTGCCCCCCGCACCGACGCCCCGGCCGACGCCTTCCTCGCCGCGCTCCGCACCCACTGCGGGCAGGCCTTCGCCGGACGGGTCGTGGTGGACACCCCGGCGTCCCCGAACGATACGTTCGCGGGCAAGCCGCTGGTGATGCACGTCCGCGAATGCGGGGCGGACACCACGCGGGTGCCGTTCCACGTCGGCGACGACCATTCGCGCACCTGGGTGCTCACCCGCACCGCGAATGGGCTGCGGCTCAAGCACGACCACCGCCATGAAGACGGCACGTCCGACAAGGTGACGATGTACGGCGGCGACACCGCCACGGCCGGCACGGCGCAGCGCCAGGCCTTCCCGGTGGATGCCGAGTCCATCGCCAACTTCAACGCCAACGGCCTCAGCGCCTCGGTGACCAATACCTGGGCGATGGAGATCGAGCCCGGCCGTCGCTTTCTTTACGAACTGTCGCGCCCGAACGGGCGTCTGTTCCAGGTCGAATTCGACCTGAGCCGGCCGGTGCCGCTGCCGCCGACGCCCTGGGGTCATTGATCCCAAGAGCGCCCCTCATCCGCCCGTCGGGCACCTTCTCCCCGCGATGCGGGGAGAAGGTGGTCATCGTGTTGTCTGCGAGCCGGGGAGATGGAAAGCAGATGCGCTGCAGGCTTCCGCCTCTCGCACTTTGCGGGGAGCGCTGATCGACGTTCCTTTTCCTGCATCGCAGGGAGGGTCTATCGCTTTCTTCTCCCCGCATCGCGGAGGAATGCCGTCGCTTTCCTTCTCCCCGCATCGCGGGGAGAAGGTGGCCGAAGGCCGGATGAGGGGCATGCCCGTCAGTCTCGACTGACCGACAGGCATTCACTGGCAGACATCAGCCCCTGAAGTGGCGTTTCGTTCGAGTTCCGGAAACCCGCTCAGCGCAGGCCGAACCGGCCGCGGCAGCCTTCATCCACCCACAGCCCCTGCTTCTTGTCGTAGCCCCAGGAGCTGCCCTGGACGCAGGGCGACTTCGACAGGGCTTCCAGCAGCACCGGCTTGCCGCGCTTGCTGTCCCAGGCGCAGGTCTGGCGCCGGCCGTTCTCGCTGGCGCAGGTCGTGCTGTAGCGACCGCCGCTTTCGCCGACGCGGAACACGCCGCGGCAGCCCTTGTCCACCCAGACCGCACCGCCGCGCGTGCCCCAGCTCACGCCTTCGCGGCACGGGGTGTCGGACAGCTGGCGAATCAGATCGGCATTGCCGTACAGGTTCTTGCCGCAGGCCTTGTAACGGCCGTCGTTGCTCTCGCAACGCACTTCCTGGCCGCTGTACTGCGGGCCGAACTCGGCGCGGCAGCCGCGCTCCACCCAGACCTTGCCCGGGGTCGCGCCCCAGTTTTTTCCCTGGACGCAGGTGGTGTCCGACAGCTGTCGGGTCAGCCGGGTCTGGCCGGGCCATGAGGTTTCGCAGGTCTCGCGTCGGGTGTCCTTGCTTTCGCAGCGGACGCTGTCCTTGTTGCCGAACTGGGCGTGGGCGCTGGGCGCGGCCGACCAGGCGGCGAGTGCGATCAGGAGCAGGCTGAGGGTGCGGATCGGGGGCATGGGGAGACTCGTGTGGTGGATGAGGGGGAGCGGTGCCGACGACTCAGCACACGTCGAAGCGGATCACTCAGCGCACGCCGAAACGCGCGCGGCAGCCGAAGTTCACCCACAGCGCGGCGCGGCGGTTGTAGCCCCAGGAATAGCCCTGGGTGCAACGACGGTCGGACAGCGTCTGCAGCAGCACCGGCGTGCCGCGGGTGTGATCCCAGGCGCAGGTCTTGTATTTGCCGTCGGTGCTGTTGCAAGTCACGCTGTAGGCGGCGTTGTCGCTGTTGTCCTCGACGCGGAAGATGCCGCGGCAGCCCTTGTCCACCCAGACGGCGCCGTTGCGCATGCCGAACGTGAAGTTGTAGCGGCAGGCGGTATCGGACAGTTGGCGGACCAGGCGCGGGGTGCCGTACAGATTCGTTCCGCACTGCTTGTAGCGGCCATCGGTGCTCTCGCACTGCAGCTCGGTGCCCGCGCCGCCCGCGTCGCCCTGTGCGGAGGCGAACTCGGCGCGGCAGCCGCCGCTGACCCAGACCGTGCCCGGCGTGCTCGACCAGTTCTGGCCCTGGACGCAGCGGGTGTCGGACAACTGGCGCGTCAGCACGGAGCGCCGCTGCCAGGGCGTATTGCAGGTGACCTGGCGGCTGTCGCGGCTTTCGCAGCGGATGCTGGCGCCGCCCGGATTGGGGTTGCTGCCGCCGCCGGCCAGCGATTGGCCGATATCGTTCTTCACCTGGCTGAAGGTCCAGCGCGAGAATTTGACCTGATCCAGATAGAAGCGCATCTGGTCGTCGGGAATGATGCCGCCGCTGGACTGCTCGGTGTACTCCAGCCCGATCACGCGGCGCTGGTCGGCCACCGGCATTTCCCAGAGGCGCTCGGGGGCATAGGCGCGCGCGCCGGGGGCCTGAGCCTGCGCGGGCGGCGCGGTCGTCGCCAGTCCGGACAGGGCGGCGGCGAGCATCAGCGGGGACAGCAGCATCGTCAGGCGTTTCATTTCGATCTCCTTGCTTGGATGGGGGCGGACGACGTGCGGTGGCGCCGGGCACCATGACGGCGGGCACGATAGCGGACGGCGCCACGTCGGGCCGCCGCAACCGCTAAAATGCGCGGATGACCGGCAGGCGCCGGACGATCCTACACCCGGAGTCTCCCCCATGCGTACCCACTTCTGCGGCCTCATCGACGAGGCGCTGATCGGCCAGACCGTCTCGATTTGCGGCTGGGTCAACACCGCCCGCGTCCAGAGCCATCAGGTGTTCGTCGATCTGCGCGACCATGAGGGCATCGTCCAGGTGCTGGTGGAAAGCGACCAGATCGAGCTGTTCAAGGTCGCCAGCGGCCTCGGCAACGAAGACTGCCTGCGCGTCACCGGCACCGTGCGTGCGCGCCACGCGGTCAACGAAAAGATCAGGACCGGCAAGGTCGAGATCGTGCCGACCGCCATCGACATCATGAACAAGGCCGAACCGCTGCCGTTCCACGCCCACGAGAACGCCGGCGAGGAAACCCGCCTGACGTACCGCTACCTCGACCTGCGCCGCCCCGAGATGCAGCAGATGATGCGCACCCGCATCCGCCTGGTGCAGGCGTTGCGCCGCTGGCTGGACGCGCGCGGCTTCCAGGACATCGAGACCCCGATCCTCACCAAGGCCACGCCCGAGGGCGCGCGCGACTTCCTGGTCCCGGCGCGCATGCACCCGGGCGAGTTCTACGCGCTGCCGCAGTCGCCGCAGTTGTTCAAGCAGATCCTGATGGTGGCCGGCTTCGACCGCTACTACCAGATCGCGCGTTGCTTCCGCGACGAAGCCCTGCGCGCAGACCGCCAGCTGGAATTCACCCAGCTCGACATGGAGTTCGCGTGGGTGGGCGAGCGCGACGTGCAGGACAGCACCGAATCGATGATCCGCGAAGTCTTTCGCGAAGTGATGGACGTGGAACTGGGCGAGTTCCCGCGCATGACCTATGCCGAAGCGATGCGTCGCTACGGTTCGGACAAGCCGGACCTGCGCAATCCGATGGAATTCACCGACATCGCCGAACTGGTGAAGACCTGCGAATTCAAGGTGTTCACCGACTGGGCGAACCATGAAGACGGCCGCGTGATCGCGCTGCGCGTCCCCGGCGGCGCAGTGTTCTCGCGCAAGCAGATCGACGACCTCGGCGCGCATGCCGCCAAGTACGGCGCCAAGGGCGTGGCGTGGATGAAGATCGAGGATGCCGCCAAGGGCCGCGACGGCATCAATTCGCCGATCGCCAAGTTCCTCGACGACGCCACGCTGGCCGCCATCGTCCAGGCGACCGGCGCGCAGACCGGCGACGCGATCTTCTTCGGGGCGGCCAGCTACAAAACCGCCAGCGATTTCATGGGTGCCGTGCGCCTGAAGCTGGGCAAGGATCTGGATCTGGTCGAAGCCGGCTGGAAGCCACTGTGGGTCACCGACTTCCCGATGTTCGAGTGGGACGAGGAAGCCCAGCGCTACGTCGCCCTGCATCATCCCTTCACCGCGCCCGCGGTCGACGACGAGGCCGACCTGCGCGCGAACGCGAAGACCGCGGTGAGCCGCGGCTACGACATGGTGCTCAACGGCAACGAGATCGGCGGCGGTTCGATCCGCATCCATCGTTCGTCGATGCAGTCGGCGGTGTTCGATCTGCTGGGCATCGGCCGCGAGGAAGCCGAGCTGAAGTTCGGCTTCCTGCTGGACGCGTTGAAGTACGGCGCGCCGCCGCACGGCGGCATCGCCTTCGGCATCGACCGCATCGCCGCGCTGATGGCCGGCACCGAATCGATCCGCGACGTCATCGCGTTCCCGAAAACCACTACCGCGCAGTGCCTGATGACCGGCGCGCCGTCGCCGATCCCGGACGCGCAGCTGGCCGAAGTGCACGTGCAGGTGCGTCCGCCCAAGGCCTGACGTTCTTGTAGGAGGGGCTTCAGCCCCGAGATCTGGATCAGCCGAATCAGAAACGAGATCGGGGCTGAAGCCCCTCCTGCAGACATCGACAACATTTGGGCTTCCGATGACCACAATCATCCGCCGCGCCACCCCCGCCGACGCCGCGCGCGTCGTCGACATCACCCGGCGCAATTTCACCGAGACCTTCGGCCATCTGTATCCGCCGGAGGATCTCGCGTATTTCCTCGACAACAGCTATTCGCTCGACGCGCATCGCACCTTGTTGGCCGACGATGGCTATGCGATCTGGCTGCTGGAGCGCGATGGTGAAGCACTCGGTCACGCGGTCGCCGGCCCGGCGGGTCTGCCGCACCCCGACGTGGCCGAGGGCGACGGCGAACTCAAGCGGCTCTACATTCTGCGCGAAGCGCACAACGGCGGCTGGGGAAGCAAACTGTTCCGGACCGTGCTCGACTGGCTGGAACGCGACGGCCCGCGCACGCTGTGGATCGGGGTGTGGAGCGAAAACCTCGGCGCGCAGCGGTTCTATGGCCGCTACGGGTTCGAGAGGGTCGGCGAATACCTGTTCCCGGTCGGCAACACCAACGATCACGAATTCATCCTGCGTCGTCCGAAGGCGGCTGCCGTGCGCGGCTGAAATACCGCAAGCGATCAACGCGACAACGGCCGCGAAATGCGGCCGTTGTGCTGTGTGGCGATGGCGTCTGGATTATTGCTGAAGGAAGGTCAGCAGATCCTGATTGAGGCGGTCCTTGTGCGTGTCGGCCAGACCATGCGGCGCACCGGGATAGACGAGCAGCTTAGCGCCCGGGATCAGCTTCGCCGCGCTGCGGCCGGCGTTGTCGATCGGCACGATCTGGTCGTCGTCGCCGTGCACCACCAGCGTGGGTACGTCGAATTTCTTCAGGTCGGCGCGGAAGTCGGTGGCCGAGAACGCGGCGATCGAGTCGTAGGTGTTCTTGTGGCCCGCCTGCATGCCCTGCACCCAGAACGACTGGATCAGGCCCTGGCTCGGCTTGGCGCCGGGGCGGTTGAAGCCGAAGAACGGGCCGGACGCGATGTCGAGATACAGCTGCGAGCGGTTGTCCAGCGAGGCCTTGCGCAGACCGTCGAACACGTCGAGCGGCACGCCGCCCGGGTTGTCGGCGGTCTTCAGCATCAGCGGCGGCACTGCGCTGACCAGCACGGCCTTCTTCACCCGGCCGGTGCCGTGACGGCCGATGTAGCGGGCCACTTCGCCGCCGCCGGTGGAGAAGCCGACCAGGGTCACGTCCTTCAGATCCAGTGCGTCGATCACCGCCGCCAGATCGTCGGCATAGTGATCCATGTCGTTGCCGTCCCACGGCTGGCTGGAGCGGCCGTGGCCGCGGCGGTCATGGGCGACCACGCGATAGCCCTTCGACGCCAGGAAGATCATCTGCGATTCCCAGCTGTCCGAGTTCAGCGGCCAGCCGTGGCTGAAAGTGACGACCGGGCCGTTCTTCGGGCCCCAGTCCTTGTAATGGAGCTGCACGCCGTCGGCGGTGGTGATGTAACGCTCGCTTTCGACGACGGCGATGCTGGCTGGAGCCGCTGTCTGCGGTTGGGCGGCATTCGCGCCGAAGCTGGCCTGGATGGCGACGGCAAGGAGGGTTGCGGCAAAGGTGCGGGCGATGGCGTTCATGGGAAGTCCTTGTATGTTCGATGCGGTTCGATGGAATTGCATGACGAAACAGTGCGGATCAGTCGGCGATGACCAGCGACACCTCGATGTTGCCGCGGGTGGCGTTGGAGTACGGGCAGACGATGTGCGCCTGATCGACCAGCGCCCGCAGTTGTTCGCGCGGCAGGCCCGGCGCGGCGATCGTGAGTTCGACCTCGATGCCGAAGCCGGTGGGAATCGGGCCGATGCCGACCTTGCCGGTGACGCGGGTGTCGGCGGGCAGGGCGACCTTCTGCTTGCCGGCGACGAATTTCAGCGCCCCGAGGAAGCAGGCCGAGTAGCCGGCCGCGAACAGTTGCTCGGGGTTGGTGCCGTCGCCGCCCGCGCCGCCCAGTTCGCGCGGGGTGGACAGCTTCACGTCCAGCGCGTTGTCGGAGGAGGTGGCCTGGCCTTCACGGCCGCCGGTGGCGGTCGCGGTGGCGGTGTAGAGGATCTTTTCGATGGACATGAGCGTGTTCCTTGCGGTGGGTTGGGGGTGGCGGGAGCGTTTGGCGCCTCGCCGTTCGGTGGGTGTACTTTGCGCGCGCCTTCGATACGTTTGGTGATATAAAATCCTGAAAACTTGACCTTAAGTTCATATCTCGGAGTTCACATGGTCGATCGGCTGGCGGTCCTGCTCGAACGTTTCTCGGTCCACGCCCAGGTGTTCCACACCGGCGCGCTGTGCGGCATCAACGCATTCGATGGAAAGGGCGATGCCGGGCAACTGCATCTGGTGCGGCGTGGGCCGATCGATGTATGGCATGCCGATGGCGGTGCACCGCTGCGCATCGTGGTGCCCAGCCTGCTGCTGTACCCGCGGCCGACGGCGCGCCGTTTCGTGACCGACCCCGAGCGTGGCGCCGACATGGTCTGCGCCAATCTGCGCTTCGAAGGCGGGGTGCAGAACCCGATCGGCGCGGCGCTGCCGGCGTTCCTGTGCTTGCCGCTGGACTCGCTGCAGGGGGCGTCCGAAGTGCTGGCGCTGCTGTTCGAGGAAGCCTTCACCCAGCGCTGCGGCCGGCATGCGCTGGTGAACCGGCTGTTCGAAGTGGTGATGATCCAGATCCTGCGCCAGCAGATGGAAAGCGGGCGCGTGCAGGGCGGCATGCTCGCCGGGCTTGGGCATCCGCGTCTGCGCAACGCGCTGGTCGCGATGCACGAATCGCCTGCGAAGGACTGGTCGCTGGACGAACTGGCCGCCGCGGCCGGCATGTCGCGCACGGTGTTCGCCACCGGTTTCCGCGAGGTGGTGGGCACCACCCCCGGCCACTATCTGCAGGGCTGGCGCGTGGGCCTTGCCCAGCATGCGCTGCGCAAGGGGCGGCCCCTGAAAGTGGTGGCCGCCGATGTGGGCTATGGCAGTGAGGCGGCGCTGTCGCGTGCCTTCAAGGCCTACAGCGGCCTGTCCCCGAGGGAATGGAGAAAAGCGCAGGTATCCTCGGCGACGGATGTCCAGGCTGATACCTAATTGATATGGCAACCCGATCCATCCGCACGCCGTCCGCCGCCACCGCGCCGCCGCGCGTGCTGCTGGTCCACGGCATCTGGAACGCCAAGCTCTGGCTGGCGCCGTTCGCGATGCATCTGCGCCGCGAGGGACTGGCGCCCGAACTGTTCGGCTACGACAGCGTCTGGCGCGATCCGGACAAGGCCGGCGACCGGCTGATCGCGCGCCTGCGACGCCAGCCCGTGGAACTGCTGGTCGGCCATAGCCTGGGCGGTCTGGTCATTCTCGAAGCCCTGCGCCGGGCGCCGGATCTGCCGGTGCGACGGGTGGTCTGCCTTGGCTCGCCCCTGTGCGGCAGCGGCGTAGCTTCGGCCATCGGCGGTCGCGCGCCGCTGTCGCTGGTGCTGGGCCGCAGCCGCGGTCTGCTCGAAACCGGCTGCGCGCCGTGGATGGGGCCGGCTGCGGTCGGGGTGGTGGCCGGCAACGTCGCGCGCGGGGTCGGCGGCTGGTTCGCGCGCATGGAGGGCGAGTCCGACGGCACCGTGAGCGTGGCCGAAACCCGGCTGCCGGGGCTGGCCGACCACTGCATCGTCCCTGCCAGCCACAGCGGCCTGGTCCTGTCGGCCGATGCCGCCCGGCAGACGGCCCGCTTTCTGCGCGACGGGCGATTCGCGACCGGAGCGGCGGCAGCGGCTGCGGGATAGGGGTAAAATCGCCGGCTCGGCATTCGCACAGGCTCCGGACATTCATGGGTAGAGGTCCTTCCATCGAGGCGCGCAAGAACGCGGTCGACGCGCAGCGCGGCAAGATCTTCACCAAGATCATCCGCGAGATCGGCGTCGCGGCCCGTGCCGGCGGTGGCGATCCCGCCGCCAACCCGCGCCTGCGCACCGCGATCGACAAGGGTCTGGCGGGCAACATGTCCAAGGACGTGATCGAACGCGCGATCAAGAAGGCCACCGGCGAACTCGAAGGCGTCGAATACGAAGAAGTGCGCTACGAGGGCTATGCCCCGGGCGGCGTCGCGGTGATCGTGGACTGCCTCACCGACAACAAGGTCCGCACCGTCGCCGATGTGCGCCATGCCTTCAGCAAGCTCGGCGGCAATCTCGGCACCGAAGGCTCGGTCTCCTTCATGTTCAGGAAGCTTGGCGTGATGTCGTTCGCGGCCGGCGCCGACGAAGACAAGGTCACCGAAGCCGCCATCGAAGCCGGCGCCGACGACGTGGTGGTCTATCCCGAGGACGGCGCGATCGATGTCCTCACCGCGCCCGATGCCTTCGCTGCGGTGAAAGCCGCGATGGAAGCCGCTGGTCTGACCCCGGACATCGCCGAAGTCGCGTATCGCGCCGACAACGACATCGCCGTCTCCGGCGACACCGCGCAGCAAGTGGTCAAACTGCTGCGCTGGCTGGAAGACCTCGACGACGTGCAAAGCGTCTACTCCAACGCCGAACTCGGCGCCGACGCGTACGCCTGAGCGCATCCGCCGAGCGCAACGCAGTGACACGCATCCTCGGCATCGACCCCGGTTCGCAGCGCACCGGCGTGGGCATCATCGATGTCGACGCCGCCGGCAGGATCGCGCACGTGTTCCATGCGCCGATCAATCTGCTGGTGGCCGGCGAGGACGCACGCGACCATTTTCCGCTGCGATTGAAGCGTTTGCTCGAAAGTTTGGCCGATATCATCGACGCCCATCGCCCCGACGAGGTGGCGATCGAGAAGGTATTCATGGCCCGCAATCCCGATTCGGCGCTCAAACTCGGCCACGCCCGCGGCGCGGCGATCTGCGCCGTGGTCCAGCGCGACCTGCCGGTCCACGAATACGCGGCGAAGGAAGTGAAGTTGGCGGTGGTGGGCACCGGCGGCGCCGACAAGGCGCAGATCCAGCACATGGTCGGTCTGATGCTCAATCTCAAAGGCAAGCTGCAAGCCGATGCTGCCGACGCGCTGGCGGTCGCCATCACCCATGCCCACGTGCGCGCCACCGCGCTGCGCCTGGGCGTGAACGCGCGCCAGGCGTGGAGGAAGTGAACGGATGAGCGATATATCGATGGCGTCGTGTTCCGCGTCCTTGCTCTTCCCCCCCTTTGAAAAAGGGGGGCTGGGGGGATTTGCTTTTCGTGCCAGAGCAGAGCAAATGCCAGAGCAAATCCCCCTTGATCCCCCTTTTTCAAAGGGGGAAAGCCGGGCTGCGGAAAGCTGCGCTGCGAAGTGCCACGCCGCGAAGAACTACTCGACGAGGCATCGCGCCGCGACCCACCCCTCTTCGAAGGGCCGCGCCGCTAAGCACCGCACCGTGAAGCACCACGCCGCCAAGTGTCGCTCTGCGACGCACCACGCCGCCGCATCCCTCCTTTGCGAATCCTCGCTGTTCCCCCCTTTGAAAAAGGGGGGCAGGGGGGATTTGCTTTTCGTGTCAGAGCAGAGCGAAAACCAGGGCAAATCCCCCTTGGTCCCCCTTTTTCAAAGGGGGAAAGCGTTCTCCTCCAGGAGCCTCCAGTGATCGGTCGCCTCAAAGGCACGCTCATCCACAAACAGCCGCCGTGGCTGGTGATCGACGTGCACGGCGTCGGCTACGAACTCGAAGCGCCGATGAGCACCTTCTACGACCTGCCCGAGGTCGGTCGCGAAGTGTCGCTCTTCACCCACTACGCGCAGAAGGAAGACAGCGTGTCGCTGTACGGTTTCCTGCGCGATGCCGAGCGCCGTCTGTTCCGCGACGTGCAGAAAGTCAGCGGCATCGGCGCGAAGATCGCGCTCGCGGTGCTCTCTGGCGCCAGCGTCGATGAATTCGCGCGGCTGATCCAGACCGGCGACGTGACCGCGCTCACCCGTATCCCCGGCATCGGCAAGAAGACCGCCGAACGCATGGTGGTGGAACTGCGCGACCGCACCTCGGGCCTGTACGGCGATGGCGTCGTTACCGGCGGCGCGGCGTCCGGCATCGGCGCCGATCCCCAATCCGAAGCCACCAGCGCGCTGCAGCAGTTGGGCTACAAACCGGCGGAGGCCGTGCGCATGGCGCGCGACGCCACCGCGGCCGGCGACGATGCCGCCACCATCATCCGCAAGGCGCTGCAATCGGCGCTGCGCTGATTCCCGCGCCATATCGATTCCCGCTACCCCTCGCGACATCCCACGCACCGAGAGCCTTCACGGGCATAGCCTTCGATGAAAACTTCCCCTGAATCCCCGAACGGACATCCTCATGGCGGGCATGGACAGATCGGCCTGTTCGGCCTGATGGTCGGCGCCATCGGCGTCGTGTTCGGCGATATCGGCACCAGCCCGCTGTACACCATCCGCGAAGCCTTCTCGGAAAACTACGGGCTGATCGCCGACCACGACACCGTACTGGGCCTGCTCTCGCTGGTGTTCTGGGCGCTGATGATGGTGGTGACCGTGAAGTACGTCACCATCATCATGCGCGCCGACAACGAAGGCGAGGGCGGGATCATGGCGCTGATGGCGCTGGCCCAGCGCAGCCTGCCGAAAAATTCCCGCTCCGCGTACCTGGTCGGCATCCTCGGGGTTTTCGGCGCCTCGCTGTTCTTCGGCGACGGTGTGATCACGCCCGCGATTTCGGTGCTGTCGGCGGTGGAGGGGCTGGAGATCGTTGCGCCGCAACTGCACAAGTGGATCGTGCCGATCACCCTCGCCGTGCTGATCTCGCTGTTCGCCACCCAGCGCTTCGGCACGGCCAAGGTCGGCAAGGTGTTCGGTCCGATCACCGGGCTCTGGTTCATCGTGCTGGCCGTGCTCGGCGTGGTCAACATCCTGCATGAGCCTGAAGTGCTGCATGCGATCAACCCCGTCTGGGCAGTGAATTTCTTCATCGAGCACAGGTGGCACGGCATCTTCATCCTCGGCGCGGTGGTGCTGGCGGTGACCGGCGGCGAGGCGATCTATACCGACATGGGCCATTTCGGCGCCAAGCCCATCCGCTACGCCTGGTATTTCTTCGTCCTGCCGGCGTTGATGCTGAACTATCTCGGCCAGGGCGCGCTGGTGCTGGAAAATCCCGCTGCGATCAAGAATCCCTTCTACATCGGCGTGCCCGAATGGGGCCGCATACCGATGATCGTGCTCGCCACCGCAGCCACCGTGATCGCCTCGCAGGCGGTCATCACCGGCGGCTTCTCGGTCGCGCGGCAGGCGATGCAACTCGGCTACATCCCGCGGATGCGGATCGTGCATACGTCGCACGACACCATCGGCCAGATCTATATTCCCAGCATCAACTGGATGATGCTGCTGATCGTGATCGTGCTGGTGGTCACCTTCCAGAGTTCGTCCGCACTGGCCACGGCCTATGGCGTGTCGGTTTCGGCCACGATGCTGATCGACACCCTGCTGCTGGCGATCGTCGCCAACGCCCTGTGGCCCAAGGCGCGGCGCTGGGTCGTGCCGTTGTGCGCGGTGTTCCTGATCGCGGACACCGCATTCGTCGTTGCGAACGGTGCGAAAGTGATGCAGGGCGGCTGGTTCCCGGTGGTGCTCGGCATCACCTTGTTCACCCTGCTGCGCACCTGGCGCCGAGGCCGCGAACTGCTGCACGCCGAGATCCGCAAGGAAGGCATCCAGCTCGCCAGCTTCCTGCCCGGACTGATGCTGGCGCCGCCGGTGCGCGTGCCGGGAACGGCAGTGTTCCTGACGGCTGACAAGACCGTGGTGCCGCACGCGCTGATGCACAATCTCAAGCACAACAAGGTGCTGCACGAGCGCAACGTGTTCCTGACCGTCGATACGCTCAACGTGCCGTACGCGCCGAAGGACAAACGCTTGAAGATCGAATCCATCGGCAACGATTTCTATCGCGTCGTCATCCAGTTCGGTTTCATGGAAACGCCGGACGTGCCGCTGGCGCTGATGCGCAGCTGCGACAAGGGCGGCATCCATTTCGACCCGATGGACACCACGTACTTCGCCAGTCGCGAAACCATCGTCGCCAGCCCGCATCGCGGCATGCCGGTCTGGCGCGACAAACTGTTCGCGCTGATGCATCGCAACGCGGCGCCTGCGACCGGCTTCTTCCGCATTCCGGGCAACCGCCTGGTCGAACTGGGCTCGCAGGTACAGATCTAGGGAGCCTCTGATTCATTCAGCGGGTCCGCGCGGCACGGAAGGCGCGCTCGCGAATCGCGCCAGCATGGCGTGATTCGGACCTTCCCCAGCGGGGCGGCTGCGACGCTTCGGGCGCTGCCCGAAGCGTCGCGTCGCAGACAGGTCGATCGTGCATGGCAATCCACGCGACGGCCCCCATGTGAAGGGTTCCCCCGGAGCGCTATGCCGATGATTGCCTATTCCCTGCTGGATCTCGCGCCCGTCACCGAGGGCGCCACGCCGCGCGAAGCGTTCGCCAACATGCTGGATCTCGCGCGCCACGCCGAAGCCCTGGGGTATCGCCGTTACTGGCTGGCGGAACACCACAACATGCCGGGCATCGCCAGCGCCGCCACCGCGGTGCTGATCGGTCATGTCGCCGCGGGCACGCGCACGATCCGGGTCGGCGCCGGCGGCATCATGCTGCCCAACCACGCGCCGCTGCAGGTGGCCGAACAGTTCGGCACGCTGGCGGCCCTGCATCCGGACCGCATCGATCTCGGACTGGGGCGCGCACCGGGAACCGATCAGGCCACGATGCGCGCGTTGCGCCGCTACATGGATGGCGCCGACCGCTTTCCGCAGGACGTCGCCGAACTGCTGGGCTATTTCGAGCCCGCGCGCCCGGCTCAGGCCGTGCAGGCCGTGCCGGGCGCGGGACTCGATGTGCCGGTCTGGCTGCTCGGCTCCAGCCTGTTCAGCGCGCAGCTGGCGGCCGCGATGGGCCTGCCGTTCGCGTTCGCATCGCACTTCGCGCCAGCGGCGATGGATGAGGCGCTGGCGCTCTATCGGCGCGGGTTCCGGCCGTCCCGCGATCTGGCGGCGCCTTGCGCGATGCTGGCGCTGAACGTGGTCGCCGCCGATACGGCCGCGGAGGCGCGACGGTTGTTCACTACCCAGCAGCAGAGTTTCGTGCGTCTGCGCCGCGGCCAGCCCGGGCTGATCCCGCCGCCGGTGGACGACATCGAGGCCTACTGGCAGCCGCACGAGAAGGCGATGGTCGAACAGGCCCTGGCCTGTGCGGTGGTCGGCGATCCGGCCGACGTGCGCGACGGCATCGCGGCGTTCGTGGCCCGGCACCGGCCGGACGAGCTGATGCTGACCGCCAACATCTTCGACCACGCGGCGCGGCGCCATTCGTTCGCGCTCGCGGCGGAGGCTTGCCGCAGCGTATCGATGGATGGCGTGCGCGTCGACGACGCGTCCTGATCGCCGTTGTGGTCTGCATGGCCGCAGGGTCGTGCCGCTGTGTTAGATCCGCTTTCGGCTTGTTCGGGGTTCGGAAGCGTCGTGGTTTCACTTCCTCCAGCCGTGGACACGGCCCGATCGTCGTTGTCGCCCTACATTCTGCGTGGGCCGGCATAATGGCGGCATGACCACAGACCGCATCATCGCCAGCGGCGCCAGCCGCGAGGACGACGTCGCCGACGCCACGATCCGCCCGAAACGGCTGGACGAATATCTTGGCCAGCAGCCGGTGCGCGAGCAGATGTCGATCTATATCGAGGCCGCCAAGCGCCGCGGCGAAGCGCTGGACCACGTGCTGATCTTCGGCCCGCCCGGTCTGGGCAAGACCACGCTGAGCCACGTCATCGCCAACGAGTTGGGCGTGAATCTGCGGGTGACCTCGGGACCGGTCATCGAAAAGGCCGGCGACCTCGCCGCGCTGCTCACCAACCTGCAGCCGCACGATGTGCTGTTCATCGACGAGATCCATCGCTTGTCGCCGATCGTCGAGGAAGTGCTGTACCCGGCGATGGAAGACTTCCAGATCGACATCATGATCGGCGAAGGCCCGGCCGCGCGTTCGATCAAACTCGACCTGCCGCCGTTCACCCTGATCGGCGCCACCACCCGCGCCGGCCTGCTGACCGCGCCGCTGCGCGACCGTTTCGGCATCGTCCAGCGCCTCGAGTTCTACAGCGCCGCGGAACTGACCCGGATCGTCAGCCGCTCGGCGCAGATCCTCGGTATCGACTGCGCGCCGCAGGGCGCCGACGAGATCGCGCGTCGTTCGCGCGGCACCCCGCGCATCGCCAACCGCCTGCTGCGCCGCGTCCGCGATTTCGCCCAGGTCAGAGCCGCCGGACATATCGACCACGACGTCGCCCGCGCCGCGATGTCGATGCTGAAAGTCGACCCGGAGGGTTTCGACGATCTCGATCGCCGGTTGCTCAATCTCATCATCGAGAATTTCGATGGCGGCCCGGTCGGCGTGGAATCGCTGGCGGCGGCATTGTCGGAAGAGCGCGGCACGCTCGAAGACGTGATCGAGCCCTATCTGATCCAGCAGGGCTTCCTCGTGCGCACCGCGCGCGGGCGCATGGCCAGCCAGAAGGCCTACCGGCACCTGGGTCTGAAGCCCAGGCCGAATGCGAACGATCTGTTCGTGGAGGGCGATGCGTGATGGCTGGCCGTGTTTCGTGCGTTTCTCGCGCAGTTTCAACATGAATACCCCATTCACCCACCCCGTCCGCGTTTACTGGGAAGATACCGACGCCGGTGGCGTGGTCTACCACGCGCAGTACGTTGCGTTCCTGGAGCGCGCCCGCACCGAGTGGTTGCGCGCCCACGGGCACAGTCAGGAACTTCTGCGCCTGCAACACGATCTGGTGTTCGCGGTGCGGGCGATGACGATCGACTTCCGGCTGCCGGCGCGTCTGGACGATGCGCTGCAGGTCGGCGTGGTATTGCGCGAGTGCCGGCGCGCCAGCCTGGTGATCGCGCAGCGCATCGAGCGCGATGGCATGCGCTTGCTGGACGCGGAGGTCCGGGTCGCAGTGTTGCGCGCATCCGACTTCAAGCCAAGGCCGATCCCGGACGCGCTGTACCCCCAGCTGAAGGCGCTGCAGGAAGCCGCATCAGCCCACCCCGATTCATCGAACGCGGAGTAACCCCGGATGTACCCACAAGCCATGATGCTGCAGGCCACCGCCATCGAGCCGCTGCCCGAAGACGCGCTCGCGGCCACCGCCCAGGCGGCAGGCGAAGCTGCGCATGGCGGCAGTCTGAACTACCTGCAACTGGTGATCGACGCCAGCCTCCCGGTGCAGTGCGTGATGGCGCTGCTGCTGCTGGCCTCGGTGGCCTCGTGGATCATCATCTTCCGCAAGAAGCGCGTGCTCGATCGCGCCCAGCGCGAGGCCGAGGGTTTCGAAGAGCGGTTCTGGGCCGGTGCCGATCTGGGCCGACTCTTCGCCGATGCCGGCGCCCGCAAGCAGCACGTCTACGGTCTCGAATCGATCTTCGAGGGCGGCATGCGCGAATTCAACCGCGTGCGCCAGCGCCGCGGCATGGACGCGCGCGCGCAGCTAGAAGGCGCGCAGCGGGCGATGCGCGCCACCGCCTCGCGCGAGCTCGACGGGCTGGAGCACAACCTCGAATTCCTCGCCAACGTCGGTTCGATCAGCCCCTACGTCGGCCTGTTCGGCACCGTCCTGGGCATCCTGATGTCGTTCCACGGTCTGGCCAATATGACGGAAGCCACCATCGCCACGGTCGCGCCCGGCATCTCCGAAGCGCTGCTGGCGACCGCGATGGGCCTGTTCGCGGCGATTCCCGCGGTCTGGGCCTACAACCGCTTCACCACCCGCGTCGAGCGCATCGCGGTGCGCTACGACACCTTCACCGAAGAGTTCTCGTCGATCCTGCAGCGTCAGGCGCATATCGAAGAAAACTGAGCGGACGCGCGCAACCCCGCGCGCAGTCCCCGACCGTTGAACTCCCCGCACTGACGCAAGACAGACCGAGAGAGATCGCATGGCCGTCACCGCCTCCGGGCGCCGCATCCGCAAACGCAAGCTCAAAGCCGAGATCAACGTCGTGCCATACATCGACGTGATGCTGGTGTTGCTGATCATCTTCATGGTGACCGCGCCGCTGCTGAACCTCGGTACCGACATCAATCTGCCGCAGTCGCGGGCGAAATCGCTGGAAACGCCGAAGGATCCCATCGTGGTCAGCATCTACGCCGATGGCCGCTTCGCGCTGATGCTGGAGCGCGGCAACAACCGCGAACTGACCGCCGCCGACATCACCGCCGAACTCAAGGCCATCCACGGCCAGAACGACAATGCCACGGTGCTGGTCAACGGCGCGCGCGACGCCAGCTACCAGACGGTGATGCAGGGCATCGACATCATCAAGGACGCCGGGATCACCAAAGTGAGCCTGGTCAGCCTGCCGGCGGACGGGAAATAGGCCCGATGCGCGAAAATCGCGCCGACACCGCGCTGGCGATCATGTTGGCGCTGCTGCTGCATGCGGTGCCGGTGCTGCTGCTGTTGGTGGCGTCGCTGTGGCGCACGCCGTCGTCGTCGGCTGCGGGCGAGCCGATCAGTGCCGATGTCGTGGATCTGAACGCGCTCTCGGCCAGCATGCGCAGTGCCCTGCGGCACGAGCCCGAGCCGTTGGCGCAGCCCACGCCGCCGGAACCTCTGGAAGCGCCGCTGTCCGAAGAGCCGTTGCCGGAAGCGCTGGAAGAGCCGCTGCCCGAAGAAACGCCGCCCGAGCAGCAGTTGCAGCCGCAGGAACAGCTTCCGGATCCCGATACCGTCGATCAGCAGGAAGTGAAACCGGATTCCGCGTCCGCCGAGACCGCCGCGCGCGAGCAGGAGGCGAAGCAGCGCCAGGGCCAGGTCGATCTCACCGAGCGCGAGCGGCAGCGGCAGGCCGAGGAGAAGGCGCGCACCGCGATGCAGTTGGAGCGCGAGCGGCAGCTGGCCGATATCCGTCGGCAGAAGGCCGCGAACGACCGGCAGATCGCCCTGGCCGAAGAGCGCCTGCGTCAGCTCGCCGATCGCCGCGCGCAGCAGGCGTCGAATACCGCCGCTGCCAACGCCAGTCCGCCGCCGGGCGATCGCGGCACGGATGCCGCGCTCAGGGCCGCTTACATCGATGCCCTGACGAAGGCCATCCGCATGAACTGGACCCAGCCCGAGAACGTCTCGTCGACCGTCGCATGCAAGATCGTGATCCGCCAGATCGCGGGCGGCGAAGTGATCGACGCCCAGGTCGACCCGTCTTGTCCCTACGACGAGCAGGGGCGGCGGTCGGTCGAGGCCGCGGTACTGAAGGCCCAACCCCTGCCGTACCGGGGCTTCGAGGCCGTGTTCAACCGCACGCTGACCATCAATTTCCGGGGCGAAGATCGCTGAATCCGGCGCTGCGCGGCCCCCCGAGTCCGGGTTCGTTCATCTTTCTGACCGCTTTCGCGGCCAAGCTGTGCCCTGCCGGCGCCCCATGCCGTCACCCCTGAGTTGCCTGGACTGCCGATGACCCGTTCGATGATCCGCTCGATCCTTTCTTTCCGCATGCCGACACAGCGCTTGTTCTCGAAGGCCCTGTTGCTGGTCTGCCTGTTGCCGCTGGCCGCCTTCGCCCAGCAGCGCGGCCTGGAGATCGACATCGTCGGCGGCAACGCTTCGGCCCTGCCGATCGCGGTGGTGCCCATGCCCTATCAGGGCATCGGCAATCCGGTGCAGACCGATGTCGCCGAGGTGATCCGCGCCGATCTGGCGCGTTCCGGCCAGTTCCGGCCGATGCCGCAGGGCGAGCTCGGCGCGCAGCGGCCGACCCGCGGCAGCGAGATCGATTTCGGCTTTTTCCAGCAGGCCAAGCAGAATTTCGTCGTGGTCGGTCGCGTCCTCGATGCCGGCGACGGCGGTTACCGCGTCGAATACGAACTGTACGACATCGGCAAGAACCGCCTGCTGGCGTTCGCGCTGACCGCGCGCGCCAATGCGATGCGCGATGTCTCGCACCAGATCGCCGATGCGATCTACGAAAAAATCACCGGCGTGCGCGGCGCGTTCTGGACCCGCATCGCCTATATCACCGCTTCGGGCCTCGGCAAGAACACCAGTTACGCGCTGATGGTCGCCGATGCCGACGGTTACAACCCGCAGACCGTGGTGCGCTCGGACAAGCCGCTGCTGTCGCCGGCATGGAGTCCGGACGGCCGCAAGCTGGCCTATGTCAGCTTCGAGCGCGGCAATTCCTCGATCGTGATCCAGGACATCGCCACCGGCGCGCGCGAAACGGTCGCCAGCTTCAAGGGCATCAACGGCGCGCCGAGTTTCTCTCCCGATGGTCGCAAGCTGGCGATGGCGCTCTCGAAGAGCGGCAACCCCGAAATCTACGTCATGGATCTGGGCAGCCGCGCGCTGACCCAGCTGACCAACCAGTTCGGCATCGACACCGAACCGACCTGGAGCGCCGACGGCGGCCTCATTTATTTCACCTCCGACCGCGGCGGCAGACCGCAGATCTATCAGGTGTCCGCGGCCGGCGGTTCGGCCAGCCGCGTCAGCTTCCAGGGCAGCTACAACGCCAAGGTCACCGTGTCCTACGACGGCAAAAAGATGGCCGTGGCACAGGGTAGCGGCAGCGTGTACCGTATCGCGATGCTCGACCGCAGCCTCGGTTCGCCGCGCTGGTCCATGCTCTCGCCGGGTTCGCTCGACGAATCGCCGAGCTTCGCGCCGAACGCCAGCATGGTGTTGTACGCGGCGCGCGAAGGCGGTCGTGGCGTGCTCTACGCCGTCTCCTCCGATGCCCGCGTGCGCCAGCGTCTGGTACTCGCCAACGGCGACGTGCGCGAGCCCGCCTGGGGGCCTTACCGCCTGCCGCGCTGATCGCCATCGATGCGCTTCACGTTGTCCCTGTCCACGCCCCCATCCCCCTTGACCTACCCTGCGACAAAGAGAGGAACACCATGAACACGACGACCCGAGTGCTGCTGACCGCGATCCTGTGCGTGACCGCCGCCGCCTGTAGCAAGAAGGTGAAGGAAAACATCGACACCTCCGCCACCGACAGCACCAGCGGCACCACGACCCCCGGCACCGTGGGCGGCAACACGTCCACGCTGCCCAGCGGTCTGTACGGTCCGAACGATCTGGATACCGACGCCTGCCTGCGTCAGCGCGTGGTCTTCTTCGATCTCGATCAGGATGCGCTGAAGCCGGAGTTCCAGAACATCGTCGCCTGCCACGCCAAGTACCTGCGCGACCGTCCCAGTTCCCGCATGACCCTGGAAGGCAATGCCGACGAACGCGGCAGCCGCGAATACAACGTGGGCCTCGGCGAGCGCCGCGGCAATGCGGTGTCGTCTGCGGTACAGGCCAACGGCGGCGCCGGCGGCCAGATCACGGTGGTCAGCTACGGCGAAGAGCGCCCGACCTGCACCGACTCCAACGAAGACTGTTGGGGCCGTAACCGTCGGGTCGAGATCGTCTACACCGCGAAGTGATCCATGCGACACAGGGCGCATCGTCCGCGATGCCCCCCTGTCCGTATTTGTTCTGCGCCGCGCGCTTGCGCTGATATCGCGTGATATCGCGCGGCCATCTTTATCCGAATACTTTCCGCTGAGGTCGCACCTGTCGTGATGATGAGACGTTTGCCGCTTGCCGCCTGCCTGGTTCTCGCGCTGGCGTTCGCCGCGCCTGCATCGGCGCAGCGCGTCAGTACCGCCGATCGCCTCACTGCGCTCGAACAGCAGCTGTCGGCGATGCGTTCGGGCAATCTTGATCTACTCAATCAGCTCGGCGAACTGAAGACCGAAGTGCAGTCTCTACGCGCGCAGCTCGAAGAGTTGCAGCAGCAGCACGAACAATACAAACAGACGGGCCGCACCCAGTATCTGGACCTGGACAGCCGCCTCAACCGGCTCGAAAGCGCGACCTCCGAGCCCGTGCCGGCGCCGACCTTGCCCGCACCGCAACCCGCACAGCCCGTCATGCCCGCCGCCGCCACGCAGGCGACGGTGCAGGACACGCCGCCGCGGGTCTACGGCGATGCCTCGACGCTCGGCAAGGGCGCGGACGAACGGACCGCCTACAACGTCGCTTTCGACCTGTTGAAGGCGGGCCGTTACGCCGAATCCGCGCGCTCGTTCCTGTCGTTCCTCGAAACCCATCCCAATGGAACCTTCACCCCGAACGCGATGTACTGGCTGGGCGAGAGTTATTACGTCACCCAGAACTACGCCTTGGCCCAGGAACAGTTCCAGACGCTGCTCGACCAGTATCCGACCCACGACAAGGCGGGCGGCGCACTGCTGAAAGTGGGGTTGTGCCAGTACGGCCTGCGTCAACTCGACGCCGCCGAGGCGACGCTGGCCAAGGTGGTCGCCCGTTACGCCGGCACCGAAGCCGCCCGCACCGCCGACGACCGTCTGCGCGCGATCCAGCTCTCGCGGGTCCGCTGATTCCGCGTTTGCGGCGCGCACGCGGGCCGTGTGTCCCGCTCTGCGGGTAAAATGCCGCGATGAACGATGTCGCCCCCGCTGCGGCCGCCGCAGCGGTGGACCGTCTCAAGATCACCGAAATCTTCCTGTCGCTGCAGGGCGAAGCCCGCGATGCCGGCTGGCCGACGGTGTTCGTGCGCCTGACCGGCTGCCCGCTGCGCTGCCAGTACTGCGATACCGCGTATGCGTTCTTCGGCGGTGAGTGGCGTGGCATCGAAGAGATCCTGGCCGAAGTCGCCAGCCACGGCGTACGCCATGTCTGCGTCACCGGCGGCGAACCGCTTGCGCAGAAACGCTGCATCGATCTGCTGCGCCGGCTCTGCGACGCTGGCTATCGCGTCTCGCTGGAGACCTCCGGTGCGATCGATGTCGCCGAGGTCGACCCGCGGGTCTCGCGGGTGCTCGACATCAAGACCCCCGGTTCGGCCGAGGTCGAGCGCAACCGCTGGGAGAACCTGCCGCTGCTGACCGCGCACGACCAGATCAAGTTCGTGATCTGCAGCCGCGACGACTACGACTGGGCGCGCGGCATCGTGGCCGAGCACCGCCTGGCGGAACGCTGCGATGTGCTGTTCTCGCCGAGCAAGAGCGACGTCTCCGCGCGCGACCTCGCCGACTGGATCGTGCAGGACCGGCTGCCGGTGAAGTTCCAGATGCAGTTGCACAAGCTGCTGTGGAACGATGAGCCGGGCAGGTGAGGCAGGGAGACGGAAATCCTTGATGCTGTCATCCCGAACGAGGGCAACGCCCGAGGAGGGATCCGCTGTTCGCTTGCCGGAAGAACAAACAGATCCCTCGCATGCGTTCGGGATGACCGAAGTGGGTTGTCCTGCCATTCCAGATTCCACGTACCGCGTTCCTCTTTCTTTCAATCCGAAACCTCGAAGCTGTCGCCTATGAAACCCGCCGTCGTTCTCGTCTCCGGAGGCATGGACTCCGCCGTCGTGCTCGCCATCGCCCGCGAGCGGGGCTTCGCGCCGCACGCCCTCAGCGTGCGCTACGGCCAGCGCCATACGTCTGAACTCGACGCCGCGGTACGCGTCGCCCAGGCGCTCGGCGCGGCCGTGCACAAGACCGTGAACGTCGATCTGCGCAGCCTCGGCGGCTCGGCGCTGACCGCAGACATCGCGGTGCCCGTCGATACCGACGGCCATGTGATCGGCGCGGACATCCCGGTCACCTACGTGCCGGCGCGCAACACCATCATGCTGTCGGTCGCGCTGGGCTGGGCCGAGGTGCTGGGCGCCACCGACCTGTTCTGCGGCGTCAACGCGGTCGACTACTCGGGCTATCCGGACTGTCGGCCTGAATTCATCGCCGGCTTCGAGGCGCTGGCCAATCTCGCCACCAAGGCCGGCGTCGAGGGCGCGGGCTTCCGCGTCCACGCCCCGCTGATGCGCATGACCAAGGGCGATATCGTCCGCGAAGGCCTGCGCCTGGGCGTGGATTTCGCGCAGACCGTCTCCTGCTACCAGGCCGACGCGGACGGCGCCGCTTGCGGCCATTGCGACGCCTGCCGGCTGCGCGCCGAAGGTTTCGAAGCCGCTGGCGTGGCCGACCCCACCCGTTACGCCGCCGGCTGACCCATTCGCGCCGGTTTGGGCTAAAATGCGCGCCCCGGCGCAAGGTCGGGCGGCCATCAGGCCGGAAATCGTGTCATTCGTGGGCCGTTAGCTCAGTCGGTAGAGCAGAAGACTTTTAATCTTTTGGTCGAAGGTTCGAATCCTTCACGGCCCACCATATAGACCTCCAGCGACATCCCCAGACATCCCGGAAGTACGCGAAGTCCCGGTAAAATAGGGGTTTTTTTGTGTCTCAACGTCCCGACCTGTCCTGTCGCATCCGGCTTGAAGTGAGTCAGGCTGTGAGTAAGGGGGCGACGACGCCCCGGCGTTACTCACTCGGGCCGACTCACCTGCCGGCCGATACCAGGCTCCGCGTACGAAGCCCAAAGCGAAAGGCCCACCGCGTCGCCGATACGAACGGGCTGCGTATCGAAGTACGGACGGCCACTACTTGCTGATTCCAGGACAGCCCGGAATGGCCGAAGTCTCTCCCTGTAAACAGGGGTTTTGGCCCTCCGCATGCCCGCTTGCGTCCGATGAGTGCTCCTGCGATCAGCGGGCGAATGCGGGCAAGAATCGGGGCAACGGACCCGCTCCGGCTTTGGCGTTGCCCCCAAGACGTTCACCGATACCGCGATCCGCGAAGTCGAATCTGCCTGCAACGCAGCGGGTGTTCGGCGGCGGTCGGGAAGGGATCGCTGCGGGCGTCACCCGCAGGCGCGAAAGTGTTTCCGCACTAGGCGGTGCTCCAACGCGCTTTGGCCGTGAAGACCCTCGTCCTCGGGTTCGACCATGCGAAATGCACTTGCAAGAGTATGGAAAGCGGAATCGCGTATCATGTCGCATCATTTTTAGCCGTTGGTCACGATTATCGCTGACCCGGCGCGGGGATCGAATGGAGAAGGGGCGGACGATGCAGTTCAGATCGTGGAAGCGCGCGCGCGCATGGGCGCAATTGGGAGCTGTTGCCGCGTTGTTGTCGGCGTTGCCGGCAGCGGCGCAGAACCTGATCTCCAATCCGGGGTTCGAGAACAATCCGCCGCCTGCTTTCGGCAACAACATCGGCTACGGGATCGCGCCCTGGACACTGGGTTCGGGCCAGACCTCCAATGTGGTGAAGGTCGATGGCGGCGTGAACTTCAACTATGGCAACGGCGGTCCTACGCTGGACCCCAACCCGGCCACCGGCGCGGGCGTGCAGCAGCATTATCTGGACATCGCGTCGGGCTCGAACGCCTTCTACCAGTCCTTCGTGGTGCCGATCTGCGGCGGCAGCGCGGGTCAGGTGCGCACGGCGACCTTCTCCGGCTGGTTCTCGACACGCGACAACCTCTCTGGTAACGGCAGCATCGCCATCCGCCAGGGGGCCGGCCTGTCAGGCACGATTCTCGCCAGCGCCAGCGCGATCATGCCGGCGCCCATCGCGCCGACGACATCGGCCAGCGCGCCGTGGGTGTTCGTGTCCGGCACCGTCAACGTGACCGCGGGCAGCACCATCTCCTATGTGGTGGACCTGGACAACAATGCGAATTTCGACGAGGCGTTCCTGAGTTTCAACAGCGTGAGCTGCGTGACGTCGCAGCTCACCCTGCAGAAGGCCTGGTCGGGTGCGGCCCTCAACGATACCGCCACCGTCAGCCTGAGCCGGGCGGGCACGGTGATCGATTCGCTGGTATCCACGGCCAATACCGCGACGGAAGTGGACAGCGACGCCACGCCGGTGACGGTCTTCCAGGGCGAAACCCTGACGCTGGCGGAAGTGCTGGGCGGCGGCAACGCCGGCGTCTACACCGCTACTTTGAGCTGCACCGGCCCCGCGACGTTGAGCGGCAACACGCTGACCGTCGGTAATACCGGTGCGGCGATCGCGTGCCGCTACACCAATACGCGCCCGCCGTCGGACGTGAGCGTCACCAAGACCAATACCCCCGGCGTCAACGGCAACGTCGATCAGGCGGCTGATACCGTCGTCCAGGGCAGTACCGTCAATTACGCCATCGTGGTCCGCAATGCGGGCCCGAATGCCGCCAACGGCACGGTACTGCGGGACCCCGCGCCGACGAACCTCAGCTGCAGCTCGGTGAGCTGCGGCAGCGCGACCGGCGGTGCCGTTTGCCCGGCGGTGAGCATCGCCGGGTTGCAATCGGCGGCCGGCGTCGTGATCGCCACGTTGCCGGTCTCCGGTGCGTTGACCTTCAACGTGACCTGCACGGTGCTGTGAACAGGTGGCCGTGAACGGGCGGTGATCCGACGCGGGTCGATCGACGCCCGTGGCGTCGGAGTCCAGGCGTGTTGCGCCTATCGCATCGCGCTGGGTTCGGAGAACGACAGCGGCTCCGCGCCGTGTTCGGCCACGATCCGGTCGATCCGGACCGTGTCTTCCGGATCGTCGTCGTCGACATCCACCACCACCAGGATCCTGCCGTCGGCGATTTCCTGTTCGTAGCGCCGACGGATCGGATCGGGCACCGCCGATCCCGCGAGCGCCGCGGCCCAGCCGCCGGTCGCAGCGCCGATCAGGGTGATCGCCGCGGCGCCGGCGACGGTGATGCCGATCGCGGGCACAGCGATGCCGATCAGGCCCGCAAGCAGGCCCGCGCCGCCGCCGCCGAGCGTGCCGCGCAGCGCCGCCGGAATGAAATCGGTGCTGGCATTGCGGTAATCGTCGGGAATCCGCTCCATCTCGATATCGGCGCGCGCGACGATGGAAATATCCTCTTCCGGCATGCCCGAGGTGTGCAGGGAAGCAACCGCCATGCGCGCGGACGCGAGGTCGCGCATCAGCAAGACGTGTCTGGTTTTCATCGGGAAACTCCTTCGATGACGCAAGCGGGAACAGGGATCCCGCGGGAGGTCGCGATCGTCGCGAGGCCGTCGATCCTCTGGCGACGGATCGTTCACGATGGACTATGTCCATCGCCGGCTGAATCGCGGAACAGTCGACAGATCGCGCATGACGACCGGGGGTTTGACGTACATCCCGGGATCGTCGCCATGCAGGACGCACGGCGACGCGCATTCGCGTCATGCAAAAGACAGGCCCCGCGATGCGGGGCCTTGGCGATTGCGCGAGAAAACCGCGTTACAGCGGCTTGGGTGTGAGTTTCAACAGCCGCGCGCCGGCGCCGTCTTCCAGCAGCCAGATCGCACCGTCCGGGCCCTGTTCCACTTCGCGGATGCGTTTGCCCATCGCGTAGCGTTCGGTTTCCCGGGCAGTGGTGCCGTTGAACTGGATGCGCACCAGCGCCTGCGAGGCGAGGCCGCCGATCAGTCCGTTGCCGCGGAAATACGGGAACAGATCGCCGGAATAGATGATGAAACCGGCAGGCGCGATGGTCGGGTTCCACCAGGCTTCGGGCGCGTTGTAGCCATCGCCGGGCGCGTGGTCCGGAATGTTGCTGCCGTCGTAGTTGTTGCCGTTGGAGACAAGCGGCCAGCCGTAATTGCTGCCGCGTTCGATCAGATTCAATTCGTCACCGTTGGCAGGGCCCATTTCGTGGGTCCAGAGTCTGCCGGCGCCATCGAAAGCGATGCCCAGCAGGTTGCGATGGCCCAGCGACCAGACTTCCTTGGCGACGCCGGCCTGGTTCGCGAACGGATTGTCGGCGGGCAGGCTGCCGTCGTCGTTGAGGCGGATCAGCTTGCCGAGGTTCTTGGTCATGTCCTGCGCGGGCGTGGCTTGCTGGCGGTCGCCGGAGGTGATCCAGAGTTTGCCGTCGGCGCCGAAGGCGATGCGATGGCTGTAGTGGCCGCCGCCGCTCACTTTCGGCGATTGCCGCCAGACGATCTGCGACGCGCCGAGGCTGCCGCCGCCGTTCGCGTCCAGCGTGAGCGGCGCGCGTGCGACCACTGCGCCGCGGGTGCCGCTGGTGCCGGCTTCGGCGTAGCTGTAATAAACGTAGCGGTTGCTGGCGTACTGCGGATGCAGCACCACATCGCCCAGGCCGCCCTGGCCGCCGTAGGCCACGGTCGGCAGGCCGGTGATGGTGCCGGTGGTCTTGGTGACCGTATTGAACAGGCGCAGCTGCCCGGATTTCTCGGTAACCAGCAGACGGCCGTCGGGCAGGAAGGTCATCGCCCAGGGTTCGTTGAAAGTGCCGAACGCGGTGCTGATGAAGGGCGGGTTCGGCAGTTGCGTCGGGCGATTCGGCCCGCCGGTGAATCTGGGTTTGTCGGCTGCTTCGGCCGAGGGTGCAGCGGTCGGGGCCGGCCGTGCGGGCCGCTCGCGGCGCGGCGCGGCGGCTTCGCGGTCGGCCTTGGTGGCTTCGAGCCGGGCGCCGTCGCTGCCGATGGTGCCGGTGCAGGATGTCAGCAGCAGGCTGACGCTGAAGATCAGTGACAGGGACTGGGGCATGGGGGCGTGCCTCGACGTCGGAAGAGAGTGGGGTGTCGCGGGATCTTGTAGCGGACTGCGCGTCCGCCTGGCGTGACCGGGTTAACAGCGTTGGCCGAAGGTGGTTTGCGGCTTCGGCATCTTGCGCCGGATGGGGAACGGTTACCTGAATGTGTCGGCGGTCGGGCAGCACGCATGACTTCCGGCGGGTTGAAGCGCCGTGCCGTGGCCCACACTGCTTTGCGACAACCTTTCCTTTCCCGGAGTACCGCGCATGAAGATTCAAGGCTTCCTCGACCAGTTGCTGAAAACCGCGCAACAGAGCGCGGGCGACCTGGGCAACGCGGCGGGCGTGAAGAGCGGCGCGGATTTCGGCAAGGGCGCATTGGCCGGTGGCGCGCTGGGCATGCTGCTGGGCAACCGCAAGGCGCGGAAGATGGGCGGGAAGGTCGCGGTCTACGGCGGGCTCGCTGCCGTCGGCGTGTTGGCTTACAAGGCCTACGGCGACTGGAAGAAACAGCAGGGCGGCGCCGGTGCGGCCGTCGAACCGCGCACCGTGGACATGCTGCCGCCGCCGGAGGCCGAATCGCACAGCCAGGCGATCCTCAAGGCGTTGATCGCCGCCGCCAAGGCCGACGGCCATGTCGACGCGCGCGAGCGCGAAGTGATCGAAGGCGAATTCAGCCGCATCGATGCCGCGCCCGAAGTCCGCCAGTGGCTGCAGGCCGAACTGCAGAAACCGCTGGACCCCGCCGAAGTGGCGCGCGCCGCGACCACGCCGGAAATCGCGTCGGAGATGTACCTCGCCAGCCTGCTCGCCGCGGACGAACAGAACTTCATGGAACGCGCGTATCTGGACGAACTGGCGCGCCAGCTCAAGCTCGACGACAGCCTGAAGGCGCGGCTGGAGCAGCAGGTGAAGGACGTCGGCGACGCGGCCTGAATTCCCAAACGTCATGACGACGAAAAGCCGGGCAATCCGCCCCGGCTTTTTTCGTGGCGGTGACACTGCCGCGACGCATGGTCCGAGGAATGTCCGCCGCGCATCCGTCGGCGAATCGTAACGGCCCCGTAACTGACAGGTATCCCGCCGATTGGTTAATTTGTCTTAACACCATCGGCAGCGCAGCACCCGCACGTTGCCCGTCACCACGCCGGTAACCGTCATTCGAGCGAATCATCCATGAAGCAAGTCGCCTGCAGCCTGATCGTCGTCGCTCTGTGCATGACCGCTGTCGCCTGCACCACCAAGAAAGTCAAACCTTCAAAGACCAACGGCGCGGAGAATGCCGGCTCGACGACGACCGATCGCGGCGTCCAGCCCGGCACCTATACCCCCGGCGATCTCGACACCAACGCCTGCCTGAAAGAACGCGTCATCTATTTCGATTTCGATCAGGACAGCCTGCGTCCCGAGTCGCGCAGCGTGGTCGATTGCCATGCGAAATACCTGCGCGACCGTCCGTCCGCCAGGGCGGTTCTGGGGGGGCATGCCGACGAGCGCGGCAGCCGCGAATACAACGTGGGCCTCAGCGAACGCCGCGGCAACGCCGTCTCCAGCGCGTTCACTGCCAGTGGCGTGTCCGGCAGCCAAGTCAGCGTCGTCAGCTATGGCGAGGAGCGTCCGGTCTGTCTGGAATCCAACGAAAACTGCTGGTCCAGCAACCGCCGGGTCGAGATCGACTACGAATCCCGTTGATCACAGGTTGAAGCGCACAAGTTGAAACGCATCCGTCCTGCCGCACGCGCGGGTCAAGTTAGGGGTCAGCGGCAGGCATGGTCACCTCCGGGTGCCATGTCTGCCGTCGATTTCGTGGGCGCGCCATCGGCGAATCGCGTCGATCGTGCGATGTCCGCATAATCGGACGTCCAACATTCCGCATGGCATGGATACGCATGTCGACACGCCGGCAACTGTCGCAAATCCTGCTGCTCAGTCATATCGGCCTGGTGGTCCTCTTCGCGGTATTCCTCGTGGCCGCGAGCCTGGGCACGATCCGCTCGGCGGCCGTCGCGCAGGCGCGCAAGGAAGCCGAGCGCAGCGCGTCCGAGGCCCGGCGTCGATTGGCCGAATGGCAGCGCGAACCCAACGTGGTCGCCGACCTGCTGGTCGAGCAACCGTCGCTGCCGTTCTATCTTCAGCGCGGCCAGCTCACCAAGTCGCGGGCATTGATCGAGGATGTGCGCACGACCAGCGGGATCGACTACATCGGTCTGGAAAAGGCGGGCGCGATGTTCGGCGAGATCGGAAAGCGTCCGCCGTCGCTCGCCGAAGGATTGGCGTTCGGGGACAAGGGCGACGCCTGGTGGATCGTGCGTCGCAGGGTGCCCAACGTCCAGGGCGTGTCGATTCTCGTCGCCGAATCGTTGAAAGAGCGGCTTTCGGAGCGGCGGTGGAGTATGTCCATGTGACCCTGCGCTCGCCGACGCAGAAGGTTTCCGTCGCCGATGGCGCGTTCGCGGCTGCGCTGCGGGAAGTGTCCGAGTCGGGAGAGTCCGATACCTACGAAAACATCCAGGGATCGGCCGCGGTCCGTATCGGCAATGTTCGCGACGAAGCAGGGCGCTCCGCGGGACTGCTGGTCGCCAGCGTCCACGAGCAGTGGCTGAAACGACGGATGCTGGAATGGCTCGCCAGCTTCGGCCTGTCGAGCCTCGTCACCGGTGCGCTGGCGTTCGCGCTGGCTTATCTGCTGGCGGCGCGCATCTCCCGCCCTTTCGCGCGCCTCGCCAGCGCGGCCCGGCGTCTGGGTTCTGGCGATCTGTCGACGCCGGTGCCCATGCCCAGAACGGTGCTCGCCGAACCGCTGTCCCTGGCCGAGAATCTGGAGAGCATGCGGACCCGGGTCAGTGCGTTGACCGAATCGGAACGCACGCAGCGGCAGGAACTCGACGTGATCCTCGACGGCGTGGACGAGGGTATCCTCGGCATCGACGACCACGACACGATCCACTACGCCAACCGGCAGTTGCTGGAGATGGTCGGTCGCGATCGCGCTGAGGTCGTCGGCCTGAAGGTCGACGACGTGCTCGTGCCGATCCTGTCCGGCGATGCCCGCAGCGATGACGATGCGATCGCGGGCCTGCCGCCTCCCGAGCGCTACTTCGCGACCGACATGATGCGGCCGTTGCTCGCGCGCCGGCTGCGCGCCTCCGCGGACAGGCAATTGCTGGTGGTGCGCGAAGAGAATGCGATCGAAGCCGCACGCGGCATGCGCGACCGGATCCTCGCCAACCTGTCGCACGAGTTCCAGACGCCGCTGTCCGCGCAGATCGCTTCCATCGAACTGCTCAGGGACCATTTGCGCCAATGCGGAGACGAAACCGCCATGAAGCTGGCCGGCGCGCAGTACCGCGGCACCATCCGGCTCTCGCAACTGGTCAATAATCTGCTGGACAGCGTGCGCATCGAAAGCGGCGAGATGCGCCTGCGTTACGAACCGGTGGATCTGGTCGCGGTCGTGAGCGAGGCCATCGAATTGATGCAGCCGCTCATCGACCAGCGCGACCAGCGCGTGGTGGCGTCGCTGGCGCCCGGCCCGTCGCTGACCGGGGATCCGCAGCGCCTGTTCTCGGTGATCGTCAATCTGATCGCCAACGCCAACAAGTTCGCCCCGGACCAGACCCGCATCTGGATCGAAATCGAGTGGGCCGCCGACCGGGTGATGGTCTGGGTGGAGGACGACGGCCCCGGGCTGCCGGCATCGCATACCCTGAGCGACCTCTTCGCGCCGTTCAAGCGTTCGCCGCACGAAGAGCCCAGCCAGCGCGGCACCGGGCTGGGGCTCACCATCGTGCATGCGATCGTGTTGGCGCATGGCGGCGTGGTCAAGGTGGTC
>JAIMKJ010000002.1:92367-142530 GCA_020692565.1 Thermomonas sp.
GCATCGTGTTGCCGCTGGAGCGCGACGCATGAGAATCCTGGTTGTCGACGACGATGTCGAACTGGTCGGTCTGCTGAAGTTCGCGCTCAACGGCGCGGGCTACGACGTCGCGACCGCCTTCGATGGCGAACAGGCGATTTCCCGGTTCCGCGAGGCAAAACCGGATCTGATCCTGCTCGACGTCAACCTGCCCATCCGCAATGGCTTCGAGGTGCTCGACATCATCCGCAAGCACAGCCAGGTGCCGGTGATGATGCTGACCGTGCGCTCGGCGGAAGAGGACGAGGTGCGCGGCCTGAATCTCGGCGCGGACGATTACCTCAAGAAGCCGTTCAGTCCGCGCACGTTGCTGGCGCGCATCCGCTCGCTGCTGCGCAGGGGCAGCGAGCAGTTGGACGACGCCGTCCTGTCGTGGGGGCCATTGACGCTCAACGTCGAGCGCAGCGAAGCGGTCGTCGCGACCGGCCAGAGCTTCCGGTTGTCCACGCTCGAACTGCGTCTCTTGCGATTGTTGCTCAGCCAGCAGGGCCGACCGGTGGATGCGGAACGGCTGATCGGCTTCGTCTGGTCGGATCGCGACGCGGCGGATCGCGAGTCGCTCAAACAGGTCGTGCATCGCCTCCGTCGCAAACTCGCGACGGCCGGCGGATCGGGCCACTGGATCGAATACGTGCCCAACGTGGGCTATGCGTTCACCACGCCGGAAACGCCATCAGACCCGCTGCGATGAACCATCGGCAGTGGCTGGTGGCGCGGGTTCCGGCGTCCGGTGTCGGATCGACGCATGGATCGACGCAGAGCGATCGCGCCCTGCACATCGGCTAACGCGCGAACGCGTGCGTGGGTTCCTGTTGCTGCGGCGGACGCGTCTGGCTCTGCGGTTCCTGCGCGGACGGCCGCAGCAGGTCGGCGCTGGTCTGCTCCAGCGGCGGCGCCGGCTGCGAGAGGTCCACCCGGGTGCGGAAGCCCGGGATCGTACCGACCACCCACAGTTGGTTCGGGTCGTTGCGATCGGCCACGACCTGCTCCAACCGGTTCGGGGTGATATCGGCCTGCTTGGTCTGCTGGGTGATGCGCGCGACCTGATCGTCCGGAACGCTGGCCGGGATCCTGTCGCGTAGCGCGGCGAACAGCGCGTGGTCGGGGTGATCGCGGCTGGTCAGCGCCGGCCCTGCCGGAGCGGCGGCGTCGGTCGGACTCGCGACGACGGGTGCCGTCGCAGCCGGGGACTCGGCCGGCGTTGCGGCAGCCGCGCCGGGCGTGGTCGTTTGGGGTGTAGGCGCTGTCGCGGGCGTGCCGGGGGCCGGGGCGTCCGGCGCTTGGCCCGGGGTAACGGTGGCCGGCGCGACCGCTGCCAGATCAGCCCCTGCCGGAGCCAGCGAGCGGGCCTGCGCGCCGCCCGCAGGGAAGCGATAGAACCGGTCCATGATCTCGGTGCGCTCGCTTTCGCTGCGGTTCGCCAGCGATTCGCGCATCGCCGCCGACGGCTGGATGTCCAGCGTGCCCGGCAGCGGACGGCGCTGGTCTGGCGGTATCCCCAGGTTCAGACGACTCAGCACACCGGGGATGTCCTGCGGCTGGTTCTGCATCACGCCGAACACCTGCTGCGCGTCGCGCGCACCGGCCATCCGCACCAGCGGATCCCTCGACTCGATGCCCAAGGGCCGTCCCGCGTCGATCGTGGCCAGCAGTTCGGCGCCGTTCGGCCGCCCGGCGAGATAGCTGCGGCTACGTTCGCGCAGCTCCATCAGCTGAGCCGAATCGAAGTTCAGTTCCACTGGCTGAGTATTGTCCAGCCCGCGGGGGCTCAGCGGTCCACCGAACGCGGCGCGCATTGCGCCGGCTTCGTTGGGGCCCACGTTGGGTAACACGACACGGAACTGGCCCTGGCTGACGTCCGGCCTGCCGTCGCTGCCCAGCGGATAGGTCGATTCGGTCGCGACCATGCCTTCGCGGCTGTAGTTGAAGCGGATTTCGTCGCGGCCGCCCAGGTTGCCGACCGTGACCTGCTGGTTGACGCTGTTGTCGAACGCGACCGAAGCCGAACCGAGGTACAGGCCCAGCCGGCGTGCCTGTTCGATCGACAACTCGGTGGACTGGCCGACCTGGGTGATGCCCGGTGCCACCGCGTCCGGGACCCGGCCGCTCTCCAGGAACTGACGGTAGGCGGTCTGGCCTTCGGGCGTGGCCAGATCCACCCGCGCGACCGACAGCCGCCGCTCTTCGACGCTGTTCTCCACCTCCAGGCGCACGCTGGCGATATCGCGGCGGCCAAGGCCCAGATAGGCCGAGTTCTCGATCGCGTCCATCGGCCCGCTGTAGATCTCGACCGTCGAACCTTCCAGCCGGCGGATGCCGAAGCCGGTGCCGTCCAGGCGCGTGTCGCTGACCCCGGCGATGCCGAATTTGTAGCCCACTTCGGTGGACGAACCGCGCAGATCCTGGCCGCGGACCAGCACCGAGCTGCCGACCGGCATCGCCAGCGGATCCAGCGGATTGGGCAGCGCGGTGGTGTCGCCGGCCGCCAGGCGTTGTCCCAACTCCGGCGAGACCACCGCCTCGTAGGTCAGTCGCGAGCCTTCCGATTCGGTATGCACGAAGGACACCGGCGCGCCGCGCGCCAGGGTGCGCAGCGCCGGGTTGGCGTCGATGCGGTCGCGCGCCTGCTGCAAGGGTTCGCGCATGCCCGCCGGCAGATGGTCGGCGTACTCGGACAGCCGATAGATCCGGTTGAGCATCGTGCGTTCCAGCGCCACCCGGTCGTCCTGCTGCAGCTGCACGGACGCGCGGAAGGTCTGGGTTTCCTGAAGGCCGGCGCCGGTTTCCACATCCGACAGCCGGGTCCGGCCTTCCACGCTGACGTTGTAAGCGTAGTTCAGCGGCGACATCGGCGGCACGGTGATGCCGGCCTGGGCGCCGAAACGGACTTCAGCGCCGGTGTTCACGGCGGCTGCGACGACCCGGTCGGGCACGCCCTCCAGCAGGCCATCGAGGCTGGCGAACACCGCCTGCGGCGGCATGTTCCCGGGGACTTCCACACCGACCCGGCCGAGCAGTTGCCGGGCCTGCTCGATCGTCAGCAGTTGCGAAGAATACATGGCGGCTCCGGGGGCTGGCCGTGATGATGCGTCCATGATGTTGGCTGCGCCGCCGGATGGCAAACGCCCGGTGCCGATGTTCCGGTCGAAGCGAGCCTCGCGTGTCGCCTGGGGCGATCCTATCCGCGTGCCGCGGCCACAAAAAAACCGAAGCGTGCGCTTCGGCTTTTTCGGGGCTGCATCGGATCATCGAAGAGGAGGTTATCGAATGGAGCTTTTAAGTCATTGATTTTAATATCAAGTACGCGGGCAAGTTTCGACAGTTGCCCCCAAAGTTGCCCCCAGACGATGCCCGCTTGACCGAAAACGCCAAGCTGTGGGGCGGGTTCGATCAGGTCCGCGCCCTCACTGCGCGCGCTGTTGACCCGTCGCGATACCGGGTAGTGCGCAAGCGTCTCGGCTCGAAAAACAACGCCTTGCCTCAAGATTTCACTCACCGTATGAACCGAACTAATGCCTCAGGATCTACCCGGGCTTACACTCGCGGAGACACCCGGGCCGCGGTCTGAATTGTCTCGAGCTGCGCTCCTTGGGCCTGAAGTAATTGCCTCATTTCCTGGAACACATTGGCCGCACCGTCGATGTCACCAATTGTGACAATCGCTGTGAACGGAATCCCTTCGGGAGGCATCGAATCCTCTTCGCGACTCAAATGATCAACTGCAAATACCCAACCGGTAGACTTTCCTTTTCCGGACGGAGCTTCAAGGTGGTAGATCTTCACGGGGCTCCACTTTAGGGACTCAGTAATGAGTTTAGCCTCTCGCAGGTGTTCCTTTTTTCGAGGCTTAGCCGGAAGCCATCCGCTCGTGAGATGTGAGCCATTCGCGCCCTGCTGGTTTAGATGGGCTTGGAGTTCAACTCGCACGAGCTCGCCCTCCGCTCGACTGTCGAGCGGTGGTGTTGCAACCAGCGTTACCTGAGCAAATCCCCTGCAACTGCCATCTGGACGGCTCAAGGACGGAGGCCAAGTGAAGTCGAACTCCAAGCGCGTGCCCCGGCGAACTCGGGCGGAAAACACCATGGTGATTTGATGATCACTGCCCGAGAGAATTTCACTTGCACTCACGGGGCGTCCGAATCCCCCGAGGTCTCGGGCGGCTCGGCCTAAAACAGGCAATGCGAGAGGTGGAGGAAGCCGGGAGTGGTGAATCAGCAGCGCGATCAGAGTTTCGCGGGAAACTTGGCCTTCAATCTCGTTCGCCAATGTTGCGAGGGTCTTGGCGACTAAGGGCGTTGCGTAGCTCGTGCCAGAGCTGGAATAAATTGCCCCGCTGAGGTCGATTGAAAACAATCCCATATCGTTTCCGACGGGACACTTCGTGTAGGACCCACCAACTTGTACGACGTCCGGCTTGAGGCCGCTCGTAAGTCCCGGTCCGCGGCGCGAGTAGGCCGCTGGGGCGAGCCCGACAACATGCGTGAAGTGTGCTGGGTTAAGAGACCCGACCGAAACATTTCGTATGCTTTCGGCCGGACTGCAAATCCTGTCGCGGGTTGCGGAAGCGAGGTCGGCCAACGCGCTCGTTGGATCTGCCTGCCACTCAGGACGGCAGTCACCTCCGTTCGCGTTGCCCGAAGAAATGACAAAGATCACGTCGTTGGACTCGGCAATCGCATCGAGTTCTGCTGTGATCGGACTGTAACGAAGTGGGTCGGCCATTCCTTGAAAATTCGCGCTGAAATTGAAAACTCGCACGTTTGATCGCTCACGCACTACGGCGACAGCATCGGCAAGTTCTTGCATGAATCCGATGGCACCATGGCTCCCGTAGTAACGACTGAAGGCGTCTGGATCAGCTTCGGTCGGCAGAAGCTTAACGTCGATAAGCTCGCATCCATCTACCTCCTCAGTGGTATCTGAGTCGTTAAGCGTTTGACCTGCGACTAGAAGTCCACCGATGAATGTTCCATGTTCAAGAGATTCGTCGGCCGGCGCGATGTTGAGCCACTCGTCGACTACCCAATCGTCAAGTATCGGAGCCAAGCCCCCATCCACTACCGCGACTCTCGGATACTTCTTGCCTGCAACCCTTGTGGGAGGGATCCAGTCACCCGAGTCATTCCCCTCTGCCATCGCGGCGACGTGGTTCGAGGTCAAGATCGGGGGGAGGTGGATTCTCTTAACCAGAGGGTGCCGCTCGAGTGCGGAAACTAACTCTTGGTGCTTCTGCACACTCCAGTCAAGTTCCGCCGGGAGGTCACGCAGTGCTTGGATTCGAGTTGGCTGCCAAAGGAGCTCAGCCTGCTCACCAGAATGTGTAACCCAGACCGCCAGTAGCGGCCGTCGATTGTCTCTCAGCGCCAACCGGACGGCCTTGATGCCAGGCAAACTCTCCCGAATCATCTGCGTGAAGGAACTAAATAGTCTCCGTTTCGGGGCGGAAACAAGGTCCAAATCGCCCTGGGAGGGCGGTGCATCGAACAGCTCGACGAAGTAGTACCCGCCCGTGCGAGGATCCTGTAACCACCGTATTGCTTGATCGAGCGAGAAATGTCTGCGATCTGACTCGGACCAGAGGCCGACCGTTTCGATTGCGCCGAGCTCAGAGCGTTGCCGCGAAGGGTTCGCCACGATTTTGTTGGGCTTGTTGTTCTTTTGGGGTTTTTCTTTGTATCTAGGGGCAATTTCTGCTTTGTTGGCTTCGTCTTTAATGGCTTCTACCGCGTCCGCGGTAACTGCAAACACGAGTTCGCCAGGTGCTGCAGCACCCAGAGACTCAACCCAATCGCTTCGGAAAAGAGTCCTCACTGGTCTGTGACTTTTCGCGAGTGCGTCCGAACGCATTACGACCTTCATGAAGGCAAGGCCGGGCTCGTCTTGTCTCGCCAACTGGCGTCGCGCGCCTTCCAATTGGGTGATCAAAAAACCTTTGTGTGCGCGGAACTCGGACTCCAGACCCTGGAAGAAGTCTTTGTGCTCGCCACCTCCGCCTTGTCTGCGCCAATCGCGGACAAAGGATTCAGCATTTAGTACAACTTGGATCGGGCTGGGTAACGGATTCGTAGCGGACACGGCACTGCTCCTGCTTAGGTCGAGTTAATCCAACGGCCAATTGTCGAGGGGTGATTTCCGAATAGCTCAGCTAGTTCATTCGTATCTAGGCCAAGACTAGGATCTGCTTTCAATGCTGCCGCAAGTCTTGGATTTTCCAGAGCAAGTTGACTTACACGTTCCGCGCTCACGCGGCCGCTGTTCAGTGCTGATAGACGTCTCATAGTTTCAAGCAAGTCGAATTGCGGACCATCGATCACTTTTGCCTTCCGGATAGACCTCGCAAGCGACTCAATTTCGGAACCAGCTAGACCGTCGCTAATCCATGCCAAAAGCTTGCCGTGAAAGGGGGCCGCAAAATCCTTCCCGAGAAATCTCGCCGCAATTTCCGTTCTGGTCGCGAACTCTGGTCGAGGAATGTGAATCTGTGCATCGAAACGCCGCCAGACAGCCGCATCGAGGAGCTGTTCGTGGTTCGTGATTCCCACGGTGATCCCGAAGTCGCGTCGTGAATCAAGGTTCTGTAGCAGCGTATTCACGACTCGCTTGATCTCTCCGACCTCATGCGGGTCATCGCGCACCTTCGCGACCGCGTCGAACTCATCGAGCAGAAGCACGCATCTGTACCTGTTGGCGAAATTGAAAAGGGTGCCGATGTTTCGGGAAGTGGTGCCAAGGAACGAAGAAATCATGCCATCTAGGCGGGCCACGACGAGAGGCAACTGGAGCTCCCTAGCCATCCAGAGCGCGAGCGTGGTCTTTCCTGTGCCTGGAGGTCCGTAAATCAGGCAAGAGCGTGCTGGATCGACACCAGCCCGCGTCAACTCGTCCCAGTGGGCCCACTCCTCGACCAATGAGTCAACGGCAGATTTCAGCCTGGGGTCGAATGTTGGTCGAGACACGGCCGCGGTGCTTGGGAAGAGAACTTGGGCCAAGGGGACGGCGGTCTCCTTATCTACTGGGGCAGGAGTCTTTGAAGTCAGAACCTCTCCGCCGAGGTTCGCCTTCGAACGGACAAGCCGACTGGGGGCAAACCCCGTAGCCTTGCCCGCCCCAGATTCGAGAATGTCGCGAAGCGCTTTCGCCTCCGTCGACTCGCCAGTGGCTTCATAGTCGTCGGCAAGGCGTTTTACTTGGTGGAGCTGCGCTTCGGATGGCTCATCCATGATGGACCGGCAGATTGCCTTGATGATGGGAAAGCGGGCGCTTTGCGTGGGACTAGCGGCTTTGCGCATAAAAGTGCAACCCTGTGCTGAAAAAATATATTCGATGCGGGTACTATGCCTACTTATGCTAGAAATACGCAAGTCCTTGCGCGTATTCGGCGCTGGGCCGCATTTGGGTCCGTTTACCATCACCGGCCGGCGTGCGTGCTCTTTAGGGAGTGAGCGGGTCAATCCCCCCATTTCGGTACTGACGAAGGTTAGCCATAGATCGCGCACGCCCTTCATCGGTTTTAGGGCCTGTAGAAGCTCCTCCGTGCCACTTGCATCGCACCTTGCCGGGAACGCTCAGGCCTTGGCACGGTTCGCCGTCACGGCGTCGCTTGGCGCCACAGATCACGCGGGTCTGATTCGCCCCATCGGGCAGGCTGCCGCAAAAATAAGGGGTCAGGTTCATTTTCCCCGGTCTGATTTCGGCCGGCCGTGTGGTCCGACCTGCATTGATCGTTGCATGAACGTTTCGATCCGCTGGCGAAATCGCCCGCTGCCCCCAATGCATGTGTTGCCGAGTGCGCGGGGTGCAGTCCGTCGATATCGAGTGGTGCGAAGAGCGCCACTCATCCGGCCTTCGGCCACCTTCTCCCCGCGGTGCGGGGAGAAGGAATTGATTCCAGACGGCCGCGTTCGGCCAACAAAAAAGCCGAAGCATGCGCTTCGGCTTTTTCTTTCATCGAGTGGTGGAGCGGAGGGGGATCGAACCCCTGACCTCCACGATGCGAACGTGGCGCTCTCCCAGCTGAGCTACCGCCCCACGCGATGAGGTGGCAAGTATACGGAGGCCGATCAGCCGCCGCCAGTCGTCGCGAGCAACGGCGCCAATCGGGCTTCGAGCTGGGCGCGGCGCCAGCCCGACAGTGTGCCGGGCCAGTCCTCGCCGTCCTGCAGGGCTTCGATCCAGCGCCGCGAGGCCAGCACGCCATCGGGCAAGCCCAGTTCGGCGCTGCGTTCGGCTACCGCCTGCTGCAGGCGCTTGTAGGCCTGGCGGTCGCGGTCGTCGCCGCGCGCGGGCGGCAGGTCGTGTTCGTCCGCCAGCGGGGCGTTCAGCGCCTCGAAGACCTGCGCCGCGAGTTTGCGCGGCGCCTTGGGCTGGCCATCGAAGGTGCGCTGCAGTTCGGCCTGATCGCGGGGTGGGGTGCGTGCGAGCGCCTGGGCCAGTTCGTTGTCGAGGATCCAGGTGCGCGGGCGGTCGTGGTCGCGGGCGTAGGCGTCGCGCCAGCGCAGCAGCCGCAGCAGGCGGATCTGGCCGTCGCGATCCAGGAACTGCGCCGAACGCATGCCCAGGTGCGGCCAGCGTTCGCCCTCGTCCTGCGCGGCGTTGCCGAGCATCCGTGCGCAGTCTTCTTCCAGCCATGCCATGCGGTTCTGCGTTTCGAGGCGTGCACTCAGGGTGCGATGCAGGGCATCGAGATGCAGCACGTCGTCGGCGGCGTAATGCAGTTGCGACGGCGACAGCGGCCGGCGCAGCCAGTCGGAGCGGGTCTCGCCCTTGTCCACGCTGATGCCCAGCAGGTCCTGCAACAGGCGTTGATAGCCGATCCCGGCGGCCACGCCGCACAGCGCGGCGGCGACCTGGGTGTCGAACAACGGCTGCGGCAGCGCGTTGCAGGCGTATTTGAGAGCGACCAGGTCTTCGCTGGCGCTGTGCATGATCTTCAGCACGCGGGTGTCGGACAGCAGCTTCGCCAGCGCGGCGGGAATGCCGGGCGCCAGCGGATCGACCAGCAGAATCTCGTCGCCGGCCGCAATCTGCACCAGCGCCAGCTGCGGCCAGTAGGTGCGTTCGCGCACGAATTCGGTGTCCAGGCCGATGGCGGCCGGCGGCGCGGCGATCAGCGCGTCCAGCGCTGCGGGGTCGGTGATCCAATGGGGCACGGCTTCGGGTCGGCGGAGGCGGGCCGCTATGCTACCGGAGTCGGCCCCGGGTCACCGTCCGGTGCGACCGATGCGATAAGGTGACCACCGCAGACGAATACGACAGCCGGAGCGGAGATTGGCGTTGCGCGCGACACAACGGGCATGGGCGGCGAGCGTTCTCGCGACGCTGCTGCTGTGCGGCTGCGGCCGCGACGACGGCACGCCGCAAGACCGGGACGGCACGACCCCGCAGCCGCGGAGCGACGGTCTGGTGACGGTGAGCGGCGACGACGCCATCGCCGAGCGCCTGACCTGGCGCAGCCCGAAGATCGAATTGGCCGATGCCGACCTGCCGGCCGTGCGCAAGCGCGCCGCGATGGCGGTGGCCGAGGACCGGCTGTACGAAGACGCCGATGCCGCGATTCCACTGTATCTGGCGCTGCTGCAGCACAGCCCCGACGACGCCCGCGCGCAGGCCGGGCTGGCGCGTGCGCTCGCGAAACTGGTCGCGGCCGGCGACGCGGCGCTGGCGGGGTCCGGCGACGACGCCGAGGCGCTGCGCCGCGCACACACGGTCGCCGCGGTGATGCGCAGCGTCGGACTGGCGCGGGTGAACGGCGGTGCGGAATTCATCGTCCGCCTCGATCACGCCGACCGCCTGTGGGAACTGAACGAGCAGGCCGAGGCGGCCCTGGCCGAAGGCCGTCTCGGCGATACGGTGGGCCCGGACGATCCCGTGGAAGGCGCGCTGCCGCTGTTCCGTCACGTGCTGGTGCTGGAGCCCGGCCAGCCGCGCGCCCGCCAGGGTGTCGCCGCGGTGGAAAGCGCGCTGATCCGTCAAGCCGAAGACGCTGCCATGCGCAGCGATTTCGAGGAAGCCGGGCGCTGGCTCGCCCGTGCGCAGACCGTGCGGCCCGGTGTCGACACCGTGGACATCGGCCGCGTGCGGGTGGAGGCGATCCGCCAGGCGCAGATCGCCCGGCTTCGCGATGCGGGGCTGGAACTGCTGACCAAGCCGCAGATGCCGAATCACCTGCCGCGGGCGCGCGAGAAGCTGGCCGACATCCTGCGCATCGCCCGGCCCGGCGACCCCGCCGCCGCGGAGCTGCGCACCCGCATCGATCTGGCCACGCATTACGGCCTGCTGCGGCCCGGCCTGCGTTTCACCGATGCGCTCGGCGGTGGCGGTCGCGGCCCGCAGATGGTGGTGGTGCCGCACGGCGGTTTCCGGATGGGCGCACGCGACAGCGAGCCGGACGCCAGCGATGCCGAACGGCCTTCGCGTTATGTGCGCTTCGATCGCGGTTTCGCCATCGCCCGCACCGAAGTGACCGTCGCCGAGTTCCGCCGTTTCGTGCAGATCAGCGGCCATCGCCCGCGCGCGGTGCGGCGCGGGCATTCGCTGGTGTACGACGAACGCGGCGGCAATTTCGTCCGTCGCAGCGGTGTGGACTGGCGCCACGACTATGTCGGCCGGCTCGCCGACGATGCCATGCCGGTGCTGCACGTCAGCGCCAAGGACGCCGAGGCGTACGCACGCTGGTTGTCCGAGCGCAGCGGCCAACGCTACCGCCTGCCCAGCGAGGCCGAATTCGAATACGCCGCGCGCGGCGGCGAAGCCGGGCGCTTCCCGTGGGGCGACGCGCCGCCGAAGTCCGGGACCGGCAACCTCACCGGCGGCGGCGACCGTTCGCCCGGCGGACGCAGTTGGGGCAACGCCTTCGCCGGTTATCGCGATGGATTCTGGGGGCCGGCGCCGACCGCGAGCTTCCGTCCCAACCGCTTCGATGTCCACGATCTCGAAGGCAACGTCAGCGAGTGGGTCGCCGATTGCTGGCATGATGGCTACCGTCGCGCGCCGACGCAGGGCGAGGCCTGGGTGAACTCCGGTTGCCGCACCCGCGTGGTCCGCGGCGGCGCCTGGGCAAGCTCGCCGGCGCAGACCCGCGCGGCCTGGCGCAGCCAGGCCGAAGCGGACGCGACCAATGCACTGACCGGGTTCCGGGTGGTCAGGGATCTCTAGCCATCTCCAGCCCAAGCCTGCGAGGACCATACCGATGCGACAAAATCCCTTCGGCAACCAACGGCAGGGCGGCGGCCAGCGCCGGCGCGGCGGTATCAACCCGCGTTTCGTCATCCTGCTGCTGTTCGCGGGCTACGCGGCGTACTACTGGTTCTCCAACCGCACCGAAGACCCGTACACCGGCGAAAAGGTGCTGATCGACAGCAGCATCTCCATCGACGAAGAAAAGGCGATGGGCCTGCAGGCCTACGAGGACATCCTCTCGAAGGAGCGCCCGGTCGATCCGAACTCGCAGGTCGCCCGGCAGGTGCGCGAGATCGCCAATCGCCTGATCGCCAAGGTGCCCGAGGTCGAAGCCGCGCTCGCCGCCGAAAACGGCAAGCAGCCCAATCGCGCCTGGCAGACTTTCGAATGGGACGTCAACGTGATCCAGTCGGATCAGGCCAACGCCTTCTGCCTGCCCGGCGGCAAGATGGCGGTCTACACCGGCCTGCTGCCGGTCGCCCAGAACGCCGACGCGGTGGCGGTGGTGATGGGCCACGAAATCGCCCACGCGCTGTTGCGTCACGGCGCCCAGCGCATGTCGCAGCAGAAGCTCGGCCAGCTCGGCCAGATGGCCGGTGCGATGAGCGGCATGGACCCGCAGCAACAGCAGATGATGCAGGCCGCGATGGGCTACGGCTATCTGCTGCCCTACGCCCGCAAACACGAAACCGAGGCGGATGCCGTCGGCCTGATGCTGGCTGCGGCTGCCTGCTTCGATCCCGAAGCCTCGGTGCCGCTGTGGGAGCGCATGAGCCAGGCCAGCGGCGGCCAGGCGCCGCCGGAGTTCTCCTCCACCCATCCGAACCCCGGCACCCGCATCCAGAACCTGCAGGCGCTGATGCCCAAGGCGATGGAGTACCGGCGGAAGTTCTGCGCCGAAGCCGGCGGCTGACCCGTTTCTTGATTTTGTAACAGCGCGGCGGCTTCAACAGCCGAATGGCTGGTCGAGACGCGGCTTTTGTGGGAGCGACGGAAGTCGCGAAGCCATCGATCCCGCCGCCGCTTAGTTGATCGTCACCGTGACGCTCAACCGAGGCCGTCGAATGATTGCGTCACTCGAATCGGTCGGCAGGGGCGCGGGCTTCGCGACTTCCGTCGCTCCCACAAAAAGCGAAAGCAGTCGCTCCCACAAAAGCGAGGGCTTCAGCCGCTGCTACGAAGCGCGTCCCGGTGCGATCACAAACCCTTGAACACCGTCGACAGCAGCAACAGCACGAATGCGGTCGCCAGCAGCCAGAACGCATTCGGCGCGGCGACGCTGAGGTAGCCGAGTTTCCCGGCGATGCCGGCGCCTCCGAGCAGAATCGAAACCAGCCATGCGGCGGTGCTGGGCGGGGTGAGATTGATCATGTCGTAGGCCGTGCATTCAAGAAAGAAAAAGGGAATGGTCTGTAGGGCGGGCTTCAGCCCGCTGCTGTTTTGATGCGACGCATTATCGATGTTCGAGGCAGCGGGCTGAAGCCCGCTCTACAGCTCGTCGCGCACGATGATGTACGTCAGAAGCTCATGAACATCCCGCCGTTGACGGGAATGTTCGCGCCGGTGATGAAGCCGGCATCGTCGGCGGTGAGGAATTCGACCGTACGCGCGATTTCCGACGGCTTGCCGAGGCGGCCGACCGGCACTTTCTCGACGATGCCGGCGCGGATGTCCTCGGGGATCGCCATCACCAGCGCGGTCTCGCAGTAGCCCGGCGACACCGAGTTCACGGTCACGCCCTTGCGCGCGACCTCGCGGGCGAGGGCCATGGTGAAACCATGCATGCCGGCTTTCGCGGCCGAATAATTGGTTTGCCCGAACTGGCCGGTCTGGCCATTGACCGAACTGATGTTGACGATGCGGCCGAAGCCGCGTTCCGCCATGCCGTCGACCGCGTGCCGGCACATGTTGAACACGCTGTCGAGATTCACGTTCATCACCGCGTCCCACTGCACCTTGTCCATCTTGCGCAGCGTGCCGTCGCGGGTGATGCCGGCGGCGTTGACCAGGATGTCCAGCGAGCCGCGTTCGGTTTGGATCTTGCGCACTGTTGCGGCGCACGAATCGAAATCGCCCGCGTCCAGCGCCTCGAAATGGATGTCCAGGCCCGCCACGTCGCGTTCGAATCCGGCGATGCGTTCGGCCTGCGTTCCGAGGTCTGCGGCGACGACGGTCCGGCCGGCGCGGGCCAGCGCTTTGCAGATCTCGGTGCCGAGCCCGCCGATGCCGCCGGTCACGACGGCCACGCGATTGTTCATCCGGTTGTCCCCTGTCTTGAAGTCATCGGCCGCCGAGGGCGGCCGGAGTCGTGCGCAGCGATCATCGTGCGCGGCCAAGCCGCGCCGATGGCGGCGATACGTTCTATTCGTCGTGCGACTTGCTGCTGCCGGACTTGTCGCCCGGTTTCGCGGTGGGGCTGCGGCCCATCGCGCCGATCAGGTTGTGCTGGAACTCGCGCCACAGTTCGAGATTGCGCTCGGTCAGCTGGTTCATCATCGTCCACGGCGTCTGCCCGATCATGCCGCCCATCTGCTGACGGAACTGCTGCTGCTGGTCGAGGAAGACCTGCATCGAGCGTTCGAGATAGTTGCCCATGAAGCCCTGCAGCGAATCGCCGTAGAAACGGATGATGTGGCTGAGCAGTTGGGTGGAGAGGATCGGCTCGCCGTCCTGCTCGTGCTCGGAGATGATCTGCAGCAGCACCTGGCGCGTCAGGTCGTCGCCTGATTTGGCGTCGCGGACTTCGAATTCTTCGCCGTCGACGATGAGCTGGCGTACGTCCTCGATCGTGATGTAACTCGAGATCTTGGTGTCGTAGAGGCGGCGGTTCGGGTACTTCTTGATGATCCGCGATGCGGGCATGGAGCCTTTACTCTAAGGAGTACAGTCTCCGAGCATGGCGCAGGCGGCGGTCGCTTGCAACTCGTCGGCCGCACGCCGCCGTTCGGCGGCTTGCACCGGACAACTGCGGCCAAAAGAACAGTGACGCGAATCACGGCCTTGTCCGGCCATCGTGCGTCCGGCACGGGTGCGGACACCCGGCCGGGACGAATGCAGGACTCACCAGCCCATGTGGTGGCCGCCGTTGATATCGAGGTTGGAGCCGGTGATCCAGCTCGCCTGCTCGTCGGCGAGGAAAGCTACGCCGTAGGCGATTTCCTGCGGCGTGCCGAGGCGGCCGGTCGGGATGTCGGCGACGATCTTCGCGCGCACGTCTTCCGGTACCGCCATCACCATGTCGGTGGCGATGTAGCCTGGCGAAATGGTATTGACGGTGACGCCGAGCTTGGCGTTCTCGCGTGCGAGCGAAATGGTGAAACCGTGCATGCCGGCCTTCGCGGCGGCGTAATTGGCCTGGCCGTACTGGCCCTTGAGGCCGTTGATCGAGCTGATCTGGATGACCCGGCCCCATTTGCGCTCGCGCATGCCCTCGATCACCGGGCGGGTGACGTTGAACACCGAATTGAGGTTGGTGTTGATCACGTCCTGCCACTGCATCGGGGTCATGCGGTGGAACGTGCCGTCGCGGGTGATGCCGGCGTTGTTGACAAGGATGTCGACCGGCCCGAGCTGGCGTTCGACCTCGCGCACCATCGCCTCGGCGTCTTCGGCGGACGTCACGTCGCCGTGGGCCAGCGCGAAATCGTAGCCATCGGCTTTCATCTGCGCCTGCCAGGCGTTCGCCTTTTCCTCGCTGCGGTAATTGGTGGCGACCTTGTGGCCCATGTCGGCCAGGCGCTTGCAGATGGCGGTGCCGATGCCGCCGGTGCCGCCGGTGACCAGTGCGACGCGTGTTGTCATGGTGTTCTCCCATCCCAATTGAGTGTGTGGCGATCGCCGCCGGGTCTCGTGCCCGGTCGGCGGTATCGGATTCGTTTCGATTCTATGCGTGCTTGATGACTGCGCCATTGTGCAATGCGGCGAAGCCGATCGGGTCGCGCGGAATCGCGCCCGGATCGAATACGTTCACCGCTCGAGACAGCAGCCGCTCGACGCTGCCGGTGTCGTCCAGCGCATCCGGACGCTGCCCCAGCGCCCGCCAGGCCAGGCGCAGGGCAGGCATCGGGTCCGCGTCATCGATCGGCAGCGCCGCCAGCGATTTCGAGAGCTTCTGGCCGCCCGCGTCGACGATCAGCGGCAGGTGCGCATAGGCCGGCGTCGGCAGTTCCAGCGCACGCTGCAGCAGGATCTGGCGCGGCGTGGAATCCAGCAGATCGGCGCCGCGCACCACGTGGGTGATGCCCTGATCTGCATCGTCCACCACCACCGCCAATTGATAGGCCCAGAAGCCGTCGGCGCGCAGCAGCACGACATCGCCGACCGTCGCGGCCACGTCCTGTTCCACGCGGCCGTGCAGGACGTCGTCGAAAGACACGCGGCTGCGATCCGGCACCCGCAGGCGAATCGCCGCTTCGGCGCGGTTGGCGCCAGGGCGGCAGGCGCGATGGATGCCGCCGACTGCGGTCAGATCGCTGCGGCTGCAGCGGCAGGGAAACGCCAGTCCGCGCGCGCGCAGGCGATCCAGCGCGGCCCGGTACAGCCCGTGGCGTGCGCTCTGGCGCACCACCGGGCCGTCCGACACCAGGCCGAAGGCCGCCAGCGTCCGCAGTTGCGCATCGGCGGCGCCGGACACTTCGCGCGGCGGGTCCAGGTCTTCGATCCGGATCCACCATTCGCCGCCCGCGTGGCGGGCCATCAGCCAACTGCCGAAGGCCGCGATCAGCGAGCCGACATGCAGCGGTCCGGTGGGCGATGGCGCGAAACGTCCGCGATAGGACGTGCGATCGGGCGTGGAAGGCATGTCGGCGGGCGGTATCGAAAGCTGTCTGCAGGCTGTCTGGCGGCGGGAGCGCGGCGGGATATCCGGCTTGCGGGCGCGGCGGCGGTCCCCACTTTACACTGGCCACGACATCTCCCACCTCCACGTCCCGGTGCCCCCATGTTCAAGCGCGTCGCTCTTTTTCTCGCCACCAACCTCGCGGTCATGCTGCTGCTCAGCGTGGTCATGGCAGTGTTCGGTCTCGACCCCCGCAGCAACAGCGGTCTGCTGGTGATGGCCGCGATGTTCGGTTTCGGCGGTTCGATCATTTCGCTGCTGATGTCCAAGTGGATCGCGAAGAAGACCACCGGCGCTTACGTCATCCACGAGCCGCGCAATGAGGTCGAACGCTGGCTGGTGCAGACCGTGCGCGGCCAAGCCGAAGCCGCCGGCATCGGCATGCCCGAGGTCGCGATCTACGACGCGCCGGAGATCAACGCCTTCGCCACCGGCGCCAACCGCAACAACGCGCTGGTCGCGGTGTCGATGGGCCTGCTGCGGTCGATGGACCGCGACGAGGCCGAAGCCGTGCTGGCGCATGAAGTCAGCCACGTCGCCAACGGCGACATGGTGACGATGGCGCTGCTGCAGGGTGTGCTGAACACCTTCGTGATCGTTCTCGCGCGACTGGTCGGCCGGGTGGTCGACGGCTTCCTGAATCCGGATCGCGAGGAAAGCGGCGGCATCGGTTACTACGCGACGGTATTCGTGCTCGACCTGATTTTCGGCGTGCTCGCCAGCATCATCGCGATGTGGTTCTCGCGCTGGCGCGAGTTCCGTGCGGATGCGGGCGGTGCGAAGCTGGCCGGCAGCCGCAAGATGATCGCCGCGCTGGAGCGCCTGTCGATGACCTACGGCGCCAGCACCCTGCCCAAACAGGTGCAGGCCTTCGGCATCTCCGGCGGCGTCGGCCACGGTTTGCGCCGGCTGTTCATGAGCCATCCGCCGCTGGAAGAACGCATCGCCGCGCTGCGCAACGCCGCAACCGCGACGTCGGACGTGCGCCAGAGCGCATTCTGACATCCCGGGGCGCGTGTAGAGCGGCCTTCAGGCCGCCGCATCCGGAACACGCAGACCCGCCCGAAAGACAAGAAGCCCGCCGAAATCGGCGGGCTTCTTTGTGTGTCCTGGTCTGAAGCGGCCTGAAGGCCGCTCTACGGTTTTACGGAATACGTCCGCTTTTACGGGCATACGCCCGCGATCATTCGAAGTCGTAATTCATCTCGGGGCCGGCGGTGGCCAGGAAGTGGCCTTCCACGTAATCGACGCCGGCCGAGAACAGGATCGACATGCTGGCCGCGTCCTGCACGAATTCGGCGATGGTCAGGATGTCGAGGTCGCGGGCCTTCTGCGCGATGTCGCGCACGCGCTGCTGGCTGTCGGCGTTCTTGGGCAGGTCTTCGATGAAGCTGCGGTCGATCTTCAGCAGCTGCGGCTGCACGTGGGTCAGCAACTGGAACGAATCCAGGCCGGCGCCGAACTGCTCCAGCCCCAGGCGGCAGCCGAACTGGTTCACCGCCGCGGCGAACTGCTGCACCGCGTGCAGGTGAGTGAAGACCTTGGCTTCCTGCAGCTGCAGGGCGAGGTATTCGCCGGACGCGCCGCGCATCGCCAACTGTTCGCCGATGAACGTGGACAGGCTGTCGTTCTGCAGCGAGGCCTGCGAGACCTTGACCAGCAGGGTCACCGGCTTGCCGCCGTGTTCGCGCTGGGCGATGAGTTCGATCGCGCGCTCGGCCACGTAACGGTCGATCTGTTCCAGCATCCCGTGGTCCTCGGCGATCTGCAGGAACACGCCGGGCGACACCAGTTCGCCGTCGCCGCCGTCGAGGCGCAGGAAGGTGTCGTAGACCGGGTGGTTGTCGCCCTGGAGGTTGATCACCGGCTGGAAATACAGGCTGAACTGTTTCTGTTCGAGCGCGTCGCGCAGGCGCTGCACCCAGATCTGGATGCGTTCGGCTTCGGCGCGGTCCACGGCGTTGGGATCGAACAGTTCCAGACGGTTGCCGCCGACGCCGGCCGCCGACTGCACGCCGGCCGCGGCCTTCGCCAGCACCTGGCTGACGCTGGCGTTCTTCTCGCTGACCTGCACGCCGCCGATGCTGGCGGTGATCACGCTGGAGCGCTGGCCGATGACGAACACTTCGGCGGCGAAGGTGTTGCAGATGCGGGTGGCGAGGGTGGAGGTGGCGTCGTGGTCGCTGTTGCGCAGCAGGACCGCGAGGCTGTTTTCGGAGAAGCGCGCGGCGATGGCGTGTTCGTCCAGCTCGCTGCGCAGGCGCTCGGCGATGGCGGCCATGATGGTGTCGGCCGAATCCAGCCCGATCTCGTGCAGCAGCCGCTGGTAATGGTCGGGCTCGATCAGCAACAGGCCGTGCTGGGTGCCGTTCTGGGCGGCGTCGGCCACCGCATCCTCCAGCGCGTGCAGGAACGTCGGGCGGTTGAGCAGCCCGGTGACCTGGTCGCGCTGGCGCAGCTCTTCGACCTTGCGCGCCAGCTCCGGGTCCACGGCCTGTTCCTGGCGGCGGAAGATCACCTGCTGGCAGGCTTCGCCCTCGTACTGGGCCAGGGTGAATTCCATCACCGCCGGGAAGGCGTTGCCTTCGATGTCGCGCGCTTCCAGTTCGTAGCGCGGCGGCGGCGCTTCGCCCTTGCTCATGCTTTTCAGCAGTTGCTTGAATTCGTCGAGATATTTGGTGCCGACCAGATCCAGCAGCGACATGCCCTCGATGTCTTCGAACGATTCGTAGCCGAACATTTCGAGATAGGCATCGTTGGCGCGGATGTGCATGCCTTCGTGGACGTAGGCGATCGGCTCGCGCGAGGATTCGATCAGCGCGTCGCAGCGGCGCTCGGTCTCGCGGACCTGGGCTTCCAGCCGGCGCTGGGCGCGGCGGGCTTCCACGTCGGTCCACTCGCGGCGGACCGTCGCCAGCAACTGCGGCGGTTTATGGCGCAGGGCAAGGGCGCGCACGCTGCCGCCCAGCAGTTCGGAAAAGCTGTCGGTGTCGACGTGTTCGATCACCGCGACCAGCGGGATGTCCTTGCCGCTGGTGGTGACCTGCAACTGCACATCGGCCAGCGGGATCGAGCTGCAGGGATGGGAGGCCAGTACCAGATCGACCGTCTGCCCGACCAGCATCGTGGTCAATTCGGCCGCGGTGGTGGGTCGCAGCGGCCGTACCGCGATCCCGGCGTTCCGCAGTCCGCTGACGATGCCCTCGGCCTCCTCGACACTGTCATCCACCAGCATCAGACGCAGCGCGGGATCGTTGCTTTTCGACATGCGGGAGCTCTCCGGGGGGCAAGGTATGGTACGCGGTGCCGGCATCCGTGCCGACAATGGGTGTCTCAGTTCATGTCAGATCGCTGTTGCCGGTCCGCGGGCTTACTTTGCGACAACGCGGTGCCCGCAGACAATGGGCGCTTGCCGGGGTCGCCGGCCACTTCGCGCACCAGCCTGGGGACCAGATAGCCCGAAACGCGCGCCATCAATGCGCGATGCAGGGCCAGCGCGCGGTCGTCGTCGACCTCGAAATGCGCCGATCCGGCCACCCGGTCCAACTGGTGCAGGTAGTAGGGCAGCACCCCGGCGGCGAAGCCGCGTTCGGACAGTGCGGCCAGCGCATCGACGCTGTCGTTGACCCCGCGCAGCAACACCGCCTGGTTGAGCAATGTCGCCCCCGCATCCCGCAGCCGCGCCATCGCCAGGTCGACGGCGGCGTCGAATTCCTGTGCGTGATTGGCGTGCAGCACCACCGCTACCGGCCAGGGCAGCGCCCGCAGCCAGGCGGTGAATGCATCGTCGACCCGCTCGGGCAATACCACCGGCAACCGGGTATGGATGCGCAGCCGGCGCAGGTGCGGGATGGTCGCCAGCTGCGCTGTCAGCTCGGCCAGCTTGGCGGTCGACAGCGACAGCGGATCGCCGCCGGAGAGGATGGCCTCGTCGATGCCGGGGTCGGCGCGGATGGCCTCGACCGCCTCGCGCCACTGTCCGGCGGCGGCGGTTTCCTCGGCATAGGGGAAGTGGCGGCGGAAGCAATAGCGGCAGTGGATCGCGCAGCTGCCGGTGGCGATCAACAGCGCCCGGCCGGCGTATTTTTGGATGACCCCGGTGGCCGCCCTCGCCGCGCCGTCGCCGACCGCGTCCAGGCCGAAGCCCGGCATCGGCCGCAGCTCCTCGTCCAGCGGCAGCACCTGCCGCAGCAGCGGGTCGTGCGGGTCGCCCGGGCGCATGCGGGCGACGAAGCCCCGCGGCACCCGCAGCGGGAACTGCGCCGCGGCCCCAGCGGACAGGCCCGGCACCCGGCCTTCCAGTCCCAGCAGCGCCAGCAGTTCGGCCGGATCGCGCACGGCGTCGCGCCACAGGCGTTTCCAGTCGGCGGGAGCGGGGTCGGGGGCGGGGTGCGGTGCGGGGGAGGCTGCGGGTATCATGTGCGGTCAATCGGGCCAGTGGATCTATTCATCTGTTGGGACGCACCGGCGTTACGCACCGGTGGTTCTCGCGGGTGTTCCGGGTCCAGCCCCACATTCTAGTCGCCCCCGGGTCGCGCCGGCCCCGGGGCGGTTCCGCAGATCGCATTCATCAGGAGTAACCATGGCCAGTCTGGGCATGAACGACGTCAAGAACGGCCAGAAGATCCTGGTCAACAACGACCCCTGCGTCATCACCGAAACCGAATACGTCAAGCCCGGCAAGGGCCAGGCCTTCACCCGCATCAAGTTCCGCAACATCAAGTCGGGCCGCGTGGTCGAAATGACCATGAAGGCGACCGACTCGCTGGAAGTGGCCGATGTGGTCGATACCGACATGCAGTTCCTCTACGCCGACGGCGAGTACTGGCACTTCATGAACCCTGAAAGTTTCGAGCAGGTGCAGGCCGACAAGGCCGGGATGGGCGGCGCCGAGAAGTGGCTGAAGGGCGAGGAAGAATGCCTGGTCACGCTGTGGAACGGCATCCCGATCGCGGTCACCCCGCCGAACTTCGTCGAACTCAAGATCGTCGAGACCGACCCGGGCGTCCGCGGCGACACTTCTGGCGGCGGCGGCAAGCCGGCCGTCCTCGAAACCGGCGCGGTGGTCCGCGTGCCGTTGTTCGTGGGTCAGGAAGAAATCATCAAGGTCGACACCCGCTCCGGCGAGTATTTCAGCCGGGTGAAGTGATTGATTCGCAGCGAGCCCGCCCATGCGGAACGCTGACGTAAGGCGACCTCCAAGCCGTGTGCGCGGCGTGCGGGGAGTGAATTGCGGCGTTGCTTCTTCGTATGATGAAGCACACCAGCCAGAAGCCCGCCACCGGCGGGCTTTTGCGTTCTATGCCAATCTGCTGCTCATGAATGAAGACTCTGGCGTTACTGTTGCACTGACTCTGGACGAGGCGCTGGTCCTGTTCGAGTTTTTGCAACGCTATTCCGAAACCGACTCATTACGGATCGATGACCCAGCCGAGCAGCGCGCACTGTGGAATCTCGCCTGCCTGCTGGAAAAGACATTGGTCGCCCCCTTCGATCAGGACTGCGCGCGACAGCTGGCCGACGCCCGGGACCGTCTGCGCGACGAGCCCGTTTGAGCTATGCCCCGCCTCCGCCGCGCAAGCCCCGGCGCAGGATGAGACAATCCCCCAATGACCTACCAGCCCGTCTCCGAAGCCCCCATTCCCGAAGCCTGCGACCTGCTGATCGAGGCCCGTTACGTCGTCCCGGTCCAGCCGCACGCTGTCGTGCTCGACCATCACGCGGTGGCGATCCGCGGCGGCGAAATTCTCGCGGTGTTGCCCATCGCCGAGGCCCGCATCCGTTTCGAAGCGAAGGACACCGTGTCGCGCCCCGAGGGTGCTTTGATCCCCGGGCTGATCAACGCGCACTGCCACAATCCGATGACGCTGATGCGCGGGGTCGCCGACGACCTGCCGCTGAAGCAGTGGCTGCAGGATCACATCTGGCCGATCGAAGGCGCGGTCATGGGCCCGGAGTTCGTGGCCGACGGCATCGAACTGGCGATCGCCGAAATGCTCCGCGGCGGCACCACCTGCTGCAACGAGAACTACTTCTTCCCCGACCTTCAGGCCGCGACCTACAAACGTCACGGCTTCCGCGCGCGCGTCGGCCTGCCGGTGATCGATTTCCCGACCGCGTGGGCGAAGAGCGACGACGAATATTTCGACCGCGCCGGCGAAGTCCACGACCAGTGGCGTCACGACACGCTCATCGCCACCGCGTTCGCGCCGCATGCGCCGTACACGGTGTCGGACGAGAACTTCGAGCGCATCCGCATGCTCGCCGACCAGCTCGATCTGCCGGTGCACCTGCACACCCACGAGACCGCGCAGGAAGTGCAGCAGTCGCAGCAGAAGCACGGCCAGCGCCCGATCGCGCGGCTTGATCGCCTCGGTCTGATCAACGACCGCCTGATCGCGGTGCACATGACCCAGCTCACCGACGCCGAGATCGCGCTCTGCGCCGCGCGCGGCGTCAGCGTCGTGCATTGTCCGGAATCCAACCTCAAGCTCGCCTCGGGTTTCTGCCCGGTGCACAAACTGGTGCATGCCGGGGTCAACGTCGCCATCGGCACCGACGGCTGCGCCAGCAACAACGACCTGGACATGTTCGGCGAAATGCGGACCGCCGCGCTGCTGGCGAAAGCCGTCGCCGACGATGCGTCCGCGTTCGACGCCGCCAGCGCGCTGCGCGCGGCCACGCTCGGCAGCGCCAAGGCGATGGGCTTCGATCACCTCGTGGGCTCGATCGAAGCCGGCAAGCAGGCCGACCTGGCCTGCGTGGACTTGTCGGCGCTGGAGACCCAGCCGCTGCATCACGTGCTGTCGCAACTGGTCTACGCCACCGGCCGCCATCAGGTGTCCGATGTGTGGATCGCCGGCAAGGCGAAACTGCGCGACCGTACTCTGGTCGACATGGACATCGATGCGCTGATCGCGAACGCCAGGCAGTGGCGGGAGCGGATCGGCGGCGTGATGGTGGGTTGAGGTGGCGTCATGTCGAGGCTTCGGCGCCCCATGCGATCCGCTGGTCCGGACATTGATGTAGTACACGGGATGAGTCGATGAACGCAGCAGAACAACACGACAACTTCAGCCAGACCGAACTCGACAAGTTCAACGCGCTGGCGAATCGCTGGTGGGACCCCGAAGGCCCGCAGAAAGCGCTGCATGCGCTGAATCCCGCGCGCTTGGGTTACGTGCGCGACCGCACGACGCTGCGCGGCGCGCGCGTGCTCGATGTCGGCTGCGGCGCGGGCCTGCTCAGCGAGGCGCTGGCGCGCGAGGGCGCGCAGGTGACCGCGATCGATCTGGCGCCGGATCTCATCAAGATCGCGAAACTGCACCGGCTGGAATCCGGCGTCGAAGTCGACTACCGCCTCACGCCGGTCGAAGCGCTCGCCGACGAGATGCCCGCCGGCTTCGACGCCATCGTCTGCATGGAAATGCTGGAACACGTGCCCGATCCCGGCGCGATCATCGCCGCCTGTGCGACCCTGCTCAAACCCGGCGGGCGACTGTTCCTGTCCACGCTCAACCGCACCCCGGCCGCGTTCGCGCTGGCCATCGTCGGCGCCGAGTACGTCGCTCGGCTGCTGCCGAAAGGCACGCACCAGTATCGCGATTTCATCAAACCGTCTGAGTTGGGCGCATGGCTGCGCGCTGCCGACCTCGAACTCGAAGACGTGAGCGGCCTGATCTACGACCCGCTGCGCCACAGCGCGCGCGTCGGTGGCCGCACCGATGTGAATTATCTGGCGTGCGCGGTGAAGCCGTAGGCGGGTTCGAATCCTGCGCGAGGGCGAAGAGCAAATCCCCCGCTGTCGCCGCCCCCTTTTTCAAAGGGGGCTTGTGGTTCTGAACGTTGGTCCGCTTCCGTTTTTCCAAGAGGGCTTGTGGTTCTGAAGGTTGAGCTGCCTCCGTCTTGATTGCGCAATGATGCGCCCCCTTTGAAAAAGGGGGCGGGCAATCGCGAAGCGATTGACGGGGGATTTGCTTTTCGCCGCGCCGCGTACTTTCAAAATCGTTTTCCGAATCTCATCACCCGACCCGGAGCCACCGTTGTCCCAGACCCGTTGTTCAAAAGGCGCGTACCCGCGCGGCGTGCTCTTCGATCTCGATGGCACCCTGCTCGACAGCGCGCCAGACATGGTCGAGGCGATCAATATCCTGCGCCGCGCGCACGGCGAGCCCGACATGCCGCACGACAGCCTGCGTCCGCACGTGTCGAAAGGCGCGCGGGCGATGATCGGCGCATCGTTCGGGCATCTCGATCCCGACGCGCGCGAAGCGCTGGTCAAGCCCTTTCTCGATGCCTATGAAGGCATCCTCGGCCGCTATTGCGTGCTGTTCGACGGCATCGCCGAGATGCTCGATGCGCTGGAAGCCGACGGCACGCGCTGGGGCATCGTCACCAACAAGCCGGAATATCTGGCGAAGCAGCTGATGCCGATCCTCGGCTGGAGCGAACGCTGCGGCGTGCTGATCGGCGGCGATTCGCTGCCCGAGCGCAAACCGCATCCGCTGCCGCTGCTGCATTCGGCGCAGGTCATCGGCGTCGCCGCGCAGGACTGCGTGTACGTGGGCGACGACGAGCGCGACATCGTCGCCGCGCGCGCGGCGGGCATGCCGTCGATCGTCGCGCTGTGGGGCTATCGCTTGCCGGGCGTCGATCCGCTGGACTGGCGGGGCGACACGATGATCGAACGACCGCTCGAATTGCGGGATCCCGCGATCTGGCCGACGACGGTCGCGCATCCGCTGTGAACGACCCGGCCGTGAACGATATGTCCGCTCTCGACCCCGCGCTCGAAGATTTCCTCGGCAAATGGCGCGGACGCTGGCCGGAATGGCGGATCGCGCAGGTCTTCGTCGCCGAGTCCGAGCGTGGGACCGCCGAGGCCTGGTTCGCGCTGCTGCAGGAATGGACCGATGCCGCCTGGGCCGGGGACGATCCGACCCCGGGCTTCGCCAAGCTGGCGTGGTGGCAGGAAGAATTGTCGGGCTGGTCGAAAGGCCTGCGCCGGCATCCGCTGGGTCGCGTGCTGCAGAAGCGGCCCGCGCCGTGGGCGACGCTGGCGGTCGCCCTTCCGGCGCTGCAGGCGGTGCGCGAACCGCTGCGTGCCTGGGCGCCACCGCAGCCGCTGACGGCGCAGTTGCAGCCGCTGGCGGCCGTGATCGCCGACTGCGAGCGTGTGCTGTTGTCGCCCGAAGTCGCATCCGATGCGGCACACCAGGCCGACACATTCTTATTGTTCGCGATGCATGCGCTGTGGCATCGCGATGAACCCGCAGATGCACAGCCGATGCAGGCCTGGGCGCGCCAACTCGCGTCGACCGCGCCGCAGCGCGCCGGGACGCGCCCGCGACGGATCCACGACGCCCTGAGCCACGCCCGGCTGCGCCGTGTCGCGGCTGCGGGTGAGGTGTCGGCGCTGTCGCCGGCCGTAGCGCTGTGGCGAGCGTGGCGCGCGGCACGGGTTTGAGCCCCGAACGCAGCGTTCCGGGGCGATTCCCGAAGCGCTTGCCGCGGCTGGGTACAATGGCCGCCCCTACGCTATCCCTCGATGTGGCCCGATGCCGCCCGTGACTGTGCGCCCGAATGCCCAACCGATGCCCGACGTGGCCGGCGATGCCGCCACCGCCGCGCGCGCACTCGACTGGGTGGGGATGCACAACATCGCGCTGCCGCTGCGACTGCGCGGCGACGACGGCGCTGTGTTGCAGGTGCCGGCCTCGGTGGACGTCCTCGTCGATCTGCGCGATCCCGACGCCCGCGGCATCCACATGTCGCGGCTCTACAGGCAACTGCAGGACACCCTGGTCGAAGAACCGCTGACGCCTGCGCGCCTGCGTCGCATCCTGCAGGCCTGCGTCGAATCCCAGGGCGCGTTGTCCACGTCCGCGCGGCTGACGCTGCGCTTCGAACAATTGCTCCGGCGCCGCGCACTGATCAGCGACAACAGCGGCTGGAAGCGTTATCCGCTGGAAATCGACGCACTGCTCGCGCAGGGAGATTTCACGCTGACGCTGGCGTTCTCGGTGGAATACTCCAGCACCTGTCCGGCCTCGGCCGCGCTGTCGCGGCAACTCAACGCCGAACGTTTCGTCGAGGACTTCGCCGCCCAGAGCTTCGCCGCCGCGCATCCGCTGTCCACGCAGGTGGTGGGCGATTGGCTGGCGTCGGAGCGCGGCCTCGCCGCCACGCCGCACGCGCAGCGCAGCCGCGCCGAGATCCGGGTCGAACTGCTCGCCTCGTTCGACGAACTGCCGGTGGCCGATCTGATCGATCGCGCCGAAGCCGCGCTGGGCACGCCGGTGCAGACCGCGGTGAAACGCGAGGACGAGCAGGCGTTCGCCCGGCTCAATGCCGAGCATCTGATGTTCTGCGAAGACGCCGCGCGTCGCGTCGCCGCCGCGCTGGCCGCCGATGCGCGCGTACAGCGCTTCGACGTGCGCGTCTCGCATTTCGAGAGCCTGCACCCGCACGACGCGGTGGCGCAGGTGTCCGGCAAGGGGCTCGCCGCCGGCTGAGCGTTCGCCGATGCATGGAGCGGTCTTTCGTCACACTTTGATTGTCGACGGATTCTGAACGACGTATGCTCGCTGCGTTCATGGCGCAAGCCTTGGACAAGCCACGCAACGCCATGGCCAACGTCATGGGCACGCCACGCCAAGCGGGATGCTGCGCGAGGATTCGGGGGCGCGCTCAGACCGACCTATACCGATCGACAGAGGAGGTCACATCATGAAGATGCGTTTGCTCGCGCTGCTGCCCGCGGCGCTGCTGCTTGCCGCCTGCAACAAAGAGGCGCCCACCGAACCCGCCAAGCCTGCGGCGGAAACCGCACCGGAGCCCGAGGTCGCGATCGCCGGCATCAAGCCGGTCGATGTGCCGGCCGGATTCGGTTATCCCGGTAACCGCGACGAATTCCAGGCCTGGGCCGACACCTGGCAGATCGACAACATCACCACCGCCGCCTGGAATCTGTGGGCCGGCATGACCAGCAACTCCGGCCAGAGCTGGAACGGTACCGAGCTGCCGGTCTGGGACACCTGGTGCGGCAACGAGGAAGTGTTCACCGCCAAAGGCTGCGTGACCCTGGAGCGCCCGGCGCGCGCGTTCCAGAAGCCCAGCCAGATCGGACACACCGCGTTGCGCGCAGGCAAGGCCCTGCCCAGCGACACCCAGGTCGTGTCGTTCAACAAGTTCAACCCGGCGATGGCGAACTATCTGGGCTCGCAGCATGCGGGACCGGGCAACGCCAACTACAGCTACGTCGCGATGCAGGATCTCGCCAATCTCAACGCCGCGTGGCCGGCGGAAACGCCGATCAGCGCGCGCAAGGTCGAAGAAACGCCGTACCAGCCCGATAACGGCGGCACCGAAGGTTTCACGGCCATCGAAACCAAGCCGGTGATCTTCGTCGTGAAGGCGACCGGCCTGACACCGATGCCGCTGTGGATGGGGCCGCAGCAGTCGACGACACCGGCGAACGCCACGCCCGAGACCTGGTTCAACTGCGTGCTGTTGGACCCGGCCGGCGCCGCCGACCCCGGCACCGCGCCGGTGCCGGCCACGCCCGCGCAGATCGCGCAGATCGTCCCGGGCTCGACGATGGCCTGCAAGAACTATCTCTACGCGCCGCTGGCGACCATCTATAACTTCAAGATGGATGCTGCGGAAGCCGCCGACTGGAACGCACTGGCCCCCAACTCGGGCGACGGCGGTCAGGGCCTCACCGCAGCGGAGGGCGATTTCGGCGTCCTCGGCGGCATGCACGTCAACAGCAAGGCGATCGTCAATTGGACGTGGCAGACGTTCTGGTGGCAGCCCGGCGCCGACGCGCCCGACAACTTCCCCGGCAGCAAGCAGGGCATGACCGACAACGTCGCCGGCGCCTGGCGCAACTACGCGATGTGCACGGCCTGGAACCAGACCAAGGGCAATGCGTCCAAGGACATGGTGGTGTGCTTCAACCCGTTCCTGGAGACCTCCAGTGGCATTCCCGCCGGGCAGACCAGCAACTGCATGAGCTGCCACGGCACCGCCACCGCGGGTTCGCCGCTGAGCGGTTCGCCGCTGTCGCTGCCGACGTTGAGCTATCCGGCGGCGTACACCCAGCCGATCGACTTCAACAACGACCCGCGCTACGCGACGTTCACTCGCACCGATTTCTCGTGGGCGATTCCCAGCAATGCGTTCGCGCCGCCTGCGGCGCCGGCCACACCTGCTGCACCGGCGAGCGAGGCGACCAGGTAAAGACGACACGCAACGCTTGAGCGACGACGGCCCGGCAGCGATGTCGGGCCGTTTTTTCGATGTTCGCCGCGGCCATGCGGGTCTCAACCCGCGAGCAGGCGCAGGAAGTCGACGAATTCGCGGTCGCGACCAATGGCGTCCAGGATCGGTAGCACGCTCTGCGCACCATGACTGCTGTTGGTGAAGATCACCGTTCCGCTGCCCGTCGACAGCTCGAGATAGCCGAGCGTGAACGTGCCTGTGTCCATTCCGGTGTGCATCAGATAGGTGCGATCCCCGAAGCGGAACACTTCCCAGCCCAGTCCGAAGCCTGCTTCCTCCGCGCAGGTTTTCGCGCGCGGCGCAGGGCAGAGTTCGCCTTTCCGATCGCTCTGGATGCGGGCGCGTTCTGCGGCGAGTCCAGCGTCCACGCCTTGCCGCTTCATCACGCCGATCATGAAGCGCGCGTAGTCGCGAGGCGTCGAATGCGCATCGTCCGACGCGAGATACCGTTCGCCGATCTGCGGCGGCAACATATGGCCGTCGGCGTCGGTGGGAACGGCCAGGCGGTTCGCGAACCACGACCGACGGGTGTAGGCGGTTGCGTGCATGCCGCTCGGGCCGAACACCAGCGTCTGCGCCAGACGTTCGAACGGCGTGCCGGTCTTCTTCTCGGCGAAACGCGCCATGTACTCGAAGCCTTCGCCGGAATAGCCGAACGCCTCGCCCGGCGTTTTCACGAATTTCAAGGTGTCGCCGGTTTCGTAGCGCCAGTTCGGGAAGCCGGTGCGGTGGCTCAACGCCAGTCGCGGCGTGAGCAGGTCGCGACGCGGCTCGTCGACGAGGTCGGGGTCTGTCCAGTAGCGCGACATCGGTTCGTCCAGCGAGATTTTTCCGCGGGACACCAGGCGCAGCACGACTTCGGCCGAGATCGGCTTGGTCATCGATGCGATGTTGTAGAGCGTGCCGGGCGTCGCCGGCACGCCGGGGCGGGCCTCGCCGTATGCGGCGACGAAAGCCAGACGGCGATCTTCGATCCTGGCGATGGAAACGCTGGCGATGCGTTTGTCGGCGAGCAGCGTGGGGACGAGTGCGTCCAGCCGCGCCTGCGCGTTGTTGACGGGCGCTGCGCGCGGCGCGGCGAGCGCGCAGGTGCCCAACAGTGCGAATGCGCACAGCGCCGGACGGTAGAGCGTGGCGATCTTGATCGGGTGTTGCATGGTGAGTCTCATAGCCGGCTTGTGGCTGTGGGCAAGCGAATGCCGTTCCGGCGCGCGCGCCGGTTGCGGAATGGCGTTGGTGGTGTACTGGCGTCGGTCGGTGTGCGTGCCAGTGCGACAACGAGTGGCGGTATCAGGCGCGGCCGCGGGTCAGCAGGTAATACGTCAGATGGCTCGCACCGGTACAAGCCAGCAGGATGGCGATCGCGCCGGCGGTGACTTCGTTCCAGCCGATGATTTCGATCAGCGCAAAACCGATCGCCAGCGCTGTCGCCAGCAGGCCCCAACGCAGCGACGCCAGTCGGCGCTCGCTCTGTTCGCCCTGCAGGATCGAACGCAGCAGATCCTCGGTGCCGGGTTCGCGCAGCATGCGGTAGCGCATGATGGCGTCCACCACCACCCGGAAGGCGTAGGTGATGCACACGAACAGCGCGAGGGGAACGATGGTGTGTTGCAGGTCCATGAAGGTCTCCGTAGAGCGGGCGAATGCACCGTATGTGACACAGGAGTCGCGACGACGCCGGGCGGTTGCGGTGGCGTGGCCTATTCGTCGGCGCGGTGTCCGTAGCTGAGGACGCGGGTGATCCGCCAGCCGTCGCGGGTCTGTTGCCAGAGCATGTCGAATTCCGCCCGGCCATCGCATTGCCCGCTATCGAGCTGGCAGAAGCGGTGTGACCCCTTCGCCAGTGCGCCGAAGCCCTTGATCGGAAACACTTCTAACGTGCCGGGGATCAGTTCGCGCCGGAAGCGACCGCAGACATGCCGCTGCGTGTTGGCGAGCATCGTGCGACGATTCCAGGTGACGCCGCCGTTGTCGTGGTAGAACTCGACATCGCGTGCGAAGAACATCGCATGGCGCTGCAATTGTGCCGGGTCTGCGCAGGCGTTGAATGCGCCGAAGACTTCCGTGTCGAGCCGGGCGATGGTGTCCTGCAGCGTTTCGGCATCAGTGGGCGTCTCCGCGTGGGCTTGGGGCAGGGGCGTCAGGCAGGCGCCCAGCGCCAGGGTCGTCATGAACAGCATCGTGCGCATCGGAAGGGGCTCTGGACGGCCGGATGGCCGCTCTCGATGCTTATGGAGACACGAGGGCGTGTGGCGGTTGCATTTCCGACTCGCGCATCCGGTTTGCAACCGGTCGGTGCTCTCGCGTATCTAGGGATGGACATGTCTCCCCGCCTCGCCAAATGATTCCGGAACGCACGCTCGTCGAAGCGGTACTCGATAGAAGGCCCGGCGCCTTCGAACGGCTCGTGGGCGAGTACCAGGGACTGTGCTGGCATATCGTCTACCGGCTGGTGCGACAGGCGGAGGATGCGCAGGATCTGTGTCAGGAGACCTTTCTGCGCGTCCATCAGAACCTGCATCAGTACCGCCACGATTGCCCGCTGAAGCATTGGATCGGCCGCGTGGCTTATTCGATCGCTTTGCGCCACCTGCAGCGTCGGAAGATCGCGCTCGGTGCAGAGTTGCAGAGCGACGAGGCGCTGGTGCTGCCCGAGGACGAGGCCGAGTATTTCGACTACGCCGCGGCCTGCGACGATGCGCAGGCCGCACGCAGGCTGCGCGAGGCCATCGATGCGCTGGCGCCGCTGCCGCGCATGCTGCTGACGCTGTATCACTTCGAAGACGTATCGATCCCGGACATCGCGCAGATCACCGGGCTGCCGCCCGGCACCATCAAAAGCCACCTGTTCCGTGCGCGCCTGCGGCTGCGCGAACGGCTCGAAAGCGGAGATTTGTCATGATCACCGGACCCGACGACAGCGATCGTCCTGACAGCGCTCACGATCCGTGCGAACGCGAGTGGCGGCTGCAGGAGCAGGCGCGTCTCGATCAGAAGCATGGCGCAGCGCCCGAGGGCACGGCGCGCGCCCTGCGTTACCGTCGATTGGCGCGCGAGCTGGACCAACCTCTTGACGCGGCATTGCCCAGCAACTTTTCGCATGCACAGGCTCAGCGCATCGAGGCGGTCGCCGCCGAGCGTCGACGTGCCGGCAAGCGTTTCGAGCGCAGGCTCGGGTGGGGGTTTGTCGCTGGCTATGGCGTTTGCATGCTCACCGGTGCGCTGATCTATCGCGACGACATCATGGATTTGCTGGATTCGCCGGCCTTCGAGGGTCTTGTTTCGAATCCGTGGGTACCGGCGCTGCTGGGCTGCGTGGTGTTCGCGTATCTGCTGCGCGTTCGGCCGCGACGTTGGTTTTCGTCGTCGAAGTGATGCGCCCGAAATCATTAGCGGGGTGGCGGACGCGTGCTAGCGTAGCGTAGGCACGTGGCCGATGCGACGATGCGGGTTCGATGGTTGGATGCCATTGACGCGAACGCCGTGCGTGCCAACGCCACGATGGACTCCACGACGCCAAGCTCGGACAACTGCCGATAAGGTAGGCAGTGAGCGCAGCGAGATGAAAAGAACAGTAACAAGCATCCGCCCTGGCGCTTCACCTTTGAAATGCCTTTTCCAGGATTGGGTCGGCTCTTCTATATCACTAAAAGCTCGGAGCCCGAAATCACCGAGCCGATAGTGGTATTTTTTGTCTTTCTGTTCGCCGAAGAAATTGGCCTTTAATGCATGGTAGGTGGCTAGAAGGAGGTGGAAATTAGGCATATAACCATGAGCCCGCTATTGCCGAGACCAATGCGAGTGCCGTCGTTGAGATGGACCCCGAGCGGAGTTAAGCCAGCAGAGGGAAACGCTAATGACCAGAGACTGCTCGCTGTCGTCTGGAAAGACATCACGACGCCTGATCGAATCGGATTCCGGAGGGTGTAATGGAACTGGGCTTGGATCGGAGAACTGTCTGGCGTGGCATTTGACGCCTGAGTCGAGCCGCGAAGCGGCTTCGGCTTGAACGGATGATTGACGGCACTTGGCAGTGCTTGCATATCGCTCATCTCGTCACTTGAATGGCGCGGCTGAGTCCACCTCAAGTTCGACCGCGATATCGCCCATTGGATACTCGCGAGTTCGAGTTGTCCAAGTTCCGTTCTCTTCTTTGGTACGGTAGCGATCGATAAGAAACGGTAGGCCTTCGCTGGCAAGGATGTCCGGACCGATTGTGACTTGGAAGTGGAGATGTGGCCAACGAGCATCGCCCGAATTGCCGATCTGGCCCAACCACTCACCACGTTTGACTCGATCGCCCGTCTTGACACGCACGCTGCCCGGTTTCAAGTGCGCGTAGTAAGCGAACTGTCCGTCTCCAAGGTCCAGCACGATGGCGTTCCCAGCAACGTTTTCCATCGTGATCGGCACCGCCGTATTGAACCCGGCAGCGGTTCGAGGGGTGTTGTCCGGAAGGCCATCCTTGGCAGAAATTACAACTGCATCTGCAACGGCAAACACCTTCTCGCCATAGGAATAGTAAGAACGGACGTCGCGCGCGTCACCAGAGTATATTTCGCCTTGTTCGCCTTCTTGCTTCCAATCGATCGCGTAACGTCGGGAGAGATGCGCGCGACCGCCGGCAACGAAAAGGCCGGTCCTGTGATGAGACGTAAGGCTCGGGCCGTTGTCGGCGACCCAGCTCGTTCCCGTGACAGGTGGGGCAAGCACCTTCAGTTCGGTATGCCGAGTTCCGATGGTAGGGCCTTCAGCTACGGAGCCGCCCACAAGCACGCGATGACTCAGCGTCTCTGGTACGTTGCCGGCGGCATCAAAGGCAATGCAGATCAATGCCACGGCTCTCTTTCCGCCTTCTAACGGATGGTCTTCATCGATCTTGTCGGAGCCAATAGGCAGTAACCGTTCATGCAGTTGTGAGCCGGTGAACGCAGCAATAGCTTTGCCGGGTGTGCGGCTTGCATCGACTATTTCAAGCTCCTGCAACGCCAGTGATTCGTCCGTGTAGTTCTGAAAGTGCAGTTCGTAAACAAGATATCTCAAGCCGCCGCTTGGGAAGATAGTCGGCTCGAGCGGAACGCTGATATCAAGCTGAACTGGCGGGAATGGGGGCTTGGCAGATGCTCCCATGGAGTCGGAGCCTTGGGTCGGACTGGTGAGTGCGCAATCTTTCGCTGGTATCGGTCCTGGCGAAGTTGCTGCGAAGGAATAGGTGCTGATAAGCGCAAGAGAAATCGATGCTGCGCAGAATCTGATGCGTTCGATCAACATTAAACCGACCCTTTTGTTGAACATGATGCTTCACGGCCGACGGCGTGTCTGTGCCGTCCAACGCCTGTTATTGGGCGAGATCCAGCACCAACAACGGATCAATTCGCACATCGAACCAATTCATCCCCCAATGCAGATGCGGGCCGGTCGCGCGGCCGGTTGCGCCGACGGCGGCGAAGACCTGGCCCTGTTCGACGCGGTCGCCCACCTTCGCGTCGATGCGCGAGAGGTGCAGGAAGTTGGAGCTGATGCCGGCGCCGTGGTCGATCACCACGGTGCCGCCGGTGAGGTAAAGCGACGGCGATGCGAAGGTGACGATGCCCGCCGCGGGCGCTTTGACCGGTGTGCCGTTGGCGGCGGCGATGTCCATGCCTGAATGCGGGGCTTTCGGCGTTCCGTTGTAAACGCGCTGGTTGCCGAATCGGCCGCTGATGCGCCCCTGCACCGGCCACACGAAACGCTGCGCGTAATCCTCGCGCGCATCGTCGCGCGCCCGCACCGCGACCACTTGGGCCTGCTCGCGTGCGATCCGCGCGGCGATGGCGGGCGGCGGATTCACGGTCGATGGCGGTACGCCGTTGATGTTCTCGATCGGCCAGTCGCGCGGCGCGACGACGATCCGGTGTTCGATGGCGGGCGTGCCGGGCGGTTTCACTTTCACGACGGCCGTGCCGCTCGCATCGCGGCCGATGCCGAACCCGAAGCGACCGGACGGCGAAACGCGCAGCGTCCTGCCGCCGTATTCGACCACCGCAGCAGGATGCGTGCTGCCGATCACCAGCGCGCCCTGTTGTACCGATGTCGGCAGCGCGGTGGCGTGCGGTGCGGGATTCCCCGCGGCGATGGCCGGTGCTTGTGCGGGCTTCGATGTCTGGGCGCTGATGCCGCCCGCGCAGGCCGCCGATGCCAGCAGCAGCGCCGCGATGAGGGTCGGCCGGCTCAACGGTCGAACGCCAGGCGCATGCCGCGCGGCCCGCCCACCAGTTGCCGCCCGTCCCAGACCAGATGGCCGTTGACCCAGGTCGAGGCGATGCGCGAACGGAAGGTCTTGCCTTCGAATGGCGACCAGCCGCATTTCGACAGGACCTGCTCGCGTTCGACCACGAACGGCGTGTCGTCGATCAGCACAAGATCGGCGCGATAGCCCTCGCGCAGGAAGCCGCGCTCCTTCACGTCGAACAATTGCGCCGGCGCGTGCGCGAACTTCTGCACCACCTGCGCGGTGCTCAGGCGTCCTTCGTGGACGCATTCCAGCGCCGCATTCAGCGCGAACTGCACCAGCGGCAGGCCGCTGGGCGCGCGCAGGTAGGGCTGCTGTTTCTCTTCCAGGGTATGCGGCGCGTGGTCGGTGGCGAGCACGTCGATCGTGTCTTCGGCCAGTGCGCGCAGCAGCGCTTCTCGGTCGCCGAAGTCCTTGATCGCCGGGTTGCACTTGATGAAACTGCCGCGCGCAGCGTAGTCGCGGCTGTCGAAACGCAGGAAGTGGATGCAGGTTTCGGCGGTGATGCGTTTGCGGCTGCCGTCGGCCCGGATCAGCGGCCCGCGTTCGAACAGCGCGAGTTCGTCCGCGGTGGAAATATGCAGCACGTGCAGGCGCGCGTCGTGTTCGCGCGCGAGCGAGATCGCCAGTTTCGTGGATTTGATGCACGCTTCGCGGGAGCGGATCTCGCCGTGGAATTCCACCGGGATGTCGTCGCCGTATTTTTCGCGGTACTTCGCCAGTTCGGCATCGATCATCGGCGTGTCTTCGCAGTGGGTGATGATCGGCGTCGGCGCGTCGCGGAACACCGCGGCCAGCACGTCCGGATCGTCCACCAGCATGTTGCCGGTCGAAGCGCCCATGAAGACTTTGATGCCGGGCGTGGTCAGCGGGTCGACGGCGCGGATGTCGTCGATGTTGCCGGTGCTGGTGCCCATATAGAAGGCGTAGTTGCCCCAGGCGCGGCCTTCGGCGCGAAGGTACTTGTCGTCCAGTGCGGCGCGGTCGAGGGTCGGTGGGCTGGTGTTGGGCATGTCCATGAAGCTGGTCAGGCCGCCGGCGACCGCCGCCGCCGATTCCGTGGCGAGGTTGCCCTTGTGCTCCAGGCCGGGTTCGCGGAAGTGGACCTGGTCGTCGATCATGCCCGGCAGCAGCCGGCTGCCGGCGGCGTCGATCACGATCTCGCCCGGGCGCGCCGACAGGTTGCTGCCGATGGCTTCGATCCGGCCGTCGGCGAAGCGCAGGTCGCCGTCGAACTCGCGGCCCTCGTTGACCAGCCGGGCGTTGACGATGAGGGTGGGGGGATGGGCGGTCATGGGCGAGGGCTCGGGGCGGGGCGGGTCGGCAGCGGCGGCACGGGATCGTGGCCGCCGGGGCACAGGGGATGGCATCGTGCAAGGCGCCTGACGGTCAGCCAGCTGCCCTTGGTGGCGCCGAAGCGCTGGATGGCCTCCATCGAATACTCCGAACAGGTCGGAACGAAGCGGCAGCGCTGTCCTAGAAGCGGGCTGATCCAGCGTTTGTAGAAGCGGAGTGCGACGATCAGCAGACGGTCGATCAAGGCGTTGATCCGGCGGGGGATTGCAGCGTGCGAGGCTCGCCGAAATGCGAGGTTGCCGCTGTAGCCCCGGCAGGGTATAACAGCCCGCTTTCCCGTCTCAAGGGAAGATATGAAGGATTCTCGGACGTGGCTGTAAAGAAACCCGCAAAAAAGGCCGCCAGCAAGGCCACCAAACAACCCGCGAAAGCGGCCGTCAAGAAGCCCGTGGTCAAGGCTGTCGCCAAGGCACCTGCCAAGCCCGCCGCCAAGCCGGTCGCCAAGAAGCCTGTCGCCAAGCCGGCCGCGAAGCCTGCGGCGAAGAAAGCCGTGGCCAAGCCCACCGCGAAGCCGGCGGCCAAGAAGCCGGTCGCCAAGCAGGTTTCGAAGCCCGCCGCAAAGGCTCCACCGGCTGTGAAGCCAGCGCCGGCCGCGAAACCGGTACCGAAGCCCGCCGCGAAACCCGAAGCCAAGGCCTCTCCGGCCAAGGCCGTGGCTGCGAAGACGGCAGCCGCGAAATCTCCGGCCTCCAAGCCGCCGGCCAAGGTCGAAGCCAAGACGGCGTCCAAGCCGGCGCCGGCGCCGACCCCCAATCCGTCGCCGGCCCCGCCGCCGACTCCGAAGCCCGAACCCAAACCCCAGCCGACCCCGACGCCCAAGCCGCCGGTCCCTGGCCCGCGCCCGAATCCGAACGAGCCGGCCGCGAAGACTGCCGGCAAGCCCGTGGTGGTCGCGCCGCGCCCGGCCGCCGGCAAGGTGGCGGTGGCCGTGATTTCGCGCCAGGCAGCGCCCGCCCCCAAGACCCAGGTGAAAGTGATTCCCTACAAGACCGATGAGGCCACCGGCCGCCCGATCCTCCCCGCCGGCTACAAGCCCAGCGTGGACGAGGAGTACATGAGCGCCCTGCAGCTCGAATATTTCCGCCAGCGCCTGCTGGGCTGGCGCGCCGATCTGATCGAGGAATCGAAGCAGACCATCGAGAACCTCAAGGACGAAGTGCGCGATGTCGGCGACGATGCCGAGCGCGCCACCCGCGAAACCGAGAACTCGCTGGAACTGCGCACCCGCGACCGCTACCGCAAGCTGATCGGCAAGATCGACAGCACGCTCAAGCGTCTGGAAGCCGGCGAGTACGGCTTCAGTGTGGATTCCGGCGAAGAAATCGGCCTGCACCGCCTCGAAGCGCGCCTCACCGCCGAGCGCACCATCGACGAGCAGGAACGTTGGGAACATCTGCAGAAGCAGCAGGGCGATTGAGTTCCGACGCCCGTTGCAGAGATGCAAAAAACCCCGCCTCGGCGGGGTTTTTCGTTTCGGAGACAGTGAGGCGGAGTGGAAACGATTCGTTGCGTGCGGAGCGCGCGCGCCCCGCTGCTGTCATCGCACATTCACTTGCCGGGCGGGGCTGCCGCTCCACTGCCATCGCGTGCCGGCTGCTCCACCGCCGCGAGCGGCGCAACTGCGGCGACTCGGGCGACAGGCGCCTGGATCGGAGGAGCAAAGCCTGCCGGTGCCGCCGCAGCGACAGGCGCCTGTGCCACGGGCGCCATGAAGCCTGCCGGCGCAGCCGCAGCCGCCACCGCGACGGGCGCAACGAAACCTGCCGCCACCGGCGGCGGCGAGTCGGGGCGATCCACGATCACTCTGCCGCCGCTCAGCGCGAGCGCGACAGGATCCCTGCCCATGTGGAAAGAAGTAGAGCCGCCAGCGGCGCTGCCGCCGCCGTGTTTCGTGGCGATCGCGCGAAACTCGGCGGGATTGCTTCTTCTCGGGACCAGGTTGATATCCAGTGGCCCTGATTGCTTTTGCTGCACTCTTCCCAGGTCGACGCGGCTGCCCCACTGTTCTGCGACCGATGCGGCACCCGATTGGTACAGCCGTGTTTTGCCTTTTTTGACGTCTTTTTCTCCCGCGACGGAGTCGACGCCGTGGCCCTTGCTCCACGTGGGCCCCTTGCCCGGGCCGCCCCCGCCCCCTCCACCGCCTGCACCCCCTCCTCCTGCACCACCGACTGCTGCGGACATACGCGCTCCAATTCGAAATCCGGGCCAGGCATCAAGCGAACCGGCAGGCCCCCTGGATTCACTGTCTCGGCGTCCTCATTCGTTTGCCTGGACGCAAACGGGCAGGACGCCAGCACAGAACCGGTACATCAAGTTCCGTGCCAGTCGCGGGAAGCCGTCCATGCGCATGAATTCAATATGCTTTTCCCCGGGACGCGAAAAAACCGGATTGCCCATCGATGCATTTTCCACTCACATCGCGAGCGACATGCCCGTCCAGACCCGCGGATGCGAAGATCGAATCCACATGCAATCAATGCCTTGGCGCCTCCGCGGGTGCAACGCGGCAGGCTTGCACCGGGAGGGTGGAAAATGTCCAGATGGGTGAACATTGACCTCGGCGGGATGTTTCGCCCCCGGTCGATGGGTTGCGATCACGACCTTGGTCCATCGTTTTCTACGCAGCGGCCAACGCGATCGAATGAAGCAGCGGAAGGGAGCGAACGCGGGCGCTACTGCAGATCCTTCAGATCCAGGCGCCGTACCGTCGGCGATTTCAACGCCGTGAACGCGACCACCGCGAGGGTGACGCAGCCGCCGAGCACCACGGCGTGGGCGAGGCCCAGCAGCCGCGCCATCGAGCCGGCGTAGAACGCGCCGAGCTCGTTCGACGAACTGATGAAGATGCTGTTGATCGACGACACCCGGCCGCGCATGTGGTCGGGCGTGGCCAACTGCAGGATGGTGGAGCGCAGCACCACCGAAACACCGTCGAACATGCCGGAAAAGAACATGAAAGCCACCGACAGCCACAGGGTTTCCGACAGCCCGAAACCGACGATGCACAGGCCGAAACCGGCGACCGCGATCAGCAGATAACGTCCGGCATGGCGCTGGATCGGGCGCCGTGCCAGCCACAGTCCCACGATCACCGCACCGGCGGCGGGGGCCCCGCGCAACAGCCCCAGCGCTTCCGGCCCGGCGTCCAGGATGTCCTTGGCGAACGCAGGCGCCAGCGATACCGCGCCGCCGAACAGCACAGCGAACATGTCCAGCGCCATCGCCCCCAGCATCACCGGCGTGCGCACCACGAAGCGCAGGCCTTCGGCGATGCTGGAAAAAATCGGACTCCGCTCCTGCGACAGCGCAGGCTCGGTCGTGCGCAGCGTCGCCAGCGACAGCGCCGCGCCCAATGCGAACAGCGCGCCCAGCGCATACACCGGGCCGGCCTGTGCGGTCGCGCCCTCGGCATAGTGGCCCAATCTGTCGATCAGGCCGATCAGGCCGCCGCTGATCGCCGGCCCCAGCACCAGCGCCGTCTGGAACACCACGCTGCCGATGCTCGCGCCGCGGGTGAACTGATCGCGCGGCAATACGCGGGCGAACAGCGTGTTGTGGACTGGGCCGAGGAAGGCGCGCACCGCGCCGGTGAACATGACCGCGGCGTAGATCAGCCACAGTCGCGGTTGGCTCTCGTTCGCGGCGCCGAACACCATGCCCCAGGCGACCACGGCCAGGATGATCGGCGTGATGCTCAGGCCGATGCAGGCGATGATGCCGAGCCGCCGCTTCGGCAGGTGATCGACCAGATAACCGGCGAACGGGGCCACGCAGAAGAACGGCAGCACTTCGGCCAGACCGATCAGGCCGAGCTTCCAGGGGTCGTGGGTGAGTTCGTAGACATGCCAGCCCGCCGCGACCGCGACGATCTGATAAGACAGGATGGTGAGCAGCCGATACCCCATCAGCCCGAGGAACGCGCGGTTGCGCAGCGGCGACGCGCGCGGCGGTTCGATGGTGTCGCTGGCGCTCATGTGTGTGCGGTCGTGCGAATGGATGCGCGCGTCAGTGCGCGCGCGCGCTGCGTTCGCGCAGTGCGTCCTGCGCGGTGGCCTTGATGAAGGCCAGCAGTGCCGCCAGACCGTTGTTGCGCGTCGGCGACAGGTGCTTGGCCAGGCCGATATCGGCGATGTAGCGGGCGTCGGTGGCGATGATCTCGTCGGCGCTGCGCCCGGAGTACACCCGCAGTGCGAGGAAGATCAGGCCGGAGACGATCGCCGAATCGCTGGCGGCGGCGAAATCGAGGCGATCGGTGTCGCCCGAGGCCACGATCCACACCATCGACTGGCAGCCGAGCAGCCGATGCGTGTCGTTTTTCCGGTCGTCCGGAAATTCCGGCAGCTTGCGGCCGAGGTCGATCAGGTACTGGTAACGCTCCGACCAGTCGCCGAAGAACGCGAATTCGTCGCGGATGGTGTCCTGGGCTTCGGCGGGGGTGGGTTCGATGGGGAAGGTGGTCATTGGCTGCTTTTTGTAGGAGCGGCTTCAGCCGCGATGCTTCTGGTTTGCTGCTTCCATGAAAAGCTTCCGTCCGCTGCGCGGCCGGGTTCATTTCTTTTGTTGGCCCACGAGGTGCGCGAAGCGTACCCGAACGGCGAAGACGGCCCCGAAGGGGCGAGCGCATGGCGCGAGTCAAAGAAACGAACCAAAGAAAAGGGCCTTCCCCGACGAAGCGAACCGGTCACGGGTCGGTTGCGGGGATTTTCCGACTCGTCATCCATGACTCGGTCGGAAAACGACGCACATCCTGTGCGTCGCCCGTTGGGTCTGGATAACGCGGAGAGGTTTCATTTTTACGCCCGCTTCCAGCGTACACCCTGCGCAGTGTCTTCCAGCAGGATGCCTTCGTCGGCCAACTGCTTGCGGATCGCATCGGCACGCGCGAAGTCGCGGCTCTGCTTCGAGGCGTTGCGTTCGTCGACCAGCGCCTGGATGCGGGCGTCGTCGTCGTTCGAGGCGCCGCGTGCGAACCAGGCTTCCGGCGTCTGTTGCAGCAGACCGAGGGCGAAGCCGGCGCCGAGCAGTTCGGACTTCAGGCGTTTCCGCTCAGCGGGATCTTCGCAGCGCCGGGCTTCGCCCGCGATGCGTGCGACTTCGGCGAGCGCCTGCGGCGTATTCAGGTCGTCGTCCAGTGCGGCTTCGGTGCCGCGGGGAATTTCGGCGGGTGCCGCTTCGACATCCGCAAGATCCCGCAACGTGCCGTACAGACGATCCAACGTCCGCACCGACTGTTCGATCAACCCGTCCGACCACTCCAGCGGCTGCCGGTAGTGCGCCGACAGCAGCGCGTAGCGCAGCGCTTCCGGCGGATGTTCGCGGACCAGATCATGCACGCGCTGGATGTTGCCCACCGACTTCGCCATCTTGCTGCCGCCGAAGTTCAGCATGCCGTTGTGGATCCACCAGCGCGAGAACGTTTTGTGACTACCGTCATGATGCTTGTGCGCGCACTCGCTCTGCGCGACTTCGTTCTCGTGATGCGGGAACTGCAGATCGATGCCGCCGGCATGGATGTCGATGGTGTCGCCCAGATGCGCTTCGGCCATCGCCGAGCATTCGATGTGCCAGCCGGGACGGCCGACGCTCCACGGCGATGCCCAGCCGGGCAGATCGTCGGTGGAAGGCTTCCACAGCACGAAATCGCCCGGATTGCGCTTGTACGGCGCCACTTCCACGCGCGCGCCGGCCAGCATTTCCTCGGGATCGCGGCGCGAGAGTTTGCCGTACTCGGCGAAAGTGTCCACCGCGAACAGCACATGGCCTTCGGCCGCGTAGGCGTGTCCCTGGTCGATCAGGCGCTGGATCATCGCGATCATCTGCGGGATGTGCGCGGTGGCGGCGGGTTCGATGTCCGGCGCGAAATCGCCCGAGACGCCCAGCATCGCCATGTCCTCTCGATACGCGGCGGCGTACTTGTCGGTGATGGTCGAGATCGGCGTGCCCAGCGCCTTCGCTGCGGCGTTGATCTTGTCGTCGACGTCGGTGATGTTGCGCGCATATTTCAATCGGCCGTAGCGGCGGCGCAGCAGCGCGGCGAGCACGCCGAACACCACCGGGCCGCGGGCATTGCCGATGTGGACATAGTTGTAGACCGTGGGCCCGCACAGATACATCGTCGGACAGCCGGGGTCGAGCGGGGCGAACGGTTCGACCTGGCGCGTCAAGCTGTTGTGGAGTTGAAGGGTCATCGTCCTGATGCATGCTGAGGGAATCGGCCGATTCTAGCGGCACGCGTACCTGCACGACAGCGGGGGTTCAGCCTGAACCGGCTCAAGGCCCTACACTGGCCGACCGATGCGACCTGCCCCCGCCACCGCCCTTGCCTGTCTCCGCATGCCGTTGCTGTCGGTGGCACTGCTGTTCACCGCGACGGTGTCCGCGCAGGCGCAGAGCGAGGGCCAGCTTTCGAACGTCCGCACCGAATACGCCCAGGTCCTGCGGGTGGAACCGGTCTACCAGACGCTTCGCGCCTATGCGGTGGAACAGCGCTGCGACAATCCCGCCGAGTCCACCGGCGTGGCGCAGACCAACCGCAATTGCCGCCCGACCCGGGTGGAGCGCGAATTCCAGCGTCCGGTGGCCTACGATGTCGATTACATCCATCGCGGCGTGAAATACCGCTCGCGGTTGCCCATCGACCCCGGCAAACGACTGAAAGTGCGGATTTCGGTGACCCCCGACCTCCCGCCCGCCGAAAAGCGTTGAACCCGATGCCGATCGGCGCTGTGGTCTTGCAGCCGTCATCCGCGCGTGCGAGCATGCGCCCCCTATGAAGAACGCGCAGCCCCTGTCGACCACCAGTGCCCGGATGGCCTCCGGCATGACGTCGCGCGCGCGCCGACCGGAACCCCACACGCCAGCTGGGTGATCCGGAACCGTCGTCTATCCGCTCCAACGACAACATTCCAACGATCAGGCCCGGCTCCCGCCGGGCCTTTTCTTTTTCCGCGTCCGCTCTCCCCCGTGACTCTCCTCTCTTCCACGACCTCATCGCCGAGACCCGCCATGAAGCATTTCTTGAACACCCAGGACTGGAGCCGCGCCGAACTGGACGCCGTATTGACCCAGGCCGAGCTGTACAAGCGCAACAAACTGGGCGACGGGCTCAAGGGCAAAAGCATCGCCCTGGTGTTCTTCAACCCGTCGATGCGCACCCGTACCAGCTTCGAGTTGGGTGCGTTCCAGCTCGGCGGCCATGCCGTAGTGCTCTCCCCTGGCAAGGATGCGTGGCCGATCGAGTTCGATCTGGGCACGGTCATGGATGGCGACACCGAGGAACACATCGCCGAAGTGGCCAGGGTGCTCAGCCGCTACGTCGACCTGATCGGCGTGCGCGCGTTCCCGAAGTTCGTCGACTGGGCCGCGGATCGCGAAGACAAGGTGCTGAAAGGCTTCGCTAAATACGCGACCGTGCCGGTGATCAACATGGAAACCATCACCCACCCCTGCCAGGAACTGGCGCATGCGCTGGCGCTGCAGGAACATTTCGGCAGCGCTGACCTCCGCGGCAAGAAGTACGTGCTGACCTGGACCTACCATCCGAAGGCGCTGAACACCGCGGTCGCGAATTCCGCGCTCACCATCGCCACGCGCATGGGCATGGACGTGACCCTGCTGTGCCCGACGCCCGAGTACGTGCTGGATCAGCGCTACATGGACTGGGCCGCGCAGAACGTCGGCGAAAACGGCGGTTCGCTGCAGGTGAGCCACGACATCGACAGCGCCTACGCCGGCGCCGACGTGGTCTACGCCAAGAGCTGGGGCGCGCTGCCGTACTTCGGCAAATGGGAGCCCGAAAAACCCATCCGCGACCGGTTCAAACACTTCATCGTCGACGAACGCAAGATGGCGCTGACCAACAACGGCGTGTTCTCGCACTGCCTGCCGCTGCGCCGGAACATCAAGGCGACCGATGCGGTGATGGACGCGCCGTACTGCATCGCCGTGAACGAAGCCGAGAACCGGCTCCACGTGCAGAAAGCGGTGATGGCGGCTTTGGCGGGTCAGTAACGCTTCGCTTTAACGCTTTTCTCTTTCCCCCGCGCGCGGGGGAAAGCCGGGATGGGGGCGATCTCCCTTCCGATGCCCCCACCCCAACCCTCCCCCGCACGCGGGGGAGGGGGCAAACCACGAGAGACATCCCATGAGCAGCAAAGACATCGTTCTCGCATTCTCCGGCGGCCTCGACACCAGTTTCTGCGTGCCCTATCTGCAGGAACAGGGCTGGGCCGTGCATACCGTGTTCGCCGACACCGGCGGCGTCGACGCCGAGGAGCGCACGTTCATCGAGCAGCGCGCGCAGGAACTCGGCGTCGCTTCGCACATCACCATCGACGGCGGGCCTGCGCTGTGGGACGGTTTCGTCAAACCGTTCGTCTGGGCCGGCGAGGCGTACCAGGGGCAGTATCCGCTGCTGGTGTCCGATCGCTATCTGATCGTCGACGCCACGCTGGCGCGCGCGCAGAGTCTCGGCACGAACGTCATCGCGCACGGCTGCACCGGCATGGGCAACGATCAGGTGCGTTTCGATCTCGCGGTCAAAGCCAGCGGCGACTACACCATCGTCGCGCCGATCCGCGAAATCCAGAAGGAACACACCCAGACCCGCGCCTACGAACAGGCCTATCTGGAGCAGCGCGGTTTCGGCGTGCGCGCCAAGCAGAAGGCGTACACGATCAACGAAAATCTGCTGGGTCTCACGATGTCCGGCGGCGAGATCGACCGCTGGGAAGCGCCGGGCGAAGGCGCGCGCGGCTGGTGCGCGCCGCGCGACGAGTGGCCCGAAGCGCCGCTGCAGGTCGCCATCGGTTTCGTCGGCGGCGAAGCCGTATCGCTGGATGGTCATGCGATGACCGGCGCGCAGTTGTTGGCGAAGCTCAATGCGCTGTTCGCGCCGTATGGCGTCGGCCGCGGCATGTATACCGGCGATACGACCATCGGCCTCAAGGGCCGCATTGTCTACGAAGCGCCGGGTCTCGCCGCGCTGCTGGTCGCGCATCGCGCGCTGGAAGAAGCGGTGCTGACCAAACAGCAGAATCGTTTCAAGCCCGATGTCGCGCGCAAGTGGGTGGAACTGGTCTACGAAGGCTTCTATCACGATCCGCTGAAGACCGATCTCGAAGCGTTTCTCGCGTCGTCGCAGGCGATGGTCAACGGCGAGGTCGTGCTGGAAACCCGCGGTGGCCGCGTCGATGCGGTGGCGGTGCGTTCGCCGCACCTGCTGCACGCCAAGGGCGCGACATACGCGCAGTCGGCGGACTGGGGCGTGGTGGAGGCGGAGGGTTTCATCAAACTGTTCGGCATGAGCAGCACGCTTTGGGCCGAAGTGAACAAATGAAAAGCACCTTGTAGAGCGGCCTTCAGGCCGCCGCAGCACCGGGACAGTCCCGGCGTAGCGGGCTGAAGCCCGCTCCATGGCCACCGTGCCGCCCGCATCATCCGATGATGACCCATATGCTCAACGACATCCTCCAACATCTCGAAGCGCTGGTGTCCTTCGACACCCGCAACCCTCCGCGCGATATCGGCACGGGCGGCATGTTCGATCATCTGCGCGCGCAGCTGCCCGGCTTCGTCTGCACGGTGACCGATCACGGCGCCGGTGCGGTGTCGATGCTCGCGGTGCGCGGCAAACCCACGCGCGTGTTCAACGTGCATCTCGATACCGTGCCATCGTCCGAGGCCTGGAGCGCGGATCCGCTGACGCTGCGGGTGAGCGACGGCAAGGCCATCGGGCTCGGCGCCTGCGACATCAAGGGCGCGGCGGCCGGTCTCGTCGTCGCGGCGCAGCGCACGGCCGGCGATGCGGCATTCCTGTTCAGCACCGACGAAGAAGCCAACGACGCCCGCTGCATCGCCGCATTCCTGACGAGCGATCACGGTTTCCGCGAAGCGATCATCGCCGAACCGACGCAGTGCGAAGCGGTGCTCGCGCATCGCGGCATCGCGTCGGTGCTGATGAAATTCCGCGGTGCGGCCGGGCATGCCTCCGGCGCGAACGCGATGCACAGCAACGCGCTGCATCACGCCATGCGCTGGGGCGCGAACGCGCTGGATCTGGTCGAAGCCGAATCGCATCGTCGTTTCGGCGGTCTGACCGGCCTGCGTTTCAACATCGGCAAGGTCGAAGGTGGAATCAAGGCCAATGTGATCGCGCCGAGCGCAGAGCTGCGTTTCGGCTTCCGTCCGCTGCCGTCTCACGACATCGACGAGCTGCACGCGCGGTTCCGCGACTGCGCCGCCGCCGAAGCCATCGGCCACTACGAAGAAACCTTCCGCGGCCCGTCGCTGCCGGCCGGGGATGTCGCCAGCGCCGAAGAGCGCCGCCTCGCGGCGCGCGATCTCGCCGACGAACTCGGTCTGCCGATCGGCAACGCCGTCGATTTCTGGACCGAAGCCTCGCTGTTTTCCGGCGCGGGGCTCACTGCGTTCGTTTACGGCCCCGGCGATATCGCCCAGGCCCACACCGCCGACGAATGGGTGACGCTCGATCAGCTCGAACGCTACACCGCATCCATCATCCGCATCCTCGACGGAGCCGTTTCCGCATGACGCCCATGCTGCAATACAACGGACTCGACCACAAAGTCCACGACCCGCAGACCCGACAGACCATCGTCCGGCTGTTGTCCAGCATGGCCGGCGCGAAAGAGATTTCGCAGTACCTCAAGCGCTTCTCGCAGCTGGACGCGGCGCGCTTCGCGCTGGTGAAGGTCGGCGGCGCGGTGCTGCGCGACGATCTTGGCGCGCTCACGTCTTCGCTCGCGTTCCTGCAGGATGTCGGGTTGACGCCCATCGTCATCCACGGTGCGGGTCCGCAGCTCGACGAAGAATTGTCCGCAGCCGGTATCCAGAAGCAGACGATCAATGGCCTGCGCGTGACCACGCCGGAAGCGCTGGCGGTCGTGCGCCGGGTGTTCCATGCGCAGAATCTGAAGCTGGTGGAAGCGCTTCAGGCGCAGGACGCGCGCGCGACGTCGATCGTGTCCGGGGTCTTCGAGACCGATTATCTCGATCGCGATGTCTACGGCCTGGTCGGCGAGGTGAAGCGCGTCGATCTCGCGCCGATCCACGCCAGCCTGCAGGCTGGCTCCATTCCGGTCATCGCCAGTCTGGGCGAAACCGTCGGCGGCCAGATCCTCAACGTCAATGCGGACTTCGCCGCCAACGAACTGGTGCAGGTGCTGCAGCCGTACAAGATCGTCTTTCTCACCGGTACCGGCGGCCTGCTCGACGGCGACGGCAACGTCATCGATTCGATCAATCTGTCGACCGAGTACGATGCGCTGATGGCGCAGCCGTGGATCAACGGCGGCATGCGCGTGAAGATCGAACAGATCAAGCAACTGCTCGACGCGCTGCCGCTGTCGTCCTCGGTGTCGATCACCCGGCCCGAAGAGTTGGCGAAGGAACTGTTCACGCACAAGGGCTCGGGCACGCTGGTGCGCCGCGGCGAGCGCGTGCTGCAGGCGTCGAGCTGGAACGACATCGATACCGTCCGCCTGCGCGATCTGATCGAATCCGCGTTCGGACGTACGTTGGTGCCGGATTACTTCGAGCGCACCGCGCTGCATCGCGCCTACGTCAGCGAGAACTATCGCGCTGCGGTCATCCTCACCGAAGAAAACGGGTTGCCGTATCTCGACAAATTCGCGGTGCTGGACGACGCGCAGGGCGAGGGGCTCGGTCGCGCGGTGTGGCAGCTGATGCGCGAAGCGCAGCCGCGGCTGTTCTGGCGTTCGCGGATCGGCAATCCGGTCAATGCGTTCTACGATGCCGAAGCCGACGGCAGCGTCAAGCAGGAGCGCTGGCGCGCGTACTGGTACGGACTGGGCGATATCGATCGCGAGGGGATGGAACGGTTCCGTTTCTGCCTCGCACACTGCCGGCAGCGGCCGGCGACCTTGATGGACTGAATGCGATGAACGATCCGTTCGCCACGCCGACGCTCGAAGGCCGCCATGTGCGGCTGGAACCGCTGGTGATCGGGCATGCCGATGCGCTGCGCGCCGCCGCCGCCGACGGCACGCTGTGGGCGTTGCGCTACACCAGCGTGCCGGGGCCGCAACCGGGCGAAGCCGAGGACTACATCGCGGCGGCATTGCAACAGCGCGATGCGGGCCAGGCGGTGCCGTTCGTGGTGAAGGATGCCGCAGGCGAAGTCGTCGGCAGCACCCGGTTCTACGACATCGATCGCGGCGTGCCGCGCGTCAAGCTCGGCTACACCTGGTATGCGCAGCGCGTGCAGCGCAGCGGTCTGAACACCGAGGCGAAGCGGTTGTTGATCGATCACGCATTCATGCAGTGGCGCTGCGAAGCGGTGGCGCTGGAAACCAGTCGCGAGAATCTGCGTTCGCAGGCGGCCATCGAGCGCCTCGGCGCCAGGCGCGACGGCGTGCTGCGCGCGCACATGCGCCATCGCGACGGCACACTGCGTGACACCGTGGTGTTTTCGATCCTCGCCGCGGAATGGCCGGTGCTGCGAGGCAATCTCGAATCGAAGCTTGGGCAACATCGGGAGCGAAGCGCATGAGCGCAGGGACATTCCGCGTCGGCATCGTCGGCGCCCGCGGCTACGTCGGTGCGGAGTTGATCCGGCTGCTCGCCGCGCATCCGCACTTCGAGCTGATGTATGTCGGCTCGCGCGAACTCGACGGACAGCGGCTTGCCGATCACGTCGACGCCTACAGCGGTGAACTGCGCTATTCGTCGCCGGCGAACGAGGCGTTGCCGTCGCTCGGTGCCGATGCGGTGGTGCTGGCTTTGCCGAACGGCAAGGCTGCGGCCTGCGTGGCGGCATTCGATGCTGCCGATGCGAATCCCGTCATCGTCGATCTTTCCGCCGACTATCGCTTCGACGACAGTTGGTACTACGGGTTGCCGGAACTCACCCGTGCGTGTTACCTCGGCGAACGTCGCATCAGCAATCCCGGCTGCTACGCCACCGCGATGCAACTCGCGATCGCACCGATGCTCGAGCTGCTCGACGGGCCGGCGCAGTGCTTCGGTGTGTCCGGTTATTCGGGCGCGGGTACGTCGCCGTCGGACAAGAACGACCCCGACAAGCTGCGCGACAATCTGATGCCGTACGCGTTGACCGGGCATGTGCACGAACGCGAGGTGACGCGCCAACTCGCACATCCCGTCGAGTTCATGCCGCATGTCGCCTCGCATTTCCGCGGGATCACGATGACCGTGAATCTGCATCTGTCCGAAACGGTTGCGCGAGACGCAGTGCTTGCGCGTTATCGCGACGCCTATGACCGCGAACCGCTGGTGCAGGTGGGCGACGACGCACCGTGGGTCAGTCGCATCGCCGGCCGTCATCACGTCGAGATCGGCGGCTTCGCGCTGTCGGACGACGGTCGCCGGCTGGTGGTGGTCGCGACCGAGGACAATCTGCTGAAAGGCGCGGCGACGCAGGCGCTGCAGAATCTGAATATCGCGTTCGGTCTCGATGAAATGACCGGCATCCTCGCGGCGATGGCCGCCGACTGACGAACGGAACCCACCATGTCCGACCTGCTCTGGCAAAAACCCGGCGTGAAAGTCGATGAACGCATCCAGCGCTTCCTCGCCGGTGAAGATGTGATGCTCGATCGCGAATTTTTCCTGTTCGATATCGAAGCCAGTCGCGCGCACGCGCAGGGGCTGTTGCGGATCGGCATCCTCGGTGCCGACGAGTTCGCGGGCATCCAGGTCGAACTGGCGAATCTTGCCGAAGACTTCAGTAACGGCGATTTCGTGCTCGACGAACGCTTCGAAGACGGCCACTCGGCGATCGAGTCGCGCTTGATCGAACGTCTCGGCGATGCCGGCCGCAGGATCCACACCGGCCGCAGCCGCAACGACCAGATCCTGGTCGCGACCCGGCTGTGGCTGAAAGACCGGCTCGCGCGGCTGCATGCGCTGTGCATCGAGTCCGCCGAGGTCGCGCTGGCGCGCGCGGAAGTCGAGGCCGATGTGCCGGTGCCGGGTTACACGCATCTGCAGCGTGCGGTGGTGTCGTCGCTGGGGATGTGGTGGTCGGCGTGGGCCGAAGGGTTCATCGACGACGCGCAGCGCGCGCGCGACACGCTGGCGTGGGTCGATGCCAATCCGCTCGGCAGCGCCGCCGGTTACGGCGTGAACCTGCCGCTGGATCGCGATCATGTCACCGAATCGCTTGGCTTCGGCCGCCTGCAGGTCTCGGCCG
>JAIMKJ010000002.1:142552-151833 GCA_020692565.1 Thermomonas sp.
CAAGTTCGAGATCGCCGCGATCGAGGCCTTGTGCTCGGCGCTGCTCGATCTGCGTCGCCTCGCCTGGGATCTGAGTCTGTTCACCAGCGCCGAGTTCGCGTTCGTCGCGCTGCCGGCGCAGTACACCACTGGCAGTTCGATCATGCCGAACAAGCGCAATCCGGATGTGATCGAATTGATGCGCGCGAGCTACGCCAGCGCCGCCGCCGCGCGCACCGAGATCGAACATCTGTTGTCGCTGCCGTCTGGCTATCACCGCGATCTGCAGTTCAGCAAGGGCGCGATCTTCCACGCCTTCGGGCGCGGACTGGGCGCGCTCGAGCTGCTGCCGGATCTGCTGCGCAATCTGGAATGGAAACCTGACGCGATGCGCGCCGCGCTCGATCCGTCGATGTACGCGACCGATCTCGCGGTCGATCTCGCGCGTCAGGGATTGCCGTTCCGGGACGCCTACAGGCAGGCCGCCGATCCGGCGCGCTGGGCGGAGGGCGATCCCGAGGCCAGTCTGAAGGCGCGGGTGTCGCCGGGCGCCGCTGCGGACCTGCGACTCGACGTTCTGCGCGCGCGCCTGCGAAGCACGTGAGGCCGACATGAGCATGCGGATCGCCTTCACGGAACAGACGATTCCCGGATGGAAACGGGGCGTGCTCAAGGTCGGCAGCAGTCTGCTCGCCGGCGACGGCGGGCTTTCGCCGCGCAACGCGCAGCACCTCGCCGCATTCGTCGAAGCCTGCCAGGCGCAGGGCCGCGAGCTGGTGATCGTGTCGTCGGGCGCGGTCGCGGCGGGACGCGCGATCCTGCAGGCGGCCCTGCATGCTACGCCGCGGCCAGGCGCGGCGATGGCCGAACGCCAGGCGCTGGCCGCGCTCGGCCAGGCGAAACTGATGGCGTTCTGGCAGGGTTTCTTCGCCAGGCCGGTGGCGCAGGTACTGTTGACCCACGACGACGTGCGCAACCGCCGCCGCTATCTCAATGCGCGCGCGACGCTGCGCGAACTGCTGCGCTGCGGTGCGCTGCCGATCGTCAACGAGAACGATACGGTTTCGGTCGATGAGCTGAAACTCGGCGACAACGACACGCTCGGCGCGATCGTCGCGGCGCTGATCGATGCCGATGTGTTGTTCATCGCCACCGACATCGATGGTCTGTACGACGCCGACCCGCGCGCATATCCAACGGCCAGACCGATGGAACGGGTGACCGATCCCGGCGACAGCATTCTGGCGATGGCTGGCGGCGCGGGTTCGAATGTCGGTACCGGCGGCATGCGTACCAAGATTCTCGCCGCACAGCGCGCCGGCGCGGCCGGCATCGATACCGTGTTGTTCAACGGTACGCTCGAAGCGGTGTCGCGCGCGCTGGCGGAAGGCCGGCTCAGCGGCACTCGCCTGGTCGCCGCGCGCAGCCGGGTCGCTGCGCGCAAACACTGGCTGCGGCATGCGCCGGTGGAGCAGGGCGCTGCGATCTTGATCGATGCCGGGGCGGCGGCGGCGCTGATCGACAAGGGCGCATCGCTGTTGCCGATCGGCGTGGCCGATGCGCAGGGCGAATTCCGCCGCGGCGATCTGGTCGAAGTGATATGCGTCGACGCTGGTCGCACGCGCAGCGTCGCCCGCGGCGTCACCCAGTATTCCGCGGCCGATATCCGCCGCATCGCGCGCCGCAGGTCGCAGGACATCGAAAGCATCCTCGGCTACAACTACGGTGACACCATCGTCCACCGCGACGATCTTTCGCTGCATGCATCGAATCCGAACGAGGTCGCCGATGTCTGAACATCCCGTGCAGGCGCTGTCCATCCGCGCGCAGGCGCTGGCGTGCCGCGCTGCCGCGCAGGCGGTTGCCGCGCTGTCCACCGACGCCAAGAACGCATTGCTGCGGGCGATGGCCGATGCGCTGGATGCCGATGCCGCCACGATTCTCGCGGCCAACGCCGAAGACCTGCGCGCGGCGGAAGCGAAAGGCATCGGCAGCGCGATGCTGGACCGGTTGATGCTCGATCCGCAGCGCATCGCCGGCATCTCCCATGCGCTGCGCGAGGTCGCCGACCTGCCCGATCCGGTCGGCCAGATCACCCGCCGAGAAACCCGGCCCAACGGCATCGAAATCGAACGCGTGCGCGTGCCGCTGGGCGTGATCGCCATGATCTACGAGGCACGACCGAACGTCACTGCCGACGCTGCGGCGCTGTGCCTGAAGGCCGGCAACGGCGTGATCCTGCGCGGCGGTTCCGAAGCGATCCGCAGCAATGCCGCGATCGCCGCATCGCTGCAGCGTGCGTTGCTTGATGCCGGTGTGCCGGCCGCCGCGTTGACGTTGATCGACGACCTGCGCCGTGAGGCGATGATCGAACTACTGCAGCTCAACGACATCATCGACCTGGCGATTCCGCGCGGCGGCGAGGGCCTGATCCGCTTCGTCGCCGAGCATGCGCGGGTGCCGGTGATCAAGCACTACAAGGGCGTGTGTCATCTGTACGTGGATGCCGCCGCCGATCCCGATCTAGCATTGAACCTGCTGCTCGACGGCAAGGTCGCGCGGCCCAGCGCCTGCAATGCGCTGGAAACGCTGCTGGTGCATGCCGACATCGTTGCCGAGTTCCTGCCGCGCGCCGCGGCGATGCTGCGCGAACGCAGCGTCGAACTGCGCGGCGACGCACGCGTTTGCGCGCTGATCGCCGATGCCAGGCCGGCGAGCGACGACGACTGGGACGCCGAATTCCTCGATCTGATCCTCGCCGTGCGCGTGGTCGATTCGCTGGACGACGCCATCGCCCACATTCGCCGTCACGGTTCCGATCACACCGAAGTCATCGCCACCCGCGACGAAGCCGCCGCCGCGCGCTTCGTTCATGCCTTGCGCAGCGCGGTGGTAATGGTCAACGCCTCGTCGCGCTTCTCGGACGGCGGCGAGTTGGGCCTCGGTGCCGAGATCGGCATTTCCACCACGCGCCTGCATGCCTACGGGCCGATGGGCGCGGAATCGTTGACCATCGAACGGTTCGTGGTGCGCGGCGTCGGACAGGCCCGGAACCTCGTGCGTTAGTCATTGACGCCGCCTAGATGGTTTCGAGGCTGATCTCTTTCGCGACCGGCGCGGTCCGTCGCACGGATGCCTCGTTGCTGCGGTGAGCGATTGCCGCATGCTCGCGCACCGCCACCGGTGTGGCCTCGTCGCTCATCGTCAACGTCATGTGTTTGCCGACGCGCATGGCCGCGGCGACTTCGCTCTGTGCGCCGAGCGTGCGCGCGATCATCTCGATCCCGACCGGCTCGGACGCGGCGCGGCGGTCGAGCCCCTGGAAGCGCCGTCGGTTGTATTCGGCCCAGGCGGACAGGACCACCGCGCAGACCAGCGCGATCAGCGGCAGCGCCACCAGCAGGTAGGTGTCGACGGTACCCTTGCGGATGTAGAGCTCCACCACGGCGTTGTTGACGCCCAGCATCCACATCGCCAGGGTGATGAGCGGCAGCCAGAGATAAAGATAGAGCAGCCAGAAGACGCCGGTGACGCTGCCCCAGAACACGCGATGCGATCGGGGAAGTTTGTCGCTGTTCTGGATGAGTCGCGAATCGAATTTCATCTGACACCTCGGTCGGGGCTGACCCAGACGGCGCGTTGGCGTCGTTTCTTGGTCAAGGTCTTGGGAACGGCGACGAGCGTGGTGAACAGACTGAGCATCCAGTACGCGATCGGGTACCAGATCATCCAGTAGTAGTTGCGGCCGATGCGCGTTTCGTAGCGGCGGTCGATGACCATGCTGACCGCGAACTGCAGCAGACACACCAGCCCCAGCACCACGCCGTGCCACCCGGGCAGGATGCTGTCCACGTAGAACCGTGGCGGCAGCGCGACGAACAGGCCGATCGCCCACAGCACCATGATGAACAGCATCGTGTAGGCCCAGAACACGCTGAGCATGTATTCCAGCAGCACCGGCCACATCCGGCGGCGGCGCCACGAAAACAGCGATCGGGCGTGACGCAGCATGACTTCCACGCCACCGCAGGCCCAGCGCAGCCGCTGACGCCACAGGCCTTTCAGGGTTTCCGGCATCAGGATGAAGCACAGCGCGTTCGGCTCGTAGCGGATGTCCCAGTGATCCATCTGCAGTCGCCAGCTGATGTCGATGTCCTCGGTGATCATGTCGTCGGCCCAGTAGCCGATGCGATGCAACGCGCTGCGGCGGAAGGCGCAGATCACGCCGGAGACGGTGAAGATACGGCCGTAGACGCGCTGCGCGCGCTTGATCATGCCGATGATCGAGGAGAACTCGCCCACCTGCAGTTTGCCGAGCAGCGTGGAGCGGTTGCGGATGCGCGGGTTCCCGGTCACCGCGCCGACGCGCGGTCCGGTCAGCAGATGCGAGACCATCCAGTGCGTCGCGTACTCGTCCAGCAGGGCGTCGCCGTCGATGCACAGCAGGAATTCGCCGTGCGCGGCCAGCGCGCCCATGCGCATGGCGTTGGCCTTGCCGAGATTGCGGTCGAGATGGATCACGCGCAGACGTTCGTGCCGGGCCGCCAGCGCATCGAGGCGCTCCGCGGTGTGGTCGCGGCTGCCGTCGTTGATGGCGATGACCTCGAAGTTCGCATAGCGCTGCGCCAGTGCGGCTTCGATGGTTTCGTCCGCCTGATCGCCTTCGTTGTGGCAGGGAATCAATATCGAGACGAAGGGCTCGGATGCGAGTTCGGGCGGATCGGTGCGCACGCGGCTACCGCGCTCGCGGCGCAGGTAATAATGCAGGCCGCCGGCGATCCACAGCAGAGACATCGTCAGCGGATAGAAGAATGTGAACTGGAACAGGAAAGAAACGAATGCGTCCATGCGTCACTTCTGCACGTAGGGAAAATTGCGTGCGGACATGGCCGCGCGCGCGTCTTCCCACTGCGGTTGATCGGCGATGAAGTCGTCCGGATACCAGCCGAGATGGCGTACACCGGCCGCCTGCAGGGTGCGCACCTGCTCCAGCAGCACCTCGCCCGGAATACGCGTGCTGTCGCGCCAGTCCACCGTCTGCAGCTCGAACAGGCTCTGCTCGAAGCGCGGATCCACTTTGGCGACCGCCGCGGTCAGTTCGCGCATCCAGCGTTCCGGATTCGGGCTGCGCTCCATCCACGGCATGGCCATGATCGCGGTGAAGTCGTAGGCGTGGTTGAAGCGGTCGAGCCGCTGCGCGAACCACGCTTCGCTGTCCGGTTCCAGTATCGTGCGCGCGTAGAGATTGCGCACCGTCTTGAGCTTCGGTCGCCACTGTTGCGCCGATTCCTTCAGCGCCAGGGTGAATCCGATCAACGCTTCGGTGCGCTCGGCGGCTGCGCCGGGCGAGAGCGAGGGCAGTTCGTCGTCGCGCAGGAAAGCGTCGTCGTGAAAGAGCAGGCCTTCGAAATAGCCGGCCGCGCCCAGGTCTTCGTAGAGATCGCCGATGATGCGGCGCGCTTCGGGTCTGGTGAAATCCAGCCGATAGATTTCCGGCGACGTGCTGCGGATCGCGAGCGTCGCGCGTGCCTGCGCATCGGGCAGTTCGAAGCCGAGCACCGGCAGCCAGGCATAGACCTGCACTTCGGCGCGGGTCTTCAGCTGCCAGGCCACCCGGCTGTAGAGGTCGGCGCGCATCGGCAGGTGCCGGTTCGGGAAGTACAGCGCGTCCGCCGAGCCGTTGCCGTCCGGATCGGCGAAGGCCTGCAGGAAGACATGGCTCGGACCGATCCGTTTGACCCGTTCGATCAGCGTGTCGAGGTTGCGCGCCTGCTGCTGCGGATCGGCGTCGTAGACGCTGTCCAGGTCGATCTGCAGCGCGCGCAGGCCGTTGAGCTGCGGGTCGTGGCGCAGTTCGTAGGCCAGTTCGGGCGCGGCCGGGTTGTCGACCATCAGCAGCCGTCCCAATCCGTGCAGGTCTGCGCCGATCCGTGCGTTGCGGCCTTCCAGATCGAAGCTGATCGGCATGCCCAGCGTGTCGGCGATGGCGTTGATGCGCGGATTGTTCGCCGCATACGGCCACACCAGCGCGCGCGGCGCGCGGCCGAGATGACGTGCGATGTCGTCGCGGCTGCGCCGCAGGTCGTTGCCGATGCGCGCCAGATATTCGGCTTCGTTTTCGTAACGGCCGTTGGCAGCGTCGTAGAGGCGCGTGGTCGCCGCGGGCATGGTGTTGCCCTGCGGATTGCCCGGCACGCCCTTGTGCAGATCGGCGCTGTGCGAGGCGATCTCCACCAGCCCCGAATCCTGCATCTCGCGCAGTTGCGGCCAGGTCATGAAATCGTCGTGGGTGAAATCGCGCACGCCGTACGGCACGCGGGTCGCCGCCGGCATGTCGATCCAATCGGTGACGACCGCGGCGACGGCCGGGATGCGATAGGCACGCAGTACCGGGAACGCACGCGTGTAGACGCTGCGCAGGCCATCGTCGAAGGTCAGCAGCACCGCTTTCTCCGGCAGCGCTGCCTCGCCGCGCGATGCGCGCAATACGTCATCCAGCGACACCGGACGGTAGCCCGATGCGATCAGCCAGTCGATCTGGGCGACGAAATTGTGCGTGCTGATCGCGTAGCGGTCGCCGTCGCCCTTCGGCGCCACGTCGTCGCGGATGTCGTGATAGCTGATGACCAGCAGGTCGCCGTTGCCGGCGTCCGCAGGCTGCGGCGCGAACGCCAGTGCCGCGAAGAGCATCAACGAGAAATATCGGATGAGTGCGATGGATGTCATGTCATTCTCCCCACGAGAAGCCGGCGTACACGCCGAGGTGTTCTTCGCGATTGCCGTCGTAGACCGGTTTGCCCCAGCGGGCGCCATAGGTCAGCACCCGGCCGGGCGCGAAGCGCCACTCGTGTTCGTATTGCGCCGACGCGACCCATGCGCTGTCGAAGCCGTCCTGGCGGTATTGGCCGACGGTGACCGCGAGCCGGTGGCGGAAGTGACGTTCGTATCGCCGCCATGCGAGGTGGTCGGCCTTGAGCGTGTACTCGAGCGAAGCGTCGCGTCGCGGATTGAAGTACGGCGCGTCGTCGCGCGAGCCGCGGCTGGCGTAGACGCCGGCCGTGCCCGTGAGCGACAGGTGCGGGCGGGTAAGCAAGCGTTGATCCTGGCGCAGCGACACCGAGTCGCGGCGGTTGCCGTCGTCGTAGCGACTCTGTTGCAGGGCGGCGGACACGCCGGTGCGTTCGTCGCGGTTCCATGCGAGCGATACGCCGAAGGTGTCGGCCTGGAGGCCCGATGCGCGCGCCTGCAGCGAGGCGTTCGGATCGTGGCGGCGCGCGACGAGGCCACCATCGAGGGTGTCGCTGAAACGCCACTGCAGATCGAACGACAGGCCTGCGCTATCCAGCGCGTCCACGCTGCGGTTCGCGACCAGCCGCCAGCCTAGCCGGTCGAAGGCGTAGTCCACGCCGGCCCAGCCGCGGCGGTCGCGCACGGTGCGGCCGCCGAATTCGGCCGAACGATCGTCGCCGCCGGCAACAACGCGCCAGCGATCGTCGATCAGCGGGCTTTCGATCCGGAACGCGTGATGCGCATCCTCGGCGCCTTGCGGCGAGGATGCGCCGGTCCCGCGGCTGTCCGAAGCGGCGGTCTCGATGCCCCAGCGCCAGCCGCGATGGCGTTCCCAATCGCGCTGCAGACGCAGCACGTGTGTGGCGTCGGGATAACGGCGGCCCAGTTCGGCGACGATCGGTGCGGCCAGATCGTCGCGCTGCAGTTGCATCAGGCTTTCTGTCTGCCCGATCAGCGCGGACACATTGTCGGGGTCCAGGGTGGCGGCGATCCGTTGGTGGCGCAGCCCGCGCTCGGCCCAGCCGCGCCGTGCATAAAGCATGCCCAGCGCTGCGTGCAGCCCGCTGCTCTTCGGCGCGATCTCCAGCATCGGTTCCAGCGCCGCCTGCGCGCCGGGCAGATCCTCGGCGTAGGAGGCCATCAGCGCGCGGTTGGTTTCCGCGTCGTAACGCTTCCAGTTCGGATGGCTCTGGCGCGCATCGGCGGCCCGCAGCCAGGGCTCGTTGCCGGCGACATGCCGGTCCAGCAGCTCGAGCGCAGGCGCGAAACGCTCGGCTTCCGACAGCGCGTACGCCTGCTGGATGCCCCATTGGGTGTCCTGCGGGTTCGCGGTGGTGGCGATCTCGAGCGCGACGAAGGCGTCCTCGGGCCGGCGCAGCGCCAGCAGCGAATCGCCGACCGCCGCCGCGACGTAGGCCGGCACCGTCGCTCCTTCGGCGCGCGCGCGTTCGTATTCGGCGACGACATCCTCGTGGCGCTTCAGTTCGTTCAGCAGCAGCATGCGGTCGTAGCGCAGCCGCTGTGGAACCGTCGTGGCACCGCTGCGCTGGAGGTAGTCCTGGACGGCGAGTTCGGCGTCCAGCCCGGCCGTTCGGCGCGCCTCGGGCGTCCCGGCGTAGAACATGCTGCCGCTGATCGCGGCGGCCAGCCTGTCCAGCTCGATCCGCTGCGCCTCCTCCGCAGAGAACAACGTTGGCCGCGCCCGAAACAACTGCCAGGCTTTCTGCCGCGCGCCGATTTCGCCGAGGGTATGCACCCGCAGCACGTACAGATCGTCGTCGTCCGGAAACTGCGCCGCGAGCGACTCGATCTTTTCCAATGCGGGGAACCAGGCTTTCTCGTCGCGCAGACGCTTGATCTGGGCAATGTCCGACTGATCTGGACGCCGAGCGTCACTAGCCGTCGAGAATTGTGGGCAGGTCGACAATGAAGTCAGTGCGATGCCCAGCGTGAGGGCGCGCACGGAAACGCTAAACCGCATGTATCACCATGATTTATCTGCTCGATCGGGGCCGCCAGCGAAACGCGGCGATGGAGGGGGAGGTCAACGGACCCCGGGTACCCCTAACAAGAATCGGGCCAAAATGTGACGAATATCCGCTTTATGAATCGATTGGGTCGCAGATATACAGGTTCGCTCCGGCCGGAATGGCGCGAAAGCCGGCATCCCCCGCCCGACGCTGCGCGCGGCTGTCGCAGCGTCCGCCACGATTCGCGGACAACAGAAAAGCCGCCTCATGGGCGGCTTTTCATAAGTGATGTGCAATAGGGCGCGCCTGCGGCGCACCGTTGTTTTCGGACCGGTCGGGAGGAACGGTGCGCGACAGGCGCCCCCTATGCGGCCGGCGTCGGCTGCCGCCGAAGTCGTCACGAAAGCTGCGGACAACAAAAAAAGCCGCCTCATGGGCGGCTTTTCGGATCAAGCAATTTGGTCGGGGAGACAGGATTCGAACCCGCCATGGTGCGAAGCAGGGCGCCCGGCCGTCAAAGCCGCGCGTGCGGCTGCCGAACCA
>JAIMKJ010000002.1:151855-171392 GCA_020692565.1 Thermomonas sp.
AAGCCGCCTCATGGGCGGCCTTTCGGATCAGGCAATTGGTCGGGGAGACAGGATTCGAACCTGCGACCTCTACGTCCCGAACGTAGCGCTCTACCAGACTGAGCTACACCCCGACATTGCAGCCGGTCATTCTAAGAGCCGGCCCCGGTTTCGGCAAGCCCGGGCTGCGGTGCCTGCCTCATCGCCGATTGACCCCCCAAGGAGCGGCCTCCGGCCCGGCCACCCGCTAAACTTGACGCCTCTGCTGCATGCCCCGGAGTTCCACTTGATCAAGCCGCGTACACCGCCCGGCGTCCTCGAACTGCTGCCGCGCGATCAGATCGCCTTCCAGCGGATGCTCGACACCATCCGCCGCACCTTCGAGCGCTACGGCTTCCTGCCAGTGGAAACGCCGGTGATGGAGCTGTCCGAAGTGTTGCTGACTAAGACTGGTGGCGAGACCGAACGCCAAGTGTATTTCGTGCAGTCCACTGGCGGGTTGGAGAGCTACAAAAACCAACTGGCTGTCATGTCCGAGTCGGGCAATGGCATCGGCGTCTCTCCAATGGTCATGCCGCCCGTCGCGCTGCCCGAACTCGCCCTGCGCTTCGACCTCACCGTCCCACTTGCGCGCTACGTCGCCGAGCACGAGCACGACCTCGCGTTCCCGTTCCGCCGCTACCAGATGCAGCGCGTGTATCGCGGCGAGCGCGCGCAGCGCGGCCGGTTCCGCGAGTTCTACCAGTGCGATATCGACGTGATCGGCAAGGACGCGCTGTCCACCCGTCACGATGCGGAAATCCCGGCGGTGATCGCCTCCGTGTTCGAGGCGCTGGCGATCGGCGAATTCACCATCCAGTTCAACCACCGCAAGCTGCTGCGCGGCTTTTTCGAGGGCCAGGGCATCGGAGAAGGCGAGCGCCAGGCCGCGGTGTTGCGCGAAATCGACAAGCTCGACAAGCGCGGCGAAGACGCGGTGCGCGCGACCCTGACCGGCGAAGGCTTCGCGCTCGCGCCCGATGTCGCGGACACGCTGCTGGCGTTCTCGCGCGTGCGCGCGACCGGACACGATGCGGCGCAGGCCGCGCTGGATGCGCTGGGCGCGGGCACGGCGCTGTTCGACGAAGGCCGCAACGAACTGCGCGAGGTGCTGCGCCAGCTGCGCGCGCTGGGCGTCGCCGACGACCGCTTCGCGCTGAATCTCTCGATCGCGCGCGGCCTCGATTACTACACCGGCATCGTCTACGAGACCACTTTGAACGCGAATCCGGAAATCGGTTCGATCTGTTCCGGCGGGCGCTACGAAAACCTCGCCAGCCACTACACCAAGTCGAAGCTGCCGGGCGTGGGCATTTCCATCGGTCTGACGCGGCTGTTCTGGCAACTGCGCGAAGCCGGATTGGTGGCGACCGCCGACAGCTCGGTCGACGTGCTGGTGTCGCTGATGGACGACGCCGGCCTCGATGCCGCGCTGTCGCTCTCGCAGAAGCTGCGCGCGGGCGGATTGAACGTCGAAACCCAGCTCGAACCGCGCAAGCTCGCCAAACAGATGCAGTACGCGGACCGCGCCGGCATCCGCTTCGTGGTGATCCGCGGCGAAGACGAAGTCGCGCGCGGCACGGTCGCGGTGAAGGATCTGCGTCGCGGCGAACAGTTCGAAGTCGCCGAGGCCGACCTCGCGCGCACGCTGCTGGTCGAACGCGAACAGTGGCGCGCATTGCCGAGCGCGCAATCGGCGCGGCCCGGGGTGAAGGCATGAAACCGATCCGCCTGGACGGCCGTTCGCTGACCCGCGACCGGATGGTGGAGGTCGCCTACGGCGCCCAGGTGATGCTGGACGAGGGCGCGCTGCGCAATGTCGCGCACGCCGCCGCGTTCCTGGCCGAACAAGTGCGCCGCGAGGAGCCCATTTACGGCGTTTCCACCGGGTTCGGCAGCAACGCCGACAAATTGCTGGGCGCGCATCCCTTGCGCGATGCGTTGCCGGGCGCGACGCCTTCCGGCCGCTCGCTGCATCAGGAACTGCAGCACAACCTGATCGTCTCGCATGCCGTTTGCGTGGGTGAGCCGTTTCCTGCCGACGTGGTGCGCGCGATGCTGTGCATCCGCATCAATACGCTGCTGCGCGGACATTCCGGGGTGCGCGTCGAAACCCTGCAGGCGCTGACCGCAATGCTCAATGCCGGCGTGGTGCCGGTGGTGCCGCAGTTGGGTTCGGTCGGTGCGAGCGGCGACCTGGCGCCGCTGTCGCATCTGGCCATCGTGCTGCTGGGCGGCGGCGAAGCGTTCTACGAGGGCGAGCGCATGCACGGCGCGGAGGCCCTGAAGCGCGCCGGCCTCGCGCCGGTGACGCTGTCGTACAAGGAAGGCCTGGCGCTGAACAACGGCACCGCGCAGATGCTCGCCACCGGCGTGCTGGCGCTGCACCGTCTGGATGAGTTGCTCGATACCGCCGATCTGGCCGCGGCGATGACCATCGACGCCTTCGCCGGCCGTCTCGGCGCGTTCGCCGAAGAGGTGCATGCGCTCCGGCCGCATCCGGGCCAGGTCGAGGTCGCGGCGAATCTGCGCGGGCTGCTTGCGGGTTCGACGCTCGCCGACATCGCGTATCACCTCGTGCCGAAATTCCGGCCGTGGTTGCCGAAGAGCTGGGACACCGCCGAATCGCAGGCGCTGAGTTTCGATATCGGCTGGGACTGGGTGCCGACCGATCAGCGCCACGGTCGCGAGAAGTTCTACCGGCGCTTCAAGCCGTTCCGCGGCGGCAAGAAGCATCAGCCGCAGGACAGCTATTCGCTGCGCTGCATCCCGCAGGTGCACGGCGCGGTCCGCGACGCCGCGGCGCAGGCCAAGCGCGTATTCGAGATCGAATTGAATGCGGTCACCGACAACCCGCTGGTGTTCCCGGACGCGCGCGCCGAGCACGTCGAGCAGCAGGTGATTTCCGCCGGCCATTTCCACGGCATGCCGTTGGCGCTGGCGATGAGCTATGTCAAGGCCGCCATCCCGGTGCTGGCGTCGATCAGCGAACGCCGGCTCAACAAGCTGGTCGACCCGGCGACCAGCGACGGCCTGCCGCCGTTCCTGATCGGTAATGAAGATGCCACCGAATCCGGCTTCATGATCGTGCAGTACACCGCCGCGGCGATCGTCAACGATCTCGCCAGCCGCGCGCATCCGGCGTCGGTCTATTCGATCCCGACCAGCGCGAACGCCGAGGATCATGTGTCGATGGGCGCCAACGAAGCGCGGCACGTGCTGTCGATGGTCGAAGACCTCGGCAAGGTGCTGGCGCTGGAACTGATGACCGCCGCGCAGGCCCTGGACCTGCGTCGCGACATGATCAACGCCGCCCGGGATCTGGCCGATCGCGCCGACGCCGCGGAGCTGGCGGCGAAAGTGCAGGGCGGTCCGCAGTCCATCGACGAACGCCATGCGGATTTCCTCGCCGAAGTCGAGACGCTGCGCGTCGAGCTGGCCGCGGCCGAACCTTTCCATCCCGGTCGCGCCGTGGCCGCGGCGCATGCCGCCATCCGCGAGCGCGTGCCGTTCCTGGCCCGTGACCGCGCGATGGATGTCGATCTTGCCGCCGCGCTGGCGGTGGTTCGTGAGGGTGCGGTGCTGGCGGCGGCGCGCCAGGCCGGTTGAGCCTGCGCCTGTGGGAGCGGCGGCTTTCAACAACCGAACGGTTGGTCAAGCCGCGAAATCGCGGGATCGAATCGGCGATGTGGTGTGCAATCCCGATGGTCGCCTCAGCTTTGTTTTGATTGCATGAGCTGCCGCAGGCGGTCGTTCTGTGGGCTTCGCGGCTGCCGCCGCTCCCACAAGAGCAGGCTTCCGACGCTTCTGCAAAGGCCGGGGCTTTCGGATAGGGCCGGCTTGACACTTTCGTTGCCGATATTTAATGTATTAACACGTTAATACATTGATTCGACGCACACGACCATGAAGCACCGCCCCCAGCCCGTCCCGAAACGCGATGCCGAGGCCGATCTCGACGCATTGGCGCAGGCGCTCGCCGGGTTGTCGGTGCCGGGGGATGTCCGCGCCTTCCTGATCGATCTGTGCACGCCGGCCGAACTCGAAGCGATGGCCGATCGCTGGAAGGTGGTGCCATTGCTCATCGAAGGCGTGCCGTACCGCGAAATCCACGATCGCACGCTGGTCAGCGTGACCACCATCGGCCGCGTCGCGCGCACGCTCGAACACGGTGCCGGCGGCTACGGCCGGGCCATCCAGCAGCGTCAACCGCGCCGATCCGGCGCGCAATGAGGACACATCCATGCAACGAACGGCAGCCGCGACCGAGCGGGATCGACTGCGCATCGCCATCCAGAAGAGCGGCCGGCTCAGCGAGCCCGCGCTCGCGCTGCTCGCCGCCGCCGGTCTGAGCTGGCAGGAGAGCCGCGACAAGCTGTTCTACTACGGCGAATCGCTGCCGGTGGATCTCCTGCTGGTGCGCGACGACGACATCCCCGGCCTCATCGCCGACGGCGTCTGCGACCTGGGCATGGTCGGTCGCAATGTGCTGAGGGAGCAGGCCTACGATCGCGAGATGCGCGGCGCGGCGCCGGCCTTCAGCGAATGGCGCGCGCTCGGTTTCGGCCGCTGTCGTTTGATGTTCGGCATTCCCAACGAGTGGACGTGGGATCCGCAGGCGCAACTGCCGGGCAAGCGTATCGCCACCAGTTATCCGGCGCTGTTGTCGCGCTGGCTGTCCGAGCGCGGCATCCCCGCCGATGTGGTGATGATGTCGGGCTCGGTCGAAATCGCGCCGCGCCTGGGTCAGGCCGATCTGGTCTGCGATCTGGTGTCCAGCGGTGCGACCCTGGTCGCCAACGGCCTGAAGCCGGTGGAGACCGTGCTCGACAGCGAGGCGGTGCTGGCCGGCCCGGCCGACGGTTTCAGCGACGTGCGTGCCGGTATCGCCGATCTGCTGTTGCGTCGGCTCGACGGGGTCATGAAAATCCGCGACAGCAAACTGCTGTTGTTCCAGGCGCCGCGTGCGGCGCTGTCGCAACTGATGCAATTGTTGCCCGATGCCGAGCCGCCGACGGTGATGTCGCTGGATGGCGGCGGCACCGATGCCAGCGGCAACGGTACCGGCGATGTCGCGCTGCAGGCGCTCTGCCACGGCGCGATGACCTGGCAACGACTCGAAGATCTCAAACGCGCCGGTGCGCGCGGCCTGATGGTGCTGCCTGTGGAGAGGATGCTGGCATGAGTACATCGATGAAGACCTCGCCCGCGAACGCGTCGTTCCCGGGCGCATCGCCGATAAGCGCGTCGCTCACCAGCGCGTCGCTCGCGAACCGGATCGACCTGAACCTGCTGACCTGGTCGACGCTGGACGATGCGGGCCAACGCGCCGCGCTGCGCCGGCCGACCCAGGATTCCGCCGCCGCGGTACGCCTCGGCGTGGGCAAGATCATCGCCCGCGTGCGCGCCGACGGCGATGCGGCGCTGCGCAAATTCACCCGGCTGCTCGATCATGCGGTACTCGACGTGTTCGAGGTGTCGGACGACGAATTCGCAGCGGCCGAGGCGTCGCTGGATCCCTCGTTGAAAGCAGCGATCATCGACGCCGCCGGCCGTATCGAAGCCTTCCATCTCGACAGCGGCATGCACGAATATGCGGTGGATACCGCCGAAGGCGTGCGCTGCCGGCGGATCGTGCGGCCCATCGCGCGCGTCGGCCTGTATATCCCCGCGGGCAGTGCGCCCTTGCCTTCGACGATGCTGATGCTCGGCGTGCCGGCGCGCATCGCCGGCTGCGATGAAGTGATCGTCTGCACGCCGCCGCGCACCGACGGTAGCGCCGATCCCACGGTGCTGTTCGCCGCGCGCCAGTGCGGCGTGCGCCGGGTGTTCAAACTCGGCGGCGCACAGGCCATCGCCGCGATGGCGATCGGCACCGAAAGCGTGCCCGCCTGCGACAAACTGTTCGGCCCCGGCAATGCCTGGGTGACCGAAGCCAAGCGACAGGTGTCGACGGTGGAAGGCGGTCCGGCCATCGACATGCCGGCCGGCCCGTCGGAAGTGCTGGTGATCGCCGACGGTGGCGCCAATCCGGCGTTCGTCGCCGCCGACCTGCTGTCCCAGGCCGAGCACGGCCCGGATTCGCAGGTCATCCTGCTCAGCGATTCGTCGACGCTGATCGCACGCGTCGCCGCCGAACTCGTGGGCCAGCTGGCGCGCCTGCCGCGCGCCGACATCGCGCGCAAAGCGCTTGCGCAGTCGCGGCTGGTGGTGGTGACGTCCATCGAGCAGGCGTTCGAGGTCAGCAATCGTTATGCGCCGGAACATCTGATCCTGGCGCTGCGCGATCCGGAGCCGTGGCTCGGTCGCGTGCGTGCGGCGGGCTCGGTGTTCCTCGGCGACTACGCCGCCGAATCGCTCGGCGACTACTGTAGCGGCACCAATCACGTGCTGCCGACCGGCGGCGCCGCGCGCGCGTGGAGCGGGCTGTCGGTCACCGGTTTCCAGACCGCCATCAGCGTGCAGAGCGTGTCCGCTGAAGGCCTGCGCCGGATCGGGCCCAGCGCGATCCGCATCGCCGAAGCCGAGGGTCTGCAGGCGCACGCCAATGCGGTGAGTCTGCGCATCGCGTCGTTGCCCGCCGTGGAGACGCCATGAGCGCACCGTTCGCCGCGCAGACGAAGGCGGGCGTCATCGATCTGGTCCGCGAGGATCTGCGCGCGTTCGCCGGGTATTCGTCGGCGCGCAGTCACAACGTCGAAGGCCGCGTGTGGCTCAACGCCAACGAATCGCCGTGGTCGAACCCGACGGACGATGCCGGTGCGCTGCGCCGCTATCCGCAGCCCCAGCCCGAAGCGCTGCGCGCGCGACTGGCCGAGGTGTATGGCGTCCGTCCGGAACAGCTGATGATCGGTCGCGGCAGCGATGAAGCCATCGACCTGCTGGTGCGCGCGCTGTGCCGCGCCGAGCACGATCCGGTGGTGATCGCGCCGCCGGTGTTCGGCATGTACGCGGTGTGCGCGCGGCTGCAGGGCGCGCCGCTGGTGGAAGCGCCGATGCGCGAGCGTCCCGACGGCTGGATGACCGATCTCGCCGCGATGCGCGACCTCGCCATCGCCCGTCGCGCGAAGATCGTGTTCCTGTGCTCGCCCGGCAATCCGACCGGCGAACTGATCACGTTGGCCGCGATCCGCGCCCTCGCGCAGGCGCTGGCCGGCCGCGCGCTGCTGGTGGTCGACGAGGCCTATATCGAATACGCCGATACGCCGTCGGCGTCGTCGCTGATCGACGACTATCCCAATGTCGCGGTGCTGCGCACATTGTCGAAGCTGCATGCGCTTGCGGGCGCGCGCATCGGCTGCCTGCTCGCCGATCCCGCGCTGATCGACGTGCTGCGCCGCTGCCAGGCGCCGTACCCGGTGCCGCAGCCCTGCGCCGATCTCGCATTCCGCGCCTTGGAACCCGCTGCGCTCGCGGAGGCGGCTGTACGCGCGGCGACGATCCGCGCCGAGCGCGAACGCATGCTCGCGCGCCTGCCGCAGCTCGACGGCGTGCGCCGGGTGTACGCCAGCGCCGGCAATTTCCTGCTCGCGCGATTCGACGATGCCGAAACCGTGTATCGGCGCCTGCTCGCTGCCGGCGTGGTCGTGCGCGACATGCGCGCGACCGCGGGACTCGGCGATGCGCTGCGCATCACCATCGGCATGCCGGACGAGAACGATGCGGTGTTCGCGGCGCTGCGGCCGGAGGAAGCCGCCGCATGAGCGCAGGCATGACCAACGCCAAGCCCATCCTGTTCGTCGATCGCGACGGCACGCTGATCCGCGAGCCGGCCGATTTCCAGATCGACGCCTACGACAAGCTGGCGTTCGTCGATGGCGTCATTCCGGCGATGCTGCGTCTGCGCGACGCCGGCTACGAATTCGTGATGGTGACCAATCAGGACGGCCTCGGCACCGATGCCTTTCCGCAAGCGGATTTCGACGGGCCGCACGCGCTGATGATGCAGATCTTCGAGAGCCAGGGCATCCGCTTCCGCGATGTGTTGATCGACTGCAGCTTCCCGCACGAGAATTCCCCCGACCGCAAGCCGGCGCTCGGTCTGATGCAGACGCTGCTGCGCGATCGCGGCATCGACTGGTCGCGATCGGCGATGGTCGGCGACCGCGAGACCGACATCCAGTTCGCGACCAATCTCGATATCCGCGGCTTCAAACTGAAGTCGCCGCAGTTCGGCGACGGTGTCGAATGGGCCGACATCGCGCATGCGCTGGTCGACGTGCCGCGCACTGCGCGCGTCGCGCGCAACACCAAAGAGACGCGGATCGCGGTCGAGGTCGATCTCGACCGCGAAGCCGATCCCGACGTGAAGACCGGTCTCGGCTTCTACGATCACATGCTGGAGCAGCTCGGCAAGCACGGCGGTTTCGCGCTGCGACTGCGCTGCGACGGCGACCTGCATATCGACGAGCACCACACCGTCGAGGACAGCGCGCTCGCGCTGGGGCAGGCGCTGCGCCAGGCCTTGGGCGACAAGCGCGGCATCGCGCGTTACGGTTTCACGCTGCCGATGGACGAGGCGCAGGCCAGCGCGACCCTGGACTGGTCGGGCCGCCCGTACTTTGTGTTCGACGGCGAATTCAAGCGCGAGAAGGTCGGCGATCTCGCCACCGAGCTCGTGCCGCACGTGTTCCGTTCGCTGTGCGAAACCGCGGGCCTGAATCTGCATCTCTCGGTGCGCGGCGACAACGATCATCACAAGATCGAAGCCTGCTTCAAGGCGGTCGCGCGCGCGCTGCGCCAGTCGTTCAAGCGCGAAGGCGATGCCTTGCCCAGCACCAAGGGGACGCTGTGAGCGGCGATGATCTGGCGTTGATCGATGCCGGCGGTGCGAATCTGGGCTCGGTGCGCTATGCATTGAAACGCATCGACGCGCATCCGCGCCTTGTGCGCGATGCCGATGAACTCGGCGAACCCGCGCGCATCATCCTGCCCGGCGTCGGCGCCGCGGCGCCGTCGATGGCGCTGCTGCGCGCGCGCGGGCTGGATGCGGCCCTGCGCAACAGCCAGGTACCGCTGCTCGGCGTCTGCGTCGGCATGCAACTGTTGTTCGAGACCTCCAGCGAAGGCGATGTCGACTGCCTCGGCCTGCTGAAAGGCCGCGTGAGCAAGCTCGCCGGTGGGCCGGGATTGCGCGTGCCGCACATGGGCTGGAACCGCCTACGCAAACGCATCGACGGCAACGGCGACAACTCGCCGCTGCTGGACGGCATCGACGACGGCGCGCACGCCTATTTCGTGCACAGCTATGCGGTGCTGGTCGATGACGAGACCGCGGACTGCGTGCTCGCCGAAAGCGATCACGGCCAGCGTTTCGCAGCGGTGGTCGGCAGCGGAAACCGCTATGGCGCGCAGTTCCATCCCGAGCGTTCGTCCGCAGCCGGCCTGCGCCTGCTCGACAATTTCCTGAAGCTTCCCGCATGAGCGTTGCCGACAAAACCTTCACCGCCTATCCCGCCATCGATGTCCGCGAAGGGCGCGTCGTGCGCCTGCAGCAGGGCGATTACGATCGCGAGACGCGCTATCCGCATGATCCGTTCGCGGTCGCGATGCGCTATGCCGACGCAGGCGCGCGCTGGCTGCATCTGGTCGATCTGGATGCGGCGCGTGCCGGCGGTTACACGCTCGCGCCGCTGTTGCGCAGGATCGCCGACGACGGCCGTCTGCAGGTGCAGACCGGCGGCGGCGTGCGCGACGAAGCCGCGGTCGCCGCGATGCTGGCGCAGGGCGCCTCGCGCGTGGTGATCGGTTCGCTCGCGGTGCGCGATCCGGCGCTGGTCGAAGGCTGGCTGCAGCGCTACGGCGCCGCGCGCATCACTGTCGCGCTCGATACGCGTCAGGACGATGCCGGCGTGTGGCAGTTGCCCGTTCACGGCTGGACCGAAAGCGCTGAACTCGATCTCGATGCCTGCCTGCGCCGTTATCGCGCGGCCGGCGCGAAGCATCTGCTGTGCACCGACATCGCCCGCGACGGCATGATGCGCGGCCCGAATCTCGACCTCTATCGCATGATCGTCGCGCGCGGCGAAGGCTTGGAACTGCAGGCTAGCGGCGGCGTGCGCGATGTCGCCGATATCGTCGCCGCGCGCGAGGCGGGCTGCGCCGGCGCGGTGCTGGGTCGTTCGCTGCTGGAAGGCGGCATGACCATCGAGGATGCGCTGGCATGTTGAGCGTCCGCATCGTGCCCTGTCTGGATGTGCGCGACGGCCGCGTCGTCAAGGGCGTGCGGTTCCGCGATCACGTCGACATGGGCGATATCGTCGAACTCGCCTGCCGCTATCGTGACCAGGGCGCCGACGAACTGGTGTTCTACGACATCGGCGCCAGCCCTGATGGACGCGCGGTCGATGTCGACTGGGTGGAGCGCGTCGCCTCCGCCATCGACATCCCGTTCTGCGTTGCTGGCGGCATCCGCAGCGTCGACACCGCGCGTCGCGTGCTGTTCGCGGGCGCCGACAAGGTGTCGATCAATACGCCTGCGCTGGAACGGCCGGCATTGATTTCCGAGATCGCCGAAGCCTACGGCAGCCAGTGCGTGGTGGTGGGTATCGATTCGATGCGCGACGCCGACGATGTCTGGCGCGTGCGCAGCTACACCGGCGATCCGGACAAAACGAAGGCGCTGGGCAAGGCCACGCTCGACTGGGTGCGCGAGGCGCAGGCCCTGGGCGCGGGCGAAATCGTGCTCAACTGCATGGACAGCGATGGCGTGCGCAAGGGCTACGATCTGGAACAGTTGAAGGCGGTACGCGCGATCTGCGATGTGCCCTTGGTCGCATCCGGCGGCGCAGGCGCGGTCGAACACTTCGTCGACGCGTTCCGCGAGGCCGATGTCGACGCCGCGCTGGCGGCCAGCGTCTTCCACTCCGGCGCGATCGCGATTCCGGATCTCAAGCGCGATCTGCGCGCGCAAGGCATCGAGGTGCGGCTGTGAGCGAAACCATTTTTATCGATGCTATTCCTGTCGACGCGGCTGCGCTCGATATCGAAGGCCTGGCTTGGGAAAAGCAGGACGGTCTGTTGCCGACGATCGTGCAGGACGCCGATTCGCATCGCGTGCTGATGCTCGGCTACATGTCGCGCGAGGCCCTGGCGAAGACGCTCGAACTGCGCCAGGTGACGTTCTACAGCCGCAGCAAGCAGCGGCTGTGGACCAAGGGCGAAAGCAGCGGCCATGCGCTGACGCTGGTGAGTCTGGAAGTGGACTGCGACAAGGACACGTTGCTGGTGCAGGCAAGGCCGCACGGACCGACTTGCCATCTCGGCACGCAGAGCTGTTTTCCGTCGGCGCCCGGCACCGATTCCGAGCATGATCCCGGCGATGTCCTCGGCGATGTCCTCGGCGAACTCGACGACCTGATTCGCCTGCGCGAAGCGGATCGTCCGCCCGGCAGTTACACCACGAAACTGTTCGACAGCGGCATCAAGCGCATCGCGCAGAAAGTCGGCGAAGAAGGCCTGGAAACCGCGCTGGCCGCCGTGGTGGAAGACGATGAAGCACTGCTCGGCGAGACGTCCGATCTGCTGTATCACTTGATCGTCCTGCTGCGCGCGCGCGGTCTGTCGCTGGCGGATGCGCTGGCGGTTCTCACGAAACGACGCGGCTGAACGGTCCGCCATTGCGTAGAGCGGCGACAGACCGCTGAAGTTCGACGGGGCCATTGGCGCAGCGGTCTGAAGGCCGCTCGACAAGGCTTGATCGGCAGATGTCAAACAGGCTCGGAAAGGCCGCTTTGCGACGCCGACGTTTCGGGCATCACGCAGCGGTGATCGACGTCCGCACGCAATCGCGGCCGTTGGCCTTGGCGGCGTACAGCGCCTGATCCGCCACCGACAGCGCGGCGTCGGAATCGATGTCGGCGCCCGGGTCGACCGTATGCACACCCAGGCTCGCCGAGACCCGCAGGCGGTGCGGACCGCTGACGCAGGGTTCTTCGACCAGTTTCCGGCGCAGGCTTTCGGCCACGCTCACCGCACTGTGCAGATCGTGACCCGGCAGGATGACCACGAATTCCTCGCCGCCGAAGCGCGCCAGCAGCGACGACTCGTGCACGCGCAGCGCCTGTCCGATCCGCTGCGCGGCCCAGCGCAGGCAGTCGTCGCCGACCAGATGCCCGTAGCGGTCGTTGATCGATTTGAAGTGGTCCAGGTCGATCATCAGCAGCGAGACCGGCTGCCCCTTGTCGCGCGATTCCTTGAGCATCAGCTCGAAGTTCTCGTGGAAGTGGGTGCGGTTGTAGAGCCCGGTCAGCCCGTCGCGGCGGCTCGAGTCGCGCAGCCGGCGATGCGCATCCTCCAGTTGCATCAGCGCGCTGCGCACCTCCTGGGTGCGCTGCGCGACTTTGCGTTCCAATTGCATGTTGGCTTCGGCGGCGATGCGCTCGTTCTCGTTGCGCAGCGACGCATACCGGTAGCTCAGCGCGATCGACAGCAGCAGCATTTCCAGCGCCGACCCGATCTGCACGCCGTATTCGGTCAGCACGTTCTTCGGCACCAGACCGAACGCGAGCGCGGCGATGGTCGCGGTGCCGGCCAGGAACACCGCCCATGCGACCAGGAACAGCCGTGCCGGCATGTAGCCGCGGCGCAGCACCACCACGGCGGCGATGACGGTCCACAGCACGCTGATGATCACCGTGCGCGTGGCCCAGGGGGTGGAGATGCTGTACGGCAGCCACAGCGACGCCACGCCCAGCGCGATGCAGATGCCGATGATCGCGAAGCTGACGATATTGCCGCGCGGAAAACGTTTCGGCAGTTCCAGGAAGGTGCGCGCGAACTGCTGCATGCCGATGATGGCGAAGCAGATCGACAGCGGTACCGCCACATTCGCCAGCCAGGGATGGTTGGGCCACAGGTATTCGAAGCTGTAACCGTTCAAGGTGAACAGCACCAGGCCGAATGCGGAGATATGGAACAGATACCAGAAATAGCTGGCGTCGCGCAGGGTCAGCCAGAGCACGAGGTTGTAGACGAACAGCGCGAGCAGGATGCCGTAGTAGATACCCATCACGAACTGGGAGTCTCGCGACAGCGAGGTGAAGGCCGAGGGCGTGTAAAGCTCCAGCGGCACCTGCATCGAACTCTGGCTCTGCGCGCGGAGCAGGATGTCGACGGTCTGGCCCTGCGGCAACTCGATGCGGAAATTCGGATGGCGGTAAGGGATGCTGCGCGCCGAGAACGGCAGCAGGTCGCCGCTGGCCTGCTGGACGATGCGGCCGTCGGGATAACGCAGATACAGATCGATGCGATCGAGCAGGGCGAAACGCTGCACCAGCATCCAGTGGCGCTCGTCGGGGTCGTGGTTCACCACGGTGGCGTGGAACCAGTAGGCGCCCTGCTGGAAGCCGAACGCGGTCTTCCCCGCGGGCACCGGCTCGAAGCCGCGGATGGCGATGCGTCGCCAGGCGTCGTCGGCGCTGTCGATCGCGTTCTTGTCGTGCAGATAGCTCAGATGCGGGGTGAGCGACAGCGAGGCGGTGCCTTCGATGAGTTCGGCCGGCGGTTGCGGGTTCGCGGCCCGGCTGGCGGGTGCGCCCAGGATCTGCGCAGCCACCATGACCAAGGCCCAAAGCCAAACACGTCGGAACGGCATGCGTCTCCCCTGCGGGCCGGATAAGGGCTGATCTTACTGCACGCAACCGCGGATGTCGGTGTTCCGGGCGGGGCGGGCAGAGGCATAATCCTGTACCGGTCCGGACAGGAAAGAGGTGGCGATGCGGTTCCGTGAAGGTGTGTGCGTGCTCGGTTTCGCGCTTTGCGCGGCGGGCGCGGCGGCGGCCGATGCGCCGACGTCGCTCGGCGGCGTGGTCTACGACGATCGCGATGGCGACGGTCGGCGCGATCGTGGCGAACCCGGAATCGCGGGTGTCCTGGTCTCGAACGGCAGCGCGCTGGCGGAAACCGATGCCGCCGGGCGCTACCGGCTTGCGGTGGTGCCCGGACAGACGGTCTTCGCGATCAAGCCGGCGGGTTGGCGCTTGCCGCAGAACGACCTGGCGCGTCCCGGCGCCTGGCGGCATGTGCCGGCGCTCGTGCCGCCATCGCTGAAATACGGGGGGATCACTTCCGGCGGAAGCGCATCGGGTCCGACGCCGCCGGGCTTCGATATCGGCCTGCGTCGCGCGCCGCCCGGCGACGGCTGGCTGGAAGTGCGGGTGTTCGCCGATCCGCAGGTGAAGTCGCGGGTGGATGTCGATTACTACGCCCGCGACATCGTCGACAGCGTGCTCGCCGAACGCGCGTCCGGCCACGATGCGACGCGTCGTGCGCCGGAGCTGGGATTGAGCCTGGGCGACATCGTCGACGACGAGCTGTCGCTGTATCCGGCGTTGAACGCCGAAACCCGGCGCATGGGCGTGCCGTGGCTGCACGTCGCCGGCAACCACGATCTGGATTTCGACGTTGCGCGCGACGAAGATTCGCTGCAGACCTTCCGCAACACCTTCGGCCCCGACACCTTCGCCTGGGAAGAAGACGAGGCGGTGTTCGTGATCCTCGACGACGTGATCTATCGACCGGGCCAGAGCCCTGCGTACATCGGTGGACTGCGCGAAGACCAGTTCGCGTTTCTCGAAGCCTATCTGCCGCGCGTGCCGAAGCAGCGCCTGTTGGTACTGGCGATGCACATTCCACTGTTCGAGTACGAGGGGCGCGACACCTTCCGCGATGCCGACCGCGCGCGGCTGTTCGCGCTGCTGCGCGATTTCCCCAACGTGCTGATCCTCAGCGGTCACAGCCACGCCCAGCAGCATTGGATGCACGATGCGCGCACCGGCTGGCAGGGCGCCGCACCGTTGCACGAATACAACGTCGGCGCGGCCTGCGGCGCGTTCTGGACCGGCGCGAAGGACGCCAGCGGCATTCCCGACACCACGATGACCGACGGCACGCCGAACGGCTACGCCAGCCTGGGGGTCGCTCGCGGCGGCCAGTACACGTTGGCCTGGCATCCTGCCCGCGACCCGCAGGGTGCGCAGATCGGCCTGCATGCGCCCAAAGTGCTGCGCCGCGGCGCCTATCCCGCCTATGGCGTGTACGCGAACGTCTACATGGGGCGCGCCGATACCCGCGTGGAGTTCCGGATCGGCGACGGCGAATGGAAGCCGATGCGTCGCGTCATCGCGCCCGATCCGCGCGTCGTGCGCGAGAACATGCTCGATGCCGACGCCGAGACGCTGCGCGGTTACGATCGTTCGGCGGAAGCGACGCCCTCGCCGCATCTGTGGCGCGGCGCGCTGCCGACCGATCTCGCGCCGGGCGCGCATCGCATCGACGTGCGTGCGTTCGACGCCTGGCGCGGCGAAGTGCGGGCGCAGGGCGAATATCGATTGCAGGACTGGGACGCCTCGCCATGACCGATCTGCCCGATAGTCTTCCGGTGCTGCCGTTCGCCGACGGCGATGCGTGGGAAACATGGCTGGTCGCGAACGCCGCGTCGAAAGGGCTGTGGTTGAAGATCGCCAAGAAAGGCAGCGGCATCGCCACCGTAACCTACGACCAGGCACTCGATGTCGCGCTGTGTCACGGCTGGATCGACGGCCAGAAACGCGGTTTCGACAGCGCGTACTTCCTGCAGCGATTCACCCCGCGGCGGCCGAAAGGCCTGTGGTCGAAGATCAATATCGGCAAGGTCGAGCGTTTGATCGCCGAAGGCCGCATGCGTGCCGGCGGGCTGCGCGAAGTCGATGCCGCGAAAGCCGACGGTCGCTGGGACGCCGCTTACGACGGCGCGCGCAACATGGAAACGCCGCCGGAACTTGCGGCGGCGCTGGCCAAGAACAGGAACGCGCGCACGTTCTTCGAAACGCTGGACAAGACCAATCGCTATGCGGTGTGCTGGCGGGTGCAGACCGCAAAGAAACCGGAGACGAAAGCCAAGCGCGTCGAGGTGCTGGTGGCGATGCTGGCGCGCGGGGAGAAGATTCACTGATCCTGCGGCGGCTGTCCCTATCGTCGCCGGACTCGCATCGGTGACGCTGCCGCGTCATTTCTTCGGTTTCGACGCTTTGCCGCTGTTCGGTTTCGAAGGTGTCGCAGCATCGGTTGGTGGTGCTGGAGGTGCGGGCACGGCATACGCCACCTTCGGGCCGGGCACCAGCTGCGACTGCCACGCCTGCAGGCGCGGCAGGATCTGTTTGCCGACCGAGATCTGCGGCCGCGACGGCCGGAAGCCTTCTTCCTTCTCGCGTTCGGCGATGCGTATTTTCGCGGTCTCGAACGCGGCGACGAAATCGGTGGTGTCGTTCAGCGCGTCGACCAGCCAGGCACGGCCGAAGTAGGTCGCATCCGAATCCGGGCCGCAGCCGAACGACGGCCGGTTCCTGTGCGCGGCGGTCAGGATCAGGGTGTCGTGATCCTTCAGTGCCGGTATGAAACCACCGGAATAGCAGGCCGAAATCACCAGCACGCGATTGCGGATACCGGCATCGTCCAGCGCCTTGCGCAATTGACGCGGGTCGATCAGATCGAAATACACCGGCGCCATCTGCACGAACAACTGATGCTGCGGCATGCCATGCATGGTCATGAACAACAGCAGCACGTCCTGCTCGTGATCCATGACGTTGCCGACGCCGGCCAGCACTGCGCGCAGGTTTTCCAGGGTCGCCAGCGGACGCGGCGTGCGGATCAGGCTGTCGCTGTGGTTGATCAGCGTCACCACCCGCCCGCCCGCGCCGAAGCGCTGCGACATCAGCGTGTCGACATACACGGTCTCGTTGCGGAACACGTCCTCGGTGCTGTCGCCGCCGAAACCGACGACGTAGAGATCCGGCTGCCCGGGCCGCTGCGGAGCGAGCCCGGCGATCGCGGATTCGACCAGCACGCGCTGACGTTCGCGCAATGCGGGGTCGGTCAGGCCTTTCGCCGCGACCGATCCGGCGGCGCCGATCAGCGCCAGCAGGCACCACAGCAACTGCGGCAGGCGGTTCATGGCGTGGTGGGAGGTTCCGCGTGGCTGATCTGGCTGGAATTTAGCAGGTCTGGCTGGATCTGGTCGAAGCGCTCGACGCGGTGATGGCCGTGCGCGGCGTCGCCGAGGCGCGGCTGCGGATAGTCGTCGAGCCGGTCGATCAGCACCGTGCGCATGCCGGCGTCGCGCGCGGCATCGAGTTCTTCCACCACGTCCGACAGGAACACGATGTCGCCCGCATCGCGTCCGAGCCGGCGCGAGATGGTGCGATAGCTGTCGGCGTCGCGCTTGTGCCCGACTTCGGTATCGAACCAGCCGCCGAACAGCGCGGTGAGGTCGCCGGCATCGGTGTGCCCGAAAAACAGTTTCTGCGCCGGCACCGAGCCCGACGAATACACCGCCAGCGGATATCCCGCGGCGTGCCAGTCGCGCAGCTTCGCGGCGGCGTCGGGATAGATGTGCGCAGTGAAATCGGCGCTGCTGTAACCCTCGCCCCAGATCATGCCCTGCAGCGCCTTCAGCGCGGTGTGCTTGCGGTCTTCGTCGATCATCCCCTGCAGGATTTCGACGATGGTGTCGTCGCTGCAGACGGCACCGTGCTCGACAGCGACCGCATCCAGCCACTTGCGCACGTCCTCGCGCGCGCCGTGCTCGCGCACGAACGCCGGCAGCGCATCGCGCGCATACGGGAACAGCACGTCCTTCACGAACGAGATGCTGCTGGTGGTGCCTTCGATATCGGTGAGGATGAGTGGCGACATGGAGGATCAGGCCATCTGACCGACTTCATACCGCGGAAACCGCTGCGCGATATCCGTGCCGGTGAAATGACCGACCCAGCCGTCGGGCTGCTGGAAGAAACGGATGGCGACGAAGCTGGGTTCCGGGCCCATGTCGAACCAGTGGGTGGTGGAGTCGGGCACCGAGATCAGGTCGCCGGCTTCGCACAGCACTTCGTAGACCTTGCCGTCGACGTGCAGGCTGAACAGCCCGGAGCCGGCGACGAAGAAGCGCACTTCGTCTTCCTTGTGCAGGTGCTCGTCGAGGAACTTGGCGCGCATCGCCTCGCGGTTCGGGTTGTCCGGCGCGATGCTGACCACGTCGATGGTGGTGAAGCCGCGCTCGGCGCTGATCCGGTCGATGTCGGTCTGATAGGCGGCGATGATCGCCTCGGCCGGGTCGCCCGGCTGGATCGCCTGGGTCGACCGCCATTGTTCGAAGTCGACCCGGATCGTCGACAGCGCGTCGGCGATGGCCGCGTGGTCGTGGGTGACCGACAGCGGGGCGTCGGGGCGGTCGTCGGCGAAGATGCGCAAGCGGCTCATGGGGCGATCCTGGGCGGTGACGTGGGTCGGGAGAATAGTGAGGCTGGGCGGTACGCGGATCAACGTCATGATGCTTTCGTAGGAGGGGCTTCAGCCCCGAGCTCCGTGCCATTGTAGGAGGGGCTTCAGCCCCGAGCTCTGCGGAAAGAAAAGCTCGGGGCTGAAGCCCCTCCTACGGGATTGCATGGATCGCGCGGATCAATTGCGCAGGCGGCGCAGGTCCAGTTCGCAGCCCAGCAGGAATTCGAACGCATCCAGATGCCGCCGCGCCTCGGCCATCGTCCGGCCCCAGGCGTACAGGCCGTGGCCGTCGATCAGATAGCCCCACATCGGGCCGGCGTCGAGCAGGCTTTCGACCTGCGCCGCCAGCGCCGGCATGTCCTGGGTGTTGGGCAGCACCGGCAGGTCCAGCTCGGTCTCGTGGGTGCGGGTGCCGTCGAAGGCCTTCAGCAGTTCGTAGCCGGCCAGATGCACCTTGCCGGCGCTGCCGTAGAGCCGCGAGGCGACGGTCTGGTTGTGCGAATGAGTGTGCAGCACGCAGCCGATCTCCGGGAACCGCCGGTAGAGCTGGGTGTGCAGCAGGGTTTCGGCGGACGGCCGGTGATCGCTGCCGACGGCCTTGCCGTCGAAGTCGACCACCATGATGTCGTCGCGATTCAGCCGGCCCTTGTCGCGGCCGGAGACGGTGATCGCCGCATGGCGGTCGTCCAGGCGCTGGGAGAAATTGCTGCTGGTGGCCGGTGTCCAGCCGGCGACGGCCAGCTCGCGTATGTTGGCGATGAGTTCGTCGGCCAGCACCTGCAGCCGGGCGGTGTCGTAGAGGGGCGCGTTCATGGCCGGCAGTTTAGCGGAAGCCCGTGCGTTTCCCGGGGCTGCGATGGCAGGAACCGTCGCGGATTTGACCCAGCTCAATGCCGTCCTCGCCTTGCGGGCGCAGGCTGTGGATATTCCTCCCGTCACAGGTACCCAGCCAGATGAGCCACGATGCCTCCCGCCGCCGTTTTCTGACCATCGCCGTCGTCGCCACGGCCACTGCGCCGCTGGCGTTGCGTTCATTCGGCGTCGAAGCCGCCACGCCGCCGCCCGCCGCAGCCAAGCCGCTGCCCAGACTCCCGCTCACCGACGCGACCGCCAAGGCGCTGGCCTACGCCGAGGACGCCACCAAAGTGAAGCACGCTGCGTTCAAGGCCGGCAGCGACTGCGCCAACTGCAATTTCTTCAAGGCCGCCAAGGGCGCGGCGACCGGTCCATGCACGCTGTTTCCGAAGAACAGCGTGGTCGC
>JAIMKJ010000002.1:171426-174675 GCA_020692565.1 Thermomonas sp.
TGAGCGGTCCACGAAGCATTGCGAACACTGATTGCGGCGCGGTCTCCGCGCCGTTTTTCCGTGCCGCAGGAGGTGCTCTCCGCCCTGTTCCGGGGCGCGGACCGGCGCGTCGCCGCCGATTTCCGGGAGCCCTGACCCAGCGTGCCCGCCTTCTGTAGACTGCGGTCTGACTTGGGAGGAGCTCGTCCGATGCTGATTCGTTTTGTTCTGATCGGCCTGCTGTGGCTGGCGGCCGGTGTTGGCGCCCATGCGCAGGATGCCGCCGCCACGACCGCCGCGACCGTGGACGAGACACCGGCTTTGACGCTCGACCAGCGGATCGACGCGGCGGTCAAGCCTGTGTCCGATGCGGTGTCCGGCGCCATCTTCTTTGCGGTCCGGGTGGGCGGCACCGACGAGGCACCGGTGATGTTCCCGTTGATCCTGGGCTGGCTGATCCTCGCCGGCCTGGTCTTCACGTTCTATTTCCGTTTCATCAACATCCGCGGTTTCGTCCACGGCTTCAAGCTGATCCGCGGCGACTATTCGGATCCCAAAAGCGCCGGTGAAGTCAGCCATTTCCAGGCGCTGACATCGGCGGTATCCGGCACGGTGGGGCTTGGCAATATCGCCGGCGTGGCGGTTGCGGTGAGCATCGGCGGTGCGGGCGCGACGTTCTGGATGGTGCTGGCCGGCTTGTTGGGCATGTCGACCAAGTTCGTCGAATGCACCCTGGGCGTGAAATATCGTCTGATGAAAGCCGACGGTACGGTGTCCGGCGGTCCCATGTACTACCTCAGCCGCGGTATCGCCGAGAACTACCCGGGCCTCAAGGGCTTCGGCAAGGTGCTGGCCACGGTGTTCGCGGTCTGCACCATGTTCGGCGCGATCGGCGCCGGCTCGATGTTCCAGGCCAATCAGGCCTATGCGCAGTTTTTCGCGATCACCGGAGGCGACGCCGGGCCACTGGCCGGCCGCGGCTGGCTGTTCGGCATCGTCATCGCGGTGCTGGCCGGTCTGGTGGTGATCGGCGGGATCAAGCGGATCGGCAGCGTCACCTCCAAACTGGTGCCGGCGATGGCCGCGATGTACGTGCTGGGCTGTCTGGTGGTGATCGGCATGCATCTGGATCAGGTGCCGGCCGCCTTCGTGTCCATCTTCGAGGGTGCGTTCACCGCCGAGGGCGTGACTGGCGGCGTGATCGGCGCCTTGATCCAGGGCTTCCGCCGCGCGGCGTTCTCGAACGAAGCCGGGCTGGGGTCCGCAGCGATCGCGCACTCCGCGGTGCGCACCAACGAGCCGGTGACCGAGGGCTTCGTCGCACTGTGGGAGCCCTTCATCGATACCGTCGTGATCTGCACGATGACCGCACTGGTCATCATCATCTCCGGCGAGTTGGCCGCACTGCAGGGGTCGACCCTCAGCGGCACCGCGCAGGGCGTGCAGTTGACCTCGCAGGCGTTCGCTTCGGCCGTGTCGTGGTTCCCGTATCTGCTGACGGTCGCGGTGTTCCTGTTCGCGTTCTCGACCATCATCACCTGGGCCTATTACGGCGCCAAGGCCGCCAGCTTTCTGGCCAACGAGTCGAAGGTGGTGTTGTACGGCTTCAAGCTGTTCTTCCTGTCGATGGCGGTGGTGGGCTGCACGATGAATCTAGGCAGCATCGTCGACATCGCCGACGCCCTGCTGTTCATCATGGCCATCCCGAATCTGATCGGTGTGTACATGCTGATGCCGGTGGTGAAGCGCGAACTGGAGAGCTATCAGGCGCGGCGTCGCTCGGGTGAGCTGCGCTGACCGACTCGCCCGGTGCGGACACGACAACGGCGCGGAATTCCGCGCCGTTGTCGTATATGGATGCGCCCTGGCGGGTGTGATCTTTGCGGGCATGACCTTGTTGGCATGACCTTGTTGGCATGACCTGACGGACGCAGGACTGTCGATCATCCGGGTCGGCGCCGCGTGCGCGGCGTGACGGATGGGATACCGATGTGGCCTCGTCGCCACTGAACGTCCCGCCGGAACCATCATGACGCGATCGCTGCGACGCCATCACGGTGAAGCCATCGTCATGGCATGATCCGCACACACGGCCGGCAACGAAGAACGGCGCGGTTGCCCGCGCCGTTTACGTGTTTCTTTAGCTGCCCATGCCTGCGTCGGGCGCGCACAGCGATGATCAGGCGTTCCTCACTCGTGCTGCTGCAGGCCTTTCTGCAGGCGGGAGTTGTGCAGGCCGTACAGGAAGTAGGTGATGATGGCCGCAATCGCATACCACGCGAAGAAGATCAGCACGCGGGTTTCCACGGTGAAGATCAGCGCGAAGCAGGCGATGATGCCCAGTGCCGGCAGCACCGGATACAGCGGTACCCGGAAGCCGCGCGGGATTTCCGGATGGGTGACGCGCAGCCAGATCACCGCCAGGCAGACGATGCCGAAGGCGGCGAGCGTGCCGACCGAAGTCATGTCGCCCAGGGTGTTGATGTCGAAGAATGCAGCCGCCACCGCGGTGATCAGGCCGACGACGATGGTGTTGACCCACGGGGTGTGGAACTTCGGATGCACGGTGGCGAACACTTTCGGCAGCAGACCGTCGCGGGCCATCGTGTAGAAGATGCGCGTCTGGCCGTACATCAGCACCAGGATCACAGAGGTCAGGCCGATGATGGCGCCGACCTTGACGGTCTTCGCGAACCAGCCCCATTGCGGGCCCAGCGCATCGACGGCGACCGCCACCGGATCGGGCACGTTGAGTAGTTTGTAGTTGACCATCAGCGTCATCACGATGGAGACGAGGATGTAGAGCACGGTGCAGATCAGCAGCGAGCCGATGATGCCGATGGGCATGTCGCGCTTCGGATTCTTGGCTTCCTGCCCGGCGGTCGAAACGGCCTCGAAACCGATATAGGCGAAGAACACGATCGATGCGGCGCGGAATACGCCGCCCCAGCCGAACTCGCCCTTTTCGCCGGTGGGTTCGGGGATGAAAGGGTCCCAGTTCGCCTTGAGCGTGTCGAAATGCTGGATGACGTACCAGCCGACGATCACGATGAACGCGATGATCACCGTCATCTTGATCGCGACGATGACATTGTTGACCTTGGCGCTTTCCGACACGCCCACTACCAGCAGGCCCGCCAGCGCGATGCAGACCAGGAACGCCGGCAGGTTGAACAGGGTGGTCATCGGATTGCCGGCTGCATCCAGCACGGCCACACCGTCGCGAATCAGCGCATGGCCGTAGGGGCCGGTCAGCTCGGGCGGAATCAC
>JAIMKJ010000064.1:0-1366 GCA_020692565.1 Thermomonas sp.
GCAGGCACGTGGCCGACGCCACGATGCGGGGTCGGCTTGAACGAATTGTTAGGCGTCACCGGCATTGCTAGGCAACACATGCCGGCAATAGCGCCAATCCTCGACTGCTTGGTCGTCTAGGTAAACGTCAGGCTTGGGCAGAAAAGCCAAAAAGCAATCTGCAATTTCAAGCTCTACCGCAGAGGACCGAGCGTAGTCAGCACCACCGGAACTCCACAAGTAAAGCGCGTCTCCTTGCTGATAAAGCTCGCGGACTCTCTTTACGACGGAAGGCATGGGTATGCGCTTTGTTCCCGCAGAGCGGACCAATGTGTCGTCTACATCAATGAATATGACGCGTTGTTTCATGTGACGCCTAACGCCTGAGTTAAGCCGCCCCACAGCGGGGGGCAACAGCGTGCAGCGTAGCGTAAAGCACGTTGTTGACGCCACGATGTGGGGTCGGCTTGAACGAATTGTTAGCCACGTACCGCGGCATGGGCTAGCTTTTGGTGATCTTGTGGTACGCAAAAGTGCCAGATATACCTTGCCAATAAAAATACCCAAATACTATTGCCATAATAATGCCGTTGGGCGCGCCTGATTCAACCATAAGGATGATTTTTGAGGCGATGAAATAAATGAACATAAGAACCGCACAGATGCGGCTCTTTTTGTAGATGCCAAATGCGAGGCCAAGGATTAATGCGACGTCGGTCAGGTTCCATACGGAAAACCCCCTTAACTCTGTGCCTGACATAGCAATGAGTGTTATCACTAGAGTAATGCCTGCGGAAACAATAGATGCAACCCAAGCATTTCTTATCTTCTTGAGGACATCTTCTGGCGCTTTTTTTGCGGCATCACTGACGGGGGATGCAGGTGCTGCATATGGATTTTCAGTTGTCATGATTTCCCCTGTAGTGGCTAACGCCTATTCGCCCCCATCCGAGGGGCGATATTGGATATTGATCCGAGATCTTTGAAACTGTCAATGAAGACGCATCAATGGCTAACGAAGACAACCGTGGTCTGCCTAAACCAAAACAGAAGTCAGAGTCGTCTTTCTTGCTCCTACTGGGAAAACCCACCTTGGCCCCGACTTCGACGTACGAACTCGAATCCGGACCCTCGACCGTCACGATCCGAAAGCTCCCTGGTGACGAAGCACGAATCGGATCAGGATGCTCAAGCCGCGAGCACGCGGTTTGCCCAGATGCACAGGTAGCGTGCGGTATTCCTCGGCGCCAGCCAGAGCGAGCGCATCAGCGCCGGGTCCGCTTCCGAGGCATGCCATGTGTTGTCGTAGATGCGGATCGGGCCATGCGGTCCGGGGATGAACTTCACTTTCCTGTCGACCACCGGCTTCAGCACTTCTTTCCAGGTG
>JAIMKJ010000064.1:1395-16877 GCA_020692565.1 Thermomonas sp.
CCACTGGTCCGGGCGGGGACCGACGTCCTCGATCTCGTCCCGTCGGATGGGCGGATAGCCGCCGGGTTGCTTGAAGAAATTGCGGTTTTTGGTGAAGTCCTCGGCATAGGTTTCGTAGCCGCCGAAGCAGGGGTCAGAGTGGATTTCCCCGGCCTTGCCGGGGAAATCCACTCTGACCCCGACGTTCCTAGCCGGTAAGTCAATCTGAGCCCGTTCTCCTGACCCCGTTCTCCGGAATGAGTGCGCGGGCTCAGCGCGCCCGCTGCAGGCGCACGCGCTCTTCCAGCACTGTCAACCCGGCGCTGTCATCGGCCAGCTGCGCGCGCACCGCCTCCACCACGCCCAGAAACCGCTTGCGCTGGACCAGGTAAAAGGCCAGGAACATCACCAGCATCAACAGCATCGGCGTGGCGCTGGGCCGCAGGGCAATCATGATGGGCACGCTCAGGCTGATGGCCAGCGTGTTCCAGTTGCACAGCCCCAGTACCCGCACCTCACGGCGCCGGGCATCGACCTCGATCCGGCCACGCATCACCGGATAGAAACGCACCGCGAAGCTTTCCCGGAACGCGATGCGGCCGTCGGGCATGGCGTGGAACACCAGCGGCAGCCGGGTGTCCACGGCCATGTCGCGTTCCAGGCTACCCGGTGACAGCCGCACCCGTGCCGCAGCCGGGGTGGCGATGCGCTGCTTGAACAGCACGATGCCCCAACCGTAGTAGGCCGGAGTCCAGGCGAACTGGACAATCAACTCCAGCAGCAGCAACGCAATCAGGGCGATGGCCATCGGTCATCCGTCGGTAGGTGGCGGCGCGCCCTGCGCACACCGGCAGCAAAGGCAGGTCTGGCAGCACCTTCCCCGCGCTGCACGGCCAAGTATAGCCAAGCCGCCTGCCCTGCCCCAAGCACACCTGGCCGCGCATCACCGCTGATCCGAGCTGGCGGAAACAGGGGTCAGCGGGTATTTGCCGATGCCGACCACGGTGCCGCCGAGGGCGCGCGATTCGCTGCCGCCTGCGTCGTCGAGGCCGATCTTCGCGCCGAGCTGTGAGGCCAGCAGGTTGCCGGCCGACAGCCCGTAGGGCGGGTGAAACCCGCCGCAGCGAAGCGCCGTCGCCGTGAGTAACGACAACACATGAGGCTGCGTCGTTAGGCAGATGTCTTGCTGTGATTCCCGTAAGGCAGGTTTGCGCCCGCCCTACGCGAAACAGAAGTCAGCGTCGTCTTTCTTGCTCTTACTGAAAAAACTACTCCGGCCCCGACTTCGACGTTCGGATTCGAATCCGGCCCCTCAACTGTCACGATCCGGCGACAGCTCGGCGACTCAAAGCCCCCCGGTGGCGAAGCACGAATCGGATAGGACTCCGAGATGGAGGTTCAACCCGCCAGCACGCGGTTTGCCCAGATGCACAGGTAGCGGGCGGTATTCCTCGGCGCCAGCCAGAGCGAGCGCATCAGCGCCGGGTCCGCTTCCGAGGCATGCCATGTGTTGTCGTAGATGCGGATCGGGCCATGCGGTCCGGGGATGAACTTCACTTTCCTGTCGACCACCGGCTTCAGCACTTCTTTCCAGGTGGCGAACGATTGCGTGGCGACGCCGATCAACCACTGGTCCGGGCGGGGACCGACGTCCTCGATCTCGTCCCGTCGGATGGGCGGATAGCCGCCGGGTTGCTTGAAGAAATTGCGGTTTTTGGTGAAGTCTTCGGCATAGGTTTCGTAGCCGCTGTGGCGCCAATCGCCGTACAGTGGATTGTTGATGAAATTGGCGGCGTGCATGGGCTGGCACAGATCGGTCAGGAAATGCAGGCTCAGTCCGAGATGGACCAGCGCGTCGTCGTGGCGGAGTTCGCCTTCGCGGTAGAGGCGAACGCTGGTATTGAAGGTCTCGGTGCCTTTGGAAACCGCGTTGTGCGGATACCAACTGCTCGGCCAGGGGAAACTGGTCCCCGTCTCCGGGTTGTAGAAATGGAAGTAGAACATCGCCCAGGCCGGATGGGTCGGTTTCCAGGCGCCCCACTCGTCGGCGCCCTTGAGGCCTTCCGCGATCTTCCTGGAGCCGCGATACCACAGTTCGGAGATGAAGCGGGCTTCCGCGGTGGGATTCTCCATGTGACGGAGATAATGCACGGCCATTTCCACGATCCGGAAGTGCGTGTACTCGTCCCACAGGACATCGGCATGTTCTTCGCCCCGCTTCGATGTGCCGGCGTGCAAGTGGGCATGCGCGTGGACAGGGCCGCAGCAGCAAGCGTGATGCCCGTCGGGAACATCGGCGTGTTCGGGCAGAACCGGCACGAATGTCAGGCGCTCGGCCGTATCGAGACCGGGCGCTGTCGCCGAGAGCGACGACGCACGCTCGCCGTCGCGGGCGAGGAAAGCATCCCCGGCGACGAAACGAAAACCGAAATGCGTGTCCGCGTCGCTGCCTCTGACGAGCTGGAACGTCTGCTGCGGACCGATCTCGCCCGCTTTCAGCGAAAGTCGAGCATCGTCCTCGATCGACAGCCATTCCAGCGAATCCGGCGTTCGCAGCGCGAACAGGTCCGGGACCATCATGACCAGTCGGAACGGTTGCGCGCTGGCCGCATCGACGGAAAGCGCGACGCGCCCGTCATCGCTCCTCGTCATGCCGATGGCCCGATCGTCCCGGGTCCTGATTTCGACCAGCATTTCCGTATGCGCAGTGTCCTGCGCGGCGTCCTGATGGTTCATCGTTTCGTCCTTGGTATGGGTATGCCTCGTGGGCGACATCTGCTCCGGCCAGGGTGCGGCACCAGCGGAATCCGGGGTGGTGAAAGAAGAGACCGCGAGCCTTGGATCGCCCTGCATTCAGCGGATGCCACAGAACCATACTATCGGCAACGCGGTTGGCATTCATCAGGCGGGGTTATTGTCCCGGCAAGCGCCTGCGGGAGGCCGGCGCCGTGCGCAAACCAGCCCGCCTGCAGAATCCATCGGCCGCGTTGATGGGTGGCCGCATTCCGTTTTCGACCGCGAAAGTCGAGGTTACGGCCCTGTGCGATTCGGGTGTGGCGCATGGAGCGCCGCGTGGCCCAGGTCATCCTCTGCGCCCGGCTTCCCGGGTCTCGCCTTGGGCGAGACCCGGGCTACTTGAGCCGTGTCGAGTGCGCGGCTGCTGCGTTGCCCGCCCGATGCGGGCGCAAAGGCCTACTTTTCCGTGCGCCAATTCACCGAGCCGCGATTCTCGACGGTGCTGGATTCGATCTCGATGTCGAAGCCCTTGCGCAGCAGGTATTTCAGGGTGATCACCTGGCCGGTGCCGAGCAGCGACACGCCGTAGCTCACGTACAGACGCGGCGAGAGGTATTTGCCGATGCCGACCACGCTGCCGCCGAGGGCGCGCGATTCGCTGACGCCGGCGTCGTCGAGGCCGATCTTCGCGCCGAGCTGCGAGGCCAGCAGGTTGCCGGCCGACAGCGCCGCGGTGGCAGCGCTGAGCTGGCGGTTTTCGTCGGCGTTGGCGCTGGACAGCGGCCGACCGAGGGTGAGGTAGGCCAAGGCTTCGGATTCGCTGCTGGCGGGGTCGCTCCACACGCTGGCGATCGGCGACGAGGCGCGCCCGGTGACGTCGATGCCGGCGGTGACTTCACCGACCTCGCGCTCGGCGCGGATGTCGATCAGTGGATCGGCGAACGCGGTATTCGACCACACCAGACGACCGCGGGTGATCTGCAGTTTCTGGCCGTAGGCGCGATAGCGACCGTCGATGTCGAGCGAGCCGGTGGCGACGGTTTCGCGCCCGGGGCGCGCGCGCATGCGCACGCTGCCGCCGAGCGTGCCTTCCAGACCGAAGCCCTGCAGGCGCACGTCGTCGCCCATCGTCAAGGCCAGATCCAGATCCAGCGGGGTGCTGCCGGTGCGTTCGGGATTGGCCGGGTCCAGCACCACCACGTCTTCCGACGCCGACACGCCGGTGTCGAGACCTTCCAGATCGACCTTCGCGCTGGCGATGCGCACGCTGCCGGCGACCGCGACCGGTTGCCCGGCGCTGTAGCGCACGCTCACCTCGGGATCGATCACCGCGCGCAGTTCGCGCGTATCCGACGCGAGGATGTTCTTGCCGCTCAGCCGCAGTTGCAGCGGGGTGTCGTCGCTCTGCCAGCCGAGGGTGCCGCCGATCTGCAGCGTGCCGTCGCCGCTGCGCACGGTGCCGAGGATGCGCGCGTTGCCGTCGGGCTGCGCGTCCATCCTGAAATCGCCGTCGCGCAGACTCAAGGCGAGCGCCGGCAACTCGGTGGTGAAGGCGGTCAGCCGCGCCTGCCCGCCCAGCGTCGGCTGCGCACGGGTGCCGCCGAGGGCGATCCGCCCGTTCAAACGACCGGTCGGGTCGACGATATCCGGCGAGAACAGTTCAAGCCAGGTCAGGCTTTCGGTATCGATCTGGATGTCGCCGCCGAGCGGCGCGTAATCGTCCCAGCCGGTGGCGATCTTCGCGACCACGCGACCGTTCGGGCGCAGTGCGCTGGTCAGGTCGGCTTCGATCCGCTGCGGATCGAAGCGCGCATCCAGTTCGAGGCCCGTGTAGCCGAGGATCTCGCGACGGCCGCGCGCATCCAGCGCCAGCCCGCCCTCGGCCGAACGTACGCGTGCGGTGCCCTGCCAACTTGCGCCGATCGGGCGCACCTGCGCATCGACATCGACATCGCCGCGCAGCAGCCAGTCGCGGCCGTCGTCGCGTTCCGGCAGATAGGCTTCGAGCAGGGCCAGCGGCACGGCTTCGCCGCGCACGTCGGCGCGCGTCGGCCAGTCGATGTCGGCGCAGAGCGAACCGGTGCTGTCGGCGGCGGCGAAGCAACTCGACGCCAGTTGCAGCCGCGTCGTCTTCGCAGCCGGGGTCACGGTGAATCGCGCGGGCGCCTGCAGCGACCACGCCGGGCCGGTGGACGGCGCGAGCCGCAGTGCGTTCAGGGCGCCGGTCCACTGCGCACCGCGCTTGGCGACATCGCCGGCCAGTGCGAGTTTGCCGAACGAGGTGTCGGCATCGCCGTCGAGGCGCAGCGCTTCGACCGCACCGCGCGCATCCAGATGCAGGCGCACGAACGCCAGCCCGGCGTCGACATTTTCGCCGTCGATGCTCAAAGCCCCGGCAGTGCCTGCACGCCACGGCAGACGCCCATCGATGCGCAGGGATTCCGCTTTCCAGTCGTCGTATCGCAGCGACTGGCCGGCAAGCTCGACATCGATGTTCGGCTGGGTGCGCGCACCGGTGAGTCTGAGCGTGCCGCGCAGCACGCCTTCACCGGTGGGCAGCAGATCGTCCAACTGCAATGGCGAAAACTTCGCGTCGATGTCGATCGTATCGGCGACGCGGCCTTTGGCATCGATACGGCTGCTGCCGAGGCCGAGCGCAATTTCACCTTCCGCACCGATCAGGTCGCCCTCGCGCGCGGGCAGATGCGCCAGCACGTTGGCGCGACCGCTCAACGCGCGACCGCGCAGGCGACCACCGAGTTCGCTCGCGTCCACACGGGCATCGAGGCCGCCGTCGGCGCGCGTGTCGCCGCTCGAACGCAGGCGGCCGTTGACCGCGCCGCGCCAATCGGCCAGGAAATACCCGGGATCGAAACCCACGAGGCGCACGTCGGCCTGCCAGCGCAGCGTCGGCGCCCACCAGACTTGTCCGCCGCCGTCGAGGCGACCGGTCGGCATCGTCGCGCGCAGGGTGTCGATGCGCGCGGTCTTGTCGTCGCCGCGCGCCTTCAGGCTGACGCCTGCGCGCTCGGCGCCACGCAGCAGGGTGGCGTCGCCCTGCGCGGTCCACTCGCGCAGACGGCCGGCGAGCTTGAAATCGCCGTCGGCGAGAACGGTCATTGAAGCTGCCGGCACCGCGTCCTCGGTATCGCCCTGCCAGCGCAGCTTGCGCGCGCTCACCGTGCCGGCGAAGCGCGCATCGGCCGGATCGTTGAAATCGGCGCGACCGGTCGCCGCCACGGTGCCGCCCAGCACGTCCACCGATAGCGGCGCCAGCGACAGGATCTGTCCTTCGATCGAGACCTTCGACGGCAGCAGCGTCGCCGCGACATCGCCCTGCGCGATACGACCCTGCAGATTCGCCCTGCCGCCGACGCCATCGGCGCGCAGATCGAACGCATACGGTTCGGCTGCGTCGTCGGTGCCGAGCAGCGCCGCCAGGGTCACCGCCGTGCTGCTCGCCTCGAAACGCCAGCGCGGCTGCGCTTCGCCCTGCAACCGCAGGCGCACCTTCACGGGCGCCGGCGCGCGGCCGGCCAGCGCGACGTCGAGTGCGCGCAGATCGCCGCGCGCGACCAGGCCCAGAGACGCCGGCGTGCGGCCCGCAGCGGCCGGCAGCACCGCGCTGGCGGTGAGATCCATGCGATAGCGATCGCCCGGTGCGTATTCGCCGTGCGCGGCGAAACGGCCGCGGTCGCTGTCGGCGACGATGCGCGTCAGCTGCAGGCGACCATCTTCGGCGATCAGCCCACCGCGCAGACGGCGCAGACGAACGATCGATTCGGGCTGCGGCGCGGTCGCGCGCAGCACATGCAGATCGTCGATCCTGATGTCGTCGGCCTCCAGCGCCAGCGGCGGCGCGATCGCCGGCAGCGACTCCGGCCAACGCGGCAGCTCGAACGGCTCATCGCTCTCGGGCAACAACAGCGTGGCGCCGGACACGCTCAGCGCTTCCAGGCGCAGGCGACGGCCGAGCAGCGGTTGCAGCATCGGATCGAGCATCGCGCGCTTCGCGGTGAAGGTGGTGACCAGCGCGGTCTTGCAGTCGGGCCACGCCACCGGCTTGCCGTCCTTGTCCGGGCAGCCGCGATGCACGTAGCGCAGGTCGTGCAGGATCAGCGGCCCGGAGGCCGGGCCCTCGGCGCGCGACCACGTCAGTTCGCTGCCCGCGGGCAGACGGCCGACGATCTGGCCCAGCAACACATCGCGACCGCGCAGGGTGTTGAACAGGAAATACAGCAGCAGCGCGCCGAGTACGGTCAGCGCCAGCATCAGCAGCACGCTGCGGGTCGCCAGCCAGCGCGCACGCGCGATGCGTCGCGCGCGCAGTTCGGCGATCCGCGCTTCGCGTTCTTCGTCCTCGCGTGTGTCCGCAGCCGGCGCGCGTTCGCTCATGGGTTACAGATCCGCGCCGAGATTGATGTGCAGCGTGAACGACGCATCCGGGTCGTCCAGGCCGTGACCGATATCCACGCGCAGCGGCCCGATCGGCGACTTCCAGCGCAGGCCCAGGCCGACACCCTTGCGCAGGCGGTCGAATGTGTCGTCGAAAGCGCTGCCGGCATCGACGAAAGCGGCGAAGCCCCAAGCGTCGTTGAGATACTGCTCGTACTCGACGCTGGTGGTGACCACGTTCCTGGCGCCGAGCGCGAAATCGTCGCGCCCCGACACCCCGACGATCCGCGGCCCGATCTCGCGGTATTCGTAACCGCGCACGCTGCGGTCGCCGCCGGCGTAGAAGCGCAGGGTCGGCGGAATTTCGACCAGCGCATCGGTGAAGGTCGAACCCGCTTCGCCGCGCACGATCAGCCGGCTGCGCTCGCCCAGGCCCTTGAACCAGCTGCCGCGCACGTGCAACTGCGCGAAGTTGGCGTCCGAACCCACGCCTTCCAATCCGCCGCGCAGCGTGGCGGTACCGCCGAAACCGTTGCGCGGCTGGATGCGGTCGTCGGCCTTGATGTATTCGGCGACGATCGACGGATAGAAATAGGTCGACTGCCGATACAGTTTGACCGGACGCAGGCGGTCGTCGATGGCGTAGGCCCAGCGTTCCTGCAGCGCGTGGACCGACGCGACCAGATTGAGTTCGCGGTTGAATTGGCCGTTGCGGCTGAACACCGCTTCGTAGCGGCGGGTGTCGATGTAGTCGGTCTGCTCGTCGTAGGCCTGCACACTGGTGGTGTACCAGCCGTCGCGCCACGCGAACGCCGGAATGCGGTGCTGCAGGGTCAGCGTCTTGCGTTTCTGGGCGTAGTGCAGCTGCGCCAGCGCCTTGTGCCCGCGCGAATTGAGATAGCGACGCTCCAGTCCCAGCGATACGCCGAAGCCGCTGTCGGTGCCGAAGCTGGCGCCGACGCTGTAGATGCTGCGCTTGGCGGGCGTCAATCGCACGGTGACCGGCACGCGGCCGTCGACGGCATTCTCGGGCTGCGTCTGGATGTCGATGCGGCTGAAATAATCCAGCCCGCCGAGCGATTTGCGCAGGCGGTCGAGGCGGCCCTGATGGTAGTAGTCGCCCTCGTCCCAGTAGACGAACTTGCGCAGCACGCTGTCGCGGATGATGGTTTCCGGCGCCTGCTCGAACACGATCTCGCCCATCGCGTAACGGTCGCCGCTGTCCCAGCGCAGATCGATGTCGGCGGCGTTCTCGGCGCGGGTCACTTCGACCTTGCGCGCGGCGAAATCGGCGTCGAAGTAACCGCGCTCGGCCAGGCGGCGGGTGATGAAGGCCTTGCTCTGCTCGTACTTCGCGTGGTCGAGCACGTCGCCGACCCGGGGCGTGAAGGCGTCGATCTCTTCCTTCAGATAACGGTCGTCCTCGGCATCGCCCAGCATCGCGACCTGTGCGCTGCGGATGCGCACCGGCTCGCCCGCGCGGACCGTGATGACCACGCTGACCGTCGCATCCTCGGCGAGCGCCGCGCCGCCGCCGCTTTCGGCGATCGCGATCTCGGGCGAGTAATAGCCGAAGGGCTCCAGCGCCTCGCGGGTTTCGTCTTCGGCCACGCGCAGCAGATAGTCGAGCCGCGCGTCGGACACCCGCTTGCCCCTGGCGTCTTCCAGCGACAGCGCAAGGCGGACATTTTCGGTCATGGCCTCGTCGAGGCCATCGATGCGGACCTCCGCGATCTGCGCCGCATGCGCGGTGCCGCAGAGCGTGAACAGGACTGCGGCGAGGGCGTGGCGGGGGGCGGATGGCATCGCGACAGGATACCCGGCGCATCCGGATTTGCACCCGGCGGAGGCCGCCCGCATTCATCGTGGCTTCGGGCACTTCGACGCCCGCGGCGACGCCCGGCTCAGGGGCCGGCCACCGCCGCGTCTTCGCGCATCGACGATTGTCCGCCGAATTTCTTCATGCAGGATCTGATCGGATCCTCCGCGCGGATCGTCGCCTGCCAGCTGCGGTTGGGCTGCGGATCGGAGTGGTCCGCCACCAGCGCGTAGCGGGTACAGGGACGGAGCTCGACCGCGAACGGCTGCATGGTCATCTCGCCGCTGTTGCCGCGCTTCTTGCTGGCGAGCCTGAATTTGTAGGGGCCCGGCGGCAATTCGTAGAGTGCACGGTCGGGAAAATCCATCGAGCCGTTGATCGCCATCAGCATCACGTCGTACTCGCCGCGTTCCTTGTCGGTGAGACCGCCGACCTTGATCTCGGACCAGGGTTCGGACCCCGCGGCGAACGCGGGAGCGCAGGCCAGCATGGCTGCGCAGGCGATACGGAAGACATTCGGACGGGCCTGCATCTGCGCATGCTCCATGTGTTTCGAAGCCGCGATTCAAACAGACGAAGATGACAGCCGCGCGCGATTTCCTTGTCGGCGCGTCGACAGCGTCCACCGTCATCGTGCAGATTGCCATGCGCCGGAAAGGGCGGAAGCGCCGGCACGGGGGTACCGGCGCTTCCGGGTGCGCTCCGCGGCGGATGATGCCGCGGTCGCGTTACGGCAGTGTCGTTTACGGAAGGATGATGTCCTGCTGGGTACAGAGGCCTGGCACCCACTCGGTGGTCGCCAGCAGGTTGAAATTTGCGTCGTACACCAGCAGCCGCGCGACCAGCGGCCCGGGATAGCGCCAGCAGTAGAAATGACAGGAGAACTGGTTGGTGCAGTCCGCCGGGAAGATCGCATCGATGCCGTTGTAATCGAACTGGTAGTGAAAGGTGATCGGGCCCGCATCGCTGCTGGCATAGCCGAAACAGGCGTTGCTCTGCAGCGAACAGTCGATGTAGGCCTCGGTGGCGGCGGAGGCGACCGTGGGCGCGGCGATCGCCAGCAACAGGGCCGAGAGTTTGACGGCGACGGCAGTCCGAAGCATGCGTTTCATGGGCATCTCTCCTTGAAATGTCGGGTCTGTCCCCGCGGCCGTGTCCGTGGCGTTGGCTTCCCCGCAACGGGGCGCGCGAGCGCCGCATCCGCGACGCGGCAATGGCGATCCTAACAAGGCGTTCCGCGCGCGCACCGGTCGTGCGTCACATCCGGCGCAAGCGGGTCGGCATTGTTCGATTCCTGTGTCGCACGTCGTGCAGAACGCATGGCGAAGCGATCGCCCCTTACCGAAATCGTCGTCAGCCGCAACCGCATTACGCCGGCGGAATCGGCGGCAGCTCGATGTCCTGCTGCGTGCACAGGCCCGGCACCCAATCGGTGGTCGCTACGATGTTGTAATTGGCGTCGAACACGATCAGGCGCGCACTGATCGGCCCCGGGCTGTACCGACAGTAGAACCTGCAGTAGTTCTGGCCGGTGCAATCCGCCGGGACGGTCACGTCCACTCCGTAGGCATGAAACTCATACAGAAAGTTGACCGGACCCGAATCGCTGTAGACATCGCCGAAGCAGGCGTTGCTCTGCTGCCAACAGTCGATGGACGCTTCTGTGGCGGCGGAAGCGACGGTGGGCGCGGCGATCGCCAGCAACAGGGCCGAGAGTCTGACGGCAGCAGCAGTCCGAAGCATGCGTTTCATGGGTATCTCTCCTTGAAAGTCGGGTCCATCCCGCGGCCATGTCCGTGGCGTTGACTTCCCCGCAACGGGGCGCGAGCGCCGCATCCGCGACACGGCAATGGCGATCCTAACAAGGCGATCCGCGCGCGCATCGGTCGTCCGTCACATCCGGCGCAAGCCGTCCGGCGATCTTCGGGCGATGCGGCCGCCGGTCATGCAGAACGCCTGGCTAGCGGCAAGCGGGCGATCATCCGCCGTCGGGTGCGCCACAAGCGCACCCTATGCGTGGATTCCGCGTGATGCCGATCCCCGCGTGATGCGGGGATCGACGCGGCCTCAGACCGACAGATGCTCGATCGCGGCGACGCTGCCGAGACGGTCGGCGAGGCGCTGCAGCAGCGCGAGGCGATTGCCGCGCACCGCCGCGTCGTCGGCGTTGACCATGACCTTGTCGAAGAAGGTGTCGACCTCCGGGCGGAGGCGCGCGAGGCGGCCGAGCACCGCCACGTAGTCGCGGGTCTTCAGCGCGTCGTCGGTGTCGGCGATGGCCTGCTCCACCGCGGCGTGCAGGTCGCGTTCGGCGTCTTCGACGAACAGGGTCGTGTCGACGGTGCCGGGAATCGCGATGTCGGCTTTCTTGAGGATGTTGCGGATGCGTTTGTTGGCGGCGGCCAGGGCTTCGGCCTCCGGCAGCTTCGCGAATTCGCCGATGGCCTTGAGGCGGAGGTCGAAGTCGAGGAGGGAGCCGGAGGTTGCGTTGGCCGAAGAGCTCGGGGCTGAAGCCCCTCCTACGACGGCATCCGGCGCGTCGCCGCCGCTCTTCGTAGGAGCGGCTTTAGCCGCGAGCGTTCCCATCAGCGCGGCGACGGCTTCGAATTGCTGCGGGGTGACGCCCTGGTCGGCGTAGTAGGCGCGGAGACGGTCGATGATGAATTCGTAAAGTTCATTTGCTTGCGAAACAAGAGCGTTGAAGTAAGTGGCGCTCTTTGTGTCCGAAAAGTCGACATTCACCTGGATACGAACGCCAGAAACATGCAGTTTTGCCTGTGCTGCCACAGTGTCGAGCACAGCTTCAAACTTTTCCTTGTACAGGATCCCGCTAAGATTCTTGTGGCCCGCTGAAGTCAAATGCTCTCGGAGATTAACCTCCAAACCGCTTTCTACGATCACTCTTGCCAACCCCAACGCATTGCGCCGCAACGAGAACGGATCCTTGTTCCCCGTAGGTTTCAACCCGGCAGCAAACCCACCCGCCAACGTATCCAACCGCTCCGCAATCGCCAGCACCTGCCCCAACTTGCTCGGCGCGATGTCGTCGCCCGCAAACCGCGGCATATACGCTTCATCGATCGCCGCAGCGACTTCCGCCGGCTCGCCCGCAGCCGCGGCGTAATAACGCCCCGCGATGCCCTGCAGTTCCGGAAACTCGTTGACCATCCGCGACTGCAGATCGGCCTTCGCCAATTCCGCGGCGCGCCGCGCGAGTTTCGGATCGACGCCGACTTCCGCAGCGATGCTTTCCGCCAGCGCGGCGACGCGCGCGACCTTGTCGGCCACCGTGCCCAGCTTGGCCTGATACGTCACCGTCGTCAGGCCTTCATTCATCGACGCGAGACCCTGCTTCAGATCCTCGTCGAAGAAGAACTTCGCATCCGCGAAGCGCGGGCGGATCACGCGTTCGTAGCCCTTGCGGACTTCGCTTTCGTCTTTCGACTCGATGTTGGCGATGCCGATGAAATGCTCGGTGAGCTTGCCGGCGGCATCCAGCACCGGGAAGAATTTCTGGTTCGCTTCCATGGTCGCGATCAGCGCTTCCTGCGGCACCGCGAGGAAGTTTCGCTCGAACGCGCACAGCACGGCCTTGGGCCATTCGACCAGGCACTGCACCTGTTCGAGGTTGTCGTCGGTGATGCGCGGCGTGCCGCCGACCTTCAGCGCGGCGCCGTTGACTTCGGCGACGACGCGGGCGCGGCGTTCTTCGGGGTCGACCAGCACTTTCGCGGCGCGCAGGGCGTCGACGTAATCGTTCGGCGTGCTGATCCACACGGTCTTCTCGTGATGGAAGCGATGGCCGCGGCTCATGCGGTCGGATTTGATGCCCAGCACTTCGGCCGTGATCACCTGGTCGCCCAGCAGCAGCACCAGCCAGTGCGCGGGGCGCGCGAAGCCGTATTCGTGGCTGCCCCAGCGCATCGGCTTGGGAATGGGCATGGCGGCCAGCGCTTCGGTCAGGATCTCCGGCAGCAGCTCGGCGGTGCGCACGCCGGGTTTCACCGCGCGGTGGACGAAGCGTTCGCCCTTGCTGTCGCTGGTCTTTTCGAGCGTGGTCCAGTCGATGCCGGCCTTCGCGGCGAAGCCTTCCAGCGCGCGGGTGGGTTTGCCTTCGGCGTCGAGCGCGATGTTGAGGTAGGGGCCGAGCACTTCGCTGCGCTGTTCGGGCTGCTCCACGGCGACGCCGGGCAGCAGCACCGCGAGCCGACGCGGGGTGTAGAGCGGTTTGGCGCCGTCGCGGTCGAAGGCGATGCCGCGCTTGGCCAGCGCGTCGATGACGCCGTCGAACAGCGCCTGGGCCAGGCCCGGGAGGGCCTTGACCGGCAGTTCTTCGGTGCCGAGTTCGATCAGGAGGGCTTGTTTATCGCTCATGGTGCGGCTCTTTCTGCTTCTTCCTTCTCCCAGCGGGAGAAGGTGCCCGAAGGGCGGATGAGGGTGCGGTGTGCGGTAGGGGCATCAATGCGCGCCGAACCCTCACCTCAAGCCTTCTCCCGTGGGGAAAAGACTCGAACTCCGGTGTCGGGCGATCGCCGCAGCAGAACGGCCGGCAGGGGGAGGCCCTGCCGGCCGCTGGATCGCTACTTTAACCGACCGCGCGCGGCGATCCGACCCCGGGACGCCTCGGGCGCAGCGGGTCGGCGCGATCAATAGGCCACGAACACCGCGCGGCAGCCGTCGTCCACCCACACGTCGCCGCGCTGCACGCCCCAGCTGCGGCCGTAGACGCAGGGGGAATCGCTGAGCTGGCGGCGGATCTCGACATGGCGGCGCGATTCCACGCGCTGCCCGCACCAGACCATGCGCGAGTCCTTCGACGAACAGGTGAATTCGCGGCCGTAGCGATTGTCGTTGCCATACCCGTAGCCGTAACCGTCGTCGTAATGATCGTTGTAACGGTCGTCGCGGTCGTCGTCCCGGTCGTTGTGCCTGGCGATGGCGGCGGCGGCGATGACGCCCAGGATCACCGCACCCGCGACCTTGGCGCCGTTGTTGTTGCTGCTGCCGCGGTCGCTGCCGACCCGGAACTCGGCGCGGCAGCCGCGGTTGACCCAGATGCGGTTGCGGTCGTAGCCCCAGCTGTCGCCCTGCCAGCAGCCTTCGCGGCTGAGCTGGCGCGAGAGCGTCACCCCGCCGGAGGTGTCGACCGGGCACGAGCGGTATTGGCCGCCGCTGGATTCGCAGGTGATCGTGGATTGGGCGCGCGCGGTGCCGGCCATGGCCAGCAGGCCCGCGGCGGCGAGACACATCAGCAGGCGGTCAGCGGCCATCGTTCGTTCCTCCGGCGTGGGCGGCGCGGCCCGCGGCGATCTCATCCTGCGAGAGGCAGCGGTCGCGGTTGGTGTCGTAGCTTTCGAAGCGGGCGTGGTAGGCGTCCTGCCAATCGCCCAGCGCGATCGGGCGGTCGGCGGCGGTTTCGCCCGGGCCGGGCGGCGCCTCGGTTGCGTCCAGGGTGTTGTCGCCGTTGCGATCCCGCAGATGGAAACGCCGGCTCACGTAGTTGCGGCCTTCCTCGTGATCGACGCAGCCGTTGCCGTTGCGGTCGAGTTGGGCGATGACCTTGTCCAGCGGAATGGCGCCGATCGAACGCGGCGGGCTTTCAGCGGAGGCGGCCTGTGCGGGTGCCGCCTGGGCGTGCAGCACGCCGATGCCCAGGATTGCGATCACTGCGAGTACGCGTCTCATGCAGAGTCTCCCGCAGAGCCGGCGGCCCGACCGGGCCACGCCTTCGGCTCCGCATCGGCCACGCTACTCCGTTCGCGGCGCTGTTGCCATGTCGGGCGCGGCCGTGGGGCGCCCGCCTTGCGGACTGCACGGTCCCGGTTCCGGCCGGGCCGGCAGCGGCTTCACGCCGCGGCTTTGTCCTGCTTCATGGCCTGCTTCAAGCCCGGGAATCCCAGTTTCTCGCGCTGCGCGTAATAGCTTTCGGCGACCGCGCGGGACAGATTCCGCACGCGCAGGATGTAGCGCTGGCGTTCGGTCACGCTGATCGCGCGGCGGGCATCGAGCAGGTTGAAGCAGTGCGAGGCCTTGCAGACCTGGTCGTAGGCCGGCAGCGGCAGGTCGAGTTCCACCAGTTTCAGGGCTTCGGCTTCGCAGGCGTCGAAGCGGTGGAAGAGTTCTTCGACGTTGGCGTGCTCGAAGTTGTAGGCGCTCTGCTCGCGCTCGTTCTGCAGGAAGACATCGCCATAGGTGACCGTGCCCTGCGGGCCGACGGTCCACACCAGGTCGTAGACGTTGTCGCAGTTCTGCAGGTACATGCACAGGCGTTCGAGACCGTAGGTGATCTCGCCCAGCACCGGTTTGCACTCGATACCGCCGGCCTGCTGGAAGTAGGTGAACTGGGTCACTTCCATGCCGTTGAGCCAGACTTCCCAGCCCAGCCCCCAGGCGCCGAGGGTGGGCGATTCCCAATTGTCCTCGACCAGGCGCAGGTCGTGGACCAGCGGGTCGACGCCCAGCGCCTTCAACGAGTCGAAATACAGTTCGACGATGTTGTCGGGGTTGGGCTTCATCGCCACCTGGTACTGGTAGTAATGCTGCAGACGGTTCG
>JAIMKJ010000021.1:0-29295 GCA_020692565.1 Thermomonas sp.
AGGCAACTATTACCAACATGAAAATTAAATGTATGACCGCATCACGTCGCGTCTGCCATTCCAGCCTTCCAAGTTCGTTCGCAATGCCATTCCTGCCGGAAATATGACTCCTTTTCCGTAAGCGGAACATGATCAAGTCCGTCAATAGAAGATATTTTATGAAGAAAACAACACCGAGATACTCGTATATGGTTTTACCTCCAAGTTCCTCAAGTCGCTTAGGCTTAAAGTAACTCAATGCTCTGTCACCTGAATTTACCCGGCGCTGCCGGGGCGCAATCTGTTTGAAAATAGCGCGAAATTGAAGAGAGGGGCCTAACGCGGCTTGATCTGCCATGCGGCTGTCGGAAGCCGCCGCTCCCACAGAAAATAGAGCTACGACGCCAGCCGCCGCTTCTTCTTCGCCTCGTCCGAACGCAACTGCTGGATGCGTTCGAAATAGCCCGGTTCGATGCCGGTGACGTATTCGCCGTTGAAGCACGAGCTGTCGAACTTGCGGCCCTGGAACTTCGGCCCGGCGACGGCGGCTTCGAGATCGGCGAGATCCTGATAGATCAGCCAGTCGCAGCCCAGCAGGTCCTGCACTTCCTGTTCGCTGCGGCCGTGCGCGACCAGTTCTTCCGGCGACGGCATGTCGATGCCGTAGACGTTCGGGAAACGCACCGGCGGCGCGGCGGAGGCGAGATAGACCTTCTTCGCGCCGGCGTCGCGCGCCATCTGCACGATCTGCTGCGAGGTGGTGCCGCGGACGATGGAGTCGTCGACCAGCAGCACCACGCGGTTGCGGAACTCCAGCGGGATCGGATTGAGCTTGCGGCGCACGGATTTCACGCGCTCGCCCTGCCCCGGCATGATGAAGGTGCGGCCGACATAGCGGTTCTTGATGAAGCCTTCGCGATATTTCACGCCGAGCGTGTTGGCGATTTCCAGCGCGGCGTCGCGCGAGGTGTCGGGGATCGGAATCACCACGTCGATGTCGTGTTGAGGGCGCAGGCGCAGGATCTTCTCGCCCAGGGTCACCCCCATGCGCATCCGCGCCTTGTGCACCGAGATCTCGTCCATCATCGAATCGGGGCGCGCGAAGTACACGAATTCGAAGATGCACGGACGCAGTTCGCCATCGGCGCACTGGCGCGAATGCAGCTCGCCGCGCGGGGTGATCACCACCGCTTCGCCGGGCGCGATGTCGCGGATGCGCTCGAAACCGAGGACATCCAGCGCCACCGACTCGGAGGCGATGGCGTATTCGGTGCCGGCGTCGGAATCGCGGCGGCCCAGCACCAGCGGACGGATGCCGTTGGGGTCGCGGAACGCAACCAGACCCAGGCCCAGCACCACGGCGAGCACCGCGTAGCCGCCCTTGGCGCGGCGGGTCACGCCTTCCACCGCGCGGAACGCAGCGTCGGGCGTGAGCACGCGCTGCTTGTCCAGCTCGTGCGCGAACACGTTGAGCAGCACTTCGGAATCGGATTCGGTGTTGACGTTGCGGCGGTCCTGTTCGAACACCTCGCGCCGCAGCGTGTCGGTATTGATCAGGTTGCCGTTGTGCGCCAGCGCGATGCCGAACGGCGAGTTCACGTAGAACGGCTGCGCTTCGTCGCTGCCTTCGCTGCCCGCGGTGGGATAGCGGCAATGACCGATGCCCACGCGCCCGTGCAGCAGCACCATGTCGCTGGGCTTGAACGCGTCGCGCACCAGGCCATTGCCCTTGATCACGCGCAGCGCGGTGCCGTTGGCGGTGGCGATGCCGGCAGCGTCCTGGCCGCGATGCTGGAGCACGGTCAGCCCGTCGTAGAGCGCTGCCGCGACGTCGGACGTACCGACGATGCCGAGAATGCCGCACATGATGATGACTCCGTAACGCGAACGAGCGGTTGGAACGATTCGGATGGCACTGACGGCTCGAACCGGCGGTTCGAACCCGGTGGTCGCGACTTAAGGATGCGGACGGACGATGCCGTCCACGCCGATCCTGGCCTGGATCTGCGTCTTCAACTGGTCGGCGGCGGCGCGATCGATCACCGGACCGGCGCGCACGCGGGTGAGCTTGCCCTTGTCGGTGTCCACCGTCTCGGTGAATGCCGAGAATCCGGCCGCGCGCAGGCGTTCGCGCAGGGCGCCGGCTTCGGCCGCGTCGCTGAACGCGCCGACCTGCACCGCGAAGCCGACCTTGGCGGCGGCGGCTGGCGGTGGGGCGACAGGCTTCGGTGCCGTCGGAGCGGGCGCGGCCGGTTTGGGCTCGGCGGGCTTCGCGGCGACGGGCTTGGGCTCGGCGGGTTTGGAGGCGGCGGCGGGCTTGGGGTCGGCCGGCTTGGGTTCTGCCGGTTTCGACGTGGCGGGCTTTGGCGGCTCAGCCGCAGCGACGACCGGTGCGGGCGCCGCCGTGGCAGCCGGTTCGGCGTCGAGTACGACCACTTTCACCGGCACATCGCTGCGGACTTCCAGGGCCTTCAAACGTACGGATTCGGCCTCGGCGCGGGTGGCGTAGGGACCGATGCGCACCCGGAACGCCGATTTGCCGTTGACGGTCGCAGCTTCGCTGTAGGCCGGAAGCTGCGCGGCCTTGGCCAGCGCGACCACGGTGTCGGCGCCCTTCTGGCTGGCGTAGGCGCCGAAATGCACGGCGTAATCGCCGCCGGCCACGCTGGGCGGCAGGGCTGGCGATGCGGGCGCATTCGGGTCGGTCGAAGCGGCAGGCACATTGGGATCGATCTGGGCCGGATCGGCCGTCGCGGCACCCGGCGACGGTGTGGACGCAGCTGCAGGGCGGTCGATCGGGGTCGAATCCATGCCGACGGCGCCGCCCCTGGGCACGTCGCCCGGCATCACCAGCGGCAGTTCCCGGGTTTCGAGTTCGCCATCCGGGGCGTTGGGCATCTTGATCGAAACGTCGGTGACGCCGCTGTCGGGCGCCGGCCCCTTGACCAGCATCGGCAGGAAGATCACCGCCAGGGCAACGAGTACAGCGGCGCCGATGAGGCGCTGCTTCAGTCCAGTGTCCATCGGCATCCGGAGAAAGAGGGAGCGGGCGAATTATACGCCGCGTCCGGCCGTGCCCGACCGGACCACCGTGCGCGGATCGTTCAGGCAGCCAGCGCATCCAGCGCCGCAGCGGCGGTATGGAACGAGCCGAAGACGAGAATCCGCGCACCCGGCGAGGCCTCGCGGCGCGCGGCGGCCAAAGCTTCGGCGACGCTTGCTGATCGATGCCCCGTGGCCGCGGCGGTGCCGGCGAGCCGTTCGGCGAAGGCGTCCACGGTCAGGCCGCGCGGCCCCGCGTCGTCCAGTCCGGCCAGCCACCAGCGGTCGATCCGGTTCGCCAGCGCGGCGACCACACCGGCCACATCCTTGTCGCCCAGCGCCGCGAACACCGCATGCGTGGCGCCGCCGGCAGGGGTCGCGTCCAGCCACGCCGCCAGCGCGCGCGCGGCCTGCGGGTTGTGGCCGACATCGACCACGATCTCGACGCCGTCGCGCTCGAAGCGCTGCAATCGCGCCGCGATCCGCGCCGCGCGCACGCCGTCGACGAACGCGGCCTCCGGCAGATCGACCGGCAGCGCACGCAGCGCGGCGATGGCCACGGCGGCATTGCGCAGTTGCACCGGCGCGGCCAAATGCGGCATCGGCAGTTCGAGCTCGCAGCCGATCTCCCGCCAGCGCCAGCGTTGTTCGTCGTCTTCGTCGCGCTCGAAGAAGAAATCGCAGCCGATCCGCACCGCAGACGCGCCGATGGCGTAGGCGTGGCCCAGCACGCTCGACGGCGGATCGTCGTCGCCGATCACCAGCGGCTTCCAGGCGCGGGCGATGCCGACTTTCTCGGCGCCGATGGCCTCGATGGTGTCGCCGAGCCAATCCCGATGATCGAGATCGACGGTGGTGACGACCGCAACGTCGGGATCGACGAGATTCACCGCATCCAGGCGACCGCCGAGGCCCACTTCCAGAATCGCGAGATCCAGCTCGCTGCGCGCGAACAGCCACAGCGCGGCGAGCGTGCCGTATTCGAAATATGTGAGCAGGACATCGCCACGCGCGGCCTCGACCGCCGCGAACGCTTCGACCAGCGCTGCGTCGTCGGCGTCGTGGCCGTCGATGCGCACGCGCTCGTTGTAACGCAGCAGATGCGGCGACGTGTAAGCGCCGACCCGCCAGCCTGCGGCGCGGGCGATGGCTTCGACGAACGCGACCGTCGAGCCTTTGCCGTTGGTACCGCCGACGGTGATCACATGACGCGCAGGTTTCGCCAGCGGCATGCGCTCGGCCACGGCGCGCGCGCGCTCCAGGCCCATTGCAATCGTTTTCGGGTGCTGGGCCTGGATGTACTCCAGCCATTCGGAGAGGGTGCGCTGCGTCATCCGGCTATTATCGCCATGCCCCGCCTTTCCGGCCATCGCGAGCGTCTGCATGACGACGACATCAACCCCCATCCTCGGCTCGATGCGCTTCGGCGACTGGGGCGCGCGACTGTCGCCCGCCGCGGTGGCGGATCTGCTGGAAGCCGCGCTCGACCTCGGCATCGACACACTGGATCTGGCCGACATCTACGGCGGCCACACCACCAACGCACTGATCGGCGCCGCGTTAGCGCTGCGGCCCGGGCTGCGCGCGCGGCTCCGGCTGATCGCCAAGATCGGCATCGTCATGACCGCCAGCCCCGGCAATACGCGCGGCGTGGCGTACTACGATCTGTCGATCGAACACCTGCGCGACGCGCTGCGGGACACACTGTCCGCGCTGGGCACCGATCATGTCGAAACGCTGACGCTGCACCGCTTCGACCCGCGCATCGATCCGGCCGCGGTCGCGGACTGGGTACGCGCGGAACAACGCGAAGGCCGCGTCGGCGATTTCGGCGTGTCCAATTTCGACGCGCATGCGATCGCGCTCTTCGACGGTCATCTGCCGGTGGTCGCGAACCAGATCGAACTCTCGCTCGCCAACAGCGGCGCCATCGAAGACGGTACGCTCAACGCGACCCGCGCGCGCGGTGCCGAAGTCCACGCATGGTCGCCGCTGGGCGGCGGCGATCTGCTGAACCTGCATTCGCCGATCAGCGGACGCGTGCACGAGCGACTCCCGGCGATGGCCGAGGAATTCGGATTGGATCCGGCGTCGCTGCTGCTGCGCTGGGTAGCGTCGATGCCGGAGACCCGCGTCGTACTCGGCACGACGAAGATCGAACGCATCCGCGACGCCGTGCGCGCCTGCGCCGAACCGCTGCCGCGCGACGCGTGGTATGCGCTGTGGGAAGCGGCGCGCGGCAAAGCCGTACCGTAACCCTCCCGCGCGATCTGCTTTGCATAGGGGCCATTTTCCCGGGCGATTTCACAACGCCCGATGCACCGCTTCGCCGAACAGCGCGGTGTGGTGCGCGCAGTCGTTGAGGCGGACGATCTCCAGCGCTTCGACGCGCGGACCCTGCAGCAGATTCAACGTCGTCGGCGCCTGGCGGAACGTCCACAGTTTCGCGAACGGAATGCCGAGCAGATGGCACAGCAGCACGCGGTTGACGGCGTCGTGGGCGACCACCAGTAGTGTGTCGTCGTCGCCGAGACCTTCGGCGGCGCGCGCGAACGCGGGCCACGCGCGATCGAACACGTGCTGCAGCGATTCGCCGCCGGCACCCGGCATCAGCACGGTGTCGGGCGCATCGCGCCATGCCCGCAGGCGCTCGCTGTCGCGATCGCGGATCTCGCTGGCGAGCAGCCCTTCCCAGGTGCCGTGGGCGATTTCCATCAGTCCCGGATCGGTGACGAGCTGCGCTTTGCGCGCGTCGCCGAGCGCGAGCTCGGCGGTGGTTTTGGCGCGCACCAGCGGCGAAGCGACGGCGCGATCGATGCGCACGTCGGCGAGTCGCGCGCCGAGGGCGCGCGCCTGGGTTTCGCCGACTGGCGATAACGGAATGTCTTCCTGGCCCTGATAGCGGCCTTCGGCGTTCCACGGCGTTTCGCCGTGGCGTGCGAGGAGGATTTTCATGGTGTGTCCGCGATGTTGAATGGAAAGTCGTAGTGAGCGCTTGTGCACGGCCCCTCCCCTTGCTCGCACAGCGAGCGGGGGGAGGTCGGGAGAGAGGCGCTCGGGACTTTCGCGAGCGCTCCCCCCACCCCGACCCTCCCCCGACCCGCGGGGGAGGGAGACAGGCAAACAAACATCACACCTGCTGGATCGACAGCACGCCCGGCACCGCCTTGAGGATCGCGATCTGCGCATCGTTCAGCGGTTTGTCGACGGTGATCGCGGCGCGCGCCTGACCATCGCCAGCGGCGCCGAGCGCGAAGTTGACGATATTCACGCCCGCGGTACCGAGCTGCGAACCGACCTGGCCGATCATGCCCGGACGGTCTTCGTTGCGCATCAGCAGCACGTGCGCGAGCGGATCGAATTCGATTTCGACGCCGTCCAGCCGCACCACGCGCGGGCCGCGGTGCAGCGTGGCTTCGATCTCGCGGGTACGGCTTCCGCCGGCACCGTTGTCGCCGACCACGCGCACGCGCAGCAGGCGGTCGAAACCATCGCCATCGCCGCCGACGGTTTCGGCGACCGTCAATCCGCGCGCGGCGGCTTCCTGCAGCGCGTTCACCGGCGTGACCCGGCCCGACGACGTCCCGAGCAACGCGGCGACCAGCAGGCGCGTCAGCGGACGCGTATCCAGCGCATCGGTGCGGCCGGCATAGGTGATTTCCAGGCGCGTCGGCGCGCGCACCAGACGCACGGCGAGGCGACCGAGCGCCGACATCAGCGGCATCCACGGCCCCACTTCGCGCGCGGCTTCGGCTGTGAGCGGCGGCAGATTGACGCAACCGGCGACCGCGCCCGTCGCGGTGAAATCGATGATCTGCTTGGCGAGGATGGTGCTGACCGCCTGCTGCGCTTCGCCGGTGGAAGCGCCGAGGTGCGGGGTGAGAATGAGTTTGGCGTGCGCGCGCAGCGGCGAGTCGGCCTGCAACGGTTCGGTGGCGAAGGTGTCGAGCGCGGCACCGGCGAGATGGCCTTCGTCGAGCAGACGCAGCAGCGCGTCCTCGTCGATCAGACCGCCGCGTGCGGCGTTGACCAGATACGCGCCCTTCTTCATCGCGCGCATCTGCGCTTCACCGAGGAGATTGGTGGTGTCCTTGGTGCGCGGAATATGCAGGGTGATGATGTCGGCCCACGCCAGCAGATCGTCGAGCGACTTCAGCGCGACGCTGCCCTTGCCCGCCGCCGCCGCCGGCAGGAACGGATCGAACGCGGCCACGTCCATGCCGATGCCCTGCGCCTTGCGCGCGACCGTGCTGCCGATGCGGCCGAGCCCGATCACGCCCAGGCGCTTGCCTTCGAGCTCGAACCCGGTAAGACCGGCCTTCGGCCACAGCCCGGCCTTCATGCCGGCGTCGGCTTTCGGTACGTGGCGGGCCAGCGAAAACAGCAGCGAGATCGCGTGTTCGGCGGCCGCGAGCGTATTGCCGTCGGGCGCGTTCATCACCGCGATGCCCCGGGCGGTGGCGGCATCGACGTCGATGGTATCGACGCCGGCACCGGCGCGGCCGATCACTTTCAGCTGCTTCGCGCCATCGATGGCTTCGGCGGTGATCAGCGTGGAGGAACGCACCAGCACGGCATCGACGCCTTCCAGCGCGGCGGCGAGTTTGGCGGGGTCTTTGATCGGATCGGAGATTTCGACGGACCAACCGGCGTCGCGGAACATCGCCAGGCCGTCTTCGTGGATTCCATCGCATGCCAGCACTTTCATCGTCAGCTCCTGAGTGGGGAAAGGTATCCCGCGGAGCCCTGCAAGCCGGCACGACGCATCACGATGAAGCTGAATGAGGGAAGGCCGCCTGGGTCGACGAGGTCATTCTGGATGACATCACCGATGGATCGGGGGCGATCCACTTGCGGTCGGGAGACGGGGCCGGCTGGCATGGGAATCCGCGACAGGCAGGCAGCCTAGCAGACGATTCCGACGCTGCAAAGGCCGGCGATGGCGCGGCGACCGTGGCATGCTCCTGCAATCGAAATCATCGCGAGGTCTGCCGCAATGCCCAAGGTCAAAGGCGAGTTCGAGGTCAAACGCGGCGTGGAGCCGTCCTGCGACCTCGGTGGCGGGCTGGAAGCGATGCATGCGCGCTTCGACAAGGTGTTCCGCGGCGCGCTGGACGCCATCAGCGTGGTGCACATGCTGGCGGTGATGACGCCGACGCCCGGTTCCGGCGCTTATGTCGCGGTGGAGCGCATCGAAGGCAATCTGGATGGTCGCGAAGGCAGTTTCTGCATGCAGCACAACGGCACCCTGGACCGCGGCGCGCCGTCGCTGAGCGTGACCGTGATTCCGGACTCCGGCACCGAGGCGCTCACCGGTCTGCGCGGCACGCTCGCGATCGATATCGTCGACGACAGGCATTTCTACGTCTTCGACTATTCGCTGCCGGAATGAGTCGCTACCGCCCATCGTGATGCGCGAAGCCGGCGATGCCGCGCATGCGGCATGAATACGGAGATGAACCGCAGGCAGCGCATGGTCTGCCGGTTCGCACGATTCGAAGCGCTGGCGGCGGCGGTCGTCACAAAACCACGTTTTGTTGACACCGGCGTCCCAGACGGCGAGACCGCGAGGCGCTAGCGTCGCCCTGTCGGCAATGACGCCGGCATCGTCCGTACAAGGAGTCTCACATGCGCAAGACCGCTCTCGCCCTGGGTCTGTTCGCGGCCACGCTCGCCGGCATCGCCTTCGCCGCCGTCGGTCCCACCGGCCCCGGCCAGTTCTATTACTACTTCGACAACGCCGGCACCGTAGTCGGCTATCAGGCCATCGACTGCCAGGGCAACCACACCTCGTGGGGCAAATTCACCCGCAACTATGCCGACGGCGTGTTCATCTGCGATCCGGACCCGTTCTGAGTCGCGATCGTCGCGGACCGATGTCCGCACAACCACCACGCGCGTCTCGTTTCGCGTGAGCGCGACGCCGCAGACACTTCAGGTATTCCAAGGAGATCCCATGCGCAGAATGATCGCACTCGGCCTCGGCGCCGCCCTGTTCGCGGGCAGCGCCCTCGCCATCCCCCCGGGCCCGGACGAAATCGGCGAGTTCTATTTCTACTACAACGCGACCGGTCAGATCGTGGGGCAGGCATTGATGGACTGCGACGGGGTGCTGCACGAAACCGGCATCCGCACCAACCGCTACAGCGCCGGCCATCTGGTCTGCAATCCCGACTGAAGCGCGTCGCGGATCGCGGATACGGAAACGGCGGCCGAGGCCGCCGTTTCCGTGTCGCATGCACCGACGATCACTTCGCCGCAGGCACGCCCATTTCCTTCAGCAACTGCGGCGCCGGGAACACTTCCTGCATGATCCAGCGCATGTAGCGCTGATCGACCGAAATCATGCGGGTGACGCTGGGATCGAACACCCAGTTGGAACTGACCGACTCCCAGTTGCCGTCGAACGCCAGTCCGACCAGCTTGCCCTGCGCATCCAGCACCGGCGAGCCGGAGTTGCCGCCGGTGATATCCAGATCGGCGAGGAAGTTCACCGGCACCGTGCCGAGTTTCTTGTCGGCCAGACCGCCGTAACGCTTGGCGCGGATCGCGTCGAGCTGCACCTGCGGCGCGTCGAAGGGTTCCTGCCCGGTCGCCTTCACCGCCACTTCTTCCAGCAGCGTGAACGGTGCCTGCCGGCTACCGTCGCGCTTGGCGTAGCCGGTGACGTTGCCGAAGGTGATGCGCAGCGAGCCGTTGGCATCGGGGTACACGCCCTCGCCTTTGCTCTTCTTGTAGTCGGCCACCGCCTGCAGGAACACCGGTCGCGCAGCCATGCTGTCGCCGGCGCGGGTATTGCGCGCTTCTTCCAGGCGCAGCAGGGTCGGCATCATCGCCACCGCGTAACGGATCGCCGGATCCTTGCTGGTTTCGAACGCCTTGCGGTCGGCCTTCATCCAGCGCAGACGCTCGTCGGTATTGCCGAGTTTGGTCGCACCCAGCGACTTCAGGACAGCGGCGATCGCCTTGTCGTCGTTGCCCTTCAACCAGGTGTCCATCGCCGGCAGGCGCTGATCCTTGGGCAGACGCACGTACTGGTTGAGCCAGTAACGCATCAGTTCGCGGTCCATGACCGGGTGGTAGCGGCGCTCCATCTGGCGCAGCCCGCCTTCGATCCCGGCAAGGTCGCGCTGCTGGTAACCGGACTCGCGCTCGGCGTCGGGCTTCTCGCGTTCGATCGACAGGCGATACAGCTGCACCGAGGCGCTGAGCACGCCGCTGCCGCCGAGACGACCCAGCACCAGGTCGCGCTCGCGGGTCGCCTGGGCCTGGGCATTCAGCGAGACCAGGGTCGCGTGCGCCGCCAGCGCGGCGGCGCCGGCCTTGCCGCGTTCGCGTCTGCCCAGCCAGGTCAGGACCGCCTGCTCCTGTTTCTGCTTGATGCCCGAAGCGCCCATGCGCTCGAAGCCTTCGAGCTGGCCGTCGTAGTTCTTCAGCACGTTTTCCCAGCTGCGGACGATGCTGGCGTACTTCACCGCGATGTCCGGGGTCTTCTTGCCTTCGGCTTCGACCAGCGCGACCAGCGCCTTGTTGTGGCGGCTGATGGTGGGATAGGCCCAGTCGGCGGTATTGATGAATTCCTCGGCCAGCGCGTAGCGGTTGGTGCTGCCGGGGTAGCCGGCGACCATCACGAAATCGCCCGCCGCCAGCGGCTTGTCGGCGATCTTCAGCCACTGCTTCGGCTTGAACGGCACGTTGTCCGGCGAATAGGCGGCCGGACGGCCGTCGCGGCCGACGTAAGCGCGGTAGAACGCGAAGTCGCCGGTGTGGCGCGGCCACATCCAGTTGTCGACCTCGCCGCCGTAGTTGCCAACGCTGCCCGGCGGCGCATAGACCAGCCGCACGTCCTTGATCTCGAGGTTGCGGAACAGGCGATAGGTGCCGCCGCCGAAGAAGCTGTAGAGCCGGCAGCGATAGCCGGCGGTGGCTTCGCAGTCGGCGACGAGGCGTTTTTCGACCGTATCGCGGGCTTTGCTGCGGGCCAGCGCATCGGGAGCAGCGGCGATCGCGGCGCGCACCTGGCTGGTCACGTCGTCGATGCGGTCCAGCACGAACACGCGGGCGTTCGGGCCGGCGCTGAGTTCATCGGCCTGACTGGCGGCGTTGAAGCCGTCCTTGATCAGGTTTTTCTGCGGCGTCGAATTCAGCTGGATGGCGCCGTAGGCGCAGTGGTGGTTGGTGGTGACCAGACCCTGCGGCGAAACGAAGCTGGCGGTGCAGCCGCCGAGCGAGACCACCGCGCCCAGCGGGTCGCCGGTGAGGTCGCTGAGCTGCTTCGGCGTGAGCTTGAGGCCGGCGGTCTTCAGCGGACCGGAAATCTCCGGCAACTGCTGCGGCACCCACATGCCCTCGGCGGCGCGGGCGGTAGGAGAGATCGCGCCGGCGGCGACGGCGAGGGCCGCGCTGGCGGCGAACACGACTGGAGAGGTTGCGTGGCGGGACATGGGGTTCTCGGCAACGAACAAAGAGCGTGAGTGTATCGGCTGGCTCCGGCCTGCCGCCATGTCCAATGGTCATGCTCGTGGTCATGTCGGCGCGACCGCCATCGCAGTGCGGGCCACCCCCAGCCCATACGCGCCGGCATGGTTGCGGCACGCGTCGCCAGCAGCCGGGCATCGCGGGGCCGCGGCGTATAATTCGCGCCCCAACCCCGAACGATGGGCGAGCGATGGCCGCGACGATGATGAAAGCGCTGGTAAAGCGCGAAGCCGCCAAAGGCATCTGGATGGAAGAGGTGCCCGTGCCCTCCCCCGGCGCCAACGAAGTGCTGATCAAGCTGGAGAAGACCGCGATCTGCGGCACCGACCTGCATATCTATCTGTGGGACGAGTGGAGCCAGCGCACGATCAAGCCCGGCCTGGTGATCGGCCACGAATTCGTCGGCCGGATCGCCGAACTCGGCCCGGGCGTCACCGGTTACCGGATCGGCCAGCGGGTGTCGGCGGAAGGCCACATCGTCTGCGGACACTGCCGCAACTGCCGCGCCGGCAAACAGCATCTGTGCCCGAACACCGTCGGCATCGGCGTGAACCGCAACGGCGCCTTCGCCGAATACATGACGATGCCGGCCAGCAATCTGTGGCCGATCCCGGACCAGATCCCCAGCGAGCTGGCGGCGTTCTTCGACCCCTACGGCAACGCCGCGCACTGCGCGCTGGAATTCGACGTGGTCGGCGAGGATGTGCTGATCACCGGCGCCGGCCCGATCGGGGTCATGGCCGCGGGCATCTGCAAACACGTCGGTGCGCGCAATGTCGTGGTCACCGACATCAATGACTACCGGCTGAAGTTGGCGGCCGACATGGGCGCCACCCGTGTGGTCAATGTCAGCAAGACCTCGCTGAAGGAGGTGATGGCCGACCTGCACATGGAAGGCTTCGACGTAGGCCTGGAGATGAGCGGCAACCCGCACGCCTTCAACGACATGCTCGACTGCATGTACCACGGCGGCAAGGTCGCGCTGCTCGGCATCCTGCCGCGCGGCGCCGGCATCGACTGGGACAAGGTGATCTTCAAGGGTCTGACCCTGCAGGGCATCTACGGCCGCAGGATGTACGAGACCTGGTACAAGATGACGCAGCTGGTGCTGTCGGGTTTCCCGCTGGGCAAGGTGCTGAGCCACCAGTTGCCGATCGACGACTTCCAGCAGGGTTTCGAACTGATGGAGTCCGGCAAGTCGGGCAAGGTCGTACTGAGCTGGAATTGACGACGACCGGCCGTCGCAGACTCCAATCGCACGAAAAAACGAAGGGCGCCGATGGCGCCCTTCGTCGTTCGCACTGCTGGTTCGGGATCGAACGCTATCGCTCAGCCGCCGATCGAGAAGGTCAGCACGAACTTGTCTTCGGCATTGTCCTTGCCGAACAGGTTCTCGCCGCTCTTGTCGGTGCCGATGTAGCCCAGACCGATGTTGACCGGGCCGAAGTCGCGGTTCACGCCGATCGAGTAGTCCAGATAGCCGTCTTCGCTCGACAGATCCTCGTCCACCGTCGTGTAACCCAGACCGGCGGTGAGATTGATGTCGTTGCCGACGTCCCAGCTGCCGCCCACCGCCAGATAGAAGCTGTCGGTCTCCGTCGCCAGGAAATCGTTGGTGTAGCCGAGCGTGGCCGAATAGTTCTCGGCGAAGCTGAGTTTGCCGATCAGTTCGTTGTAGGCGTAGTCCACGCCGTCCGGCTCGCCGACGTAGTTGTAGCGGTTGAGCTGCACGTCGAGGTTGACGTTATCGCTCAGGTCGCCGTTCCAGCCGATGAAGGTGTCGACTTCGGCATCGGTGTCGTCGCCGAAGTCCACGTTCGACGCCCACGCGCCGACGTAGAAACCGTTCGACCAGCTGTAGCCGGCGCCGGCCTGGATCGCCGGGTGGTCGTCGGTCTGGGAAATGCCACGGAACATGTATTCGGACGTGGCTGCGGCATTCCAGTTGAAGCCGGAATCGTCTTCGTTCTGGGCCTGCGCCGCCAGCGGCATCAGCGCCAGCAACGCCAAAGAAATCAGCTGTTTACGCACAAGAACCTCCTCGGTTCGGAATTGGAATGGGGCGGGACTGGGGGAGAGCAGACGCGGTTTGGGCCGTGTCGAAACGAGATTAACTCAACTTTAACCCTCGGGGCGAGTCATGAAACCGTAAAAATCGTGGCCAACGCCCGCACCGCGGGCCCGATCATTCCCTCCGGACAGGCCCGGATCGGGCTGCGCGTACACTAGGCACCCGTTTCAGCCTCTCGACTGCCCGCCATGTCCGCATCGCCTTCGAACACCGCATCTTCGAGCTCCGCCCCGCTGACCCGGCGCTACGCCGAAGAACTGGAGAGCATCCGCAGCCAGGGGTTGTTCAAGGCCGAACGCGTCATCACCAGCCCGCAGTCGGCCGAAATCCGCCTCGCCGACGGCCGCACGGTGCTGAACTTCTGCGCCAACAACTATCTGGGCCTGGCCGACCATCCCGACATCATCGCCGCCGCCAAGGCCGCCCTCGACACCCACGGTTTCGGCATGGCCTCGGTGCGCTTCATCTGCGGCACCCAGGATCTGCACAAGCAGCTCGAAGCCAAGATCGCGGACTTCTTCGGCACCGAAGACACCATTCTGTATGCCGCCTGTTTCGACGCCAATGGCGGCCTGTTCGAGCCGCTGCTCGACGAAAACGACGCGGTGATCTCCGACGCGCTCAACCACGCCTCGATCATCGACGGCGTGCGCCTGTGCAAGGCCAAGCGCTTCCGCTACGCCAACAGCGACATGGCCGATCTCAAAGCGCAGCTGCAGGCCGCCGACGCCGCCGGCTGCAGGACCAAACTCATCACCACCGACGGCGTGTTCTCGATGGACGGTTTCATCGCGCCGCTGGATGAGATCACCGCGCTGGCGAAGCAATACGGCGCCCTCGTCCACATCGACGAATGCCACGCCACCGGCTTCCTCGGCGCCACCGGCCGCGGTTCGGCCGAGGTGAAGGGCGTGCTCGATCGCATCGACATCATCACCGGCACGCTGGGCAAGGCGATGGGCGGCGCGCTGGGCGGCTTCACCACCGCGAAGAAGGAAGTGATCGAAATGCTGCGCCAGCGCTCGCGGCCGTATCTGTTCTCCAATTCGCTGCCGCCGCACGTGGTGGCTGCGGGGATCGAAGCCTTCGACATGCTCGCCGCGGCCGGCGACCTGCGCGAGCGCCTCGCCGACAACACCGGCTATTTCCGCGAAAAAATGACCGCCGCCGGCTTCGACATCAAGCCCGGCGTGCATCCGATCTGCCCGGTGATGCTGTACGACGCGCCGCTGGCGCAGCGTTTCGCCGAACGACTGCTGGAAGAAGGCATCTACGCGATCGGCTTCTTTTTCCCGGTGGTGGCGAAGGGCCAGGCGCGCATCCGCACCCAGATGAGCGCCGCGCACACCCGCGCGCATCTCGATCGTGCGATCGACGCCTTCACCCGCATCGGCCGCGAACTGGGCGTGATCGCAGCCTGACGTACGTCCCGCGCTGCGCCGGCTGTTCTTGATCGGATTGTCCCGATCGGATTGTCCTGATCGCAGTGCGCGGCGATACCCAAGCGCAGCCGCCAACGATCCGCGCAATCTCGCGGTCGCCTGTGCTTCGTGCAACGCAAAGGCGCCCGCCAGGACGCGCGCGGACCGGACGATGCGCATGCGCGCATCGTGATCGGCCGACGGCTGGAAAGACGGCTCGCGCGCTGGCGGAAACCGGAAGACCCGGGCGACTGAGCCGGCAGCGTCGAAGAATCGGCTCAGCGCCGCTTGGGCGGCGCCTTTGGCTGCGCGTGGAGCTTGGAGGCGCCTTCGGCGATCTGCGGCCCCTTCGCGACGCGGATGCCGCGCGCCTTCATCCAGGCATCGAAATCGTCGGCACTCATGTGGCGACCGTTCTGGGTCATCTGGAACCGGTTGGACTTGTCGACCGCGACCGGTGCGGACTTCGTCGGCGCGATCGCGCCCGCTGCAGGACCGGCCATCGGTTGGGGTTGGCGGCTGGCGCAACCGGAAAGAGCGACGACGGCGAACACGGCCGCAGGCAGAATCATGCGCATCGAATGAAACCTGTGTTGATCGATGGATCGCCCCCGGCGGCAGTGTAGGCAGCCGTGTCGCGGAAAGCCCTGAACGCGAGCGTGAATGAATTCACAGATCGGGCATCGGCGCGACACCCCGATCGCTCAGCGTCTGTTTGAATTCTCGGCGCACTTGCAACGGCAACCGCAAAAAGCGCATGTCACCCCCTGTAGAGTGGCCTTCACGCCGCTGTTTTGCTCTTCGCGGAAAGGCAGCGGCTTGAGCCAGCTTGATCGGCAGAGGTCGAAGAGGCGCTCAGGCGCGAATCCGTTCGAGATCCCCGGTCGTCAATGCGCGCCATTGACCCTTGGGCAGATCGCCCAGCGCCAAGCCGCCGATGGCCACGCGGACCAGGCGCAGCGTGGCGATATCGAATGCTTCGAGAAGCCGGCGGATCTGACGATTGCGGCCTTCGTCGAGCACGAGCTCGACCCACGCATTCTTCTCGCCCGCGCGCAACAGCGTGGCCGACACCGCCGACAGCCGTTCCCCCGCCTCGTCGATACCGCGACACAGCGCCGCCAGCAGATCGGCATCCGGAATGCGGTCGATCTGCACCCGGTACGTTTTGTGCGGCCCCGTCTGCGGATCGGTGATGCGCGCCGCCCACTGCGGATCGTTGGCGAACAGCAGCAATCCTTCGCTGGCCTTGTCCAGGCGCCCCACCGGCGCGATCCACGGCAACTGCGTGCCGCTGGAGGTCTTCGCCCCATCGAAACAACGATAGACCGTGTCGCGGCCGCGCTCGTCGCTGGCAGTGGTGACCAGCCCGCGTGGTTTGTTGAGCATGAGATAGACAGGCGCAGCCGCGGCAATGGCGTTGCCGTCGACGGCGATGTCGTCCCGGTCCAACGCGGTCGGGCATTCGGGATCGCGCACCACCCGCCCGCCGACGCTTACGCGGCCTGCGCGCACCCACTCGGCGGCCTGCGTTCGCGAACACACCCCGCGCTTGGAGAGCACGCGGGCAATGCCGTAACGGGATCGGGATGTCATCGTCCGGGGCCAGCTGTAACGCACCGCCGGCGGAAGCGGGCGGTGACAGACTACTGCGCGAAAATCAGCGCTTCTTCTTTTTCGGCGGTTCCGGCACGGGCTCCGGTGCCGGCGGCGGCGGCGGTGCTGTCGCCGTCGGACCTTTCACCACACGAACGCCGCGGGCCTTCATCCAGGCATCGAACTCATCGGCCGTCATGCGCTTGCCGTTCTGGGTCATGTCGAAACGCCAGGCAGTGGCATCGCCGGGCTTCGGCTCGTAGGCGCCGGCGGCACCGGACAGCGGCTTTGCGGCGGCGATCGTCGCACGGCATTCCTGATGCTGGACCCGCGACAGCACCACTTCGACGGTGGTGCCTGCTGAGAACAGCTCGGCGAAGCCCACGCCGGCACCGAGTTGCCGGCTGGGCGGCGCCAGCTCTTCGGCGATCGGCAGGATCTGCAGGGTATTGCCTACGGACGGCGAAAGCGGCTTGAAGGAAGCGCAATCGACGGCAGCCTGCGCCCCGGCAGCGAAACACAGCGCGGACAGCCCGATGAGACCAGCCAGAGTGCTCGTGAACGACGTCTGCGGAGAGACGACTGCCGAAAGTGGACGCATGGAGGTTCTCCGCAAATGCTGGTCCGTGAGTGTAGGCCGGGCAGCGTGCGCCGGACAACCACGGCGATGCCGGAATCGCCCGGATCGTGACCGCGCACCGGAAACGGCGGGCACCGGACGCCTGGATGACGCGTAAGGTCGGAAACGATCCGGGGCCGGAAAAGCCGAAGCCCGGCACAAGGCCGGGCTTCGGGATACTGCTGCGAGCCTGTCCGCAATTACTGGACGTTGAGCTCGGTGCGACGGTTGGTCTCGTTCTTGCATTCCGGCAGGGTCTGACCGGTGGCGACGAGCGGACGGCTCTCGCCGTAACCGTTCGGGCCGGCCAGACGGCCAGCGTCGATACCGTTGCTGGTCAGGTAGTTGTACACCGTGTCGGAACGGCGCTGCGACAGCGACTGGTTGTAGCCGTCGTTACCGCACAAGTCGGTGTGACCGGCGACTTCGACGCGGAGGTCGGGGTAGCGCTTCAGGATTTCGACGGCTTCGTTCAGGATCGAGACGGCATCCGGACGCAGGGTGGCTTTGTCGAAGTCGAAGTTCACGCCCTTCAGGTCGATCGAGATCTGGACCTTGCAGCCGTCGGGACCGATCGCTTCACCAGCCTGCGAATTCGGGCACTTGTCGATGCAATCGTTGACGCCATCGCCGTCGCTGTCCTTGTCGGCGCAGTTCGGGGCCGGCGGCGGAGCCGGGGCTTCGGCGACCGGTTCCGACGGTTCCGGACCCAGCGGAACGATGAAGCCGACCGAGGCCAGCACGTCGCCGAACCAGCTTTCGTCGGCAGCATTCACGCTGCTGTCGTCCGCGTCGAGGCGATAGGCGAGTTCGGTACGGATACCGACGCGACCGAGGTCGCCCTGCAGACCGAGGCCGATCTTGCCGGCGAGGTTGCCGTCTTCACGCTGACCGGGCGAGTTCACGCTCGGGAAGGCGTCGAATTCTTCTTCCGAACGCTGGTAGCCGAGGCCGGCCAGAACGTAGGGATTCCAGTTACGACCTTCGGCGATGAAGTGGCGACGGAGGTCGATCGACACGCCGTACTGGCTCCAGTTCAGGTCACCGGCACGGGCGAACGGCGTGCGGATGATGTCCTGGTTTTCGAAGTGCGGGTTCTGGTAGTTGAACTCGCCATCGAGCGACCACTTGTCGCTGATGAACTTGCCGAAGCCCAGGGTGCCGAACGGGGCGGGGCGGGTGCCGCGCGAACCGTCCTGGATGTTGAAGCCCGCGGAGGTCGTGAGGTACCAGCGGTCATCGAAGTCCTGCGCGGAGGCGGTCTGGGCCACGGCCAGCCCACTCAGCAGCGCAGCACAGAGGAGTTTCTTGTTCATGAATGGATGCTCCTTGGAGGAAATTGAAAGACTCGGTGGTGTCTGTCCGAACAGAGTGCCGCCTGTGGGGCGGCATGATCGCGTTCATTATGATCCGGCCGCGTCATGGCCTTGTTAACAATAGCATAACAGTTGGGTGAATCCAAGCACAGTTCAGGTTTCAGGGGAACCTTCCGGCGCGCCGGTGGTCGGGTTCTTGCGCCTATGATTCATTGTGGTACCTGAACGCACTCAATCATGCGGAAAAGAGACCCAACCATGCAGAAAGCGGCATGGCGTCCATCTCCGCCGGATTCGCGGCCAGGCGCATGATTTCGGCGGCCTGATCGGCCGGCAGGTGGGCTTCCAGAGCGGCCTTGGCCTTGGCCATCAGCACCGGGATACCCTCGGCGCGGCGCTTGCGGTGGCCGATCGGGTAGTCGATCGATACCTTCCCTGTGCTGCTGCCGTCCTTGAAGAACACCTGGATGGCATTGCCGATGTAGCGCTTGTCGGCATCGAAGTAGTCACGGGTGAACTGCGGGTTTTCCTTGACCACCATTTTTTCGCGCAGGGCGTCGATGCGCGGATCGGCGGCGATGTCGTCGTTGTAGTCGTCCGCGGTCAGGCGGCCGTGGATCATCGGCACGGCGATCATGTACTGCAGGCAATGGTCGCGATCGGCGTAATTGGCCAGCGGACCGGTCTTGTCGATGATGCGGACGCCGGCTTCCTGGGTTTCGATCTCGATGCGGTCGATCTGGTCCAGCCGATCCTTCACCTGCCCGTGCAACTGCATCGCACATTCCACCGCGGTCTGGGCGTGGAACTCGGCCGGGAAGCTGATCTTGAACAGCACGTTTTCCATCACATAGCTGCCGAACGGGCGCTCGAACTCGAATGCCTTGCCCTTGAAGGCCACGTCGTAGAAGCCCCAGGTCTTGGCGGTCAGCGCCGACGGGTAGCCGACGACCTTCTTGTGCGCGGCGTTGAGCGCGTGGGTGACGGCGCGGCGGCAGGCGTCGCCGGCGGCCCAGCTCTTGCGCGGACCGGTGTTCGGGGCGTGGCGGTAGGTGCGCAGCACGCCGTTGTCGATCCAGCTGTGGGAAACGGCCGTGATCACCGCTTCCTTGTCGCCGCCGAACATCGCGGTGGAGACGGCGGTGGACGCCAGACGGACCAGGATCACGTGGTCCAGGCCGACGCGGTTGAAGGAGTTCTGCAACGCGTACACGCCCTGGATTTCATGGGCCTTGATCGCCCAGGTCAGGGCGTCGCGCACGGTGAGGCCCTTGCCGCCGTCCTTCTCGGCCTTGCGGCTGAGGTAATCGCCGACCGCCAGGATCGCACCGAGGTTGTCGGACGGGTGGCCCCATTCGGCGGCCAGCCAGGTGTCGTTGAAGTCCAGCCAGCGCACGAGCGTGCCGATGTTGAACGCGGCCTGCACCGGGTCGAGTTCGAAGGACGTGCCCGGCACGCGCGCGCCGCCCGGCAGTTCGGCGCCCGGCACCAGCGGGCCGAGGTGCTTGACGCAGCCCTCGAACTTCATCGCCAGCATCGCGCAGGCCAGCGAATCGAGCAGCATGTAGCGCGCGGTGTCGTAGGCCTCCTGCGATTCGATCTTCGTGTCGATGACGTAATCGGCGATGTCGACCATCGGCTGGTCGGGATCGGGGCGGACGGCGGAGCGGATATCGTGGTGACCCATGGGTGCGCGGCTCGTTGGTGGCGTGGGAAGCCGGCTATTTTGCCAGACCCGGCGCCCACCCTGCCCTGCGACATTCATCCGGATCGATCCGCCTCACTCCGGAAGCGCGTCCCGGGCCGGTCAGTGCCCGGGCCGCAGCCCGCGCTCCCACGGCGGCGTCCCACCGAAACGCGCCTCGAGGAACTCCACGAACGCCCGCACCCGCGGCGGCACCAGCCGGCGCTGCGGCATGACCGCATGGATGCCGGTATCGGCCAGCGGATACTCCGGCAGCACCGGCAGCAGGCGTCCGGCGCGTAGATCCTCGCAGACGTGCCAGGTCGAATGCTGGGCGATGCCGAGTCCGGCGACCGCGGCGTCGCGCAGCAACTCACCGAAGTTGGACTCGAACCGCCCGCGGACCCGCACCGCGACCTCGCCACCCGCACCGTCGCCCAGCCGCCACTGGTCCTGGCGGCCCTGGCTGCCGACCAGCAGCAGACAGTCGTGCGCGGCCAGCTCCTGCGGCGTGCGCGGCGCGCCGTGGCGGCGCAGGTAATCGGGCGATGCGCAGAGCAGGCGGCGGTTCGGAGCGATCTTGCGCGCGACCAGATTGGAGTCGTCCAGCGCGCCGATCCGGATCGCGAGGTCGAAGCCGGCGCTGACCAGATCCAGCATCTGGTCGGTAAGGTTGATGCTGAGCACCACCCGCGGATGCAGGGCCATGAATTCGGGCAGCAGCGGCGAGAGGTGCTGGCGGCCGAACGACGCCGATGCAGTCATCCGCAGGGTGCCGGCGATCTCGCCGCCGGCCTGGCGCAGGCTGCCGGTCAGCGCTTCCAGATCCTCGACGAGTGCGCGGCCCTGTTCGGCCAGCGCCATGCCCTCGGGGGTCGCATGCAGCCGGCGGGTGGTCCGGTGCAGCAGCCTCACGCCCAACTCCCGCTCCAGCCGCTTCAGGCGCTGGCTGGCGACCGCGACCGACAGATCGAGGCTACGCGCCGCGGCGCTGATCGAGCCGAGGTCCAGCACGCGCAGGAACAGGGCGATGTCGTCGAGCCGGTCCATCGATTCTCCCGCAATTCTCAATCATTTATTGAATGTGATTGTAGATTTTGCCGGTTTTTGATGAAGATGCAATTCGCCAGACTGCCGCACCCTTCCCGCGGACGCCGTCGATGGCCCTCCTTCCCCCTCCAACCGCCAGCCGCCGCATGCCGCTGGCGCTGTATGCCCTGACCGCCGGCTCGTTCGGCATCGGCTGCGCCGAATTCGTGATCATGGGTCTGCTGCTGCAGGTCGCCGCCGATCTGCAGATCTCGATCGCCGCCGCGGGCATGCTGGTGTCGGGCTATGCGCTGGGCGTGTTCGCCGGCGCGCCGGTGCTCACACTGCTGAGCCGGCGGATGCCGCGCAAGGCCGTGCTGCTGGGGCTGATGGTGATCTACACCGTCGGCAACATCGCCTGCGCGCTGGCGCCGGACTACACCACGCTGATGGTCGCGCGGGTGCTGACCTCGCTGACCCACGGCACGTTCTTCGGCGTCGGCGCGGTGGTCGCGACCGGATTGGTGGCGGAAGACCGCCGCGCGTCCGCGATCTCGATCATGTTCTCCGGCCTGACCCTGGCGACGCTGCTGGGCATGCCCGCCGGCGCCTGGCTGGGCCTGCATTTCGGCTGGCGTTCGACCTTCTGGGCAATGGGCGTCGTCGGCCTGGTGTCGCTGGCGATCATCGCTGCACTGGTGCCGCGCAGCCGCGACGACAGCGCACCGGTGCCGCTGCGCGCGGAACTGGCGACGATCGCGCGGCCGCAGGTGCTGCTGGGCTTGTTGATGACGATGCTCGGCTTCGCTGGCGTGTTCACGGTGATCACCTATATCCAGCCGCTGCTGACCCGGCTGGCCGGCTACGGCGACGCCGCGGTCTCGCCGATCCTGCTGGTGTTCGGCGGCGGCATGGTCATCGGCAATCTGCTCGGCGGCCGCCTCGCCGACCGCCGGCCCACGCCCGCCCTGCTCGGCACCCTCGCCGTGCTGGCGCTGGTGCTGGCGGCGATGACGCTGGTGCTGCACAGCCCGGTGATGATGGTGATCTTCATCGGCGCGCTCGGCATCGCCGCGTTCGCAACGGTGTCGCCGCTACAACTGCGGGTGCTGCGCCACGCCGCCGGACCCGGCCAGAACCTCGCCTCCAGTTTCAACATCGCCGCGTTCAATCTCGGCAACGCGCTGGGCGCGTGGCTGGGCGGCGTGGTGATCGATCGCGGCCCGGGCCTCGGCGCGGTGACCTGGGTCGCCGCGCTCATCACCGCCACCGGCCTCGCGGTCGCATGGTGGAGCGTGCGCGCCGAACGCCGCGATGCGCGGGTGTCGACGGCATCCGGCGACGGAACAGCCTGTGTGGCCAGTGCAACGCCAGTCGCATGAATAAATACCCGCGTTTTCGCGGCCCGACCCCACTCACTCCCCCACAGGAATCCACACCATGCAACATCGTCATCTCGGCGCATCGGGCCTCAAAGTCCCGGTGCTCAGCTTCGGCACCGGTACGTTCGGCGGTCAGGGCAAACTCTTCGGCGCTTGGGGCGACACCCAGACCGATGAAGCGCGACGCTTGATCGATATCTGTCTCGATGCCGGCCTCAATCTGTTCGACAGCGCCGACGTCTATTCCGGCGGTCTCGCCGAACGCATCCTCGGCGAAGCGATCAAGGGCCGCCGCGACAAAGTGCTGATCTCGACCAAGGCCACGCTTCGTTTCGACGACGGCGCCAACAACGTCGGCTCATCGCGCTTCCATCTGCTGAACACGGTCGACGCCGCACTGAAGCGGCTGGGCACCGAATACATCGATCTGTTCCAGTTGCACGGCTTCGATGCGAAGACGCCGGTGGAGGAAACCCTCTCGACGCTCGACAACCTGGTGCGTGCCGGCAAGATCCGCTATCTCGGCGTATCGAACTTCTCCGGCTGGCATCTGATGAAATCGCTGGCGGCGTCCGAGCGCCACGGCTGGTCGCGCTATGTCGCGCATCAGGCGTATTACTCGCTGATCGGTCGCGACTACGAATGGGAGCTGATGCCGCTGGGCCTGGACCAGGGCGTCGGCGCGGTGGTCTGGAGCCCGCTCGGCTGGGGCCGCCTCACCGGCAAGATCCGCCGCGGCCAGCCGCGCCCGGAGGTGAGCCGCCTGCCCGGCAGCGCGGATTCCGGGCCGCCGGTAGACGACGAATACCTGTATCGGGTGGTCGATGCGCTCGACCGCGTCGCCGCGGAAACCGGCAAGACCGTGCCGCAGGTGGCGCTGAACTGGCTGCTGCAGCGGCCAACGGTCTCGACAGTGGTGATCGGCGCGCGCAACGAGGAACAACTGAGGCAGAACCTCGGCGCGGTCGGCTGGGACCTCACCCCGGCGCAGGTCGCCCTGCTCGACGACGCCAGCGCGACCACCCCCGCCTACCCGTACTGGCCGTACTGGCGCCAGCCCGGTTTCGCCGAACGCAACCCGTCGCCGGTCTGACGCGCGTCCGGACAACACTGGCCGTCGCGGCTGGAAACGTTCTCTCCGATCGCAGCGATGCGATCGGGGCTTGAGCGCAAGCGGCTTTCCCGGCATGGTGCGCGCTCCATACTTTCAAGTATGCAGTCAGTGCATCCGCCGATGACCGCCACGTACGCATCCACCGAAGCCTCCTCCACCGAAACCGCCGCCATCGCGGCCGCGCCCGGCGCGCACTACCCGCATCTGTTCTCGCCGCTGGATCTGGGGTTCACCACCCTGCGCAACCGGGTGCTGATGGGGTCGATGCATACCGGACTGGAGGATCGCGCCAGCGATTTCCCGAAACTCGCGGCATATTTCGCCGAGCGCGCCGCTGGCGGCGCCGGGCTGATCGTGACCGGCGGTTTTTCGCCGAACATGATGGGCTGGCTGAAGCCGTTCTCCAGCAAGCTCAGCTGGCCGTGGGAAGCGCGCAAACACCGCCTGGTCACCGATGCCGTGCACGCCCACGGCGCGAAGATCTGCCTGCAGTTGCTGCACGCCGGCCGCTATTCCTATCACCCGCTGTCGGTGGCGCCCTCGAAGGTCAAATCGCCGATCAATCCGTTCACGCCGCGCGCGCTGACCGGTTTCGGCGTGGAACGCACGATTTCGGCCTACGCCAACGCCGCCCGCCTCGCCCGCGACGGCGGCTACGACGGCGTCGAGGTCATGGGTTCCGAGGGCTATCTGATCAACCAGTTCCTCAGCGCCCGCACCAACCGGCGCGGCGATGGCTGGGGCGGCGACCTGCAGAAGCGCATGCGCTTCGCGACCGAGATCGTGCGCCGGGTGCGCGAAGCCTGCGGGCCGGACTTCATCATTATTTATAGGTTGTCGATGCTGGAGCTGGTGCCGGAGGGTTCGGCCTGGGAAGAGATCGTCGCCCAGGCGAAGGCCATCGAAGCCGCCGGCGCGACCATTCTCAATACCGGCATCGGCTGGCACGAGGCGCGGGTACCGACCATCGCCACTTCGGTGCCGCGCGCGGCCTTCGCGGGCGTGACCGCCAAACTGCGCCCGGAGGTGAAGCTGCCGCTGGTCGCGACCAACCGCATCAACATGCCCGACGTGGCCGAAAGCATCCTCGCCGGCGGCGGCGCGGATCTGATCTCGATGGCGCGCCCGCTGCTGGCCGACCCGGAATGGGCGAACAAGGCCCGCACCGGCCGCGCCGATCGCATCAATACGTGCATCGCCTGCAATCAGGCCTGCCTGGACCACGTGTTCGAGCAGAAAAAAGCCAGCTGTCTGGTCAACCCGCGCGCCTGCGCCGAAACCGAACTGAATTACGCGAAGACCGCCGCGCCGAAGCGGGTCGCGGTGGTGGGCGCAGGCCCCGCCGGGCTCGCCTGCGCCACGGTCGCCGCCGAGCGCGGCCACCGGGTGACCCTGTTCGATGCCGCCGACGAGATCGGCGGGCAGTTCAACCTCGCCAAGCAGATTCCCGGGAAAGAGGAATTCCACGAGACCCTGCGCTATTTCCGCCACCGCATCGCCGACACCGGCGTCGAATTGCAGTTGTCGACAGTGGTCGATGCCGATGCGCTGAAGGGTTTCGACGAAGTGGTGCTGGCCACCGGCATCCGTCCGCGCAAGGTCGAACTTCCGGGTATCGATCACGCCAAGGTCGTCAGTTATCTGGACGTGCTGAGCGGTCGCGTCGTACCCGGCGCGCGGGTGGCGATCGTCGGTGCCGGCGGCATCGGTTTCGACGTGGCCGAATATCTGGTCCACGACGGCCCGTCTTCCACCCTCGACCGCGAACGCTGGCTGGCCGAATGGGGCGTCGCCGCCGACTTCACCGGCCCCGGCGGCCTGCGCAAACCACGCCCGGAAGCCCCGGCGCGGCAGGTCTGGCTGCTGCAGCGCAGTCCGGGCAAACCCGGCGCCAAGCTGGGCAAGACCACCGGCTGGATCCATCGCGCCACGCTCAAGGCCAAACAGGTGGCGATGCAGGGCGGCGTGGAATATCTGGGCATCGACGACAGCGGCTTCCGGATCCGCGTCGATGGCAAGGAACAGACGCTGCCGGTGGATCACGTGGTGATCTGCGCCGGCCAGGAGCCGCGCCGCGAGCTGTTCGACGCGCTGCAGGCCGCAGGCGTCGCCACCCACCTGATCGGCGGCGCCGATGTGGCCGCGGAACTCGACGCCAAGCGCGCGATCGCCCAGGGCAGCCGGGTGGCGGCGGGGCTGTAGGGGTCTTTGGCAGGAGGGCCTTCAGGCCCGATGGGTTGTTTCGGGGCGGGACCAGGGCAAGGGATCGGGGCTGAAGCCCCTCCTACGACTCAAACCCGCGCAATCCGGGATCGCGGTCGCGTTCCCTTATGCCGCACCGCAACACCCTTGGCACGAGTCCACGGCAGCGCCAGTCCTTGCGCCGACAGGGGCTTACGTGACCTTCCGAACAAAAACTCCAATTGAATCAGCCATTTCCGAAATGACATTCAGCTGGCGTTATGTTTCGCTGACTACCCTACGCCCGCTTTCCCGCCAACCGGATGCGGGACCAGCGCGAGATCGTGTCGGGAGATGACGCCACCCCCTTGGTGGGTCCCCCGCCGCGATCCACGTTTGGGCTACAAGCGGCCATAGAGCCCGCAGCCCCTTGTCTTGCGATCCCCGCAAGCGCCCGGCGTCACGCCGGACTGTCTATCGCCATGTCGCACCCGAATCGATGCTCCGGGCCCTTACCCGTGCACCGTTCGGCCGAAGCAACGAAGCAAGGAGTTCCAATGAAGCTCGCATGGATCCTCTGGATCGCATCGGTGTTGCCGCCGCAGGCCGCCGACTCGTTATGTCTCAGTACCACGCTGTACCTGGAAGCACGCAACCAGCCTGTCCGCGGACAGCAGGCGGTCGCCGAAGTCGCGCTCCGCCGCGAAGACAGCGGCCTGTGGGGCGACTCGATGTGCGATGTCGTCACCGCCCGCAAACAGTTCGCGCCGACCATCGTGTCGCCGCGTACGCAGCTCAGCAATGCCGAAGCCTGGTCGCAGGCGATCACCATCGCGCTCGAAGCCGAGCGCAACTGGGCGCTGCCGGAAGGCGAGCGTCAGGAGATCGTTCCCGGCGCCAGCCACTTCGCGGCCCTGTCCATCGCCCAGCCCAGCTGGCGCAATGCGTATCAGGTCGCGAAGATCGGCGACCACACCTTCCTGAAGGTACAGTCGCTCAAATCGCAGAAAGACAAACCCGGCCGCGGATGAATCCAAGGCCGGTTTCGATACCGGAATCGAAAGATCGACGATTGATGGCCGCAGTTTCTGCGGCTTTTTTTTGCGCGAATGGTTCGCGTCGATGCCTCGTGTCGATTGCATCGCCATACCCGGACTGCGCGGAGCGAGCGATGCGGCGCATGGACGACACTGCATTCCACGTGCTGCGATTGAACCGCTCGACAACGGGCACCATCATCGCGGTTCCTGCCGCCACCTCATCCCATCGGAACCGACCATGAAACTCTATTACTCTCCCGGCGCCTGTTCGCTCGCCGACCACATCGTGCTGGAATGGATCGGCAAGCCGTACGAAGCGGTGAGGGTCAGCCGCGACGACCGCAGGAAGCCCGAGTTCCTCGCGATCAATCCCGCCGGCGCGGTGCCTGCACTGGAACAGGACGGCTGGGTGCTGACCCAGAATTCGGCGATCCTCAATTACCTCGCCGACCTGCATCCCGAAAGCGGTCTCGGCGGCGACGGCAGCGCGAAAAGCCGCGCCGAAGTGAACAAGTGGATCGCGTTCTCCAACTCCGACGTGCATCCGGCCTTCCATCCGATCTTCGGCAGCACCGCCTATCTCGAAGACGCTGCGCTGATCGACAAGAGCAAGGACGCAGCGCGCGCGAAAGTGCGCACGCTGTTCGAACGCGCCGATGCGCACCTCGCCGATCAAGAATGGCTCGCAGGCAGCCGCTCGGTCGCCGATCCGTATCTGTACGTGACCTGGCGCTGGGCGCGCAGCAGCGGCGTCGATATTTCCGGCCTGGATCATCTCGCCGCATTCGCATCGCGCATCGAAGCGGATGCCGCAGTGCAGAAAGTGCTGAAGGACGAAGGTCTGAGCTGACGCCTGCGATCCAGGTAGAGCGGCCTTCAGGCCGCTGAATCATCGGCGTGAACGATCAGCGGCCTGAAGGCCGCTCTACCGCAAGTCGCGCGTACCGGTCCACAGCCTGGACATTTCCAGATACGTGAACGATGCCGACCAGGTGATCAGCAACAGCCCCGTGAGCGATTCCATTCCAGACACGAAGCGGATCGCGCCCACCGGCGCGAGATCGCCGAATCCCAGCGTGGTGTAGGTGGTGGCCGACAGATACATCGCATCGAACAAAGTATCGAATCCCTGCTCGCCGTGGATGGTGCCGGTATCCGGCACGCCGAGCATGCCCCAGTAAGCGAGTCCGTAACACCAGATTTCGACGATGTGCAGCGTCAGCAGCGCGAAGATGATCGCAAGCATCGCGCGACGGTCGCGCTTGGGCTCGCGCACCGCGTAGCGCCGCGCGAGCCAATGCAGGCCTTCGTAATGGATCACCACCACCAGCGCGGTGACCGCCAGCGTGACGAACACCACCAGCACGTGTTCGCCCCACTGCTCCGCCGGAATGAGCCAGTCGGCATTCACGGTGCGTCAGCCCCCATCGTCGCGACGCTCATCTGCGAAACTCTAGCGACGCTCGATCGCCACGTAGTCGCGATCTTCCGGCCCGACGTAATTCGCGCTGGGGCGGATGATCTTGCCGTCCTCGCGCTGCTCGATCACATGCGCGCTCCAGCCGGTGGTGCGCGCGATCACGAACAGCGGCGTGAACATCGGCGTCGGGATGCCCATCATGTGATAGGCCGATGCGCTGTACCAGTCGAGGTTCGGGAACATCTTCTTGGTATCCATCATCAGCGTCTCGATGCGCTCGGATACGTCGAACAGCGTCCGGTTGCCGCCGTCGGCGCAGAGGCTGCGCGAGAGTTCCTTGATGATCGGGTTGCGCGGATCGCCGATGGTGTAGACCGGGTGGCCGAAGCCGATGATGATTTCCTTGCGCTCCATGCGTGCGCGGATGTCGGCTTCCGCCGCATCGGCGGTGTCGTAGCGGCTGATGATGTCCATCGCCACTTCGTTGGCGCCGCCGTGCTTCGGTCCGCGCAGCGCGCCGATGGCGCCGGTGATGCAGGAATGCAGGTCGCTGCCGGTGCCGGCGATCACCCGCGCGGCGAACGTCGACGCATTGAATTCGTGTTCGGCGTAGAGGATCAGCGACTTGTCCAGCGCGTCGGCATGCAGCGCGCTCGGCGGCTCGCCGTGCAGCAGATGCAGGAAGTGCGCGGCCACGGAATCGTCGTCGGTCTGGGTATCGATGCGGTCGCCGTTGCGGGTGAAGTGCCACCAGTACAGCAGCATCGAACCGAAGCTGGCGATCAGGCGATCGGCGATATCGCGGGCTTCGCTGGCCGGATGACCTTCGCGCTCCGGCAGCACCGTGCCCAGCACCGAACAACCGGTGCGCATCACGTCCATCGGGTGCGCGTTGGCCGGCACCAGTTCCAGCGCTTCCTGCA
>JAIMKJ010000021.1:29342-69252 GCA_020692565.1 Thermomonas sp.
TTGAGCTGCGAGGCGGTGGGCAGCGCGCCGTGGACCAGCAGATGCGCCACTTCCTCGAACGTCGATTGCGTCGCGAGGTCGTGGATGTCGTAGCCGCGGTAGTGCAGATCGTTGCCGCTGCGGCCGACCGTGCACAGCGCGGTATTGCCGGCGGGGGTGCCGCTCAACGCGACGGATTTCTTCGGCTTGGGAAGCGTTTGGGTGGGGTTGTCGCTCATGGTCTGGTCCTTTTCATTGCTTCGCGGCGAACAGTGCGTCGAGCTTCTGTTCGAATGCGTGGTAACCGATGCGGTCGTACAGCTCCTCGCGGGTCTGCATGATATCGACCACGGCCTGCTGGTGCCCGTCGCGGCGGATGGTGTCGTACACGCTTTCCGCGGCCTTGTTCATGGCCCGGAACGCGGACAGCGGGAACAACTGGATCGCGACGCCCGCCGAGGCGAGTTCGTCGCGGGTGAACAGCGGGGTCTTGCCGAATTCGGTGATGTTGGCCAGCACCGGCACGTTCACCGCGTCGACGAAACGGCGGTAGGTGCCGAGATCGTACGCAGCCTCGGCGAAGATGCCGTCGGCGCCGGCTTCGACGCAGGCGATGGCGCGCTCGATCGCGGCATCCACGCCGTCGACCTGGATCGCATCGGTGCGCGCGATCAGGAAGAAATCGGCGTCGGTCTTGGCGTCGGCCGCCGCTTTCACGCGGTCGACCATCTCGCCCTGGGACACGATTTCCTTGCCGGGACGATGGCCGCAACGCTTGGCCCCGACCTGGTCCTCGATGTGGCAGGCAGCGGCGCCGGCCTTGATCAGCGATTTGATGGTGCGCTCGATGTTGAATGCGCTGGGACCGAAACCGGTATCGATGTCGACCATCAGCGGCAGGTCGCAGACATCGGTGATGCGGCGGGTGTCGATCAGCACGTCTTCGAGCGTGTTGATGCCCAGGTCCGGCAGCCCCAGCGAGCCGGCGGCGACGCCGCCGCCCGACAGGTAGATGGCGCGATAGCCGGCGCGTTTGGCCAACAGGGCGTGATTGGCGTTGATCGCGCCGATCACCTGCAGCGGGGTTTCTTCGGCGAGGGCGGCACGGAACATCGCTCCTGGAGAGCGTGGCGCGCCTGCGGATGGGTTACTCATTCGGGACAACTCCTCATCTGTGTCGTGCCCGATACGGTGCATCGGGCCGGGCGGCGGCCTGTGCCATTGCCTCCCGTGGGGCGCAATCTGGCACCATCACGATGGTTGATCAATCTTGATCCGATCGATCAATCTATCGAAATCTCACCGCCGACATCGCCATGACCACCGATCTGCTGACCGCCCGCGAGACCTGCCGCCTGCTCGGCATCAGCCAGGCCACGCTGTACGCCTACGTGAGCCGCGGCCTGCTGGAGTCCCGCCCCGGCACGGACCACCGCAGCCGCCTGTACCTGCGTCACGACGTCGAGCGGCTGGCGCAGCGCAAGCAAGCCGGCCGCGGCGCCGCCAGCGGGGCCGCGCAGAGCCTGGACCGCGGCCTGCCGGTGCTGGAAACGCAGATCTCGCTGATCCGCCCGGACGGCCCCTACTACCGCGGGCGCTCCGCCATCGGCGCGCTGCGGGACGGCGCCGATCTGGAAGACGTCGCGCGGCTGCTGTGGGACTGCGGCGATCACGATCCGTTCGCCGCCGACGTCACCGATGCCTGGCCCGCGCATGTCGCCGGCATCGCCAGCAACACCGATCTACCGCCGCTGGAACGCGCGATGGCCGCGATCCCGCTGCTGGCGCTGGACGTACGCCATTCCTTCAGCTCCGCACCGCGGATCCGGCACGAGATCGCCGCCGCACTGCTGCGGCAGAATGCCGCGTTGCTGGTCGCGAGACCGCCGTTCGCCGGGCCGGTGCATCGCTTGCTGGCGGGATGCTGGAAACCCGGCGATGAAGGCTTCGCCGACCTGGTCCGCGCCGCGCTGGTGATGTGCGCCGACCACGAACTGAATGTCTCGGCCTTCGCCGCGCGCGTGGTCGCCTCCACCGGCGCGCATCTGCACGCGACCGTCTGCAGCGGGCTCGCAGCGCTGTCCGGCCCGCGTCATGGTGGCGCCACCGCGCGGGCGTACGCGCTGATCGCGGATGCGAGCGAGGCGCCTTCCCCGCACGACGTCATCGCCGCCCGCTGGCAGCGCGGCGATGACCTGCCGGGGTTCGGCCATGCGCTCTACCCGCACGGCGACCCGCGCGCGGCGGAACTACTGGCGCGGGTGCGCGTGTTGCATGCAGGCTCTCCCGGACTCGCGGCACTGGAGACCATCGTCGCGGCGACCGAAGAAGTCAGCGGGCAACGGCCGAACATCGACTTCATGCTCGCCGCGATCTGCCGCGTCAACGGCCTGCCGGCCACGCCCGCGCTGGTGATGTTCGCGGCCGGGCGTCTCGCGGGCTGGCTGGCGCATGCGCTGGAACAACAGGCACAGGGGAAATTGATTCGGCCGAGGGCGAGGTATACGGGGGTGGAGCCATGAGGGCGATGGCAAAACCTGTCTTTTCTGACAGGTGTCCTTAGCGATTGCAGAGCGAGTAAAACAATATCTTCAGCACTCCTGAGATGGTGGGTAGTGATGACCGGCAAGTTTATAAAATCGGAAAAATGAACTTGACCCTGAAGTTTCACAGCGAAAAAATAACCTGAGTGAATTATTTGAAAGCTGTCAGACATCATCAACAGGTGGCCCGATCGTTCCGCGGCGCAATGCTCCGTGTCGTCTCTCCGAGGCGAGATTCTATATTCTCCCGCTTGGCGCGACTTCTATCGTCTTCATCATCTATTCTCGCAACTTAGTTGTGGGCGATATGTAAAAATATCAGTGATAACGCACTTATGTGAGCACCACGTATTTTTGGAGTCACAATGCAGCCTTCAGAGCTTTCTGTCCAAGGTCAAAGCCTTCAAACTCTCTACAATTTTTATTCCAACAAGCTTCTGATCGCGAATCGGCGATACCAGAGGAAATTAGTATGGGGAGTAGATGAAAAAGAGAAGTTGATCGACTCAATTGCGAAAAGCCTCCCCATTCCTCTGATCTTGCTGGCGGAGCGGCGCCGGGGGCAGCCTGGCAAGTACGAAGTTATCGACGGGCTCCAACGCCTTGAGGCAGTATTCGCCTTCATGGACAACAAATTCTCCTATGAAGGTGAGTATTTTGATCTTGAAACAATAGGAGACACGAAGGCTAGACTAGATTCTGGAGCCATCTCGGAGCAACGCTTCCCGACGATGTCCAGAGATCGCTCATTACTTATAGCGAATTATCAGCTTCCTGTATCAATTTACCGGGACGCCTCTGAGTCGGCCATTGATGAAGTGTTCCGCAGGATTAACAGTGGCGGCCAGAGACTGAGCCTTCATGAGATTAGGCAGGCCGGCGCGACAGGGGCGCTACCAGATTTGGTCAGGAAGACCGCCGCAGCTATCCGCGGCGATGGAACGTTTTCGGATTCCATCTTTCTCAATGATATGTCTCAGTTGAGCATCTCGCGCAAAGACCTCGACTACGGACTAAGAATGTCGGACCTCTTTTGGGCCCGCCATGACATTTTAGGGCATGACGAAATCCGATGGTCTAGTGATGAGGAACTAATACTGGACCTCGTTCTCGACTGCGTCCTGAATCCACTACCCACCACTGGTTGGCAAAATCGAGATGTAGCATATGGACTGGAGAGAAAAATCAAATCACAGTCTCTGGGCGAGGTGAACGCGCTCATTCAAGCTTCCAATCCAGACCTCCTGTTCCAGAGAATCATGTCTGTTGTCGAACTGGTGGACGATACGATGCGCGGGCACGGTTCATTGGGAAGGCACATGATCAGCCTCGAAACATACGAGAAAGGAACCAGACGCCAGTTCCAGGCTGTGTTTGCTGGAATTTACGGGCTGATCTATCGTGAAAGCTTGACCACGCTTTCCAGCGAGGCTCTACGGGAGGTGCTAGCTAACTTTTGGGCCAAGGGCATAGCAATCCCCACAGGCGGAAGCGCTTGGGGTAAGGACCAAAAGAAGAAAACTTATACGAAGGTGGAAAAACTGCTTCGCAAGGCATTCTTCAAGCCGGAACCACAACCGGGAATAGTACTTCTCAATTCTCGAAAGTATGTGGAAAGCCTCCTGCGTGGCCCTGTTTCTGAGGACTCCATGGTGGAATTAAAGCAAGGCTTCTGCGAACTCAAAAATCCGCCAGTCGAGAACAAGAACTTATTCCAAGAGGTGCTGCAAACCTGTGTCGCAATGATGAACAGTGGACCCAGCAGCGAAGGCCTAGTGCTTGTGGGTGTTGCGGATAAGCAATGCGATGCTGACCGCATTCAAACGTTATTCGGCACGCAGCCGATCGAAGTATCCGGACGCCATGTCGTTGGTACAGAGGCCCAACTGCGTCACTTGGGCTACGACATAGACAGCTGGTGGCGACGCTGGAAAGACCTGATCCTCAGCGCTGACGCGCCTATGGACGTCCTGCAGAGCTTGGCTCAGAGCTTGACGCCTGTCTACTGTGACGGGCTGCTTTTGTGGGAGCTCAAGCCGAAGTCAAATGGGCGGCCGATTATTCTCAACGGGAAGTGCTACGTGAGGGTCGGAACATCCACGCACGAGATCGATAGCAATGACTTTATGACTGTAGTCATGCAGCAATTCAGGTAAGGCGTAAGGCACATATATAGGGCACGTAAGCGAAGCGTCATGCACCGGCTTCACGTGATCGCTATGTGCGATATATGGTGGCGCATGGCGCCTTCGGCTTATGCGCACTACGACATTTGGGGGCTATCGATATGCGCCAGTTGGCAGAAACAAAAACGCCGGGCAATGCCCGGCGTTTTCGCGAAAGATCGAATCGTTGCAATCAGAGCAGATGCGCCACACCCGCACGCTCTTCTTCCAGCTCCGCCAGCGTCTTGTCCATCGCCGCGCGGCTGAAGTCGTCGACCGGCAGGCCTTCGATGCGGGTGTATTCGCCGTTGGCGCAGGTCACCGGTACGCCGTACATCACGCCTTCGGGGATGCCGTAGCTGCCGTCGGACGGGATGCCCATCGTCACCCACTTGCCGTCGGTGCCCAGCACCCAGTCGTGGATGTGGTCGATGGCGGCATTGGCGGCCGATGCGGCCGAGGACAGGCCGCGTGCTTCGATGATCGCCGCGCCGCGCTTGCCGACCTGCGGGATGAACGCATTGGCGTTCCAGTCGGCGTCGTTGATCTTGTCCTTGAGCGACGCGCCGTCGACGGTGGCGAAGCGGTAATCCGGGTACATGGTCGGCGAGTGGTTGCCCCACACCACCATGTTCTGGATGTCGCCGACGGCCACGCCGGCCTTGGCCGCCAGCTGCGACAGCGCGCGGTTGTGATCGAGGCGCAGCATCGCGGTGAAGTTCTTCGCCGGCAGATCCGGCGCCGACTTCATCGCGATGTAGGCATTGGTGTTCGCCGGGTTGCCGACCACCAGCACTTTCACGTTGCGGCTGGCGACATCGTTCAGCGCCTTGCCCTGCACGGTGAAGATCTCGGCGTTCTTGAGCAGCAGATCCTTGCGCTCCATGCCCGGGCCGCGCGGCATCGCGCCGACCAGCACCGCGACATCGGCGTCCTTGAACGCGACGCGCGGGTCATCGGTGCCGACCATGCCGGCGAGCAGCGGGAACGCGCAGTCTTCCAGTTCCATCATCACGCCCTTCAGCGCGGCCTGGGCCTTGTCCAGCGGCAGTTCCAGCATCTGCAGGATCACCGGCTGGTCCTTGCCCAGCATTTCGCCCGAGGCGATGCGGAACAGCAGGGCGTAACCGATCTGGCCGGCGGCGCCGGTCACGGCGACTCTCATGGGGGCTTTCATGTATCGACTCCGTCTATCGAAGAGAAAGTAGGGTGGGCCCCTGGCCCACCGTTTGAATTTCCGTTGTGGCGGTAACGATCGAAAACCGTTCCCAACCAACGTGCGGTGCGATTGGATACATCGCGATGGTGGGCCAGGGGCCCACCCTACGACGCTTCCTTATTTCAGCTCGGCGAAGAATTCCTGGATCCGCTGCAGGCCCGGCGCCAGCTGCGGCGTCGGGCAGGTGTAGCTGATGCGCAGCGCGCGCGGCTCGCCGAAGGCCGAACCCGGCACGCAGGCCACGCCCTTGGCGTCGAGCAGCGCGTTGCACAGCGCCACGTCGTTGTCGATCGTCAGCCCGGTCGGGCCGTGGGTCTTGCCGAAATAGGCGCTGACATCGGGGAACACGTAGAACGCGCCCTGCGGTTTCGGGCAGACGATGCCCGGAATCGCGGTGATCGCCGCCATCACCTGGTCGCGCTTGGCCTGGAACTCGGCGTTCTTCTGCGTCGGCACGTCCTGCGGGCCGCTGAGTGCGGCGATGGCCGCAGCCGTGGTCATCTCGGGAATATTGGTGATGTGGTTCGAGTTCATCGTCACCACCGCATTGGCCACCGATTCCGGGCCGGCCATGAAGCCGACGCGCCAGCCGGGCATGCCGTAGGTCTTCGAGAGCGAGTCGAGGAAGATCACGCGGTCGCGCAGCTCGGGGCGGAAGGTGACGAAGTTGTGATAGCCGACGCCGTCGAACACCATGCGGTTGTAGATGTCGTCGGTGATGATCCAGGTATCGGGATGTTTCGCGATGACATCGGCCAGCGCCGCGACTTCGTCCTTCGTGTAGACCATGCCGGTCGGGTTGGACGGATTGTTGAACAGGAACACTTTCGGCTTCTTCGCCAGCGCCGCGTCGAGCTGCGCCGGGGTGAGCTTGTAGTCCTGCTCGGCACCGCAGGGCAGCAGGTCGATCTTCGCGTCGACGATCTCGGCGATGTCGAGATAGCTGGTCCAATACGGGGTGGGGAATGCGATGGTGTCGCCTTCGTCCAGCAGCACTTCGGCCAGGTTGTAGATCACGTGCTTGGCGCCGATGCCGGTGGCGACGTTGGCGCGGGTGTAGCCGCCGAGGCCGATGGCGTCCATGTGCTTGAGGAACGCATCCAGCAGCGCATCGGAACCGCGGTTGCTGCCGTACTGCCCCGAATCCTTCGCCAGCGCTTCGCGGACGGCTTCGTACACGTGCGGGCCGGGCAGGAAATTCGGGACGCCGATGGAAAAACTCACGATATCGCGGCCTTCGGCCTTGAGACGCTTGGCCTTTTCGGCCACGACCATGATGGCGCTGGGCTTGGCGCGACCGACGCGCCGGGCAAGAGAGGGCATGTGGGGTTGGACCTGCAGAAGGTATGCACTATTGTAGCCGCGCAGCTTCCGGATCGCAGCACCGGGCGGACCCGGCCGGTCGGTGCCGCGACGAAAATCGGATGCCCGGCAAGCATGACCATATGAAATCCGACGACCGGACTGAGCGCCGGAAAAGGGGAATCGCCCGTGAAGATTCGTTTCCTTGCTTCGATGACGCTGCTCGTGCTCGCCCTGGTGTCCGCAACCGCCGCCGCGGCCAACCGCGCCCGCGTGGCGACCGACACCACCGGCAGTCTGGTCAAGGTCGACGGCAGCATCGTCGTGATCGAGCCGGACATCGAGCTGTATCTGGTCACCGCCGGCGGCCTGCAGGAGCCGCGCAGGGAATGGTCGGACACCGCGCGCACGCTCTACCCGGCGGAGGTCCACGCCCAACTCCAGGGCAGGAACGTCGAGCTGAAAGCCGATTACGACATCCCCGACGATCTGGACCCCACCTCGCAGCTCGGCCAGATCCTGCGTCTGAACCAGGCGGTGGCGATGAGCATCACCCAGTATTCGGTCTCCGGCACCGTGCTGGCGACCAAGAAGGACGCCAACGGCAAGCCGCGGATGGACTGGAGCCTCGGCCCGGGCGTCGCCACGCTGCGCGAGCAGACCGGCGCCGACTACGCGCTGTTCACCTATGTCCGCGACAGCTACGCCAGCGGCGGCCGCACCGCGCTGCGGGTGTTCGGCTTTCTGGTCGGCGCGGCGCTGGGCGGCGGCCTCGACATCGGCGGCGGCGTCCAGGTCGGCGTCGCCACGCTGGTGGACCTGCGCACCGGGCAGGTGGTCTGGTACAACCTGCTCGCCAACCAGTCCGGCGATCTTCGCGACCGGGAAGGCGCGAACAAGACCGTCCAGCGAATGCTGCAGAAACTTCCGCTGGAGTAAGCCATGCACGGCTTCCGTCATCCATTCGCAGTCGCGGCGCTGACCCTCGCCCTCACCGCCTCGCCGGGATCGGCCCGAGCGGCGGATCCGCTGCCGCATCTGCAGCCCGGCGAACGCCCGCTACCGGGCTCCACCGAGTCCGAACTCTGGTACGGCATGGACCAGGCCGAAAAGGAGATCCGCAATTCGCCGCTGATCGTCCGCGATCCGGAATTGCAGCGCTATGTCGAAGGCGTGACCTGCAAGGTCGTCGGCGATTACTGCAAAGATCTGCGCATCTACATCGTCGACATTCCGGTGTTCAACGCCTCGATGGCGCCGAACGGCGTGACCTTCGTCTTCAGCGGCGCGCTGCTGCGGATGCGCGACGAATCCGAACTGGCGGTGGTGCTGGGGCATGAGTTCGCGCACTACAAGGCGCGGCACTCGCTGGAAGGTTGGCAGTCGGCGAAACGCACCACGGCATTCCTCAGCACCTTCGGGCTGGTCACGCTGGGCGTGGGCGTGCCGATCGCCGGCAACATCGCCCTCCTCGGCGGCATGGCCGGCCTGTCCAAACAATCCCGCGACAAGGAACGCGAAGCCGATACGCTTGGCTTCGAGGTCGCCACCGCGCACGGCTACGACCCGCAGGCCGGCGTGCGCATCTGGGAGCGGCTGAATCGCGAAGAAAAGGCCGACCGCACGCACAGGAACCGCGCCGTCTTCGCCAGCCATCCGCAGACCGAGGAACGCATCGCCGATAACCGCGCCGCGGCGGCGAAAGCGAGCGTGCCGGATCCGAAGACCTATGCCGAAGAGTATCGCGCCGCGATCCGGCCGTTTCTCCAGCGCTGGATGGAAAGCGAACTCTCGCGCCGTACCTACGACACCAGCATCCACGTGCTGGGCGAACTCAAGCGCGACGCCACCCCCGACACCGAAGCGCTGGCGACGTTCTATCTGGGCGAAGCCCATCGCCGCCGCAACAAAGGCGACGACATGGTCAAGGCCGGGCAACTCTATGCCGAAGCCCTGACCCTGCCCGACCCGCCCGCGGCGGTCTGGCGCGAGCAAGGCATGCTGCTGCGCACGCAGGGCGATGCGGCCGGTGCGGCCGACGCGCTGCGCAACTACCTGCAGGCCGCGCCCGATGCCGGCGACGCCGCGCTGATCCGACACTATCTGACCCGACTGGAGTCCACGCCATGACGTTGCGCCTGCTGAAGTGGCTGCTGCCGATCGCGCTCGCCTTGCTGTTGACCGCCTGCGCCTCCGGCGGCGGAAAGCTGCAGCGAAAAGGCGAAGCCACCGCGTTCGACATGACCCTCACCAGCTCGCTGGACTGGGCGCGCATCAAGAGCCGCCGCAACGAGCTGTGGACCATCGACGGCGTCGCGCTGAACCGTCTGATCATCTTCTCCAAGATCAAACCCGGCGAACACGTCTTCCAACTTGTGCGCGAGCGCAGATCGCGTCCGGACGGCCCGTGGTACCGCGCCGGCATGCGTCTGGACGAACTGCAGAAACTGGTGGCCGACGGCTTCGTCGACCAGCAGTGGGTGGGCATCCAGACCACAAATCTGCGCCCGCACAGCTTCGGTAGCGTCGAAGGCATCCGTTTCGATGTCGAAATGACCAATCCCGACGGACTGATCTACAAAGGCACGGCCGCGGTCGCCGAGCGCAACCGATTCCTCAACGTGCTGGTCTGGATCGCGCCGCAGGAGTACTACCACGGCCGCGACGTGGCGGCGGTGCAGGCGATGCTGGACGGCATGCGTTTCAAGTGACCCGATATCTGTCTGCGACGCAAGACTTTCGCAGGAGGGCCTTCAGGCCCGACCTTTTCGCACAGGATCCATCTCATGCAGGTCGTCAGGGCTGAAGCCCTCCTGCTGCGAGAGTGATCAATCCCCGCCACCGCCATCACCGCCGCCGAAATCACCATCGAAGCGATCGTTGTCGTCGCGGCGGTCATGGCGCCGATACCAGCCGGCGCCCGAACTACCGCGACCCGAGCCGCCGCGCCCTGCCCGCGCCGTACTCGCGATGAACAACAGCCCCGTCATCGCGGACACCACCGCAACGATCTGGAAACCGGCGACCAGTGCGGCCAGGCCCACCGCGAACAGCAACAGCCCCAGAAATCTTCTCGACACGACAGCGCCCCGCATCATGGTCAACGTGGGCGGCAATGTGCCATGAAATCGATGCGACGGTTGACTTCCGTGATTCGCCGTGACGCGACCGTATTCCCCACTTACGACGTCGATCTTTTGCGCGGACAAGACGCAACGCGTCGCAGATGGCTTGGGGAGACCGACATGCGGAAGGAAGCAAATGCCGGATCGGCACTGACGGAAAATCGATTCGACGATGCGGATGGAAACATGCGCAAGCACGAAGATCGCCATAGTCCACGGCAGACGACAATCATTCTTTCGATTCAGAATATCAATAAACGTGCGCGCGGGCGGCGATCGCTCGTGTGATGTCCGGCACTGATGGAGCACCTCGCCGATGTTAGATTTTCCTGCAGGAGGGATCCGACCCGTTTGCGCCCTGCAAACGGGAAACACTTAAATATGGAGGTTTAAGTAATGAAATCATCCCGCACACTGATGCCGTTTCTGATGGCCGCGGCCATCTCGGCCCTCACGCCTTCGATCGCGCTTGCGACGGATGCCGCCGCAACGCCGAAGGCTTCGGCCGACATCGTGCGTCTGGCACACAAGTCATCCGCCGACATCACCGCCGCCGACATCGAAAAGATCGTCGACTCGATCGCGAGGAATCGCATCGATGTCGAGAATCTCGCGGTTTTCATGGGAAAACTCGACCATCATCAGCGGGAAGCCATGCGGCTGCTCCTCGCGGACAAAGCAAACATCGATGTCAAGGCCTTCGCGCCGGGCGACACGCCGGCCGCGCAGCCAGAATTGTCCACCATACGCGCTTATACCTACGTCGAAACCATCGAAAACGTCTGGACGTGGGACTACAACCCGAAGATTTTCGCCAGCTTCCACTACCAGGACGCGAATTGCGACGGCGATCCGAACGACAACGAATACGTGTTCTATTACCCGATCTCGACATCGTCGTCGACCAAGGGAAACCTGCGGTGGACCACGACGAGCCCATTGGTCTACGCGGCTTTCAGCCTGGCGTACGGCGGGAACATCAGCGCCTTCGGCACGTCCTGGAGCGAAGTGCGTTTGTGCATCGGCGATAGCGGCGTCGCGGCAGCAGGCGGCGCTGGCCACGTCGCGTCGACGGTTTTCGTTCACTACTGAGCCCGAAATCCTTCACGCGCATCGCGCTTTCCGTTCGGGGCATCGTTCTGATGCCCCGAACGGCGAACCGGATCAGCGCACCACAGCAAAGCAGGTCGACGCGGAAGCTCGACACGCCTGCTTCGCCTCGGCTGCGCGGGCAACAATCACGCAGCCAGTATCCTGTTCCACTCCGCCACGCGATCGGCCTTCGCGGCCAGCGCGGCTTCGGCATCGCCTTCGATCTTCAGCGACTTGATGATGTCGCCGCCGCGGATACTGTCGACCACATCCATGCCTTCCAGCACCTTGCCGAAGACGGTGTGCTTGCCGTCGAGCCAGCCGCAGGGGACGTGGGTGATGAAGAACTGGCTGCCGTTGGTATTGGGGCCGGCGTTGGCCATCGACAGCACGCCGCGCTCGTGGGCGACGCCGTTGTTGGCTTCGTCCTCGAACTTGTAGCCCGGGCCGCCGGTACCGCGGCCCTGCGGGCAGCCGCCCTGGACCATGAAGTCGGGGATAACGCGGTGGAAGATCAGGCCGTTGTAGAACCCGCGCTGGGCGAGGTTGACGAAGTTGGCGACGGTCAGCGGCGCCTTGTCGGCGTGCAACTGGATGCGGATCGGGCCGCGGTCGGTATCGAAATGGGCGATGAGGCTCATGGTCAGGCTCCGGGTGGGATCAGATGGACGCAGGGTCGGGACGACGTGGTGTCGAAACGACGCGGATAAAGGGGGGCGACACCGTAGCATGCCGGCCCCGCCCGCCGGGCGCAGGCACCGGGCTTCCAGCCGGCCGGGCTCAGCGGCGGTGGTGATCGATGACCGACATCGCCAATGCGGCCCAGCTGAAGACCAACAGCCCGCCGCCGACGGCCAGCAGCGGCAGCCGGAACGTCGATGGCAGGGCCAGGGCGACCGCAGAATCCGGGGCGAACTGCATCGCCAGCCCCGGCCCGAGCAGGGCCAGACCGATCAAATCGAGGGCGATCAGCCACATCGGCGGCTTCCAAGGGGTCCTGGGCATTGGATTTCCGGAAATCTGAACGGGCGAACCGAGCCATTACGCCCGGTCGCCGGCTATAATAGCCGGCTTCCTTTCACGAAAATTCAGCGTCCGGCCACACCCGGGCGCCCATCGCCATGTCCGCATCCCAATCTGTTGAACGCCTGCGCAATATCGCCATCGTCGCCCACGTCGACCACGGCAAGACCACCCTCGTCGACCAGTTGCTCAAGCAGTCGGGCACCTTCAGTGAGCGCACGGTCACGACCGAACGCATGATGGACAGCAATGATCTCGAAAAGGAACGTGGCATCACGATCCTCTCGAAGAACACCGCGATCCGCTGGACATCGCCCGAGGGCGAGGAGTACCGGATCAATATCGTCGACACCCCCGGACACGCCGACTTCGGCGGCGAAGTCGAGCGCGTGCTGTCGATGGTCGACTCGGTGCTGATCCTGGTCGACGCGATGGACGGCCCCATGCCGCAGACCCGCTTCGTGACCCAGAAAGCCTTCGCGATGGGCTTCAAGCCGATCGTCGTGGTCAACAAGGTCGACCGCCCGGGCGCCCGCCCGGACTGGGTGCTGGACCAGACCTTCGATCTGTTCGACCGTCTCGGCGCCACCGATGAGCAGTTGGACTTCCACACCGTCTACGCTTCGGCGCTGCACGGTTACGCCGGCCTCGACCCGAGCGTGCGCAGCGGCGACATGACCGCACTGTTCCAGACCATCGTCGATCACGTGGCACCGCCGCCGGTCGATCTGGAAGGCCCGTTCCAGATGCGCGTGACCTCGCTGGACTACAGCAACTACGTCGGCATCATCGGCGTCGGCCGCATCCAGCGCGGCAAGGTCAGGACCAACCAGCAGGTCACGGTGATCGACCGCGAAGGCAAGACCCGCAACGCCAAAGTGCTGCAGGTGCTGGGTTTCCTCGGCCTGGAACGCCATGAAGTGAAGGAAGCCCAGGCCGGCGACATCATCGCGATGTCGGGCATCGAAGGCCTGGGTATTTCCGACACGATCTGCGACCCCTCGGCGGTCGAACAACTGCCGGTGCTCACGGTCGACGAACCCACGATCTCGATGACCTTCCAGGTCAACGACTCGCCGTTCGCCGGCGTGAAGGACCGCAGCGGCGGCAAGTTCCTGACCTCGCGCCAGCTGCGCGACCGCCTGGTGCGCGAAACCCAGCACAACGTGGCGCTGAAGGTCGAAGACACCGCCGACGCCGACAAATTCAAGGTCAGCGGCCGCGGCGAGCTGCATCTGTCGATCCTGATCGAAACCATGCGTCGCGAAGGCTACGAGCTGGCGGTATCGCGTCCGGAAGTGATCATCAAGGAGATCGACGGCGAGAAGATGGAGCCGTTCGAAGCGCTGGTGGTCGACCTCGAAGAAGCCTACCAGGGCGGCGTGATGTCGCGCCTCGGCGAGCGCAAGGCGCAACTGACCAACATGGAGCCGGACGGCAAGGGTCGCGTGCGCATCGACTTCATGATCCCGGCGCGCGGGCTGATCGGTTTCCAGACCGAATTCCGCACGATTACTGCAGGTACCGGCCTGTTGTTCCACGTCTTCGACCATTACGGCCCGAAGACCGAGGGCGACATCGGCCAGCGCCAGAACGGCGTGCTGATCTCCAACGGCACCGGCCCCTCGCCCGCCTACGCGCAGATCGCGATGCAGGAACGCGGCCGCCTGTTCATCGAGCCGGGCGACGAAATCTACGAAGGCCAGATCGTCGGCATCCACTCGAAGGACAACGACCTCACCGTCAATGCGCTGCGCGGCAAACAGCTCACCAACTTCCGCGCCTCCGGCAAGGACGACGACGTGGGCCTGATCCCGGCGATCAAGTTCTCGCTGGAACAGGCGCTGGAATTCATCGACGACGACGAACTGGTCGAAATCACCCCGAAGGCGATCCGTCTGCGCAAGAAACAGCGCACCGAGAACGACCGCAAGCGCGCGTCCCGCGCCGCTTAAGCCGCGGGACGCCCACGCCGACATGCCACCGGATGCGCCGAACGACGAAGGTCATCGCGCGCATCCCGGTCTGCACGTCATCGCACTGGTCGAACTGGGCAAGGGCATCTTCGCGCTGCTCGCCGCCGGCGCCATCGCCGCGCTGGGTGCCGCGCGGATCGATGACGCCATCCACCGGTTGGCCGCGCTGTCGCATTTCGACGCGATCCACCGGGCGCTGTCCGCTGCCGCCAAGCATCTCGATCCGGCCTCGGTGCGACTGATCGTAGTCGCGATCGTGGCCTACGGCGCACTGCGTCTGATCGAGGGCTGGGGGCTGTGGCGCGCACGCGCCTGGGCGTCGTGGCTGGGCGCCGTGTCGGTTGCGCTCTACCTGCCTTTCGATCTGTACGCATCGGTCCGCCATCCGGGCTGGCTCGCATTCGTCGTGCTCGCGATCAACCTTGCGATCCTCTGGATCCTGACGCGCGATCTCATCGGCCGGCGCAATGCCGGCAGACGCTCTTCCGTTCGCGACACCCGCCGCGAGCGGGATGCCTGACGCGATCCCCGACACGCCCCGAGACACCATCACGATGAGCGAACAGACCGCCTACAACCCGAGCCCGCGCGCGCACCCCGGGCTGCATGCCATCGCGCTGATCGAATTGGGCAAAGGCCTGGTCTCGGTATCCGCGGCGATCACACTGGCGCTGGTCGGCCCATCGCCGATCCGCGCGTTGATCGCCGCCATCGGCGAACGCCTGCATTTCGATACCCGGCACAGCGCGCTCGCCCGCCTCATCGAAGGCATCACCCCCGAGACCGTCCATTTCGCGGTCGCGGCCATCGGCGTTTACGCTTTCCTGCGTTTCCTGCTGTTCTGGGGACTGTGGCGGGTGAAGGCCTGGGCATCGTGGCTGGGCGCCTGCGCGGCCGTGCTGTACGTGCCGTTCTGTCTGTTCGCGCTGTGGCGCTACCCGGGCTGGCCGACGGCGGCCGTGCTCACGCTGAATCTCGTCATTGTCTGGGTGCTGGTGCGCGACCTGCTCAAGCGCAGAGCTGCGAAACGCGTCGCCGACGGTCGCTGATAGCGACAAGGCCGCTGACGTGGATCTCGCGCTCGATCCCCAACTCTGGTTACTGACCGCCCTCGCCGGCTTCGCCGCAGGCCTGATCGACAGCATCGTCGGCGGCGGCGGGCTGGTGCTGACGCCGGCCATGCTCAATCTGCATCCGGGTCTGCACATCCTGCAGGCCATCGGCACGCAGCGCACCAGCTCGATCTTCGGCACATCGGTCGCCGCCTGGAATTATCTGCGCCGCATCCGCATCGAGCGCCGCATTCTGATCTCCGCGTGCGTCGCTGCGCTCGTCGCTTCGGCGGGCGGCGTGCAGCTGGCCAAACGCATCGATGCCGACGTATTGAAGTGGACGGTGCTTGCGATCTGCGTGGTCCTGGCGGTCTACACCGTGCTGCGCAAGGATCTCGGGCTGCGCGAAGAGCGCCGTTTCCATCCGAAACACGAGGCCATCGCCGCCGCTTCCATCGGTGCGGCGACCGGTTTCTACAACGGCCTGATCGGTCCGGGCACCGGCACGATCATGGTCTTCGCGTTCGTGAGTTTCCTGGGGCTGGATTTCCTGAAGTCCTCCGCCGTCTCCAAGTCCGCCAACGTCGCCGCCGATCTCAGTTCATGGACGGTGCTGATGCTCAGCGGCTTCGTGCTGTGGGCGCTGGCGATTCCACTGGTCGTGGGCAACGTCATCGGCAGTTATATCGGCAGCCATCTCGCGATCCGGCGCGGCCAGGGCTTCGTTCGCGCGATGTTCCTGGCGATCGTGCTGGCGCTGATCGCGCGACAGGCCTGGCAACTGGCGAATGCGTAGGGATTCGCGCCGGCAGCCGTTGCCTTTCGATCGAATCAGGATGACCTTCTGCCGTTGCCGGGGTTGCCCGGTCTCATCGATCATGCGGGCATGATCTTGGCGGCGAAGACGCCTGCGGCAACGACCGCGACTCGCTTACGGCGGTCACATCCGCCGGCGGCGACCGTCCTGGTCGCAAGCGATCCGGAAAGGCAGCCCGCGGCTGCACCGCCATCCGCTATCGCCGGCATCGACCCACCTTCTTTTCTCAGGAACCGTTCGCCCATGAAGTCCGCAGTGAAATCCCTCCTGATCGCCGCCCTATCGCTGGCCGCGCTCGCCCCGCATGCCGCGCAGGCCGACGACCTTCGCGCCAAGGACACCTTCGCGGTGATCTGGGAACGGCTGCAGAACAGCGGCTTCAAGGGCAAGCATGAGGGCCTGGACTGGACGGCGCTGAAAGCCGAGCACCAGCCCGATATCGAAGGCGCGAAAGACATCGCCGGCCTGCGCAAGGAAATCAACGAACTCCTGCAGGCGCTGCGCGCTTCGCACCTGGTGCTGATCCCCGCGGAAGCCATGCCGCAGCCCGGCAAGACCGCGCCGGTCGGCAACGGCGAAGTGGGACTGCGCCTGACCCTGATCGACGGCAAACTGTACGTGGCGCAGGTCATCGACGGTTTCCCGGCGCAGCGCGCCGGCATCCGCCCGGGCTGGCAGGTGGAGCGCATCGGCGACTTCGACGCCACGGCGGCCATGTCGGCGCTGGCGAACGCTGCGCCGGAAGCCGCGCGCCGCGGCGCCACCATGCTGCAATTGCGCGCGAACGGCCTGGTGGACCAGGTCCAGCCGGGCGCCGAAGTGATGCTGCGACTGCGCGACCCGGCCGGCGCACTCAGCACGATCTCGCTGAAGGCGATCGTCAACCCGAATGTGCAGGAGATGACCCTGCCCGGCCTGCCGCCGATGGCGCTGCGCTTCAGTCAGCGCACAGTGCCGACTGCCGACGGCGGATGCGTGCTGTACGTCGAATTCAGCCAGTGGGCCATGCCGGTCTACGACCAGTTCGTCGAAGCCCTGCGCCAGCACGGCGGCTGCAACGGGGTGGTGATCGACCTGCGCGGCAATTCCGGCGGGCTCGCCGTTTCGATGAGCGCGGTCGGCGGCCTGTTCGTCGACAAGACCGTCTCCCTGGGCACGCTCACCACGTCAGGCGGCGATCTCAAGCTGGTCGCGATGCCCCGCCAGGTGACCAACGACGGCCGCGATGTCCGTCGCTTCTCCGGCCCGCTGGCGATCCTGACCGATCGCGCCTCGGTCAGCTGCTCGGATATCTTCCCCGCCAGCCTGCAGGCGCTCGGCCGCGCGCGGATCTTCGGCGAGACCAGCGCCGGCATGGCGCTGCCCTCGGGGGTCACGCCGCTGCCGTCGGGCGACCGCCTGATGTACCCCACCGCCGATTTCACCGATCCCAACGATCGCCGCATCGAGGGCGTGGGCGTGGTGCCCGATGAATCCGCGCCTCCCACCGTCGAAGCCCTGCGCGCAGGGCGCGACCCGGCGATGGATGCGGCACTGGCCTGGATCGCCGCACCGCGCTGACGCGCCCACGCCCGCATCGCCCCTGTTCACAGCGCTGCCTTTTCGCTGCATCCTTCCTCGTCACATCATCGTTTCCCGCATCGGAGTCGCCCATGACACGCTTCACCCACACCGCACTCGCCCTCGCTTTCGCGCTTTCGCTTCCCTCGCTCGCCAATGCCGCGGACACGCCTCAGCCGACCGGCGACCTGCCGGCCGCACGCACGCTCATCGACGCCCATGTCGCCGCCGTCGGAGGCCGCGAAGCCGCGCTCGCCAGCACGGAAGGTTCGATCAAGTCGTCCCTGGACATCGTCGAAGCCGGCATTAAGGGCGAACTGGTCATGTACAGCCGCGGCGACGACCGCCTGCTGAGCATGACCCTGCCGGCGATGGGCGAAACCAAGATGGGCCGGACAGGCGGAGTGGTCTGGTCGATCGATGCGATGGCGGGCCCGCGCGTGCTCGAAGGCAAGGAACGCCAACAGTTGAACGAACAGTTCGATCCGCTGTACGCATTGCGCGACGCCAGCCTGGTCGAATCCGCCACCACGACGGCATTGTCGGAGTCGGAAGGCCGCGCCTGCTATCAGGTCGAGATCAAGTGGAAATCCGGTAGCGACAGCACAGACTGCTACGGCACCGAAGATGGTTTGCTGCTGTCCACCGAATCCACCACCAGCACGCCGATGGGCGATTTGAAGCAGATCACCCATTTCTCCGAATACACCACCTATGGCAAGAGCAAAACCCCGAAAGTGTCCAAGATGAAGGTCGCCGGCATGACCCAACTCGTGCGCATCGAATCCTACGAGGAAAGCCCGCAGGACGCGAAGCTGTTCGTACTGCCGGCGGCGATCGAAGCCCTGGTCGGCAAAGCCGCGAACCCGGGCGATACGAAGGCCGAACAAAGCAAGTAAAGCGCCAGCGGCGCCCACGCAAAACCAGATGACACAAGCCACCCGGACCTCGACGTCCGGGTGGTTTTTTTGTGCATTTCGCCCTGGGTTTCAGTTGGCGCCCGTTACGGCATCAACCGCTGCAAAAACCGCTCGATGCCGGTGAATCGGTCGAATACGGGGTCGTCGCTGTCTGGAAATGAACGGACACCGCTGACGGAACGGCTGCACCACGGCGGACGCACCAGCGAGCGCTGCATGAAGTTTGCTCAGGATGCACGCCTGAACAACCATGCATGCGCGTCGCTGGTGAGCGTCGATCGCGACGACCGGCACACTGATCCAATGCCGTGCTTTCAGGTGCCCCTGCAACTTCTTGCAGGCGCACGACTTCGATGCATCAAAGACAATGCCTCGAAGCGCTTCATGCTGCGTTGCAGCGTGCATGAACAGGGATATACGTATTTATTGAAGGCACCAACGATCACGGACGATAAGCGCGGCGTCATATACGCCGCAATCCACGGCAAGCCACGGACAGGACGACCATGCAGGATCTGCTCGCAATGGAACTGTTGGAATTCACCGAAGAAGAGCAAGCGGCGCTCGCCCTGCTCAGACGCCAGCAGACGGCGCACGACGCCGTGGCCATGCTCGGATCGCTCAGCAGCGCTCAACTCCTGTCGCCGAACGAGCAGGCCATCTACGCGGCAGAAGCGGAACGCGACCTGAGCGCTGCCGTCTCTTCGGCTTCAAGCATTGTCGCGGTGCTGAAGGCGACGCGCCTGTGCAATCTACGCTGCGTTTACTGCAGATCGTGGGCCGAAGGACCGAATCAGGTCATGCGCTTCGACGTGCTGGCCCGGATCACGCATGAGACTTTGGCGATGCGCGGCGCGCACACCGTCGAATTCGTCTGGCATGGCGGCGAAGTGACGCTGCTCAAGCCGAAGTTCTTCAAAAAAATGATCTGGCTGCAACAGCGCTTCAAACAGCCGGGACAAGTGGTGAAGAATGCGATCCAGTCGAACGCAACGAACCTGACCGACGAATGGCTCGATTTCCTCGCGGCGTTGAAGATCGGCGTCGGCCTCAGCCTGGATGGCCCTCCCGAGGTGAACGACAAGCGCCGCGTAGACAAAAAGGGCGAAGGCTCGACGCATCGCGTTCTGGACGGCATCCGCAAACTGCGGGCACGCGATATCCCATACGGGGTATTGATGGTCGTCGACCAGGAAATCCTCCAGCTTGGCCCGGCACGACTGTTGCAGTTCCTCGTCGACGAAGGCATCGAGCAGATCGATTTCCTCAACGCACTGCCGGAAAACGATTTCGACGGCGATGTCGCGCACGGCTCCTTTCTGCCTTTCCCGGACTACGTCGGCTTTCTCTGCGAGGCGCTGGAAATCTGGCGCACCCGGTATCGCGACAGGATCAGGATCGGAGTCATCCACGAATTCGTGGAAGCGATACATCGTGCGCGATCGACGCGCGCCTGCATGTGGTCCGGAAACTGCTCGGATCGTTTCATCACCGTCGAAGCGAACGGCGATATCGCGCCATGCGACAAGTTCGTCGGCGCGACCGATTCGAAAATGGGCAACGTCCTGCGAACGCCACTTTACGAGATCATCCGCAACGCAAAGTTCGTCGCCGACGCCAAGCAGGAAAGCATCCGATCGAAGGAAGAAATGAACGCATGCGAATGGCATTCGCTATGCCGGGGCGGGTGCCCGCACGATCGCATGTTGAATCGACATCTCGTCAAGACCCACGACAGCCGGTGCTGCGGGATGTCGCCGCTGTTCGATCGAATCAAGAATCTTGACCTGTAAGAATCGAAGAGAAGATTCCGCACCGGTCGCCGGCGGAATCCCGATGGAACAAGCGGCGACCTGCACATTCAATCGAGGTGACAGTTATGTTGAACCAGGACAAAGCGACTTCCCCTGCCGTATCGATCGAAACGATCAATGCAGTCGTGGCAAAACTGAACGGGACGGATCATGACATCGTCGCACGCGCCAACGAGCTGAAACAGTTGGCAGGAAACGATGGCATTGTCTCGTGCATCAGCGCCGACGCCGAGGAAACCCACGCCAGCGAGTCGAGCACCGACTGGACCTGGACCTGGCCTTTCTGAGGGTTCCGGCACAACCGGCGAGCAATCCGAACAAGAATTGCTCGCCGGTTTCAAACGGCACATCGCGCCCGCCACTTCCTTTCAGCTCGAATCATGGGCTGCAACGCGGCACTGGGCCACGGCTTGTGTTTTCGTTGCCGGGAATACCCCGGACTCGAAGCATCGGCATTTCTCCCGCCAGAAAATGCGGTCCTCCGCGAATCCAGACAACACCCAAGGCAAAGAGACCGACACTGTGAGCGATCGCGTATCACGCATGCCCAGCATGACGTCGCAGGTCAGGCATGCACTGGAGCGTCATGACATCGCCGTCTGCGACGGATACTGGAATGCCCTGCGCGGGCTCGACGACGAATCCTACCTGCCGAACTCGCAGCTCATGCACGACATCAACGCAGCCATGTTTTCGCAACCAAGGGTCGCTGCGCTGCGCTTCGAGCGCCACTCGCAGCACGAAGCTTCCGGAAGTCGATTCATCGAAGCTGTCGCCAGGCGGTTCGTCGACGATGCGAACCTGCAGGCGCAACTGCTGAATCACGCAGACGATGAAGCACGCCATTGCCGCATGTTCGCAGCGCTTGCCGCGCGATTTGCAGGCGATGCGCCACGCAACGAGACCATTCACCCTGTCGAGACCGGAGAAGACAACATCGAGTTGTTCAATGGCGACCTGGCGAACTTCCTGATATCGACCCACACCGCGGAAGTGAGGAACCTGACCATCCTGACCCAGTACGGACGCATACTCGCCGCTTCGCAACACCTCGAAGGCGACCGTGCCCGTCAGGTCATCGATCGTATTCATGAGGACGAGATGCGACACGTCGCCTATACCGCAGCATACGTGAGCCGGGAACTGGAACGCAGCGCGAAGGCGCATGAACTTTTTTCCGTATACACCGACAGCTATGTACGCGACGCTTGGGCCGAGGTTTCCGCCATCAGTGGAAACCTCGCTCGCCTGACACGAGGGCAGTGAGCATATGTGGACGAAAGACAAGATGGATCGGTTCGCAGACATCTACGACCGGGACGGCGTAGTCCGGGTCGCAGGCGCACTCGGACCTGACGATGTGCACGAACTGACGCAGCGCATCCAGGCGATCATCCAGCGCTACAGCACCACCGCCAAGGTTTCCGAAAACATGGTCGTGGTCAAATACGACGGCGGGGCCTACGTGGAATTCCTTTCCCGCGATGATTCAGCGTTCATGGAACGCCTGCTGGCGTCGCACTTGCCGCGGTTGGCCGCCCGGATCATGCGCGTCAAGAAAGTGACGTTCTGGCGGGATGAAGTGCATTACAAGGAAAGCGGCAGCGCGACCAACAAGACGCCATGGCATCACGGAATCGGCTCGTTTCCATTCAAGGGGCAGCAAGTCTTGACTGCATGGGTGCCATTGACCCCCATCACGGACGAAGACTCTCCCTTGCAGAGCATTCTCGGAAGCCACCTTCAGACCTCCGCCCGTTATCGACCGCCAACAAGAACCGACGAAGTCGACATTCCGGGATACGTGGACATACCCGATTTCGATTCGCAGATCGCCCGCGGCGAGCTCGACGTCGCGACATGGACCTCTTCCCCCGGAGATGCGGTTTTCTTCCACCCATTCTCTGTGCATGGCGCCCCGCCCAATACCGGCAGACAGCCCAGAATGGCCTACGTCAGTCGCTGGCTCGGAGACGATGCGCTGTGGCAACCCGACGCATTCAGCGTCAACGATGTGGGGGCAGAGGCCGAACTCATCGTCGATGGACGCCCAACGGGACCGCTGTTCCCTACGATAACGATATGAGCTCTGTATCGACCTGATGCCGGCTCTCGAACCCGTCTCATCCGCCAGGTACTGAATGTCCCCGATACCGCCATGACGGGTTCAGCCCGCCACGATGACCTCGGAGGCTGTCTCGATGCGCTGCCGATACCCGACACCAGCCTCCTCCTGCGCCGTGCTGCGACACGCCAACGCTCGCTCAGAGCTGCGCCGGTGCGTTGATCTGCGCCTGCTTGCGCACGATCAGCATGGCGATCTCCAGCGCCTGTTCGTAGTTCAGGCGCGGATCGACCGTGGTCCGGTAGGCGCGCTCCAGATCGATGTCGGTGATATCGCGGGCGCCACCGGTGCATTCGGTCACGTCCTCGCCGGTCAGCTCCAGATGCACGCCGCCCAGACGGGTGCCGGCCGCGGCGTGCAGCTCGAACGCCTGTTCCAGTTCGCTGCGGATGTTCACGAAACGACGGGTCTTGTACCCGTTGCTCGTGGACTCGGTGTTGCCGTGCATCGGGTCGCAGATCCACAGCACGCGGCGGCCGTCGCGCTTCAGCGCGTCGAGCAGCGGCGGCAGTTTCTCGGCGATCGAGGTCGCGCTCATCCGGTGGATCAGGCTGAGGCGGCCGGGCTCGTCATTCGGATTCAGGATGTCGATCACCCGCAGCAACTGGTCCGGAGTGACCGAAGGACCGACCTTGATCGCGATGGGATTGCGAATGCCGCGGAAATACTCCGCATGCGCGCCGTCCACTGCGGCGGTGCGCATGCCGATCCACGGAAAATGGGTGCCGAGATTGAACCAGCCGGCCTGACGCGGCACCTGCCGGGTCACGCCCTGTTCGTACGGCAACAGCAGCGCTTCGTGGGAGGTGTAGAACTCGACGCTGCGCAGGTTGTGCAGCGACGCGCCGGACAGCGTTTCCATGAAACGCACGGCATCGCCGATGCCCGCGACCATCTTCTGGTACTCGTCGGCGAGCGGCGAATGGCCGACCCAACCGAGGTTCCAGTATTCGGGGTGGTGCAGGTCTGCGAAGCCGTCGTCGATCAGCGCACGGATGAAGTTCATCGTCATCGCCGAACGCGCATGCGCCTTGATCATCCGCCGCGGATCTGGAATCCGCGCTTCGGGCGTGAATTCGGGGCCATTGACCATGTCGCCGCGATAGCTCGGCAAGGTCACCCCGTCCTTCGTCTCGGTATCCGCTGAACGCGGCTTGGCGTACTGGCCGGCGAAACGGCCCACGCGCACCACCGGCAGGCGCAGTCCGTGCACCATCACCAGACTCATCTGCAGCAGCACCTTGAGGCGGTTCGAGATCACCTCGGGCGTGCAATCTTCGAAGATCTCGGCGCAGTCGCCACCCTGCAGCAGGAAGCGTTTGCCTTCCTGGGCCTCGGCAAGCTGCTGCTTGAGGTTGAGCACCTCGCGCGAAGTCACCAGCGGCGGCAAGGCATGCAGTTCGCCCAGCACGCCTTCAAGTTCAGCGGCATCGCCGTACGTCGGCTGCTGCAGCGCCTGGCGTTCGCGCCAACTGGCAGGCGTCCACCCGGCAGGCGGCGGAACGACGGCTTTGAGGGGTTCGGGGCGGGTCATGGCGTTGCTCTTCGCTCGTGTGAGGACGTCAGGTGAATCAGGGGCCAGTGGATCAAGGCGCACTTTTCATGTCAGCGCGACCGGAACGCCGCATAGGAAGCCCATCCGGCCAGCACTACGAACCACACCAGGCTCCAGGCCGGCATCGACAGCCCCAGGAAGGACCAATCGACCTTGGCACATTCGCCCGAACCGGTCAGCACTTTCCTGATCACGTCCGTCAGCGGGTTGGTGTCCATCATGAACTGCAGCGGCGGACCGCACTCAGGCACCTTGTCCGGCGGCAGCGTGGTCAACCAGACATGCCGGCCGGCAATGCCGGCACCGATACCTGCCGGAATGAGCGCCAGCAGCCCGTAGAACCGGCGGCCCCAAACGCGCTTCGGCGCATGCAGACCGCCGATCAGGAACACCACGGCAAGGCCCGCGAACGCGATGCGCTGGAAGATACACAACGGACACGGCAGCAGGCCCCACTGGAACTGCGAAAACAGCGCGAAAGCGATCAAACCCGCCGACAGCAGGAAACCCAGTAGGAACTGGGAGCGGAACGACCAGCGGAAAAGATTCGATTGCATGCGTGCGCATCAGCCAGTAAGGAATGTGACGGAATGACCCGGATACGCCGCCCGAGTTCCGCAACGATCACCGCCACCATAGCAAAAACCCCGGCACGGGCCGGGGTTTTCGTTATGACAGCTGCGCAGAACGTGATGCCCTGCGCGGCGCCCGGCCGTGCGATCGCGCGACCGGCGAGGCGCGATCAGGCCGCGGCTTCGGGACGGTCAACCAGCTCGACGTAAGCCATCGGAGCGTTGTCGCCATCGCGGAAACCGCACTTCAGGATCCGCAGATAACCGCCCGGACGCGAGAGATAACGCGGACCGAGGGTCGTGAACAACGTACCCACCGCTTCCTTGTCGCGCAGGCGCGAGAAGGCGAGGCGGCGGTTGGCGACGCCGTCGATCTTCGACAACGTGATCAGCGGCTCGGCGACGCGGCGGAGTTCCTTCGCCTTCGGCAGCGTGGTACGGATCAAGCCGTGCTTGATCAGCGAGGCCGCCATGTTGCGGAACATCGCTTCGCGGTGGGCGCTGGTACGGCTGAATTTGCGTCCGGATTTCAGGTGGCGCATGGTTCTGATTCCTGGTTATCCCCGGCACCCTGGTGCCGGGATCATGATTCGTATCTAGCGAGGGCTCAGCCCAGCATCCCGTGAGCGGCGATACCGGCCGGCGGCCAATTTTCGAGCTTCATGCCGAGCGAGAGACCGCGCTGGGCAAGGACTTCCTTGATCTCGGTGAGCGACTTCTTGCCGAGGTTCGGAGTCTTGAGCAGCTCGACTTCGGTCTTCTGGATCAGATCGCCGACGTAGTAGATGCTCTCGGCCTTGAGGCAGTTGGCCGAACGCACCGTCAGTTCGAGATCGTCGATCGGGCGGAGCAGGATCGGGTCGACGCCGGTAGCGGCCGGCTTGGCGGCGCCGCGGTCGCGGTGCGTGAAGTCGCCGAACACCGACAGCTGATCGGTGAGGATGTCGGCGGCGGTGCGCACGGCTTCCTCGGCGTCGATCGTACCGTTGGTTTCGATGTCGAGCACCAGCTTGTCGAGGTCGGTACGCTGTTCGACGCGGGCCGCTTCGACCTCGTACGCCACGCGGCGAACGGGCGAGAACGAGGCGTCGAGCATCAGACGGCCGATGGCGCGGGTTTCTTCGTCCGGACGACGGCGCGCAGTGGCCGGCTGGTAGCCGAAACCGCGCTCGATCTTCAGGCGCATGTTGAGGGCTGCGTCCTTGGTCAGGTGCGCGATCACGTGGTCGTTGTTCAGGATTTCGACGTTGTGGTCGGTCTTGATATCGGCGGCGGTCACGACACCCGGGCCCTGCTTGTTCAGGCTCAGAGTGGCGGTGTCGCCGGTGCCCATGCGAATCGCAACGTCCTTGAGGTTCAACAGCACTTCCAGTACATCTTCCTGCAGGCCTTCGACCGTGGTGTATTCGTGCAGCACGCCGTCGATCTCGACTTCGGTGATGGCGTAGCCGGGGATCGAAGACAGCAGCACGCGGCGCAACGCGTTGCCGAGGGTGTGGCCGTAACCACGCTCCAGCGGCTCGATCACAACCTTGGCGCGGTTGCCGGCAAGGCGCTCGATCTGCGGAGCGCGCGGACGCAGGACCTGGTTGGCGGATACCGTCATCTTGTGGTGTCTCCTGGAGCCGGGCCTCGCGACCGCGGCGGTGTTTCTGGGGGCCTTCCGGGCAAGGAAGGCGGCCGAAACGCGGTGCGCAACGGCCGTGGGGGTGGGAGTCTCGCCACCGGCGGAACCGGTGGCGTCTCGCCGTCGCTTACTTCGAGTACAACTCGACGATCAGCGCTTCATTGATGTCGGCCGGCAGATCGCTGCGATCAGGAACCGCCTTGAACACACCGCTGAATTTCTTGCTGTCGACTTCGATCCAGCCGGGGGTCAGATCCATGGTCGACGCGACGTTGAGCGCTTCCTGCACGCACATCTGCTTCTGGGCGCGTTCGGACAGCGTGATCGCATCACCGGCCTTGACCTGATACGAAGGCAGGTTCACCGACTTGCCGTTGACCAATACGCCACGGTGCGAGACCAGCTGGCGGGCGGCCGGACGGGTCACTGCGAAGCCCATGCGATAGACCACGTTGTCGAGACGGGTTTCCAGAAACTGCAGGAGGTTCTCGCCGGTGTTGCCCTTCTTGGTCGAGGCTTTCTTGTAATAATTGCGGAACTGACGCTCCAGCAAACCGTAGATACGCTTGACCTTCTGCTTCTCGCGCAGCTGGGTAGCGTAGTCGGACAATTTGCCCTTGCGCGAAGCGCCGTGCTGCCCGGGCTTCTGCTCGAGCTTGCACTTCGAGTCGAGCGCACGTGCGGGCGACTTCAGACTGAGGTCTGCGCCCTCGCGACGGGCGAGTTTGCAGGTGGGACCGATATAACGAGCCATGGTATTTTCTGCTCCTCAGGCCGCCGCGTTAAACGCGACGCTTCTTCGGCGGACGGCACCCGTTGTGCGGGATTGGCGTCACGTCGATGATGTTGATGATCTTGTAGCCGACGCTGTTCAGCGAGCGCACGGCCGATTCGCGACCCGGGCCGGGGCCCTTGATCCGCACTTCCAACGCTTTCACGCCGTAGTCGAGGGCGGCCTTGCCGGCTTTCTCGGCCGCGACCTGCGCGGCGAACGGGGTCGACTTGCGCGAACCGCGGAAACCCGCGCCGCCAGACGTCGCCCACGAGAGCGCATTGCCCTGACGGTCGGTGATCGTGATGATCGTATTGTTGAACGAAGCGTGGACATGGGCGATGCCGTCGGTGACGACCCGCTTGATCTTCTTCTTGGTTTTTGCTGCTGCCGGCTTGGCCATGATCTATGCCCCTTACTTCTTGATGGCCTTGCGCGGACCCTTACGGGTACGGGCATTGGTCCGGGTGCGCTGGCCGCGGAGCGGCAGGCCACGACGATGACGCAGGCCGCGGTAGCAACCCAGGTCCATCAGGCGCTTGATCGCCATGCCGACTTCGCGGCGGAGGTCGCCCTCAACCGTGATCTTGCCGACTTCAGCGCGGATGCGCTCGACTTCGGCTTCGGACAGGTCGCGGATCTTGGTGCTCGAGGTCACGCCTGCGGCTTCGCAGACCTGCTTCGAACGGGTACGGCCAATGCCGTAGATGCTTTGCAGCCCGACCCAGACGTGTTTCTGGGCAGGCAGGTTGACACCTGCAATACGCGCCATGCGCGGATCTCCAACTGGTTTGGCGGCCGGGTCTCCCCGGCGGATAGGGCACTTGGACTAAGTGAACTCGAAATTGTAACAGGGTCTCGGTAATCAGGGAAGAGGAGATTGAACCGAAGCTCAACACCGCCGGCACCCACAAGTGGCGCCAGCGGACCTTCCGGCATGGGGAGAGTGCCCATGCTCCGGCGACGGATCGATGCTGGCGGGCAAGTGAGCTTCTGGTCGAAACTCTCCCGCTCCACCGACCGGCACTCCTCAGGCGCCGGCACTGACCTCAATCCACCCACGCCCGAGACCGCTGCGCGAGTCGCCCATCTTGCTTTCCCGTGGGATCGGGGAAAGCGGAAATTCTGTGCCATTGTTCATGGCGCAGGTCTTACCAGACCTGCCGTTCACACCCCGACCCATCCGCTGGGCCGGGATTCCGCGTTCGCGCCACGCGACGCCGATGGGTCAGCGCCCGCGCGATCCGCCTTTCAGATTCGCTTTCTTCAGCAGGCTTTCGTACTGATGAGACATCAGATGCGCCTGGATCTGCGCAATGAAGTCCATCACTACCACGACCACGATCAAGAGCGAGGTGCCGCCGAAGTAGAACGAGGTGCCGAGCTCGGTCTGCATGAAGGTGGGGAGCAGGCAGACGATCACCAGATAGATCGCACCGGCCGCCGTCAAGCGCGTCAGGACGTCATCGATGTAATCCGCCGTCGCCTTGCCCGGCCGGATGCCAGGAATCAGTGCGCCCGACTTTTTCAGGTTGTCCGCGGTTTCCTGAGAATTGAACACCAGCGCCGTATAGAAGAACGCGAAACCGATGATCAACGCCGCAAACAGGATCATGTACAGCGGCTCGCCCGGCGAGAGCGCCTGTGCGACCTTCTGTAGGACGCTCACGTTGCCGCTGGCGCTGAACCAGGTCGACGCCGTCGCCGGAAACATGATGATCGACGACGCGAAAATTGCCGGGATGACGCCGGACATGTTGAGCTTGAGCGGCAGGAACGAGGTCTGATTCATGTACGCATTGCGACCGCCTTGGCGGCGCGCGTAGTTGACCGTGATCCTGCGCTGCCCCCGCTCGACGAACACCACGAAGTAGGTGAAGACCATGACGATCGCGAGGATCGCGATCACCGTCAGCGAACTCATGTCGCCGTTGCGGGCCTGTTCGAGCGTATTGAGCACCGCACCGGGCAGACCGGCGACGATGCCGGCGAAGATGATCAGGGAGACGCCGTTGCCGATGCCACGCTCGGTGACCTGCTCGCCGAGCCACATCAGAAACATGGTGCCGGCGGTCAACGAGACGACCGCAGTCAAAATGAAGCCCATTCCGGGCGCGTAGACCACCGGGATGCCGTTGTTGGCGCCGGAAGCTTGCAGGGCGGTGGCGATACCCGCGGCCTGGAACACCGCCAGCGGGATCGCGCCGATGCGCGACCACTGGGTGATCCTGCGCCGACCGGATTCGCCTTCCTTCTGGATCGCTTTCAGGCTGGGCACGATCTGCACCAGCAGTTGCACGATGATCGACGCCGAGATGTAAGGCACGACATTGAGCGCAAACAGGCTGAATCGTTCCAGCGCACCACCCGAGAACATGTTGAACATGTCCACGATGGTGCCTTCCTGAGACTTCATCAGCTCCAGCATCGCATCGGGATTCACGCCCGGCACCGGGATGTAGCAACCGATGCGGTAAACGATCAATGCCCCAACGACGAACAGCAAGCGGGAGCGGAGCTCGGAGAATTTACCGAGCCCTCCGCCGATGCCACCCATTGCACTCGCGCTTCGCGCCATGCCCGGATTACTCCTTGGTTTCGAGCGGCTCGACGCTGCCGCCGGCAGCTTCGATCGCCGCCTTGGCGCCAGCAGTCGCCAGAAGCCCCTTCAACACGAGCTTCTTGGTCAACTCGCCTTTGAGCACGATCTTCACTTTCTTCGCGCTGCTGGGAATCAGTTTTGCAGCGCGCAGAACGGCCAGATCGATCGTGCCTTCCAGCTTATCCAACTGGTAAAGCATCACTTCGGCGCTCTGTTTCGCCATCTTCGATCGGAAACCGATCTTGGGCAGACGACGCTGCATGGGCATCTGGCCGCCTTCGAAACCGGCCTTGATCTTGCCCTTACCGGCACGAGCGAACGAACCCTTGTGACCACGACCAGCCGTCTTGCCGAGGCCGGAACCGATACCGCGACCGACGCGCGTGCGCTCTTTGCGGGCGCCGTCAGCGGGCTTGAGTGTATTCAGACGCATGCGATTACTCCTCCACACGAACGAGATAGTGCAACTGCGTGATCAAACCACGCACCTGCGGACTGTCTTTCAGTTCGCGGACATCATTCAGTTTGTTCAGGCCCAGCGCCTTCACCGAGAGACGGTGACGAGCCTGGGTACCGCGCAGGCCTTTGACCAGGCGGACCTTGACGGTTCCATTCGAACCGGCGGTCTTGGTGTCAGCCATGTTTGATCTCCTCGGCCTTCTTGCCGCGCTTGGCAGCGATGCGGGTCGGCGACTGCATGGATTCGAGGCCCTTGAGCGTGGCCCGAACCAAGTTGATCGGATTGCGCGAACCGGTGGCCTTGGCCAACACGTTCTTCACGCCGACCGCTTCGAGCACAGCGCGCATCGCGCCGCCAGCGATCACGCCGGTACCTTCCGACGCAGGCTGCATGTACACGTGCGCCGCGCCGTGACCAGACTTGACCGCGTGCCACAAGGTACCGCCATTGAGGTCGACATTACTCATGTTCTTGCGGGCGTATTCCATCGACTTCTGGATCGCGACCGGCACTTCGCGCGCCTTGCCGTAGCCGAAGCCGACCTTGCCGGAGCCGTCGCCCACCACCGTCAGCGCGGTGAAGGTGAACTGGCGACCGCCCTTGACGGTCTTGCTGACGCGATTGACCGCGATCAGCTTTTCGATCATGCCATCGTCGACTTCTTCGCGGTTGCGATCGCGGTCGCGTCCGCGCGATTCACGTTGTTCTGCCATTGCGTTATCTCGGTTGTTGAGGAATTTGCGGCGTGGCCGCTTATGGTTGTGATGTATTTCGGATGCTTCGCGCCACCCGGAACCGGAAGACGCGCCCGATGTCGCCTACATCGGCAGGTAGAACAACGGGTGGGGACAACACCCCACCCTTTCAACGCTTGCCTAGAACTGCAGACCGCCTTCGCGGGCCGCATCGGCGAGCGCCTTGATGCGGCCGTGGTAGCGATAACCGGAACGATCGAATGCGATCTTCTCGATCCCTGCAGCCTTGGCCTTTTCGGCGATCATGCGACCCACCTTCGCGGCGGCCTCACTGTTCTTCTTGCTTTTCAGGCCATCGCCCACATCGGCCTGCATGGTGTTGGCGGCGGCCAGCACCTTGGAGCCATCGGCGGTGAAGACCTGGGCGTACAGATGCTGACCCGTGCGCAGCACGGTAAGGCGCGGCACGCCGAGTTCGCGGATGTGGGCGCGCGTGGATTTGGCGCGGCGCAAACGTGCGGTGTTCTTGATACTGCTCATGGTCTTGATCCTTCGGAAGCGGATAGGCCCGATTAGGCCTTCTTGGCTTCTTTGCGAATGATGGTTTCGTCGGAGTACTTCACGCCCTTGCCCTTGTAGGGTTCCGGCGGACGGAACGCGCGAATCTTCGCCGCCACTTCGCCGACGCGCTGCTTGTCGGCACCCGAAACCAGGATTTCGGTCTGGGTCGGCGTTGCGATGGTGATGCCTTCCGGCGCCGGGAAAACGACCGGGTGCGAGAAGCCGAGCGCGAGATTCAGATCGCTGCCCTGCATCGAAGCGCGATAACCGACGCCGACGAGGTCCAGCTTGCGCTGAAAGCCTTCGCTGACACCATGCACCATGTTGGCGATGATGGCACGCAGGGTGCCAGTCAACGGGATGAGCGCATTGTCGCTGGCCGAGAGCAGCGCGGTGCCGTCTTCGATCGTGACTTCGATGCCGGCCGGCTTGGCGATCGACAAGGTACCCTTCGGGCCCTTGACGCTCACATTGTCGGACTGGATGTTGAGTTCGACGCCCTTCGGGAGAGCGATCGGCTTTTTGGCGACACGAGACATGGGCGAGCTCTCCTTACGCCACGAAGCACAGGACTTCGCCGCCGACGCCATGCTGGCGCGCCTGCGTATCAGTCATGATGCCTTTGGAGGTTGAAATGATGGCGACGCCGAGACCGCCGAGCACTTTGGGCAGCGCTTCCTTGCCGCGGTACTGGCGCAGGCCCGAACGCGACACGCGATGCAGCCGCTCGATGACAGGCTTGCCTTCGTAATACTTCAGCACGATCTCGAGAGTCGCCTTGGCGCCTTCCTCGGTCACGCGGATGTCGCCGATGTAGCCTTCGTCCTTGAGAACGTTGGCGATCGCGACCTTGATCTTGGAGGACGGCATCTTCACCGTCTGCTTGCCCACAGCGGCCGCATTCCTGATGCGGACCAGCATGTCGGCGATGGGATCAGTCATGCTCATTAGAGAGTCACCTTGATGAGTAGCACCGATATCCGCTTTCGCGAAATCTGCATGTTTTGGATGGCTGGCCGAAACCCGCCGGAAAACCCGGTCGCCCGGAATAGCGCACCGTCGGAGACGGCTGCAGGCCGGACGAGCCGGCCTGTTGAACCACGTGACCCGGAGATTACAGGGTCTAACAGCCGCCTAGTCTAACAGCCTTGGCGGGCTGCTTACCAGCTCGCCTTGCGCAGACCCGGCACGTCGCCGCGCATGGTGGCTTCGCGCAGCTTGTTGCGGCCGAGACCGAACTTGCGGTAGACGCCGCGCGGACGGCCGGTCAGGGCACAGCGGAGGGTCTGGCGGGACGGCGAAGAGTCGCGCGGCAATTTCTGCAGTTTGGCCGCAGCAACCATCTTCTCTTCGAAATCACCGTCCTGGCTGTTGATGATCTTCTTGAGAGCGTCGCGCTTGGCGGCGAATTTCTTCGCCAGCTTCTTCCGCTTGACTTCGCGGTTCACCATCGATGTTTTTGCCATGAATGCGTGTCCTAAAATCAGTTACGGAACGGGAAGCGGAAAGCTTCCAGCAAGGCCTTCGCTTCGGCGTCGGTCTTTGCGGTGGTAGTGATGGCGATATCCATGCCGCGGATCGCGTCGACGGCGTCGAAGTCGATTTCCGGGAAGATCATCTGCTCCTTCACACCCATGTTGTAGTTGCCGCGACCATCGAACGCACGACCGGAAACGCCACGGAAGTCGCGAACGCGGGGCAGCGAGATGTTCACCAGGCGATCGAGGAACTCGAACATCTTGGCGCGGCGCAAGGTGACCTTGCAGCCGATCGGCCAGCCGTCGCGGATCTTGAACGAGGCGACCGAGACGCGAGCCTTGGTGACGATCGGCTTCTGACCGGAAATCTTGGTCATATCCGCAACCGCGTTCTCGAGCACTTTCTTGTTCGCGGCAGCTTCGCCGACGCCCATATTGAGCGTGATCTTGCTCAGCTTGGGCACCTGCATCGGGTTGGTGTAGCCGAACTGCTTCATCAGCTTCGGCACCACTTCGTTTTTGTAGAACTCTTCCAAACGAGTCGTCATTTTTGCATTCCTCAGGCGTCGACCGCCTCACCGCTGGAGCGGAACACGCGCAATTTGCGTCCATCCTCCAGCTTTTTGATACCGATGCGCTCGCCCTTGCCGGAGGCAGGATTGAACAGCATGACGTTGGAAATATGCAGCGAAGCTTCGCGCTCGACCACCCCACCCGGCTGCCCGACCTGCGGGTTGGGCTTGGTGTGACGCTTGATGATGTTGATGTTGGCGACGACCACACGGTCGCCGGCAACGCTCACGACATCGCCCTGCTTGCCCTTGTCCTTGCCGGCAGTGACGACCACGCGGTCGCCTTTCTTGATTCGATTCATGTCTGTTCCTCCGCTCAGAGCACTTCAGGCGCGAGCGAGACGATCTTCATGAACTTCTCGGAGCGCAGTTCGCGCGTCACCGGTCCGAAGATGCGGGTACCGATCGGTTCATGCTTGTTGTTGAGCAGCACGGCGGCATTGGCGTCGAAGCGGATCAACGACCCATCGGCACGACGCACGCCCTTGCGGGTGCGCACCACGACGGCGTTGTAGACCTCGCCTTTCTTGACCTTGCCGCGCGGGATGGCGTCCTTGATCGACACCTTGATGATGTCGCCGATGTGGGCGTAACGACGCTTGGAGCCGCCGAGCACCTTGATGCACATCACTTCCTTGGCGCCGGAGTTGTCTGCCACTTCGAGGTGGCTTTGCATCTGGATCATGGTGAGCCTCCTCGGTTATTCGGCTGCGCGTTCGACGATTTCGACGACGCGCCAGTTCTTGGTTTTGGACATCGGGGCGCACTCCGCCACGCGAACCACGTCGCCTTCGTTGCAGCTGTTTTCGGCGTCGTGGGCGTGCAGCTTGGTCGAACGGCGGATGTACTTGCCATACAGTTCGTGTTTGACCTGACGTTCGACCAGCACAGTGACGGTTTTATCCATCTTGTTGCTGACCACGCGGCCCTGGACCGTACGCTGCTTCTTTTCGGTGTCCGGCTTCATTTCAGTATTCATGGCGTCAGTCCTTACTTCTTCTGACCGAGCAACATGTTGACGCGGGCGATTTCACGGCGCACGCGACGAATGTCATGGGTCTTGGCGAGCTGGCCGGTAGCCTTCTGCATGCGGAGCGAGAAACGCTCCTTGTGCAGATCGAGCAAGTGGGTCTGCAGCTCTTCGGCCGACTTTGCACGGAGTTGTTTGAGTTCCATCAGCGCACCGTCCGGGTCACGAAAGTGGTGGTGACCGAGAGCTTGGCGGCGGCCAGGCGGAAGGCCTCGCGCGCGGTCGCCTCGTCGACGCCCTCGATCTCATAGATCATGCGGCCGGGCTGGATCTGGGCGACCCAGTACTCGACGCTGCCCTTGCCGGAGCCCATGCGGACTTCGATCGGCTTCTGGGTGATCGGCTTGTCGGGGAACACGCGGATCCACATCTTGCCGCCGCGCTTCACGTAACGGCTGATGGTGCGGCGCGCGGCCTCGATCTGGCGGGCGGTGAGACGGCCCGTCGCGGTCGCCTTCAAGCCGTATTCGCCGAAGCTGACCTGGTTGGCGCTCCAGCTCAGACCTTCATTGCGGCCTTTGAAAACCTTGCGGTATTTGGTTCGCTTGGGTTGCAACATGATTAGTCCCTCGCCTCGCGATCACGACGCGGGCCGCGCGGGCGGTCGCGATCATTGCGGTCGTTGCGATCGCCGCGCTCGTTGCGCGGGGAATCGTCTTGCTTCTCCTGGCCGACCTGGGAGAAATCGAAGATCTCGCCCTTGTAGATCCAGGTCTTGATGCCGATCACACCGTAGGTGGTGTGGGCTTCGGCGAAGCCGTAGTCGACATCGGCGCGCAAGGTGTGCAGCGGCACGCGGCCTTCGCGATACCACTCCGAGCGGGCGATTTCGGCGCCGTTGAGGCGACCGGCGACGTTGACCTTGATGCCGAGCGCACCAAGGCGGATCGCATTGCCGACCGCGCGCTTCATCGCGCGGCGGAACATGATGCGGCGCTCGAGCTGCTGGGCGATCGATTCGGCCACCAGTTGAGCATCGAGTTCCGGCTTGCGGACTTCGGTGACGTTGATGTGCGCGGGAACGCCCATCAGATCGCTGATTTCCTTGCGCAGCTTCTCGATGTCCTCGCCGCGCTTGCCGATCACCACGCCCGGACGGGCGGTATGGACGGTGACGCGCGCGGTCTTGGCGGGGCGCTCGATCAGGATCTTGCTGATCCCTGCGGCAGCCAGCTTCTTGCGCAGCATCTCGCGGACCCGGAGGTCGGCGGCGAGGTATTCGGCGTATTCCTTCTTGCCCGCGTACCACTTCGAATTCCAGTCCTTGGAAATGCCGAGGCGGATACCGGTGGGATGTACTTTGTGGCCCATACTTATTTACCCTCGCCCACGACCACGGTGATGTGGCTGGTGCGCTTCAGAATGCGGGTTCCGCGGCCTTTGGCGCGGGCCATGAAACGCTTGAGCATCGGACCTTCATCGACCATGATGGTCTTGACCTTCAGAAGATCGATGTCGGCGCCCTGGTTGTTCTCGGCATTGGCGATCGCCGACTCCACGACCTTGCGGATCATGGCTGCGGCTTTCTTGTCGGAAAACCTGAGCAGGTTCACTGCGCGTTCTGCCGAAAGACCACGAACCTGATCGGCGACCAGACGGGCCTTCTGCGGGGAGATGCGGGCGGTCCGGAGAACCGCTTTCGCCTCGTTACCATTTTTGATAGTGGCCATGTCTTACCTGCCCTTCTTGTCGCCGCCGTGACCCTTGAAGGTCCGGGTCAGCGCGAACTCGCCGAGCTTGTGACCGACCATGTTCTCGTTGACCAGCACCGGCACGTGATTCTTGCCGTTGTGCACGGCGATCGTGAACCCGATCATTTCCGGCAGGATGGTGGAACGACGCGACCAGGTCTTGATCGGCTTCTTGTTGTTGCCCGCAGTCTCCACCTTCTTGATGAGATGGTGGTCGATGAACGGACCCTTCTTGAGTGAACGTGCCATGGTCGATTAGCTCCTGCGGTCGCGCACGATGAATTTCTGCGTGCGCTTGTTCTTGCGGGTCTTGTAACCCTTGGTCGGGACGCCCCACGGGGTGACCGGATGCGGGTTACCCTGGCCGGCTTTCGCCTCACCACCGCCGTGCGGATGATCGACCGGGTTCATGGCCGCGCCGCGAACGGTCGGCTTGACGCCGCGCCAGCGCGAAGCACCGGCCTTGCCGAGCTTCTCGAGGTTGTGTTCGGTGTTGCCGACTTCGCCGATGGTAGCGCGGCACTCGGACGGCACCTTGCGCATTTCGCCCGAACGCAGGCGGAGCATCGCGTATATACCTTCGCGGGCAACCAGCTGCACACCGGCACCCGCGGCGCGCGCGATCTGCGCACCCTTGCCCGGCTTCATTTCGATGCAATGCACGGTCGAACCGACCGGAATATTGCGCAGCGGCAACGTGTTACCGGGCTTGATCGGAGCATCGTTGCCCGCAATCACCTGGTCGCCGGCCTTGAGACCCTTCGGCGCGATGATGTAACGACGCTCGCCGTCGACGTAACACAGCAACGCGATGTGCGCGGTGCGATTCGGATCGTATTCGATCCGCTCGACCTTCGCCGGAATGCCTTCCTTGTCGCGCTTGAAGTCGATGATGCGGTAATGCTGCTTATGGCCACCACCGATGTGGCGGGTGGTGATGCGGCCGTGGTGGTTACGGCCACCGGTCTTGCTCTGGCTCTCGACCAGCGCGGCATGCGGGGCGCCTTTGTGCAGGCCCGGCGTGACCACGCGGACCGCGCTGCGGCGGCCGGGGGAAGTCGGTTTGAATGTCATCAATGGCATCGGTGAGTCCTCAGACCTTGACCGTAGTAACGTCGATCGACTGGCCTTCGGCCAGCGTCACGTAGGCTTTGCGCCAGTCGCCACGGCGACCGTTACGATTGCGGAATGCCTTGTTCTTGCCCTTCACGTTGAGCACGTTGACCGACTGGACCTTCACGTCGAAGAGCTTTTCGACGGCGATCTTGATGTCGGCCTTGGTGGCCGTGGTGGCGACTTCAAAGGCGTACTGATTGGAGGTTTCCTGCGCACGGACGGTCTTTTCGGACACGCGCGGGGCACGGATCACGCTATAGAGCTTGGCGTCGTTCATGCCAGCCACTCCTCGATCTTCTTGACCGCATCGGCGGTCATCAGGACGGTATCGGCACCGACCAGCGAGACCGGATCCAGCCCCTGCACGTCGCGGACCTGCACATACGGCAGATTGCGGGCGGACAGGAACAGATTTTCGGACGCGTCCTCGGTGACGATCAGCGGACGCTTGCCGAGCTCGAAGCCCTTGAGCTTCGCGACGAGACCGCTGGTCTTCGGGGTATCGATATCGAACGACTCGACGATCGTGATCCGGCCCTGGCGATTCAGCTCGGACAGGATCGCAGCCATCGCGGCGCGATACATCTTGCGGTTGACTTTCTGCGCGAAGCTGCGCGGCTTGGCCGCGAACGCACGACCGCCGCCGACGAAGATCGGAGCCGTCAGCGCGCCATGACGCGCACCGCCGCCCTTCTGCTTCTTCGACTTCTTGGTAGTGCCGTTGACTTCAGCGCGGGTCTTCTGCGCCTTGGTGCCCGAGCGACCGGCGTTGCGATAGGCGACGACGACCTGATGGACCAGATCTTCGCTGAATTCGCGGCCGAAGACGGCTTCGGAGACCGAGACGGTCTTGCTGGTGTTATTGATGGCGAGTTCCATTGTCGTCTCCCTTACTTCGTCGTCGGACGGACAATGACGTCGCCGCCCGGGGCGCCCGGGACCGCGCCCTTGATCGCGATCAGGCCACGCTCGGCGTCGACCTTGACCACTTCAAGACGCTGCGTCGTCTGCTGCTCGGCGCCCATGTGGCCGGACATTTTCTTGCCCGGGAACACGCGACCTGGCGTCTGGCGCTGGCCGATGGAGCCCGGCGAACGGTGCGACAGCGAGTTACCGTGCGTCGCGTCGCCCATGGTGAAGTTCCAGCGCTTGATCGTGCCCTGGAAGCCCTTGCCTTTGGTGACGCCCTGGACATCGACGATCTGGCCGACTTCGAAGATGTCGGCCTTGATTTCGCCGCCCACCTGGAAATCGCCGATCTTGTCGGCTTCGACGCGCAGTTCCCACAAACCACGACCGGCTTCGACCTTCGCTTTGGCGAGGTGACCGGCTTCCGGTTTGTTGATCAGCGCAGCGCGTTTCACGCCTGCAGTGATCTGCACAGCGCTGTAGCCATCGGTTTCCGGGGTCTTGATCTGGACGATACGATTCGGCGTGGCTTCGATCAGGGTCACCGGAATGGACTTGCCGTCCTCGGTAAACAGTCGGCTCATGCCGGCCTTGCGGCCGACGATGCCCAACGAATATTTCTTCGCGGTCATAGTGGCGGCCTCAGGTCAACTTGATCTGGACGTCGACGCCGGCCGCGAGCTCGAGCTTCATGAGCGCGTCCACGGTCTTGTCGTTGGGGTCGACGATATCGAGCACGCGCTTGTGCGTGCGGGTTTCGTACTGGTCGCGCGCGTCCTTGTCGACGTGCGGCGACACCAGGACGGTGTAGCGTTCGATCTTGGTCGGCAGCGGGATCGGGCCGCGCACTTGCGCGCCGGTCCGCTTCGCCGTCTCGACGATCTCACTGGCCGAACGGTCGATCAGACGATGATCGAACGCCTTGAGCCGGATCCGGATCTTTTGGTCCGCCATGACGGAATTCCTCGTAAAAAGAGCGACAGGCCCGGCGGCTAGGTGCGCCGAACCCCCTTATTGTGAAAACACCTGGATACTTAGTGACGCCAAGTAATTGAAAATCCTGCAAATTTCCAACACAAAACCACGCACGGAAACCTCACGACTCCAAAAACCAAAGGCAGACCGGAAACCGGTCCGCCAGATAGAGAATCAAGGACGCGACAACATGCCCCTGCCGCGGTTGCCCTGAATGAATTCGGGGCGGGCGGGGGCGATGCCGTTGCGACGTTTCCCTGTCCGGCGAAGACGAAGCGCATCCTGCACTTCATTTCGCTTTACTTGCGACAAACCCGAAGACTCATCGCGAAGTGGTCTTGCATTATAGAGGGGCTTTGGACGGCCTTGCAAGCCATCGGGGCTTTTTTCGTAGAAGTCTGCCCAGAGAGCGAATCTTGTACCGCCCCGCCCTCTGGATCCCCGCCTACGCGGCGATGACGCACAAACAAAGGCGGGCGTGCTGTTCGCACGCCCGCGTCAGTGCATCACTTGACGATCTTGGCCACCACGCCGGCGCCGACCGTACGGCCGCCTTCGCGAATCGCGAATCGCAGACCTTCGT
>JAIMKJ010000065.1 GCA_020692565.1 Thermomonas sp.
AGCCGCGGCGCGGTGCTGTTCGGCGAACGCAATCTGCGCAAGGTCGGCGGTCGCGGGGTGGCGATGCACCGGCGCGAGGTGGGCGTGGTGTATCAGGATCACCGCCTGCTGACCGAGCGCACCGCGGCCCAGAACGTGGCGCTGCCGCTGATCCTGCGCGGCGTGCGTCGCGACGAGATCCGCAAGCGCGTGCGCAGCGTGCTCGATCGCGTCGGCCTGGGCGCACGGCTCGATGCGCTGCCCGGCCAGCTGTCGGCGGGCGAGCAGCAGCGGGTCGGTATCGCCCGCGCGCTGATCGGCGAGCCGCAGCTGCTGGTGGCGGACGAACCCACCGGCAACCTCGACCCCACTCTGTCGGCCGAAATCATGACCCTGTTCGCCGCGCTGCACGAACGCGGCACCAGCGTGCTGGTCGCCAGCCACGATCTGGGGCTGGTCAAACGGATGAAGAAGCGGGTGCTGGTGCTGGATCACGGCCGGCTGCTCGACGACATCTCGCCGGAGGAACTGGCCGATGGCTAAGCCCGCCATCTCCGGCGCCACGGTCGCCAGGCCGCGGTCGCGCGTCGCCGCCTGGATCGAACACCACGGCGACAGTCTGGTCGCCAGCCTCGGACGGATGCTGGGCAAACCCTGGGGGACCCTGCTCACCGTCGGGGTGATGGCCGTGGCGCTGGCCCTACCGTTGGGGCTGGCGCTGGTGCTGGACAACGCCGCGCGGTTGGGCGGCAACATCGAACGCGCCCGCGAGATCGCGCTGTTCCTGAAACCGGAGATCGCGGTCGAACGCGCCGGCACGCTGGCGCAGACCCTGCGCGCGCGCGGCGATGTCGCCGAGGTCGCGCTGCGCACCCCGGACGAAGGCCTGGCCAGTCTGCGCGGCACCGGCGGCGGCACCGACGCCTACGCCGATGCGCTGGCGGCGGTGGGCGAGAACCCGCTGCCGAGCGTGCTGGTGCTGCGCCCACGCGGCGACGAACGGGTGCTGGCGGCCGCATTGGCAGCGCTGCCGGAAGCCGACTTCGTCCAGCACGACGCGGTCTGGCGCGATCGGCTGGACCGCTGGCTGGGCTTCGGCGAACGCGTGGTGTGGGTGCTGGCGGCGCTGCTGGGCCTGGGCGCGCTGCTGGTCGTCGGCAACACCGTGCGCCTGGACATCCAGTCGCGGCGCGAGGAAATCGCGGTGCTGCAGTCGCTCGGCGCCACCGACGGTTTCATCCGTCGGCCGTTCCTCTATCTCGGCGCCGGTTACGGGCTGGCCGCCGGCGCGCTGGCGCTGGGGCTGCTGACCGCGGCCGAATTCGCCCTGCGCCAACCGCTGCGGGCGCTGGCGGACAGTTACGGCAGCGGTTTCGCCTTTGCCGGGGTCGAACCACTGCACGCTTTGTCTGTGCTGGTCGTCGCGGGCGCGCTGGGTTGGCTGGGCGCCGGCGTGGTCACCGGGCATTTTCTGCGTCAAACTAAAGTCTGACGCGATCGCAGGGGCCACGGGACACCTGCCATGCGTCCCGGCACAGGCTGCCGGAGACGCTCTGGCGCAAGGTCGCGCCGCCCGACGCCATCCTGCCCACCGCAACCGCAGCCGGAGCGCCCCACCGCATGCCCGCCCACGATGTCCGCCACCTGACCACCGACACCCCGCGGGTGATGGTGGTCGATGGTTCCAAACTGGTCCGCAGGCTGATCGGCGACATGCTCCAGCGCGACCTGCCGGGCGTGGAAGTGATCGGTTGCGCCGGCCTGTCCGAAGCCAAGGCCGCCCTGGAAGCCGGCCCGGTCGATCTGGTCACCACCTCGCTGGTGCTGATGGACGGCGACGGCCTGCAGGTCGCGCGCCACGTCCGCACCACCGCCGCGCAGCGGTATGTGCCGGTGATCGTGGTCTCCGGCGATGCCCAGGCGCATCTGGAAGCGCGCCGGTTCACCGAAGACGTCACCGACTATTTCGACAAGGCCGAAGGCTACGCCGCGCTGGCCGCCTTCATCCGCGGCTACGTGCAGCCGCAGCCGATCCCCGACGCGCGCGTGCTGTACGTCGAGGACAGCATCACCGTCGCGGTCGCCACCCGGCGCATGCTGCAAGCGCACGACATCAGCGTGATCCACATGAGCCGCGGCGACGACGCCCTGGCCTATCTCAACGAACACGTCGGCCAGGACGATGTCGGCGCCGATCTGTTGCTCACCGACGTGACTCTGGACGGCGAAGTCAGCGGTCTGGACCTGCTGCGCGCGGTGCGCAACGATTTCGGCTACGGCAAGCGCCGTCTGCCGGTGCTGGTGATGACCGGCGACGGCAACCGCGACAAGCAGTCCAACCTGCTGCGCGAAGGCGCCAACGATCTGGTCTCCAAACCGATCGAAGAGCGCATGCTGATCACCAAGACCCTCTTCCAGCTGCGCATGGCGAAGCTGCCGGAGCGGGCGGCGGCGGGTTGAAGCAGCCAACGCAGTCGCGAATTGAAGCGGCGGATCGAACGCTCGACGACATCTTCGCGACGCGAATCGCGCACAGCGTCCATGTCGTGCGCGGCGACGTTGGTGCATCATCCACAGCCCACTGTCCGCAGGGATTGACCACGTCATGGCTGACGACGATCGCATCAAGCTCGAACCTTCCTGGAAAAGCCACATCGGCGATTACCTCCTGCGCGAGGAGATGACCGCGCTGGGCGCGTTCCTGCGCCAGCGCAAGTCGATGGGCGCGCGGATCTATCCGCCCGGCTCGCAGATCTTTTCCGCCTTCGACGCCACCCCGTTCGACGCGGTGAAAGTGGTGATCCTCGGCCAGGATCCGTATCACAGCGCGGGCCAGGCGCACGGGCTGTGTTTTTCGGTGCGTCCCGGCGTGGCGGTGCCGCCGTCGCTGGACAATATCTTCAAGGAGATCCAGCGCGATCTGGGCATCGCCCGCCCCGACCACGGCAACCTCACGCCCTGGGCCGAGCGCGGCGTACTGCTGCTCAACGCGGTGCTGACCGTGGAAGACGGCCGCGCCGGCGCGCATCAGGGCAAGGGCTGGGAAGGTTTCACCGATCACGTGGTCGACGTACTGAATCGCGAGAAGGAAGGCCTGGTGTTCCTGCTCTGGGGCAGCTACGCGCAGGCCAAGGGCAAGGTGATCGACACCGGCCGGCATCGCGTGCTGAAGGCGCCGCATCCCTCGCCGCTGTCGGCGCATCGCGGCTTCGTAGGTTGCGCGCATTTTTCGGCGACCAACGAATATCTGGCCCGCAAAGGGAAAACGCCCATCGACTGGTCGCTGCCGCCGCGCGGGGCGCTGGCGGCGGATCCGCCGGGGGTCGGCTGAGCACCTCGCCCACCGGTCCGACCCGGAGACCGGGTATCCATTCGGCCGATCAAGCGGACCAGCATCCACCGTCCATGATCGCGCCCGAACATGATCGGGCACGCATGTAGAGCGGAGCAGAGCTGCGCCCCGCTCTCCGATAGCCAAGCGCGGTCGCGCTCAGAGTTTGAGCCGCCACCCGCGTGCGTCCATCGCGCGCACGATCAACCACCACAGCGAGACGAAGCACAGCGCGAAGGCCAGCGATGGGAGGCGTGGGCCGGTGAGCGGGATCATCCAGCCGGCGAAACCGACCCGGTAGATCGGCTCCCACAGACCCAGCGCCGACAGGGCGTAGACCATCAGCGCGGAACCGGCGTACGCGGTCAGGGCGTGTCTGCCGAAACGCTGGCCCAACGCGGGCCACCCATGCACATCGATCATGCGATGACTGGCCGCCAACGCCAGCATCGCCCAGCCGCCGGTCCACAGCACGTACGACGCGGTCCACAGGTTCTTGTTGAACGGCTGCCACTGCGCCCAGGCCACGCCGAGCAACAGCAGCAGCGCGCCGACCGCCAGCAGCCGTCGCAGCGCCCGCTGCCGCAACCATGCACCGGCACGCAGGCCCAGCAGCGTGGTCGCGATGGCCGGCAAGGTACTGAGCAGCCCTTCCGGATCGTGGCCGCGTCCGGTGGCAACATCGAATTCGTACAGCCACGGCCCCAGCAGCGCCGTGTCGACGCGGCTGGCGAGATTCTCCAGCGGCGCGAGACTGCCGCCCCAGGCCAGCACAGCGCCATACCCCAACAGCAGCGCGGCGATGCACAGCCATTGCATCCGCGCCCGCAGGTGGATCGCGCACAGCGCCGCCACAGCGAAACACAGCCCGATCCGTTGCAGCACGCCCCAGGGCCGGAAATAAGCCCGATCCAGCCACCACCAGGCCAACAGGTGCAGGAGCAAGCCCAGTCCGACGATCCACAGCGCGCGCGCGAACACTTCTCGATGCAATCCCGCTGCCTCGCCGCGTTCGACGCGCGGCACCAGACCCAGCGCGACCGACACGCCGACGATGAACAGGAAGAACGGAAAGATCAGATCGGTCGGCGTGCAGCCATGCCACGGCGCATGCAGCAGCGGCGGATAGACGTGCGCCCAATCGCCGGGATTGTTGACCAGCAGCATCGCCGCGACGGTGATGCCGCGCAGCGCGTCGACCGAGGGGTAACGTGTTGCGGTATCCGTTGCGGAGCGCATCGTCGACATGGACGACCGCTCAGCCGATCGCGCCTGCGATCCAGGTGTCGCGCACGCGCAGGCCGTCGTCCAGCGACACCAGATCGGCGCGGTAGCCGGGCTCGATCCGTCCGTACGCGCGGCCCAGTCCCAGGAATTCCGCCGGGTAGGTCGACGCCATGCGCGCCGCCTCTTCCAGCGGAACGCCCAGCCATTGCACGCTGTTGCGCACGGCCGTCGCCATGTCCAGCGCCGAGCCCGCCAATGCGCCCGCGGCATTGCGCACCACGCCGTCCTGCGCGGTGATGGTTTCGCCGTACAGCGTGTAACTCGGATCGTCCGCACCGACCGGCGGCATCGCATCGGTCACCAGCAGTACTTTTCCGCGCGGCTTGGCCGCCAGCGCCACGCGCAGGCTGGCCGCATGCACGTGATGGCCGTCGACGACGATCCCGCACCAGCTGTGCGGATCCTCCAGCGCCGCGCCGACCGCGCCCGGCTCGCGACCCTGCAACGGCGACATCGCGTTGTACAGATGCGTGAAGCCGCGGATTCCGGCATCCAGTCCGGCGCGGATCTGTTCGTAACTGCCGGCGGTGTGCCCCGCGCACAGCAACACGCCGCGCGCGACGAGCGCACGGATGATATCGGTCGATACGCATTCCGGCGCCAGCGTCATCACGGTGACGCCATGACCCAGAGACGCGACCATTTCCAATTCGGCATCGTCCGGCACGCGGAATTTCCCGGCGTCGTGCGTGCCTTTGCGCGCCGACGCCAGATACGGCCCTTCCAGATGCAGGCCGAGAATCCCCGGAACGCCCTGCGCGATCGCCTCGCGGGTCGCGGCGATCGCCTGGCGCATCACTTCGGGATCGTCGCTGATCAGGGTCGGCAGCAGGCCGGTCGTACCGAAACGACGGTGCGCCTGCGCGATGCGCCGCAGCGCATCGACATTCGGCGCATTGTTGAACAGCACGCCGCCGCCGCCGTTGACCTGGATGTCGATGAATCCGGGCAGCAGCGCGTCGCCCTGCAGATCGTGGCGCGGCCCCGCGTCGACCGGCACGTCCGCCGGATCGCAGACCGCGACGATGCGACCGCCGTCGATCACCACCGCCAGTCCGGCGACCAGGCCGCGCCCGGTCAACACGCGCCCGTTGATCAGCACGCAGCCGCTCATACGGTTTCGGTGACCTTGTTGAGATGCGGCGGCACGTCGGGATCGTGCCCGCGACGCAGCGCCAATGCGTTGATCGCGCGATAGAAGCTCTGGATCGTGAGCAACGGCGCGCATGCCGCATGCGGCGCAGCCACCAGCGGCAGATCTCCCTGTGCCGACGACACCCACACCTGCGCGCCGCGCGCACGGAACTCTTCGGCCAGCGCCAGCGTCCCGGCTTCGGTTTCGTCGGGCTGCGCGAAACACAGCACCGGAAATCCCGGGCCCACCAATGCCATCGGCCCGTGCTTCACTTCGGCGGCACTGTAGGCCTCGGCATGCAGGCCGCAGGTTTCCTTGAATTTCAGCGCGGCTTCCTGCGCCGCAGCGAGGCCAAGACCACGACCCAGCACGAACAGGTTGTGCGCGCCGGTCAGGCCCTCGGTCAACGCCGACCAGTCCGCCTGCCACGCCGCGCGCAGCGCGTCGGGCAGACGATCCAGCGCATCGAGCAGCGCCGGATCGCCGCGCCAGTGCGCCGCCAGCTGCAACACCGCCGACAGCGACGCCAGATAGCTCTTGGTCGCCGCCACGCTGCGTTCCGGTCCGGCGCACAGCGGAATGACCGTATCCGCCAATCGCGCCAGCGGCGAATCTTCCACGTTCACCAGCGCCACGACCCGCGCACCGGCATCGCGCGCGGCCTCGGCGTTGCGCAGCAGGTCCGGACTTTTCCCGGACTGCGAAATCGCCAGGAACAGCGAATTTTCCAGCTTGAGCCGGGTCGCGTACACCGAATGCACCGACGGCGAGATCGACGCGGTGACCACGCCCAGCTGGGTCTCGAACAGATACTTGGCGTAGGTCGCGGCGTGATCCGAACTGCCGCGCGCGCAGGTGGCCACGAAGGCCGGCGGCGATGCGCGCAGCTCGGCGGCCAGCGCCGCGATCGCCGGCGCATTGCGCCGGAACTGCGCGGCGACCACATCGGCGGCTTCCGCCGCTTCGTTGAACATCAGCGTCGCGTCGGGGGCGCGCAGCGTCGGGCGATCGGTCATGGTCGGGTTCGCGATTGAGGAGTGGAATTACGCAGGCGCAGGCGGTGGTGGCTTCGGCTCGTTGCCGTGATCGTTCCCGCGCGGACGCATCGGCGCGGTCGAGCCGCGCACGACCAGCTGCGGCGCGAAGCCCTGGTTGTGCATGACCGCAGGATGATCGTCGTAGGCGTCCTGGCGCATGCCTGCGATCAGCAGGCGCGCGGCCTGCCGCGCGATGTCTTCGGTCGCCTGTTTGGCGGTGGTCAGCGGCGGCCACGACTGGCGCGAGAACGGGCTGTCCTCGAAGCCGGCGATGGACAGGTCGTAAGGCACGTTCTTGCCGGTCGACGTCGCCGCGGCCAGCACGCCGGCGGCGATTTCGTCGTTCGATCCGAAGATCGCGGTGGGCGGCTCGCGCAGCGCGAGCAACCGGCGCGCGCCGCGGAAACCGTCGTCGAAGGTGTAGTCGCCGGGAATCACCAGATGTTTGTCGAGCGTGATCCCGTAATCCTGCAGCGCCTGTTCGTAACCGGCATAGCGCTCGGTGCTGGATTTGTGCGCCAGGCCGCCCCACAGGAAACCGATGCGCTGATGCCCGAGCTGGATCAGGTGTTCGGTGATTTCGTAGGCGGCATCGCGGTCGTCGACGTACACGCAGAGATGGCCGTCGTTCGGATCCTCGGTCGCGGCGATGATCCGCACCAGCGCCACATCGCGCGCCGCCAGCGCATTCACCAGCTCCATGTTCTCGGACATCGGCGCGGTCAGCACCAGGCCGGCGAGGCGCGAACGCTTCACGAATTCCACCAGCTCTTCCACCAGCAGCGGCGATGTAGCGTCGCAGGGTTGGATCTGCAGACCGAACCCGGTTTCCCGGCACGCCGCCAGCACGCCGTTCTGCACGCCGATGATGTGGTACGGGTTCGGGTTGTCGTAGACCAGACCGATCACGAACGGCGTGCCGCTGCGCAGATTGCGCGCGGTGACGTCCGGTTCGTAATCCAGTTCGGCGATGGCGTGCAGCACGCGCGCGCGCGTGCCCTGCATCACCGAAGGCTCGTTGTTGATCACGCGCGACACGGTCTTCAGCGAAACCTTCGCCCGTTCGGCCACGTCTTTGATGGTGGGTCTGCGCATATCGCTCCAGGTGAGGAGGGCTGTCGTCAATCGGCGAGGCGAGAGTCGGCGAGATGAGAATCGGCGAGGTGAGCCGGCATCATGCGCGATCGATGCTGCGACCGCATCCCCGCGCGGTGGCCGCGGGTCGCGAAATACAGGATATACAGGTAGCAGGGCACCATCAGCAGCAGGAATACCCACTGGAAATCGTAGTGCTGCTTCAGGCTCGCGAACAGCCGCGGAATCACCGCGCCGCCGACGATGCCCATGACCATGATCGCCGAGCCCAGCTCGGTGAAACGGCCGAGGCCCTTGATCGCCAGCGGAAAGATCGCCGGCCACATCATCGCGTTGGCGAATCCCAGCGCAGCGACCATCGCCACCGAGATGTAGCCGGTGGTGAGGAACGCGCCCGTGGCCAGGAGTACGCCCAGCACCGCCGACCACTGCAAATAGCGTTCCTGGGACACGAAGCGCGGGATCACCGCCAGCCCGACCAGATAGCCGATCAGCATCGCGCCGAGCGTGAACGAGGTGAAGAACTTGGTTTCGTCCAGCGGCAGGTCGAAACCGCGACCGTAGGTGCCGATCGCATCGCCGGCCATCACTTCCACGCCGACGTAAGTGAAGATGCACAGCGCGCCCAGCCACAGCTGCGGGAACTGCCGGATGCTGCGGCGCGCATCGCCGCCGTCCCCGGCATTGGCTTCGGCGGCCCTGATTTCCGGCAAGGGCGAGAACAGCACGCCCACCGCGAGCAGCGCCAGCAGCCCGGCCATCGCCAGATACGGCGCATGGATCTTCGCGGCGAAATCGTTGAGCAGTTGTTCCCTGACCACCGGATCGGCCGCTTCCACTTTCGCGGAGAGGCCGCCGATGTCCTGCATCACCAGCGCGCCGATCGCCAATGGCGCCAGAATGCCGGCGACCTTGTTGCAGATGCCCATCACCGCGATCCGCTGCGCCGCGCTTTCGATCGGCCCGAGGATGCTGATGTAGGGATTGACCGCGGTCTGCAGCAGCGCCAGCCCCGCGCCGATCACGAACAGGCCGCCCAGCGCGCCGGGATACCAGCGCTGCGTGGTGAATTCGCCGAACAGCGCCGCGCCGACCGCCATCACCAGCAGGCCGCAGGCGATGCCTTTCTTCATGCCGGTGAATCTCAGGATCCACGACGACGGGATCGCCAGGAAGAAATAGGACAGGAAGAACACGGTCAGGATCAGGAAGGCATTGACCTCGTCGAGATCGAAGGCCAATTGCGCGAACGTGATCAGCGGCCCGTTGAGCCAGGTCACGAAACCGAAAATGAAGAACAGGACGCCGATGATGGCGATCGACGACGTGTGGCGCGCTGCGGTCATGGCGTGCGGATTCCTGTGCAGAGGTTGGTGCAGAGGGAGGCCTTCGCGACACGGCGGGAACGACAGGCGCCGACAGCGCAAGACGGATCGAGCGAAAACAACGTTGTCATAACTTTGCCTCAAAAACCATCCCCAGAGCCATTTTCGCTCGCATGGGCGCACAGTCGCCTCGCGCTTCGCTTTGTGTGCAGTGCAGCATCGACGCCAAGCCGGACACCCCATCCCCATGCAGGGAAATGGCGTTTTGTACGTGTTTTTGCGCTCAAATGGCGCCCGCGACCGCGATTGTTTCAATGGCAACCGCAAACGGAGGGAATCGTTCGCATCTGGACAATCACCTGTTGACAACGTTGTCAGCTCAATCCCACACTCGGACCCAATGCGCTGACCTGTCCAGGTCCCGGCGCTCCGACCACACGGAGGGACGATGCAGTGGTGATTGCCCACCCAACGCCGATGCAGCACATGAACGCGGCCCGTCGTCCGTTCATCGCCGCCGACGTGGGCGGTACCCACGTCCGCATCGGACTGGTCCGCCGGAACGCCGATCCCGATCGCCCGATCGCCGTTCTGCACTACCGCAAGTACGCCTGCACCGATTACGCCAGTCCCGGCGACATCTTCAGGACCTTCCTGGGCAGCATCGACCACGGCCCGATCCAGGAAGGCGTCATCGCCAGCGCCGGTTATGCGCTGGAAGACGGCTCGGTGATTTCGGCCAACCTGCCGTGGCCGCTGGTGCCCGGGCACATCCGCACGCAGTTGGGCTTCAGCGATCTGCGCGTGGTCAACGATTTCGAAGCCGTGGCCCACGCCGCCACACACGTCGACGCCAGCGAAGTACTGCGGGTGACCGGCCCCGAGGCGCCCGCCAGGCAAGGCCCGACCCTGATACTCGGCCCCGGCACCGGTTTCGGCGCCGCGCTGTGGATTCCTTCCGCGAACGGCGATGTCGTGCTGGCGACGGAAGCCGGGCAGGCGGCGCTGACCCCCGGCAACGCCATCGAAATCGCATTGCTGCAGGAAATGCTGAAAAAACAGAGCCATGTGCCGGTGGAATACGCGCTGTCGGGGCCGGGACTGATGAACCTGCACACCGCGCTGTGTGCGCTCCGCGGTGCGAGCCACGCGTACCGCACGCCAGGCGAAATCACGACTGCGGCGATCGCCGATACCGATCCGTTGGCGCGCGAAAGCCTCGACATCTTCTGCGGCCTGCTCGGCAGCGTGGTCGGCAACATGGCCCTGCTCTACGGCGTGCAGGGCGGCATCTACCTGGCCGGCGGCATCCTGCCGCAGATCCGGGATTTCCTGATGAACAGCAGCTTCGTGGAACGGTTCCTCGACAAGGGACCGATGCGCGCGGCGCTCGAGCGCATTCCCGTGCGGCTGGTCGAGCATGGGCAGTTGGGCGTGATCGGGGCGGCGAACTGGTATCTGCACCAGCGCGACCGGGAGGGGCACGACGCCGTCTGAGGCGGACGCAGAACGCGAAGGCAATACGGAAGGCGTCGAAAGTTACGGGTACTCGAAATCAACAGGTACGGCAGCGTTGTGCTGAGTGTGTGTACGTCCAGCCCGCTCCGAAATTCAACGATGAGGGGAGTAAGTCACCATGAAATTGCAAAGAAGCGCACTGTCGATCGCCATCCTGGCGAGCCTTGGATTCGCCGCACCCGTCTTCGCGCAGAGCGCGCCCGCGCCGGCTGGCGAACAGCAGGGCGAACAGGCCGCCGACCTCGACGAGATCGTCGTCGTCGGCATCCGCGGCGCGATCGAGAAAGCGCTCGACAGCAAGCGCAGCGCGAAGAATCGCATCGAGGTCATCAGCGCCGAAGACATCGGCAAGATGCCCGACCACAACGTCGCCGATTCGCTGCAGCGCGTGGCCGGCGTGAACATCAGCGCCGCCAGCGCCAACGAAGGCGCGTTCGACGAGAACGACCGCGTCAGCATGCGCGGCACCAGCCCCAGTTTCACGCAGACGCTGATCGACGGCCACAACATCGCCTCCGGCGACTGGTTCGTGCTCAATCAGAGCGGCACCGTCGGCCGCAGCGTCAGTTATTCGCTGCTGCCCTCCGAACTGGTGGAGAAGGTCGAAGTGCTGAAGTCGTCGGAAGCGCGCCTGGTGGAAGGCGGCGCGGTCGGCAACATCAACATCGTCACCCGCCGCCCGCTGAATTTCCCGGCCGGCTTCACCTCGCACATCTCGCTGGGCGCGGTGAATGCCGACCTGCCCAGCAAGACCGATCCGCAGCTGTCGGCGCTCATCAACTGGGCCAACGACCAGGACACCTTCGGCTTCATGGTCCAGGCCTTCAGCGAAGAGCGCCATCTGCGTCGCGATGGCCAGGAACTGCTCGGCTACGAACAGATCCAGCGATTCGAGATCGATGGCGTGACGCCGACCGCCATCGGGGTGTCGAATCCCGATCTGATCGGCGTCTATTACCCGACCCTGATCGGCTCCGCGCTGTTCGAGCAGGAACGCAAACGCACCGGCGGCCTGGTCACGGCCCAGTTCAAACCGGGCGACAACTTCACGTTCTCGCTCACCGGTTTCAGCTCGAAGATGAAGGCCGACAACTACAACCGCAACTACATGCTCTGGGGCAGCAGAATCCTCAACCGGGGTCAGCTGCTCGGCGACGGGAGCAATCCACAGGCGCCGGACGCGGGCTACGTGGTGCGCAACAACACCCTCGTGGCCGCGACGTTTGCGCCGCTGGCCGGCCGCCAGTACGGCATCTACGATCAGATCTCGCGTCCCGGTGCGGCCTCCAGCAGCAACTTCTTCAGCGCCGATGCCGAATGGGACGTCAGCGACAAGCTGACGTTCTCCGCACAGGTCGGCACCTCCACCGGCCACGGCAAGACCCCGACCCAGGATGTCGCCGAATGGGACGTGGGCCTGGGTAGTGGCGCGGGCTGGCGCCTGCGCGGCGTCGGCGCTGCCGACTGGAATCTGGGCACCACCAACACCGGCGCGCCTGGCACGCCGATCACCGACATCAAACTGGACTGGATCTTCGGTTTCCAGGATGTCGATGTGCTGGACAAGGAAAAATGGCTGAAACTCGACGGCACGTATTTCCTTGACGCCGGTGCGCTGACTTCGCTGGACTTCGGCGTGCGCGACGCACGGCATGAGCGCAGCCTCGAAAACGTCGTTGCACAGGGTCCCAGCTTCGCGACGACGCCCGACGCCTTCGACCCGAGCACCTGGCCGCAGGGCTTCCGGAATTATCCCGGAAACTTCGGTTCGGGCCTCGGCGGCAATTTCCCGCGCGACATCTGGTATTACACCCCGGAACAGCTTGCCCAGTACAACCGCCTCGCCAATCGCGACCCGATCACACGCCGTTTTTTCCCCGCCGAATATGGCCTGGAAGAACGCAGCACCGCCGCCTACGCGCAGCTGAATTTCGAAGGCGAGAGATGGAGCGGAAACGTCGGCCTGCGCTATGTGCGTACCGAAGAAGAAGCTTCCAACTGGGTCAATACCGATGCGACCGATCCTCGCGCGATCACCACGTCCGCATTCGGTGCCTTCCGCAAGGATGTCGTCAGTAACACCTACAACGATTGGCTGCCGAGCCTCAACCTCAAGTACGACCTGGCCGACGACAAGGTGCTGCGCTTCGCCGTGTCGCGCACGCTGACGCGCCCGGACTACTCGCAGCTGGCCGGCGCCGTTAACCTCGCCCCGCCCTCCAACGTCGGCGGCGTCGGCACCGGCACCGGCGGCAATCCCAACTTGGAACCGATCCTCTCGACCAATCTCGATGCGACCTTCGAGTGGTACTACGCCGAACGCGCGCTGTTCGCGGCCAGCCTGTTCTACATGGACATCGATAACTACGTCGCGCTGGGCACCAGCCGGCGGCAGTACCTGACGATCGATGCGAGCAACCCGCAGGGCGCGCTGGTGAACTACGATCTCAGCATTCCGCTGGGTTCGGACGCGAAAGTGAAAGGCTTCGAACTGGCGTGGGAACAGCCGATCGGCGATTACTTCGGCGCCTTCGCCAACTACACCTACGCCGACGGCAGCACCAACGCCAAACGCGACGACGGCAGCAACGAAGACATGCTCGGTACTTCGAAGAACACCTACAACCTGGGTGGGTACTTCGAGAACGAGCGTTTCAACGCGCGGCTGAACTACACCTACCGTTCCGAGTTCTACAGCGGCCTGGACCGCGCCTCGGCGTTCTACCAGGACGAGATCGACAATGTTTCCGCATCGTTCGGCTACAAGTTCAACGACAACTACTCGCTGGCCCTGGACGCGCTCAATCTGAACAATCCGAAGACCCAGTACTACGCAGAAAACCGCGACCGTCCCCGTTCGATCTACGAGAACGGCCGCCAGTACTACGTCACCTTCCGCATGAAGTTCTGACGAATCCACCTGTGGTCCCCTTCGGGCCTGGATTCGTCCGGGCCCATTTTTTTGCAGGCCTGCGGATCGCAGCGCATGCGCCGCATCGGCGCTTCGGGCCGGATGCCTGGACCGGTGCGCTGGCGTACCATCCGAAGCCTGTCGTTCTGCGCTTCGCTGCACGCGTCGCCGACACAGCACAGCGCACTGCCGCAAATCGCATCCACTTTTCATCGATCGCATCGACTTCCAGAAGGCCGCCATGATTGCTTCCCGTACGTTCGCAACCCTGTCCCGTATCGCGTTGTGCATGGCGCTGGCGCTGCCGGCCGTCTCTGAAGGCGCCGACACGCCGAAGCCTGCGCCCAAGACGCTCGCGGCTTCGACATCGACGCCGGGATTGATCCCCGCACCCGCGTCGCTGCGGATGCGAAAAGGCAGCTTCACGATCGATGCGGACACGCCGCTGCGCGCCGACGGCGATGCCGCGCAGTCGGCCGCGCGGCTGTTCTCGGGCTTCGTCGCGAAGAGTCATGGCCTGGCGCTGGAACCCGCCGCAGGCCCCAGGACGAAGAACGGCATCCGCTTCGTCATCGATCAATCGCTCTCGGGCGATGAAGCCTATGCACTGGAGATATCATCCTCGCGGATCGAGGTGCGCGGGCGCGATGCGCGCGGGTTGCAGCACGGCGCGGTCACTCTGTGGCAGTTGATGGTCGATGCCGACGGCAAGCGCACGCAACTGCCGGCGCTGCGCATCGAGGACGCGCCGCGGTTTTCGTGGCGCGGGACGATGCTGGATTCGGCCCGGCACTTCCAGTCGGTCGACGAGATCAAGCGCCTGCTCGACGCGATGGCGCTGCACAAACTCAATGTCTTCCATTGGCATCTCACCGACGACCAGGGCTGGCGGATCGAGATCAAGCGCTATCCGCGCCTGACCGAAGTGGGTGGCTGCCGCATTCCGTCCGGCGACGGCGGTATCGATCCGCGCAGCGGACAGCCGCGGCCGTACTGCGGCTGGTACAGTCAGGAACAGATCCGCGAGATCGTGCGTTATGCCGCCGAACGCCAGATCACGGTGGTGCCGGAGATCGATATTCCCGGCCATGCCACGGCCGCGATCGCCGCGTACCCGGAATTGGGTGTGTCCGGCAAACCGATCGCGGTCTCGAACGAATGGGGCGTCAACACCAATCTGTTCAACGTCGAGAAAAGCACGCTGGTCTTCCTCGAAAACGTGCTGACCGAAGTCGTGGATCTGTTCCCGGGTCGCTATGTGCATCTGGGCGGCGACGAAGCGGTGAAGGATCAGTGGATCGCATCGCCACAGGTGCAGGCGCGCAAAGCGCAGCTCGGCCTGAAGACCGAGATGCAGTTGCAGAGCTGGATGATGCGGCGGCTGGAAAAAACCCTGGCCGCGCATCAGCGCCGGCTGCTGGGTTGGGACGAGATCCTGGAAGGCGAGCTGCCGGCCAGCGCGACGGTGATGTCGTGGCGCGGCACCGAGGGCGGGCTGCAGGCGGCATCGCAGGGCCACGATGTGGTGATGACCCCGGCGTCTTCGCTGTATCTGGATTATCTGCAGACCGCTTCGGCCGACGAGCCGCCGGGTCGGCCGGCACTGGTCGAACTGCGCAGCGTCTACGCATTCGAGCCGGTACCCGCGACGCTGGCCAAAGACAAGCAGCATCACATCCTCGGCCTGCAGGCCAATGTCTGGACCGAGCACATGCGCACGTTCGCCCGGGTCGAGCATGCGTTGTTCCCGCGCGTCGCCGCCGTGGCGGAAATCGGTTGGTCGGCGCCGTCGGCGCGCGATTACGACGGTTTCCTCGACCGCCTGCCGGCGCAGTTGCAGCGCTATCGCGCGCTGGGCATCGGTCATGCGAAGACGCCGTTCGAGGTGCGCATCGACGCCGAAGAAGATCGCGCCGCCCGCACGGCCACGGTGACGCTGTCGAACCCGCTGGGCTACGACGACATCCGCTACACCACCGACGGCAGCGCGCCGACGGCGCAATCGCCGAAGTACGCGCAGCCGATGTCGCTGCGCCTGCCGATCCGGGTCCGCGCCGCCGCGTTCCACGCCGGGCGTGCGCTGGGCGACGCCAGCGAGCGCCGGCTCAGCGCGGGGTCGCTGCTGCAGCGGAACGACGAAGCGCTGACGATGTGCACCAATGCGTTGATGCTGCGGCTGGAAGACGACGGCCCGGCGGACGGCGCGCGCGCGATCTTCAACGTCGATATCTTCAATCCCTGCTGGGAGTGGAAGCAGGCGGACTTGAGCGGCATCGCCGGGATCGAAATCCGCGCCGGCCGCATTCCCTACTTCTTCCAGTTGGCGCACGACGAACCCGCCCGCAAGTTCAAGCCCGCGCAGTCCGCGCACGGCGAGCTGGTGATCCGTGCCGGATGCGATGGCCCGACGCTCGCGAGTCTGCCCTTGCCGCAGTCGCCGGGCAGCGACGGCTTCCTGACCTTGAAAGCGCCTTTGCCGCCGCAGCCCGCCGCACAGGATCTGTGCATCCATTTCACCGGCGACACGCGGCCGGCGATGTGGACGCTGGATCGAGTCCGCCTGCTGCGGTCGTTGTGATCCCAAGCGGTCGACATCGGCAGCACCCCCGCGCCAATCCGGCCCGCATGGGCTGGAATCGAATTCAGCCCCCCGACCCATCGCGGCAGCCTACGCTTCACGCCTCATGACCCTGGACACCTCCGTGACCACGCCCGCGACTCTGTTGACCATTTTCGGCGCCACCGGCGACCTCGC
>JAIMKJ010000022.1:0-17429 GCA_020692565.1 Thermomonas sp.
CGGTGGAAACCATTTCCTTCGCCTGCCGCGAGACGATGGCGATGGCCAAGCCGGTGCTGGTCAGCGATTACGCCGGGCTGCCCGAGAACATCGACGACGGCGTCGACGGCTGGCGGGTGCCGGTGCGGGATCGCGATGCGATCGCGGCGGCCGTGGCCGGGATGCTCGAAGACCCCGGCCGGCTGCGGGCGATGGGCGAAGCCGCGCGGCGCAAGGCCGAGTGCGAATTCGGTCTCGATCGTTTCATCGCCGCCACCGAAGACGCTTACGCCGCATTGCTGCCGACGCTCGCGACCGCAGCGGCATAGGCGACGACCGCGGCGGCAGGCCATTTCCGGCGGCCTGCTAAACTGTCGCCATGCCTATCCTTACTTTGAATGGCGTCGATTTCGGCGTCGGCGGTCCCCTGTTGCTCGATGGCGTCGATCTCGCGATCGAACCCGGCGAACGCATCGCCCTGATCGGTCGCAACGGCGCCGGCAAATCCACGCTCCTGCGCCTGCTCGCGGGCGAACACAAACCCGACGACGGCGAGATCCGCATCGAAGGCGGCGTGCGCATCGCGCGACTGGAGCAGGAAGTGCCGGCCGGTGCCGCCGGCAGCGTGTTCGACGTGGTCGCCGAGGGTCTGGGCGAGATGGGCAAGTTCCTCGCCGACTATCACCATCTGATCCACGCCGACGAGATCGACACCGATGCGCTGGCCGCGGTGCAGGCGAAGATCGAGGACGCCAACGGCTGGTCGCTGGACCAGCGCGTCACCGAGACGCTGACCAAACTGGATCTGGACGGCGACGCCGATTTCACCCGGCTGTCCGGCGGCATGAAGCGCCGCGTGCTGCTGGCGCGCGCGCTGGTGTCGGCGCCGGATCTGCTGCTGCTGGACGAACCGACCAACCACCTCGACATCGCCGCGATCGACTGGCTCGAAGGTTTTCTGAAGGCGTGGCAGGGCGCACTGATCTTCGTCACCCACGATCGGCGGTTCCTGCGTCAGCTCGCCACCCGCATCGTCGAAATCGATCGCGGCCAGCTCACCAGCTGGCCCGGCGACTGGGACAATTACGTGCGCCGCCGCGAGGAACGCCTGAACGCCGAGGCCCAGGAAAACGCCCGCTTCGACAAGCTGCTGGCGCAGGAGGAAGTCTGGATCCGCCAGGGCATCAAGGCCCGCCGCACCCGCGACGAAGGCCGCGTGCGCCGGCTCAAGGCGATGCGCGACGAGCGCATGCAGCGCCGCGACCTGTCCGGCAACGTGCGCATGGAAACCGCGCAGGCCTCGGCCTCGGGCAAGAAAGTCATCGAAGCGAAGGACGTGTCGTTCGCGTTCGGCGAGCGCGTGCTGCTCAAGAACGTGTCCACGACCATCCTGCGCGGCGATCGCATCGGTCTGATCGGCGCCAACGGCAGCGGCAAGACCACGCTGCTGAAGCTGCTGCTGGGCGATCTGCAGCCGCAGTCCGGCGAGATCAGGATCGGCACACAGCTGCAGGTCGCGTATTTCGACCAGTACCGCGCGACGCTGCGCGAAGACTGGAATGCGCTGGAGAACGTCTCCGAGGGCAAGGATTTCGTCGAGATCAACGGCAAGCAGAAGCACGCCATCGGTTACCTGCAGGACTTCCTGTTCACGCCCGAACGCGCGCGCGCGCCGATCACCCGCCTGTCCGGCGGCGAGCGCAACCGTCTGCTGCTGGCGAAGCTGTTCGCGCAGCCGTCGAACCTGCTGGTGAAGGACGAACCGACCAACGATCTGGACGTGGAAACGCTGGAATTGCTGGAAGAACTGCTGGGCGAATATCCGGGCACGCTGCTGCTGGTCAGCCACGACCGCGACTTCCTCGACAGCGTGGTGACGTCGACGCTGGTGATGGAAGGCGACGGCCGGGTCGGCGATTACGTCGGCGGCTACAGCGACTGGCTGCGCCAGCGCCCGACCCGGGGCGAATCGGCGCGGGCGACCGCTGCGGCTGCGCCCAAGGCGGCTGCGGCGCCTGTCGTCGTCGCGGCAACGCCGGCGGCGCCGAAGCGCAAGCTCAGTTACAAGGACCAGCGCGAACTCGAAGGGCTGCCACAGACGATCGAGGATCTGGAAACGAAGATCGCGGCCCTGACCGCGGCGATGCACGAGCCCGCGTTCTACCAGCGCGATCACGCCGCGGTGAACGCGCACAACGCCGAGATCGCGGCGGCGCATGCGGCGCTGGAGCAGGCCTACGCACGCTGGGAAGCGCTGGACGGATAACTGTAGGAGGGCCTTCAGGCCCGAGCCCCAAAAAAGCTCGGGCCTGAAGGCCCTCCCATAGGCAAGGTTCTCCTACAGGCGCGGTTTTTTACTCGTCCTGACCGTCGGCTTCGTTCTGGGTTTCGATGCTCTGCGGCACGCAGGTCGCGTCGGCGGCGGCGGCCGGCACCAGCCACCAGCGGCGCCGGTTCGACACCCCGGCGAACGTCGCTTTCGCCTTGTCGATGCACTGCGACAGCGCCGGTTCCTGTACCAGCAGGTAACGCCGCTGCGGTGCTTCCGCCTGCCAGCGCATGCCCTTCGATAGTTGCTCGGACCACTTGGTCTGGAAGCCGAAGGTCGTCGCGGGGCGGTCGGCCATCAGCAGGTTCTGCTCTTTCCACGCGACCAGTCCGAGTTCGACGTCGGGGCCGATCCGCTCGCCGACGGCTTCCATCAGCCCGCGCGCGGAGCTCGACGGGTTCAGCAGCGGATACGAGACCACGCCGTACAGCACCCAGATGCCGCCCATCGCCCACAGCAGCCCGACCACGCCGTTGCGGACGCGATGCCAGCTCGCGCTCGCCAGCGCCCAGGCGCCCATCGCCATCAGCAGCCCGAACAATGCGTGGCCGCCGTCGGTGAAGCCGCGGTCGGCGACCAGTTTCGTTTCGAATTTCGGCTCGCCGAACCACATCGCCAGCCCCGCGCCGAGCAACAGCGCGCCGAGGATCGCCGCGAACGCGAACGCGATCCGCTTCGCCCACACCCTGCGCACGATGCCCGGCAGCAGCGGCCCCAGCGCCAGACACATCATCGGCAGCGCCGGCATGATGTAGACATCGCGCTTGCCGCCGGGGATCGAAAAGAACACCACGATCAGCAGCCACCACGCCAGCGGCAGCAGATAGCGCGCGTCGCGGCGGCGCAGGCGCCTGCGCCATGCCGGAAACGCCCAGATCAGCGCGAACGCGGTCGGCAGCCAGGCCGTCGCCATCACCGTCAGGTGGTACCACGGCGGCTGCGCGTGATCCCAGGATTTCGTATAGCGACCGGCGGTCTGCCGGAACAGGATGTCGTGGAGATAGGCCCTGTATTCCGGGTTGTCCTGGCTCAGCGCGGTGACGACCATCGGCACCAGCCACAGCGCGGCGGCGAACACGAACGCCAGCGGCCCGATCCAGAAGCGCAGATCGCGCGCATGCACCCGCACCCGCGGCCAGTGCATGAGCGAGGCGATCGCCGCGGGCAGGATCATCAGCAGCGCCAGGCCGCCGACGCCCTTGGTGATGGTGCCCAGCCCGGCCGCGAACCAGCCCAGCGTCCACAGCTTCCAGTTCGGCCCCAGCAGCAGGTGCCGCAGCAGTCCGTAATTGGCGAGCGTGATGAAGAACGTCACCAGCGGATCAATCTGCGCCCGCTTCGACTGATAGGTGAACTGCAGCGCGAACAGCAGTGCCCACGCCGCGTACAGGCCGACCTTGCGCGTCCACAGCCGGCGGCCCAGGTCGTACACGCACCACAGGGTGCCCAGTGCGGCCAGCAGCGACGGCATCAGGAACGCGATGCGCCAGTCCCGGAACAGCAGGTAGAACGCCGCCTCCAGCCACATCAGCATCGGCGGCTTGTCCGAGTACAGCTCGGTGCCGCGATGCGGGAACAGCCAGTCGCCGCTGTCGATCATCTGTTTGGCGACCAGGGTGAAACGCGGTTCGTCCGAAGGCCACGGGTCGCGCAGGCCCAGTCCGGCGCCCAGCACCAGCAGGGCGACGATGGCCAGCAGCCAGAAGTCTCTCGATTCGCGGGTTTTCAGCATGGGAGGGTCACAAGACGAAAGATCTCGGGTGGCGCTGCTGTCAATGGCCGTCGATGCGGTCCGCTTCGTTCTGGGATTGCACGCCCTGCGGTACGCAATCCGGATCCGCGGCCTGCGCCGGTACCAGCCACCATCGGCGGCGGTTGGACAACCCGGCGAATTCGGCCCTGGTCTTGTCGATGCACTGCGACAGGGCCCGCTCCTGTACCAGCAGCCAACGCTTGTCGGGCGCAGCGGCCTGCCAGCGCATCGCCTGCGTGAGCTGCTCGGGCCAGGGCGTATCCCAGCCGAAGGTTGCGGCCGGACGATCCGCCATCAGCAGGTTCTGCACTTTCCACGCGACCAGGCCGAGCTCGGCTTCGGGCGCCAGCCGACGGCCGACCGCTTCCATCAGCCCGCGGGACGAGCCCGACGCGTTGAGCATCGGATAGGCGAGGAGGCTGTACAGCACCCAGACCCCGCCGAGGCCCCAGAGCAGCCCCTTCACGCCCTGGGCGACCCGATGCCACAGCGCCGCGGCGACCAGCCAGGCGCCCAGCGCCAGCACCATCAGGTTCAGGGCACGGCCGCCGTCGGTGAAGTCGCGGTCTTCGACCAGCCGCGCCTCGAAGCGCGGTTCGCCGAACCACATCGCCGACCCGGCCAACAGCAGCAACCCGCCCAGGCCGAACACGAATCCGAATGCGATCCGCCGCGCCCAGAGCTTGCGCACGATCCCCGGCAACAGCGGCGCCAGCGCCAGACAGACCATCGGCAGCGCCGGCATGATGTAGACATCGCGCTTGCCGTCCGGGATCGAAAAGAACACCAGGATCATCGCCCACCACGCGAGTGGAAGCAGGTAGCGCGCATCGCGGCGCCGCAACCGCCGCCGCCACGCGGGAAACGCCCAGACCAGCGCGAACATGGTCGGCAGCCACAGCGTCAGCACCACGCCGAAGTGGTACCAGACCGGCTGATGGTGATCCCAGGATTTGCTGTAGCGTTCGGCGGTCTGGCGGAACAGGATGTCGTCGAGATAGGCGCGATAGGCCGGGTCGGGATGGTTCAAGGCGGTGATCGCCATCGGCACCAGCCACAGGCAGACCGCGACGACGAAGGCCAGCGGCGCGAGCCAGAAACGCGGGTCGCGCGCATGCAGCCGCACCCGCGGCCACTGCCTCATCGAAGCGATCGCCGCCGGCAGGATCATCAACAGCGCCAACACGCCCACGCCCTTGGTGATGGTGCCCAGGCCCGCGGCGAACCCGCCCAGTGCCCACAGTCTCCAGTTCGGCCCCAACAGTAGATGCCGCAGCAGGCCGTAGTTGGCCAGCGTGATGAAAAACACCACCAGCGGATCGATCTGCGCGCGCTTCGACTGGTAGGTGAATTGCAGCGTGAACAGCAGCGCCCACGCGGCGTAAAGGCCGACCTTGCGCGTCCACAGCCGGCGGCCGAGATCGTACACGCACCACAGCGTGCCCAGCGCGGCGAGCAGCGACGGCATCAGGAACGCGATGCGCCAGTCCCGGAACAGCAGGTAGAACGTCGCCTCCAGCCACATCAGCATCGGTGGCTTGTCCGAGTACAGCTCGGTGCCGCGATGCGGGAACAGCCAGTCGCCGCTGTCGACCATCTGCTTGGCGACCAGGGTGAAGCGCGGTTCGTCCGTGGGCCACGGGTCGCGCAGGCCCAGTCCGGCGCCCAGCACCAGCAGGGCGACGACGGCCAGCAGCCAGAAGTCTTTCGATTCGCGGGTTTTCAGCATGGGGGAATGATAACGGCGAAAAGCAAATCCCCCCGCCGCCGCTGCGCGCCGCCGGCCCCCTTTTTCAAAGGGGGCAAACCCCATCCCAGATTCGACCGGATTCCTTTTCGAAGAACGCGATCAAAGCTTCAGCGGTGCGATATCACCCGAAGCCTGGCGGTTGCCCCCTTTGAAAAAGGGGGCCGGCGGCGCGCAGCGGCGACGGGGGGATTCAAGCCGGTGCAAGCTTCCGCAATCGCGCATAGAAAAACCCGTCCATCCCATCCTCGCCCGGCAACCGCTGACGGCCCGCGCCCGCCGCATGGCCGAAGCTTTCATCCAGCGGCTCGACGGACGCATCCGGCGTGCGCGCCAGGAAGGCATCGATCTGGTCGGCGTTTTCGCGCCGCAGGATCGAACAGGTCGCGTAGACCAGCAGGCCGCCGGGCGCGAGCGTGGTCCACACCGCGTCCAGCAGCCGCGCCTGGGTGGCGACCAGCGCATCGATATCGCCGGGGCGGCGGTGCAACAGAATGTCCGGCTGGCGGCGGACGATGCCGGTGGCCGAGCAGGGCGCGTCGATCAGCGCCGCGTCGAACAGCACGCCGTCCCACCAGGCCGCGGGATCGGCGGCGTCGGCGGCCTTCAACTCGACGGCCGCGTCGACGCCGACCCGTCGCAGGGTTTCGGCGGTGCGTCGCAGCCGGCGCGAATCGATATCGAGTGCGAGCAGGCGCAGGCCCGGGTCGCGCTCCAGCAGATGCGCGGCCTTGCCGCCGGGGGCGACGCAGGCATCCAGCACGCGTTGTCCAGAAGCAGGGCTGCCGGCCGGCGGCGCCAGCGCATCGGCCACCGCCTGCGCGGCGCCGTCCTGCACCGAGGCCACGCCGTCCTCGAAACCCGGTAGATCGGTGACGGCCAGCGAATCCTCGATCCGCAGCGCATCGGGCAGCGCATCGTGGACCGTCGCGGCGATGCCCGCGTCCTGAAGTCGCAGCAGGTAGGCGTCGCGGGTGGCGTTCAGGCGATTCACCCGCAGCCACAGCGGCGCCGGTGCGGCGCTGGCGTCGAGGATCGCGTCGGCGTGTTCCGGCCAGTCGCGGCGCACTTCGGCCAGCAGCCAGTCCGGCCAGACCTGCGCCGGATCGGCCGGCGGGAAACCCTCGCGCTGCGCGCGGCGCAGCAGCGCATTGACCATCCCGGCCTGGTGCGCGCGGCCCGACGCGCGCGCGGCCTCGACCGTCGCGTCCACCGCGGCGTGCGCCGGCAGCTTCAGCGCGTCGAGCTGGGCGAAGCCGACGTACAGCAGCGCGCGCAGCGCTTCGTCGCCGCGGCCCAGCGGTTTCGGCACCCAGGCGGTCAGCGCGGCGGCGTAGCGCGCGCGGTTGCGCAGTGCCGCGAAGCAGATCGCTTCCACCAGCGCGCGGTCGCGCGGGTCGGCGATCTGCGGCAGCTCGGTCCCGAATTCGCCCTTCAGAGAACGGCCGCGGTGCAGTACCGCATCGAGTACGCGCGCGGCAGCGAGGCGGGAGGCGGTGCCGTGGGTCGTTTGCGTCATGCGGGCTGCCTTGAGGCGGGTTTCGAGGAGTGTTTTCTACAGCCGAATGGCCGGTGGATCCTGGCTTCGCAAGGATCCTGTGGGAGCGGCGGGAGCCGCGATGGACGAAAGAAAGGCCATCCTTGCTTCATCGCGGCTTGACCAACCATTCGGTTGTTAAAAACCGCCGCTCCCACAAAACGCAGCGCTTACAACGAGACCAGATCCCGCCGCGCATTGAGATAGTCCGCCGCGGTGATCGTCTTCCCGCCCGCGCGCTGCAGCGCGCGGATGCGCAGCGCACCGTCGCCGCAGGCGATGTCGATGCCGTCGCGGCCCGCGGCCAGCACCATGCCGGGCGTTTTTCCGTGCGCGACCGCCAGCGCCACCGCGCCGTGGATGCGCACGCGCTCGCCGGCCAGTTCGGCTTCGGCCACCGGCCACGGATTGAAGGCGCGGACCTTGTTCGCCAGCATTGTCGCCGGCTGCGACCAGTCGAGTTTCGCTTCGTGCTTGTCGAGCTTGTGCGCATAGGTCGCGCCGTCTTCCGGCTGCGGGCGCGCCACCGGCACGATGCCCGCGCGCAGCAGGCCCAGGCCGTCGCTCAGCACCTGCGCGCCGAGCTCCGATAACTTGTCGTGCAGCTGGCCGCCGGTGTCGTGCTCGCCGATGGCCAGCGACTGCGACAGCAGCACCGGACCGATGTCGAGACCCTTTTCCATCTGCATCAGGCACACGCCGGTCTCGGTGTCGCCGGCTTCGATCGCGCGCTGGATCGGCGCCGCGCCGCGCCAACGCGGCAGCATCGAGGCATGCACGTTCCAGCAGCCGTATTTCGGAATGTCGAGAATGCTCTGCGGCAGGATCAGGCCGTAGGCGACCACGATCATCAGGTCGGGCTCCAGCGCGCGCAGCGCATCGCGCGAGACCTGTTTCTTCAGCGTTTCCGGCTGCAGCACTTCGATGCCGCGCTGCAGGGCTTCCTGCTTGACCGGCGATGCCGTCAGCGCGCGACCGCGCCCCGCGGGACGATCCGGCTGCGTGTAGACCGCCACGACTTCGTCGTACCGCGCGGCGGCGCGCAGACAGGGGACGGCGAAGGCTGGGGTGCCGGCGAAGATGATGCGGAGGGACATGTGGCGATTGCCTTGTTTGCTGTCATCCCGAGGCGGAGCCGAGGGATCGATGTCTCCTCCCCTTGCGCGCAGCGCAGGGGGAAGTCGGGAGGGGGTGCCGTTCGTCGACTTCAACAGCCCCCTCTTCAGCCCTCCCCTTTTGCGTTAGGCAAAAGGGAGGGGGCCCGAAGGCCATCACGCCGCGCTGCTGCGCCGCGCCTTTTCCAGCTTCTTCCGGACCATGTCGCGCTTCAGCGGCGACAGATAATCGACGAAGAGTTTGCCTTCGAGGTGATCCATCTCGTGCTGGATGCAAATCGCCAGCAGGCCGTCGGTCTGCAACTCGAACGGCTGGCCGTCGCGGCCCCAGGCCTTCACGGTGATCCGGTTGGCGCGGGTGACGTCGGCGAAGATGTTGGGCACCGACAGGCAGCCTTCCTGATAGACCTGATGGCCGTCGGCCACCACGATCTCCGGGTTGATGAAGACCATCGGCTGGTTCTTCTCTTCGCTGATGTCGATGACCATGAACCGGCGGTGGTCGTCCACCTGGCTGGCGGCCAGACCGATGCCGGGCGCCTCGTACATGGTGTGGAACATGTCGTCGAGCCGGGTCTGGAACTCGGGATCGGCGATCCGGGCGGTGTCGACCGGCTGCGCTTTGGTCCGCAGGCGGGGGTCGGGGAATTCAAGAATTGAGAGGAGCGTCATGTTTGTGGATATGGGGGCGGACATTGGTCGCGGACAAGGCCATTGTAGCGCCTCCAGACTTGCCAAGAGCCGGGTTTTGTGGGCTATAGTGCGGTCGTTGTGTTGGGGAAAATCCCAAGGGGAGCAAGTAGATGGCCAGCATCCTTAAGCGCGTTTCTCACCGAGCCCTGGTGATCGGCGCAGCCGCCCTGTTGACATTGGGCACGTACGCGGTCGCCCAGGAGTTCCGTGGCGACCACCCCGACACCTATACGGTCAAGCGGGGCGATACCCTCTGGGACATCTCCGCACGCTTCCTCAAGCGTCCGTGGCTATGGCCCGAAATCTGGCAGGCCAACCCGCAGATCGCGAATCCGCATCTGATCTATCCGGGCGACGTGATCAGCCTCGCCTATCTCGACCGCGTCGGCGTCGGCGGCATCCAGGCCGGTCCGCGCAACGAGGCGCCGGTCAACGCGATCTCGCTGGCCGACATCGAGGCCTATCTTCGCGACCTGCGCGTGGTCGACAGCTTCAAGGAGCTGCCGTACATCGTGGGCCAGGAAGAGGACATCGCCCGCGCCGCCCGCGGCCATCTGGTCTATGCCCGCGGCCTCGAAGGCGCACAGGTCGGCCAGCGTTACGCCGTGGTCCGTCCGACCACGCGTTTCGTGCGGATCGGCAAGCGCGAATGCTGCGACATGCTGACCCGCAATCATTACGACTTCCGCGGCGGCCTGGTGCCCGGTTTCGGCACCGCGTGGAGCGACACCGCCGGCAACGAGCTGAACGGCGAGGAGTTGGGCCACGAGCTCTACAGGGTCAACGCCGGCACCGTCACCAAGCTGATGGAAGGCGATGTCGAAGTCACCACCCTGAAGCTGGACGACGAGAATGTGGAAACCCGTATCGGCGACCGCCTGATCGCGGTCGACGCCCAGCCCTACGATCTGCAGTTCTTCCCGCACGTACCCAAGCAGAGCCTGGACGAGAACAAGGCCCGGGTGCTGGCGGTGGCCAACTCGCTGACCAGCGGCGGCCCGCGCGATGTGGTCGCGCTGTCGGTCGGCGCCCAGGACGGCATCGACAACGGCACCGTGCTGTCGATCTGGCGCCAGGGCAGCAACAACATGGATCGCGTCCAGGCCGATTACTGGCGCAGCGAGGAAACCGTGCCGAAGGGCTCGCGCGTGCAGCTGCCCGACGAATACGCCGGTCACGTGATGATCTTCCGTACCTTCGACAAGGTCAGCTATGGCCTGGTGATGAGCAGCGTGAAGCCCAGCCGCGTCGGTTATCGCCTCAAGCACCCCGACGCGAAGTAGGACTTTTCCCACAGTGGAATGCGACGGCGCCTGACGGCGCCGTCGTCGTTTGCGGGCCAGCATGTCGACATGGACATGCTCGATGCCGATACCGAAGCCCTGCTCGCACTCACCCTCGCCGGAGGCGCCAGCGCGCCGCGCCGCGCGCTGCTGGACCGCCACGGTGGTCCTGCCGCAGTCCGTGCCCTGCCGCGCCCCCGCTGGCGCGAGGCCGGGCTGGACAGCGCGCAGATCCGCGCCCTGGACGGCGATGCCGCTGCGTTCGCCCCGGACCTGCTGCCGCGCTGCCGCGACTGGTTGCGCCAGCCCGGACATCAGCTGATCGGCTGGCACGATCCCGATTACCCGCCGCTGATGCGCAAGGCCGGCAGCCCGCCGCTGGCGCTGTTCGTGGCCGGCGATCCGGCATTGCTGTGGTACCCGGCGGTGGCGGTGGTCGGCAGTCGCGGCCCCACCGCCGGCGGTCGCGACAACGCCCGCAGCTTCTCCCGGGCGCTGGTCGCGGCCGGCTATGCGGTGACCAGCGGCCTGGCCGCCGGGGTCGATCGCGCCGCCCACGAGGCCGCGCTGGACGCCGGCGGGCTGACGGTGGCGGTGCTGGGCACCGGCCCCGACGTGCCCTATCCCCGCAATCACGCCGGACTGATGGGCCGGATCGCCACCCTTGGCGCAGTGGTCAGCGAGCATCCGCCCGGCACCGAGGCGCGGCGCGAGCACTTCCCCAGCCGCAACCGGATCCTGGCGGGGCTGACCCTCGGCACCCTGGTGATCGAAGCCGCCAGCCGTTCCGGCGCCCTGATCACCGCCCGGCAGGCCGCCGATGCCGGCCGCGAGGTGTTCGCGGTGCCCGGTTCGATCCACAACCCGATGGCGCGCGGCTGCCACCGGCTGATCCGCGACGGCGCCGCACTGGTCGAATCCGCCGACGAGGTGACCGCCGCGCTCGGGGCCTGGGCGGGGGCGCTGCGCGGCGAGCTGCAGCGTCGTCTGGGCGCCGTCGCCACCGCTGCCGACCGCGCTGCCGAGGCGCACCCCGGAACGGCCGATACGGGGGCGTCCGATGACCCCGCCCACCACCGGTTGTGGCAGGCGCTCGGTCACGACCCCAGCACTATGGATCAGCTCACCGAGCGCACCGGATTGACGGCCGCTGCCCTGTCCTCCATGCTGCTGGTCATGGAGTTGCAGGGGCGGGTCGCGGTCGAACACGGTCGTTACAGCCGCCGCACCGCACCCATCCTTTCCAATGCGCCGACCGGCGCAAGTCAGGGGACATGAAAGAAAGCATTCTCGATGTGCTGCTCTACCTCTTCGAGCATTACATCGCCAACGACGCGGACCTCGCCCGCGACCGCGACTCGCTGCAGAACAATCTGCTGCAGGCCGGATTCAGCCCGGCCGAAATCCACAAGGCGTTCGACTGGCTGGACGGTCTGGCGGAACGTCGTCCCGGCCCGGCCGTACCGCGCGCCGACGGCCCGGTCCGCGTGTTCTTCGGTCCCGAGCTGGACAAGCTCGACGTGGAATGTCGCGGGTTCCTGATGTTCCTCGAACAGCAGGGCATCCTCGACGCCAACCAGCGCGAGCTGGTGCTGGATCGCGCGATGGCGTTGGACCAGGACGAAATCGATCTCGACGACATCAAGTGGGTCGTGCTGATGGTGCTGTTCAACCAGCCCGGTTCCGAAGCCGCCTACGCGTGGATGGAAACGCAGATGTTCGACGACGACGGCGAACTGGTGCATTGACGCACCAGCGCGCAGAACCGCAAGACAAACCGCCGCAAGACAGACACTAGACTGCGTTTTTCGAGGGATCGGTCCGGGGGGATCGATCCGGAGAGCCGCAGCCGCCGGCCGACCGGACACGGGCGCCGGAAGCACACGATTGGGGAATGCATGACCGACTGGTACTACCACCAACCCGGCCAGGGCCGGGTCGGCCCGCTCGACGCCGATGCCATGCGCAAGGCCTACCGCGAGCGCCGGATCAGCCGCGACACGCTGGCCTGGCACGAGGGCCTGCGCGAGTGGCAGCCGCTGGAACGGTTGATCGAGGAACTCGGCCTGACCGGCGTGCAGCCCGACGCTTCGTTGCCGCCGCCGGTGCCGCCGCGCCCGGCCGCGGCCACGGCTTCGCATGCGGGTCCGATGCGCGGTACCGCCCCGCCGCCGTCCAACCGCTCCGGCTGCATCATCGCGGTCGTCGTGATCGGCGTGGTCGGCCTGATGCTGGTGGCGATCCTGGCCGCCATCGCGCTGCCCGCCTATCAGGATTACGTCGAACGCGCCAAAGCGGCGCAGACCGGGCAGGGCGCGCAGTCGGACGATACCGGGGCGGTACTGTCGGCAGCGGCGAAGGTCCATGCCTACGACGCCGAACGCATGGCGCAGACCGATGCGCTGGCGCGCGAACTGGTGACCGCGGCGATGCGCGAGTTTTATGTCGCGAACGGCAATACCTGCCCGGACACCTTCGAATTCGAAACCCTGCAGTTGCGCTACCCGCGCTATCAGGGCAGTGAGGACAACGGCTGGTTCGGGATTGACCCGGCGCGCGCGCAGAGCGGCGCGTGCGCTTATGACGTGCGGTTCTATGGCCTGGGCCCGGAGCTGCTGGACAAGACCATCCGTTACGACGTGAGCATCGCCGGCGAAGACGTCGAGATTCATTGCCGCAACAACACCCTCCCGGCCGGGTATGCACCGCCCCGCTGCGGCGCCTGATCGGGAGATTCGCCATGTCCACACCGCCCCCGCTGCCCCACGACCCGTCGCCCCGCGCGCCGATGGTCGATGCCTCCGTCCATCGCGGCGCCCCGCCGCCGAAGCAGGGCATGTCCGGCTGCGCCATCGCTGCGATCATCGGCGCGGTACTGCTGCTGTTCGGCGTGTTCATCGCCGGCATCCTCGCCGCCATCGCGATACCGGCCTACAACGACTACCTCCTGCGTTCGAAAGTCGCGTCCGCCGAGACGTACGTCCAGAGCCTGCAGAGTTCCATCGAGCTCCACCGCCTGGACACGGGCGAGTGCCCCGGCGACAACGCCGCGATGGGCCTCGACGATCCCGATGTGTTCGAGCTGGGTCGCAACGGCGCCGATCTCACCGGGCAGGGCATCGTGCGGCTCGAGAAAATGTCGACAGGACAGTGCGTGATCGAACTGACGTTCGCGAACGTCGATCCGAAGGTCGACGGAAAAACGATGGTTTTCGTGTCCGGCGACAACGGATGGGATTGCCGCGGCGGCACGCTGCCGCCCAACCACAGGTCGCCGCGATGCCGCGCCGGCAGCGCTTCGTACGACACCCCAGACAACACAGTTTCTCCCTGACGGAATCGACCCCATGACCGAGTGGTACTACAGCGACGCACAGCGCACCCAGCACGGCCCGGTAGGCGCCGGCGATCTGGCCGCCATGCACACCAAAGGCCTGCTGCCGGCCGAGACCCTGGTCTGGCGCGAAGGCATGTCCGAGTGGAAGCCCTGGCGGGACATGATCCGCGAAGTGATCGCCGGCGACGCGCCGGACGACCCGCGCGCCGAAGCCCTGGTCCGGGCGGCCGAAGCCGCGCCGGACGACGGCGCCTATCGCCCCTACGCGATCGTCGAGGCGTCGCCGTACGCGCCGCCGCAGGCGCGGGTGGACGAAAGCAGCGCGGTCGTCGCCGGCGGCCGGGTGATCTACGCCGGGTTCTGGAAGCGGGTCGCCGCGTATTTCATCGACTATTTCGTGGTCACCGCGATCACCTACGCGGTGATGATCCCGCTCGGCATGGTCGCCGCGATCGGTCTGGGCGGCGCGGCCTCCGCCGGCGCGGAGGGGCCTTTCGCCACCGGCGCGGGCGTGGCCTTCCTGGTGCTGATCTATCTGGCGGCGATCCTGATGCCGATGCTGTATTTCGCGTGGATGCACGCCTCGTCCAGCCAGGCCACGCTGGGCAAGATGGCGGTCGGCATCAAGGTCGTGCGCAGCGATGGCAGCCGGATCACCTTCTGGCGGGGCGTCGGCCGGATTTTCGCGACGATCCTCAGCAGCCTGATCCTGATGATCGGCTACATCATGGCCGGCTTCACCGAGCGCAAGCAGGCCCTGCACGACATGGTCTGCGACACCCTGGTGGTCGACAAGTGGGCCTATACCGAGCATCCGGAATGGCAGCGCGAGGAGTTGGGCACGGTGACCGTGGTCATCCTGGTGCTGTTCGGCCTGGCGATGTTCGGTTTCATCGCCCTGTTCGCGGTGATGGGCGCGATGCTCGGCAGCGGCCTCGGCGGCTGAGAACGGCGGGCCCGGGCGGTACGCCGGGCCGTCCGAAACCTGAACGGACGACCTGTCCGGCGCGGTGTCGGGGCTCCGGCGGAGCGGTTCCAGCAGGGGGCTGGCGTTCCGTCCGATACATTCCGCTTGACATGGGCGGCCCGGACATGACACCACTAAAAAAGAGAACGCAACGACGCCCGGGCCTGCCCCGGGCGTCGCCATCTGGCCGGGCGCCCCTGAAACGCCCTGCCGACGGTGCCGGCCCGACCGGCCCGTCTCGGCATACCCCCTTCGGAACCCCCAACCCGCAATGGCAAAGAACCTCCTCATCGTCGAATCGCCGGCCAAGGCCAAGACGATCAACAAGTACCTCGGCAAGGATTTCCACGTCCTCGCCTCCTACGGCCACGTCCGTGACCTGGTGCCCAAGGAGGGCGCCGTGGATCCGACGCAGAACTTCGCCATGCGTTACGAGTTGATCGAGAAGAACGAGAAACACGTCGAAGCCATCGCCAAGGCCGCGAAAGCCGCGGACCATCTCTACCTCGCCACCGACCCGGACCGCGAAGGCGAGGCGATCAGCTGGCACATCGCCGAGATCCTGAAGGAGCGCGGCCTGCTCAAGGACCGCACTCTGGAGCGGGTGGTGTTCACCGAAATCACCCCGCGGGCGATCAAGGAAGCGATGGCCCGGCCGCGCGCCATCGCCAGCGACCTGGTCGACGCCCAGCAGGCGCGCCGCGCGCTGGACTACCTGGTCGGCTTCAATCTGTCGCCGGTGCTGTGGCGCAAGGTGCAGCGCGGCCTGTCCGCCGGCCGCGTGCAGTCCCCGGCGCTGCGCATGATCGTGGAGCGCGAGGAGGAGATCGAAGCCTTCATCGCCCGCGAGTACTGGAGCATCGAAGCCGAGTGCGCGCATCCGACGCAGGCGTTCACCGCCAAGCTCAACAAGCTCGACGGCAAGAAGTTCGAGCAGTTCACGGTCACCGACGGCGACACCGCCGAAGCCGCGCGCAAACGCATCGTCGCCGCCGCGCAGGGCGTGCTGCAGGTCACCGATGTCGTCAGCAAGGAGCGCAAGCGCCGGCCGTCGCCGCCGTTCACCACCTCCACGCTGCAGCAGGAAGCCTCGCGCAAGCTCGGCTTCACCACCAAGCGGACGATGCAGGTCGCGCAGAAGCTCTATGAAGGCGTGACCATCGGCGAGGAAGGCACGGTCGGCCTGATCAGCTACATGCGTACCGACTCGGTGAGCCTGTCCGCGGAAGCGCTGAGCGAACTGCGCGATGTCATCGCCCGCGATTTCGGCACGAAGGCGCTGCCCGACAAGCCGAACGTCTACCAGACCAAATCCAAGAACGCCCAGGAAGCGCACGAAGCCGTGCGCCCGACCTCGGCGCTGCGCACGCCCGCGCAGGTGAGCCGTTTCCTCAGCGACGACGAGCGCCGTCTGTACGAACTGATCTGGAAGCGCGCGGTCGCCTCGCAGATGGTGCCGGCCACGTTGAACACGGTGTCGGTGGATCTCGCCGCCGGCGGCGAGCACAGCTTCCGCGCCAGCGGCACGACCGTCGTCGATCCCGGTTTCCTCGCCGTCTACGAGGAAGGCAAGGACCAGAAGAACGACGACGACGACGAAGGCCGCAAGCTGCCGGCGATGAAGACCGGCGATCGCATTCCGCTGGACCGCATCCGCACCGACCAGCATTTCACCCAGCCGCCGCCGCGCTTCACCGAAGCGGCGCTGGTGAAGACGCTGGAGGAATACGGCATCGGCCGGCCGTCGACGTATTCGTCGATCATCCAGACCCTGCTGTTCCGCAAGTACGTGGAAATGGAAGGCCGCAGCTTCCGTCCGAGCGACGTCGGCCGCGCGGTCAGCAATTTCCTGAGCGGGCATTTCACCCGTTACGTCGATTACGACTTCACCGCCAAGCTGGAAGACGAACTCGACGCGGTGAGCCGCGGCGAAGAAGACTGGATCCCGCTGATGGCCCGCTTCTGGGGACCCTTCAAGGAACTGGTCGACGCCAAGACCGAATCGGTCGATCGCAGCGAAGCCACCGGCGCGCGCGAACTCGGCGTCGATCCGAAATCCGGCAAGCCGGTCAGCGTGCGCCTCGGCCGTTACGGGCCGTACGCACAGATCGGCACCGCCGACGACGAGGACAAGCCGACCTTCGCCAGCCTGCGCCCGGGCCAGAGCATGCACACGATCACGCTCGAGAACGCGCTGGAGCTGTTCCGGCTGCCGCGCAAGCTCGGCGAGGACAAGGACGAGGAAGTCAGTGTCGGCATCGGCCGCTTCGGGCCGTTCGCCAAGCGCGGCAGCGTGTACGCGTCGCTGAAGAAGGAAGACGACCCGTACACCATCGACCTGGCGCGGGCCGTGTTCCTGATCGAAGAGAAGGAAGAGATCGCCCGCAACCGGATCATCAAGGCATTCGCGGGCAGCGACATCCAGGTGCTCAACGGCCGCTTCGGCCCGTATCTCAGCGACGGCAAGCTCAACGGCAAGATTCCGAAGGACCGCGAGCCCGCGTCGCTGACGCTGGAGGAAGCCGTCGAGTTGATGGAAACCACCGGCAAACCGATGCGCAAGGGGTTCGGCAAGAAGTCCGCTGCGAAGAAAGTGCCGGCGAAGAAGGCCGCGACCAGGAAGGCCGCCGCGCCGAAGGCCGAAACGCCTGCCGCCGCGAAGAAAGCGCCGGCCAAGAAGACAGCGACG
>JAIMKJ010000022.1:17435-68917 GCA_020692565.1 Thermomonas sp.
ACACAGAAGACGGCCAAGAAAACCGCGGCCAAGACCGCCGCGAAGCGCGTTCCGCTGTACGACCATCCGGAACCCGCGAAATCGCTGCTCACCACGTCCAGCGCCAACGTCGGTGCGAAGCGGGTGATCAAGAAGCAGAAGGACGACGCGCCGTTCTGACGGCGGCGCGGTTCCGATGCTCATGCCGTCGAGCGGCATGGGTATCGCCGATGCTTCTCGCCCGGTCGTGTCCTGTCCCGCCCGATCCGGGCGGGCCGTGGCGCATCGCGTTTCTGTCTCGGCCGCACGGCGCTGCAGCCTGCCGTCTGTCTGCGTATGGCGCCCCCGCGACACCGTGGAGGCCCGCATCGCGGCGGCAGGACAGCATCGGCCGCATGCGGCAGCGGACATCTCCGGGCCGCGCAAGGACATTTTCGGAAAACGCATAAGTCATTGAAATAAATGACGATTTGCAATGTCCGGAACGGGATGCCGGTCACGTCGCCGGGTCGCGATCGCACAACACACTGGCCGCGTACAGCACCGGCACCGCGCGTTTCCCCCCGGGTTTCGGGCCGCAGAACATGACCGTCGGGTTGTGATCGGCGTTCCGGCATCCGCGCTGCGCGCCGGGGCGTGTACGCCCGGATCGACGCACTGCACGGCAGGCCGCCCCCGCCCGTCCGCCGGCAGCCATCCTTCCGGCGCAAGGCAGACCGGGCAGCCCGGTGCCGTTCGGTGGATCGCGTCTCGCGAGCCGCGCGAACCGACGCCGGGGGCTCCGGTTCGCGACCCACCCACTTCGACAGGACGTTCACCATGACATCGTTCGGATCCCCGGGATTCCCGGTGCTGGCCCTGCTGGCCGCAAGCGCAGCCCTCATCGGTTTCCAGCCCGCGCCCGCCCGCGCCCACGGCACCATGACCACCCCGCACAGTCGGGTCTATGCCTGCGCGCAGGGCAATATCGAAAACCCCAGCGACCCCGCCTGCCGCGCGGCCTCCGCGGTCAGCGGCACCCAGACCTTCTACGACTGGATGGGCATCAACCAGGCCAACGCCAACGGCAACCACCAGGCCGTGGTGCCCGACGGCAAACTCTGCAGCGGCAACAACCCGACGTTCAGCGGCCTGGACCTGCCGCGCAGCGACTGGCAGGCCACCAGCATCGCCCCCGACGCCAGCGGGCGCTTCGAGTTCCGCTTCCGCGGCACCGCGCCGCATGCGACGCGGGACTGGGTGTTCTACGCCACCCGCGACGGCTGGGACCCGGCCAAGCCGCTGGCCTGGGGCGATCTGGAGGAATTCTGCCGGATCGGCAATACCCCGCTGTCCAGCGACGGCACCTACCGCCTCAGCTGCCCGTTGCCCAGCCGCAGCGGACGCCACGTCATCTACAACACCTGGCAGCGTTCCGATTCCACCGAGGCGTTCTACACCTGCATCGACGTGACATTCGACGGTGGCCCACCGCCGCCGCCGACCTGGCGGGATGTCGGGCCGCTCAGCGCGCAGGCCGACCAGCCGGCCGGTACCCTTGTCACGCTGTCGATCTTCAACAGCGACGGCAGCCAGGCCGAACGCATCGAAACCACGCTCGCCGCGGGCGAGACGGGCGCCGCGGTGTGGCCGCAGCGCGTGGGCCAGAACGTCAACGGCCGCGCGCTGTACGGTCGGATCGGCGTGCTCAACAACGGTGCGGTCACGCCGATCGCCGCGGCGGTGGGCAACCGCGTCTACGTGACCGGCAACCGCACCCACCGGATCGATATCCGCGTGCCCGACCTGCCGCCGCCGACGTGGCGCGACAACGGCCCGCTGACCGCCCAGAACGCGCTGCCGGTCGGTACGGTCGTCACCCTGCGCGTGTTCAACGCCAACGGCAGCGATGCCGAACGCATCGACACCACGTTGGCAGAGGGCCAGACCTCGATCACCGCCTGGCCCCTGCGCGTCGCCCAGACTGTCAACGCGACTTCGGCCCATGCCCGCATCGGCGTGCTGGCCAACGGCGCGATCGCACCGGTGGCGTCGGCCACGGCCAACCGCGTGTATCTGAACAGCGCCGACCGCCGGCACCAGATCGATATCCGCGTGCCCGACGTGTCTGGCGATTACGACTACGCGTATCCGGCCGGCATCGGCAGCTACATCCCCGGCCAGACCGTGGTGAAGGCCAGCGACGGCAAGCGGTATGCCTGCCGCCCGTTCCCGGAAGGGCAGTGGTGCAACATCGACCACGACGCCTACCGCCCGGGCACCGGTTGGGCCTGGCGCGACGCCTGGATTCCGTACTGACGCAGGCAAGCGGTCCGGATGCGACCCACCGCGGAGGAGCGAACGCCCTCCGCGCACCGGTCGACCGCGCACGCCCGGATTTCGCGAAGCTTCAGTTTCGCGGACGTCGTGGTCTTCCCTGTGCGGGTGGCTGCGCGCAAGATGCGCCCATGCGCCTGTTCCACATCCCGCCCCCGACCCGGTGCCTGCTCCCGTCGCTGATGCTGTGCACGCTGGTGGCCAGCGTTGCGATGCCGGCGTCGGCGCAGGACAGCGATGCGCTCATCATTTACCGCTGCACCGATGCCAAGGGCAGGTTGGCCCTGCGCGACTCGCCCTGCCTCCAGGGCGAGCGCCAGGAAACCCGCAGCATGGTGCGGCCGAAGGATGCGCCGCCGCGCCCGCTGCAACCGGTGGCGCCGCCGCCGAGCGTCGCGCCAGCCCCACTGCCGCCGCAGGTCATCGTCGTCAATGCCCCGCGCCCGCTGTACGAATGCGTCGCCCCCGACAACACCCGCTATCTCAGCGATACGCCCGAAGGCCGGGCGCGCTGGATGCCGATCTGGCCGAACGGTTATCCGATCACGCCCTATCCCGAGCGACCGCCGGGCCAGCTGAACATCCGCGTCGACAATGGCCGCGTCAGCGGCGGCTACGACAGCGGCGCCACCCGGGTGCGGGTGCCGACCTATGCCGAGTTCGGCGGCGGCACCTGGGTGCGCGATCCCTGCCATGCGCTGCCGCAGGTCGAAGTCTGCGCGCGCCTGCGCGACCAGCGCAGCGATCTGCGCCGCCGTTTCACCATCGCCCAACCTTCCGAGCGCGCCCTGCTGGGCAGCGAGGAACGCAGCATCAATGCCCGCCTTGACCAGGACTGCCGCTGAATGTTTTCGATCCCCCCTCGCGCGCTGACCGGCGCGCTGCTCGCGGCGGCGCTGTGCCTGCCCGCCCACGCCCAGACCGATATCACGATCTATCGCTGCGTCGACCCAAGCGGCGCGGTGACGCTGCAGAACGACGTCCCCTGCCCGAAAGGCAGCCAACAGACCGTGCGCAAAGTCGGCGCGCTGCCGACGATGCCGGCGCCGATCGCCGCGCCCGCGGCCCCGGCCGCCAAGCCTGCGCCCGCGGCGGCCATACCGACGTCGCCCACCGCACCCGTCGCGTCCGCACCGGTCGCGCGCACGCCGCCGCCGCCGCTGTTCCAATGCCGTACCTGGGATGATCGCGACTATCTCGGCGACACCGCCGAGCCGCCCGCCACCTGCGTGCCGGTGCAGGCGATGGGCATCGACGGCACCACCGCCAGCGCCGCGGGCACGTCCTGCGAAATGCGCCGGGACGCCTGTACCGCGGTGCCTGCCGAACAGTTGTGCGCGGTGTGGAAGAAGCGGGTGGACGAAGCCGAGTTCCGCTGGAAGTTCGGCGGTGGCCGCGACGACGACCGCAAGGTCGAGTTCGACCGTCTCGCCAGGATTCATCGCGAGAGCACCTGCGTCGGCGGTTGAAGCGCCGACGGGTCCGCTCAGCCGATCGGCATCAGGTACGGCGCCAGCGTCGCCTCCAGCCAGTCCATGAACACCCGCACCCGGCGCGAGAGATGGCGCCGCTGCGGATACAGCAACGTGACCGGCATCGGTTCCGCGCGGTACTGCGGCAGCACATCGACCAGCGCGCCGCGCTCGAGCAGGGCGTGCAGACCGCTCCCCGGCGCCTGGATGAACCCCAGGCCCGCCAGACAGGCGTCCTGATACGCCTCGGCGCTGTTGACCACCAGCGCACCGGCCATCGGCAGGCTGCGATAACGGCCGTCCTCATCGCGATATTCCCAGCCGTCCTCGGCGCCGCCGAACGACGACGCGTAGTGGATCAGCCGATGTCCCGACAACGCGTCGAGCGTCTGCGGCGTGCCGTGAGCTTCCAGATAGGCGGGGCTCGCGCAGTTCAGGACTTCGAGTGCGCCCAGCGGTCGCGCGATCAGGCTGCTGTCCGCGACCGCGCCCACCCGCACCACGCAGTCGAAGCCTTCGCGCACCAGATCGACGCGGCGATCAGTGCAGCTCAGTTCCAGTTGCAACCCGGGGTGCGCGGCCAGGAAGGCCGGCAGGGCCGGGATCACCTGATGGCGGGCGATGCCGCTGGACATGTCCACGCGCAGCCGCCCGCTCAGCGCCTGGCCACTGCGCTGGAACATGCCCTGCACGTCGTCCAGATCGGCCAGCAGGTCCCGGCAACGCTCGTAGAACTGCTGGCCGTCGGCGGTCAGCCGCACCCGGCGCGTGGTCCTGTGCAGCAACTGGGTGCCGAGTTCGGCTTCCAGTTTCTGCAGCGCGGTCGAGATGCTGGATTTGGGCAGGCCCAGACTGTCGGCCGCCTGGGTGAAGCTGACCAGCTCGGCGACCCGCATGAACATCCGCATGGCTTCCACAGAATGCATCGTGCCGTTCCTGATTGTTCGCCAATTGCGAACAGATCAATCATAAATTCGGTATTTATCGGCCACAAGGCGATCAATAGAGTGCCTGCATCCGCCGACCCGGCACCACCACAGGAGTTCCACATGCAGACCCCCATCGTCCTCGTCACCGGCGGCAGCCGCGGCCTCGGCCGCAACATGGCGCAGCACCTCGCCGGACAGGGCAGCGATATCGTCCTGACCTACCGCAGCGAATCCGGTGAAGCCCAGGCCGTAGTCGCGGCGATCGAAGCCCACGGCCGTCGCGCCGCCGCCCTGCCGCTGGATGTGGGCGACAGCGCCACTTTCCCGGCATTCGTCGAGAGCGTCCGTGCCGTATTGGCCGGCTGGGGCTGCGAGCGTCTCGACGCACTGGTCAACAACGCCGGCATGGGCATCCACGCGTCGTTCGCCGACACCACCGAAGCGCAGTTCGATCAGCTGGTGAACGTGCATCTCAAAGGCCCGTTCTTCCTCACTGCTGCGCTGCTGCCACTGATCGCCGACGGCGGCCGCATCCTCAATGTCTCCAGCGGCCTGACCCGCTTCACCTTGCCCGGCTACGCGGCTTACGCGGCGATGAAAGGTGCGATCGAAGTGCTGAGCCGCTACCAGGCGAAGGAACTCGGCGCGCGCGGCATCGGCGTGAATACCCTGGCGCCCGGCGCGATCGCCACCGATTTCGGCGGCGGCGCGGTGCGCGACGATGCTCAGCTCAACGCGTTCGTCGCCAGCCAGACCGCGCTCGGCCGGGTCGGCGAAGCCGATGACATCGGCGCTGCGGTGGCCTCGCTGCTGTCGCCCGCCAACCGCTGGATCAACGGCCAGCGCGTCGAAGCGTCGGGCGGGATGTTCCTCTGACCCCGTGCCGACACGAACATGGATCGCAGTCCGCGCGACCGCGATCCGCGGCGGTTCATTCCCACGCAAGCGCCTCGCGCAACGCCGCCGACGCTTTTGCGCGCAGCGCGGCGCGGGGGTCGCTTGCACCCGCACGTTTTGTGGCGCGCGCCGCTGTTTTCCTTCCGCGCGATGCGGGTTTCGTGCCCGCGCCGCCCGCTGCGAGAAACGCCTCGCGCACGCTTTCATCGGTCGCGACGTAGAACACGATTTCGTCGATCAGACTCGGCGGCGGTGGCGGCATCGCCGCGGCACGCACGCTGCGGCGCCGGCGTGCGTCGACGCCTGCGCCGTACATCGTCATCGCCGCTGTCGCCAATTGCTTCGGCGACAGTTCGGGCAGATACGGCTGCAGTCGCGTCCAGTCGGACGCTGCGGAGGTGCGCGTCGGTGCGCGCAGCGCGCTGCGCACCGCGGCGCCGCCGAATGCAGGCAATGACGCACCGAGCAGATTCACCGCATCGAGCAGACCCGGGCCATAGCGCTGGGTATTCCAACCCGGCACCGTGCGGCAGTGCGCTTTGACCAACTCCGCGAACACCGATGCCAGCCGTCCGCCGTAACGCGTGCGCAGCGCCGCGACGCCGTGCCGCTGCAGCCACAGCGCGCAGACGCCCGCGATGGTCGCGGTGGCGTACGACGTACCCGAGCTGCGCTGCGTGTCGAAATGCACCGCGCCTTTTTTCTTGAAGGTATAGGCGCGCCACACCGATTCGCCAGGCGCGGTGATGTCGACCGCCGCGCCGGATGCCGAACCGCTCCACGGCCGGGTCTCGGCGTTGCTGGCGGCCACTGCGATCACGTTGTCGAGCAGCGCGGGGAAGATCACCATCTTCGTGTGGTTGCCCGCGGCGGCGAACAGGATCAGGCCCTCCGCGACAAGCTGATCGACCGCACGCGACAGCGAGCGTCCTGCCCACGGGCCGCCCAGGCTCATCGAGACCACGTGGCAGCCGCGGTCGCGGGCACGATAAAGCGCCTGGATCAGATTGCTGAAATTGAAATGGATCACCGAGCCCGACACCCGCATCGGCACCAGTTCGGCGCCGGGCGCGATTCCGTGCAACTCGGGCGCGGCGCCGCTGAAGATCACGCTGCCTGTGGCTGTGCCGTGGCCGGGAAACTTCCCGGTCAGCGGGTCGCGCGGATCGGGATCGTCGTCCACGAAATCGTAGCCGTCGACGATCCGCAGTCGCGGCCCTGCAATCTGCGGATGCAGCGTGTAGCCGGTATCGGGATGCGCCACGCGCACGCCGGCACCGGTCACGCCGAACTGCGTCCGCGCGACGTCCGCGCGCACAGCCTGCGTCGACCATTCGCGGGGGTCGGAGCCGGGCAAATGGGTATCGCCGCCGCCTCCGGAACGCACGGCCACCGCGGGCGGAGACGGCGAAATGTCGTAGCCCACCGCCGGTTCGCTGTCGGCCACCAGCGGATGCCGCAGCAGCGCGTGAACCGCGTTCCAGGTCTTTGCGATGCTGATGCGCGTGCCCGAGGCGAAGGCTACCAGCACATCGCTGGCGCCATCGCCGAGCGGATCCGCGGACGATTGCGCGGTGGTCAGCGCAGCGAACTCGGGGACTTCTTCGCGCAGACGCGCAATGATCTCCGCGCGTGCGGGGGCCGGCAGCGCTTCGCCCAAATCGAGGATGATGCCGCGCACGTCGTATTTCGGCGACGGCGGTTTCGGCAGCGATGTCGCAGCCGACGCGCGCTTGGATGCCGGCGACCTTGGCGCGGTCTTTTTGGAGGCCGCCCGCTTCGAAACGCTCGTCTTGATCGTCGCCATTCGCCTGCTCCCTGCGTATTCCCGGCGATGGGCCGGGGGATGCCACAGCATACCCCCGGCGTTTCGATGGCCGGTATCACATCCGGCGCTTTCATGGCGCACGCGTGTCTTGCGGCCCATCGCGGCGTCGAGTTCGACCGCCTCGCCAGGGTTCATCGCGAGAGCGCCGGGGCGCCGGCGGTCGAGTCCGTCGGCGCTGACCATCAGTCGATGGCGTGCGGCTGAATCAGGCTGGCTGCTGCGAAGCGACCCTCAGCGCCTGCCGAGCTTCCCCAGTTCGCTTTCCAGTGCGCCGACCATCTTCTGGGCCGCGCCGCCCACCGCCTGTTCGACGGTCTGCGCCAGTTCGCTTACCGAGAGCGGTTGACGCCCGGCCAGTCTGACTTCCAGCAAACAGCGCTTGTCGGGAATGCCGGTTTTCGCCGTACTGTTCTCGTCGCTCAGATGCGCCTCGATCCGGGTGATCTGAGCGGCGAAACGGGCGAGAACGCGTTCGAGTTGCGCCTCGATGCTTTGCGCGAGCGCCTCATGCCCCGAAATGTTCTTGTCCGTATTGATCTGGATCTGCATGGCTGTCGTTTCCTCTGGATCGTGTCGGCAAGCAGTGTGGCCCGCAATCGCTGATCGTGAGTCGACGTCATCGTGGATGCGTTTTCAGACGGCATCCGCGCAGACGTCGATCGATCCGCGCGCCAGTCTCGGCTGTGGATGAAACCCGGGATGGCCCGCGCGATGACAATAATCCACATGCAGTCGCGGCGAGCTGCATGAAACCTAACACCGGACCTGCGCACCTGCGCTGAACGATCGCGAGATCCACGGGCGCGCCGGCAGATCGGCATGCCCGTGGATGTATCTCATCCGCGGACGCATCTCATCAATGGTGGCCGTTGCCCACGCCGCCGCCCTCGCCGTCGGGCAGTAATACGCGCACGTTCTGCATCATGCCCTGGTCTTCGTGGTCGAGGATGTGGCAGTGCAGGACGTATTCGCCGATGTAGCGCTGGTAGCGCGTGCGCACGTACAGCGTGTAGCCGCCTTTCACGAACAGGGTGTCCTTCCAGATGCCCTTGGTACCTGCGTATTCGGTGTCGCCGCTGCCGGGTACACTCACGTCCACGCCTTCCGGATCGAGGATGCGGGATACCTGGAACGGGTTGACGTGGATGTGGAACGGATGGCTGCCCGCCAGCGAAGTGAGCTTCCATTCCTCGATGTTACCGAGGATCAGATCGCGAGAATTCGCGGGGTTGTAGGCTTCGCCGTTGACCATGAACTTGCCGCCGGCGATATCGAAGATCACCTCCTGCCCGCATTTGGGCGCGCATTTCGATTTACGCTGGGCTTCGGCAAGTTCCTCATCGGTGATCGTGGCGTGCGGCAGGAACGCATCCAGATGCAGATCGCGCGCCAGATCATCGATCACCTTCTGCCTCACGTCGGCGGGCATCCACTGCCGCGCGGCGGTCGTCAGCACTCTGGTCAGATACGCCGTGGGGTCGCCGCCCGTCGGCAGACCGGGCGACACCGAGACCGTGCCCAGCAGGCGCCGGCTTTCGGCATCGCCGCTCACCGAATCGATCGCCGGCAGATTGCCGTCGATCACGCAGTACTCGCCCGCATTCGGGAACACCATCAACAGATCGCTGCGATAGCCGGGCTGCAGGATGGTCTGGTTCCTGCGGATCGCCTGGCCGTGCGTCAGGCCGTCGCTGGCGATCTCGAACTGGGTCAGCGGCGCGCCCACGCAGTTCTGCGAAATCCACTCCGGATGCTGGGTGAGGTCGCGCAGCAGTTCGGGCTTCGCCGATGCGCGCATCGGGATGAACTGCAGGTCGATCGAATCGCGGATGCCGGCGTGGATGTTGCGCCAGCGCTCGACGCGGCCGGCGATGGCATCGGTGAAGCGCGGCAGGATCTGACCGTTGATGCTGGTGTAGCGGCCCGAAGGCCCCCAGACCTTGTTGCCCAGCTGATCGTAATTGTCGATAGTGCCCACATCGCCGGGGCCGCAGAACCAGGTGCCGTCGGCGTTGGTCTTGATCGGCGATTTCGGGTCGTCGGGTTTCTCGCGGCAGGCATATGCGACCTGCTGGAACAGCACCAGGCGCTCGCGGAACGCGGTGCCGGTCTCGTCGCGCAGCAGCGTGTCGATATCGCCGCTGCTGGCCGGCGTCGGTGCGCGTTCGCCGTGGATGATCAGCGCGCCGGCCATGCCGCTGGACACCTGCAGCGCGGTCGAGCCGTGCTGATGCGGGTGATACCAGAACGTGCCTGCCGGATGGGTCGCCGGGATGTTGTATTCGTACTCGAACGCGACTTTGGGACGGATGGTGATCAGCACGTTGTCGCTGTTGCCGCTGGGGCTGACCCACAGTCCGTGCGAATGCAGGTTGGTCGAGTTGAAACAGTGCGGCGTGTTGATGTTCGACGGCTTGCAGTCCGGCTCGCGCGCCAGTTCGTTGTTGAGCCCGACGCGCACGGTTTCGCCCGGGCGCGTGCGGATGGTCGGCGCGACGAACGGCGTGAACGGATTGGGCGCCGCGCCTTCGGCGACGTAGCTGCGCAGGCGCACGCGATCGAAAGCCTGGCTCGCGGGGTTGTAGATCCAGCCGTCGGTCAAGCGGATATTGAGCAATGGATCCTTGTCGGTCGGCGGTGGCGGCGCGGCCGACAGGCCTGCGCTTTTCAGCAGACGCGTCCCTTCGGCGGGCGGGGTGCTGCGCAACATCGGCACCAGCACCGGATCGGCGACCACGCGGTCCGCGGGTGGCTGCGGGGGCGGGGTGCCATCGGCAGCGAATGCGGGCGCCGTGATCAATAGCGCGAGTCCCAACACGCTGAGTTTGCCCGGAAACGACGGCGAGGACTTGAACGGACGATGCGACATGACGGATCTCCTTGTCTGAGCATATGGAACGGCGCGAACGCGCGTATGGCGTCCGTGGGGCCGTAGGGCCGTACTTCCCTTGAATCGTTTCGATGCCCCCTGTGGCGCCGCGGATGACGGGGCTCCCCGCCCCGTGGCGACACGATACTCGCATTGTCGGCGCGTCGCGCAGCCGTCGCAGGCGGGGATGTGCTTATCCCGTCCGCGCTTTGCGGGTCCGGTACAAGCCGTAGGCGATGGACACGACGGCGGTCAGGCTCGCCGGAAACAACAATGCGGAATAGCCGAACGACCGGAAGGCGAACGCACCGGCGATGCCGCCGCAGAGAAATCCGGAAATGACGATCAGGCAAAGCCGCAAACGCCGGGCATCGACCGGTAGCCCGCGCAAGGTATGGCCCAGGAAAATGCCGAGATCCGTGAACATGCCGGACACGTGCGTGGTGCGCACGACCGCGCCGCTGTACGTACTGACCATCGCATTCTGCAGACCCATCGCGCAGGCCGCCGCATACATGCCGTAAGCGTTGTCGTGCTGAAGCAGCGGGACTGCGGCGAAGAGCAGCAACGACACCATCAGCAGGGCGATGCCATACCTGCGGCCCAACTGCAGCGCGCTGTCCTGGACCAGGATGCCGCTGATGACCGCGCCGGCGACGAAGGCGCCGATGAGCGCGGCGAAGTGCAGCATCGCTGAGACGTTTTGAGCGGCCAGGGCCTCGGCCAGCAAGGAGGTGTTGCCGGTCAGGTGGGTGATCGCGAGATGTTCGAAGCCCAGCAGCCCGACGATATTGACGATGCCCGCGATGAAGGCGAGCACCCATGTGCCGGTCCAGACCCAGGGTGGGAGTTTTGAGATCATCGGGGGTGTGCGGTGGTCATGAGCGATCTTACGCCTGGATCGAGCATGGCAGGATGGGTTGAGCGCGGGGATACGCATCAATCGACAACTGCAGAGCTTCCGCGCTTTGCGCGGGTTGCTTTCTTTGGCGCACTGCGCCGCTTGCGGCGCGAACGGCGAAGCCGGCCCGAAGGGCGAGCGCATTAGCGGCCTGACCTGTGCAGGAAGTGCTGGGTCATTACAGACCTGCCATAAAAAATCCGCCGGAGAGAAATCCCTCCGGCGGATCGGGTTCACCCAGACACCTTCAGCAGATCGCCGAATCAGATCACGGGATCGGACCCATCGGGCAGTTGAAGGTCGCGGTGCGCGACACCGAGCCGGCTGCGTTGGCGACGGTGACGCTGACGGTGGGACGCGAGTAGCGCGAGCAGCGGCCGAAGAGCCAGTTGCCGGTGGAGCCGTTCGACCAGGTGGCGGTGGCCGGGGTCGGCGAGGTGTAGGCCACTTCGCACATGTAGGTGCCGGCGCCGCTGTTGGCCATGTCCGGGCAGCGGAAGCTGGTGATGGTCGGCGGGGTGCCGCCACCGCCGCCGCCGCAGGTCACGCCGACCGCGGTGAACGCGGCGGTGACGTTCGCCACGCTGTAACCCAGATCGGCCGCGGCCGTCTGCACGCCGCAGGCGCCCTGGTTGAAGTCGGTGCTCGACGTCCAGTACAGATCGTTGGCGCGCGCGAACGCCTTGAAGGCTTTCTGCGTGTTCCAGCCGGCGGTGGTCGCCAGCGTGTAGAAGGCCTTGTTGTAGACGCCCGAGGAGTAGTGCACGGGCATGCCGGCGTAATAGCTGGATGCATGTCCGATCGAGACGCCGTCCAGCGGCGGGTTGTCCATGTAGCGCAGCGCACCGGTGCCCTTCTTGATGTCGTAGCCGACCTTGAAGTCGTTGCTGCCGCGCATGTAGTACTCGGCGGCTTCGCCGGCCATGTCGGAGAAGGCTTCGTTGATGCCGCCGGACTGGTTGGAATAGATCAGGCCGGAGTTCTGCTGCGTGTAGCCGTGCGAGACCTCATGGCCGACCACGTCCAGGCTGACCAGCGGATGGAACGTGTTGAGGCCGTCGCCGAACAGCATGCCGGTGCCGGTCCAGTACGCATTCTCGTGGTTGGTGCCGTAGTGCACCTGCAGCAGCAGCTGGAACGTGAGCGGCGCCTGGCCCATGTACGCCTGGTACATGTTGAAGACCACGCCGCCGAAATAATGCGCGTCGTTGAGCGGCGAGTACGCGCCGTTGATGGTCTTCACGGTATTGCGCGGACAGGCGTAGGCGTACGCGGTGGTGCCGGAAGAACCGTGGTTGAGGTTTACGGTCTTGACGTTGGCGTTGTTCATGGTGCAGGTGGTGCCGCTCTGCGCCACGTCCAGATAACCGTAGTTGGTGCCGTATTCGTACTGGCCGATCTTGGTGTTGCCGCCGGGGCCGGTGCCGACCAGCGCGTGCTGCAGGTTGTCCCACTGCTTGATGACGTGGCCGGTGCCGGCGTCGACGATGACGGTCGGCCGGGTCGGCGATCCGCCGCGCGCGGTATCGGCGAAGTACGACACCACGTAGGCCTTGCGTGCGCGGCCATCGTCGTCGATGTGGATCATCAGCTCGGAGGACTCGTTGCTGGTGCGCATGAAACCGACGCGCGCGCCGAGGCCGGCGCTCTTGCCGATGGCGAGCGCGCGGCTGCCGCTCAGACGCGGCTTGCCGGCGGGAATTTCGCTGGCGAGGCCATCGACCTTGCGGCCGAACAGGGTCTTGACGTTGCCGTCGGCGTCTTCATTGACGATCACCTGTTCGCCGAAGATCGGCAGGCCGCGAAAGGTCTGCTGGTAGCGGTGGTTGCGCACGCCCAGGTCGGTCTTGCGATCGAGCAGGAACAGGCGCGATTCGGTATCCAGGCCGAGCGCCTGCGCGTGGCGCGCATGGACTCTGTCGGCCGTGCCGGCGGCGGCGATGGCGGCGTTGCTGTGTTTGACGCGGGCGAGGTTGTCCTGGTGCAGATCGGTATGCAAGGCGGCGGACGCGCCGCCTGCGATGAGGATCGCGGCGGTCGCGACGGCGAGCGCGGTGAAACGGGAATGTCGACGCATGAATGTCTCTCCTTGGAATGCGATGAATGCCGGCTGCGGAAGCAGGCGGCTCCTTTACAATCCGCGCCCCTCGCGGATTGTCCGATGACGCGCGAACGGATCGGCAACGACACCGGCAACGAACCGGCAACGGGTGCCCGGCCGATGCGCGCATCGAATCCGCAGCATGCCCTGCGCATGTCGCAGAGATTGCGATTGCGGTCGATATTCGGAACGCTGCCGGATGCTGCGCCGCTGCGATGGGCGCGGCCGACGCAGGGTCCGTGTCGAAACCCGCCGCGGATCAGAAGCCGTAGCGCAGGAACCCGCCGTCGACGGCGATGCATTCGCCGGTGACGTAACTCGATGCCGGCAGGCACAGGAAGGCCACGGCGGCGGCGACTTCCTCGGGTTCGCCGATGCGGCCCATCGGCGTGCGCAGCAGGACTTCGTCGAGATAATCCGGGTCGGCGAGCTTGGTCGAGGTGCGGCGGGTGCGGATGTACCACGGCGCCACCGAATTCACGCGGACGCCGTCCTCGGCCCACTCCACCGCGAGGTTGCGGGTCATCTGGTGCATCGCGGCCTTGCTCATGCCATAGGGCGCGCCGCTGCGCACATGGGTGACGGCCGACACGCTGCCGACGTTGACGATGCACGAGGCCGCGTGTCTGGTCAGCAGCGGGTAGGCGCTGCGCGCCAGTTCGAAGGCGCTGAACAGGTTGGTCTCGAAGATGCCGCGCCACTCGTCTTCGCTGTAGTCGATGGCGGCCCGGGTGAGATTGCCGCCGGCGTTGTTGACCAGGATGTTGAGGCCGTCGCCCAGGTCTTCCACCCAGTCCAGCAGTTCGCGACGCTGGTCGTCGTCGGCCACGTCGGCCACGCAAGTGCGGACTTCGCCGTCGGGGAATTCTTCTTCCAGCTCGACCCGCACCGAGTCCAGGCCGTCGCTGTCGCGGGCGGCGATGAGCACGCGCGCGCCGAAGCCCAGCAGTTCGCGCGCGATGGCGCGGCCGATGCCCGCGCTGCCGCCGGTGACCAGTGCGAGTTGTCCGTCGAGACGCCAGCGGTGAGCGAGCATGGGGTGGGCCGTTCGCGGGATGGATGGGCGTAGGATAAGCCGCGACCCCGCCGAGGAGGACCACCATGCGCCAGGCTTTCGTCTTTCGCGCGATCTTCACGATGTCGTTGCTGGCCGGTTTCAGCGGCCTGACGGGCTGTTCGAAGCCCAAGGTGCCCGATCACGACGATCCGCCCGAGCCGCAGGCCGCGGCTGCGGCGCAGCCCACGCAGTTGCGCGAGGCGATGCAGAAGCCGATCGACAAGGCGGAAGCGGCGCAGGGCGAAGTCGATGCCGCGGCGGAACGGCAGCGCGCGGCCATCGACGCCGCGACCGGCGGCTGAGGCGGTTTGCGTCGACGAAAACGACGACGCCCGGCGTGGGCCGGGCGTCGTCTGGATCGGTGTAGCGGAGCGTGGCGCCGCTGCGCTCAGAACCCGCAGAAGCAGTAGGCGTAGGCCTTGGCCGGGGCGCCGCCGGCGCGCGGTTCCATCGCGCGTTCCAGCAGGCGCAGGTCGCGATCGGCCTGAGGCACCACTTTCGCCAGCATGCCGCGGGCGATGTCGGAACGGCCGAGCAGGGCGCGACCGGTGCCGGTGCTGGCGAATCCACTGAACCACTTTTCGAACGGCGTCATCTGCCGCTCGATGTAGCGCACCGGGTACGTGCCGGGCTTGCCGCCGAGCTTGGCGCGCTTGGCGGCGTCGGCGATCGCGGTCTGCAGGCCGCCGAAGGCGTCCACCAGCCCATGCTCTTTCGCCTGCGCGCCGCTCCAGACGCGGCCGCGGGCGACGGCATCGACATCGGCCACCGGCTTCTTGCGCGCTTCGGACACCTTGCCGGTGAAATCGCGATAGCCCTTCTCGATCACGCTCTGCATCACCTGCGACACCTCCGCGGACAGCGGGCGGGTGACATCGAACGCACCGGCGACTGCGGTGGTGGAGACGCCGTCGGTGTGGACGCCGATCTTGTCGAGCGTGCGCGAGAACGTCGGGATCATGCCGAAGATGCCGATCGAGCCGGTGATCGTCGACGGGTCGGCGTAGATGCGATCGGCGTTCATGCTGATCCAGTAACCGCCGGACGCGGCCAGATCGCCCATCGACACCACCACCGGCTTGCCGGCTTTTTTCAGCGCGACGATCTCGCGGCGGATCTGCTCGGAGGCGAACACTTCGCCGCCCGGCGAATCCACGCGCAGCACCAGCGCCTTCACGCTGTCGTCGTCGCGCGCTTCGCGCAGCAGCGCGGCGGTGGAGTCGCCGCCGATGGTGCCGGCGGGCTGGTCGCCGCCGGTGATTTCGCCCTCGGCCACCACCACCGCGATGTGGTTCTGGCTGCCCAGCATCGGCAGCGCGCCGTTGAGATGGGTCAGATACGTCCTGAACGACACCTGGCGGAAGCCGCCTTCGGCCTGTTTGTCGGCCGTGCCGCGCTTGGTGAGCAGGGCTTCGACTTCTTCGCGCGTCTTCAGGCCGTCGACCCACTTCTGCTTCAGCGCGTACTGGGCCAGATCGCCCTGCACCGCGGCGATGTCCGCCGGCAGCGTGTCGAAGCTGGCGGCCAGCTGTTTCGGATCGAGCTTGCGCGCCTTGCCGATGTCGCCGAGATAGCGTTGCCAGATGTCGTTCATCCAGAACAGGTCGGCTTCCTTCGATTCCGGCGATGCCGCATCCAGCACATAGGGCTCGGCCGCGGACTTGAACTCGCCGACCTTGAACAGATGCACGTCGACGCCGAGCTTGTCCTGCAGGCCTTCGCGGAAGTACTGGCGATAACGGGCCAGACCTTCGATCAGCATGCCGCCCATCGGGTCGAGATAGATTTCGTTCGCCTGCGACGCCAGCAGATACTGGGCCTGGTCGTAGCTTTCGCCGAACGCAATGATCTGCTTGCCGGAAGCGCGCAGGTCGGCGAGTGCTTCGGCCACTTCGCGGATCGAGGCATAGCCGCTGAAGGTCATGCCGTCCACGCGCAGCAGCACCCGTTCGATGCGCTTGTCGGTCTTGGCCGCGTTCAGTACCGCCAGCAGGTCGCGCAGTTGCACTTCGCGGGCGCGCGGGTCGTTCAACGCCTCGGCCAGCGCGCGGCTGGTGGGGTCGATCGTGTATTGCTCGACCAGGGTGCCTTCCGGTGCGATCACCAGCGTGCTGCGGTCCTCGACCGGCAACACCCGCTTGGTTCCGCTGCCCAGTGCGGCGAGGCAGATCAGCAGGAAGCCGAAGAACAGGATGTTGAAAATCAGACGGCGAGTGAAATTCATCGCATCCCAGATACCGACCAGGATGCTGGCGATGGGTCCGCGGCGGCGCGGTTCGTTCATTGGGGAACTCTCCTTGATGTACGGGTGGCAGTGTGCCGGTCGGTGGCTGCGGCGTCATCCGCCATCGGTCATTCCTACCGGCGGCACAAGTGAGACCCGTCGCGACAGCCGCAGGAAGCGCAGCCCCAGCAGCACCGCGGCCACGGTGAGGCCCGCGGTCAGCCCCACCCACATGCCGCGCGGGCCGTAGGCGGGCACCCGATCGCCCAGACCCAGGCCCAGCACCGCGCCCAGCGGCATGCCGATGCCCCAGTAGGCCACCGCCGCCAGCAGCATCGGCACCCGGGTGTCCTTCAGGCCGCGCAGGGCGCCCACCGACAGCACCTGGATGCCGTCCGGGAACTGGAACGCCGCCGCGAACAGCAGCAGCGAGGCGGCCAGGGCGACGACCGCGGCATCCGAGGTGTACATCGAGGCGATGGCCTCGTTGCCGAACAGCAGGGCGCTGCCGGTGAGCAGTTGGGTCATCAGCACCAGCGCAAACCCGGCGAACGCGGCCCGGCGCAGGCCGTCGCGGTCGCCGCGGCCCACGGCGTGACCCACCCGCACCGTGGTGGTCTCGGCCAGCGCCATCGGCACCATGAAGCAGAGGCTGGCGACGTTGATCGCGATCTGGTGCGCCGCCGCCGGCACTTCGCCCAGCCGTCCGATCACCAGCGCGGTGGCGACGAACAGCCCGCCTTCCAGCAGCCAGGTGATGCCGATCGGCAGGCCCACGGTCAGCAGATCGCGGATCGACGCCCAGCGCGGCGGGTCGTAGCGGTTCAGCAGATGCAGATCGCGGAATCGCCGCGCGCGGGTCAGATAACCGGCCATCGCCAGTGCCTGCAGCCACATGATCAACGCCGAGGCCAGTCCCAGCCCGCCCGCGCCCAGCGCTGGCAGCCCGCCCAGGCCGAAGGTCAGGGCGTAGCCGGCCGGCACCAGCAGCACCAGCCCGCCGAAGCCCACGACCATGGTCGGAATGGTGTAGTGCAGGCCGTCGCAGAGGTAGCGCATGCACAGGAAGACGGCCAGCGCCGGCACGCCCCAGCGGATGCCGTGGACGAAGGCGGTGGCGCCCGGGCGGATCTCCGGCGCGATCCCGAAATCTTCCAGCGCCAGCGGGATCGCGCTGAGGAACAGGAACATGGCCAGCCCCAGGACCAGCGCCAGCCACAGCGCCTGCCGGAACAGCGGGCCGATCTCGTCGCGCCGCCCGGCGCCGTCCAACTGCGAGACCGATGCCGGCACCGCGATCAGGGTGCCCATCGGCACCAGCAGCGGCAGCCAGAACAGCGCCGTGCCCACCGACACCGCGGCCAGCGTGGCGGTGCCGTGATGGCCGGCGATGACGGCATCCACCAGGCCGATCAGCCCGGTCGACACGTGGCCGGCGATCAACGGTGCGGCCAGACGCGCGCTGCTGCGCAGCTCGTCGCGGGAACGCGGGGTGGATGACTCGGACATGCACTGCGCCGGAAGCGGGAGCGCGGCATGGGGCCGGCGCATGGGCTGGTATCTTACGGCACCGCTGAATCGATCGAATCCAGCGAGCCACTCGGCAATCCATTCCAGCAAGCCATTCCAGACCGGGGAGCGCATGACCGAACCGCAAGCCCACGCCGCGCATTCCGCCTGCGAAAACTGCGGCAGCGTATTGCAGGGCAGTTACTGCCATGTCTGCGGCCAGCACGCGCACAGCCCGCTGCGCAACTTCGGCCATGCAGTCGAAGAGGTGTTCGAGTCGTTCTGGCACCTCGACGGCCGGATCTTCCGCACCGTGCGCGATCTGTTCGTGCCCGGACGGGTCGCCGCCGGCTATCTGGCCGGCCATCGCGTGCGCTACATCGCGCCGCTGCGGTTGTTCGTGATCATCAGCCTGCTGACGTTCTTCGTCGGCAAGGTCACGCTGCATATCGACAAGGATTCGATTCCCGGCAGCGACCGCGATCCTGTCCGGATCGACCTCGGCACCGATGGCAACCCGGTGCCGAAGCCGGCGCCCAGCGATTCGGCGCCGACGACCCTGGCGGAGGCCGCGGCTGCGCCCAGGCGCGACCTGACCACCATCGACGCCGTCATCGCCGACCGCAACCGCCAACTCGGCGAATTCCGCCGCGAAGCGCTCGAATCCGACGGCGGCTGGCTGCTCACCCCGCTCTCGGGCACGGTGCAGTCCGGCATCGACGACGGCGCCCGCGGCAGGATGCGCAAGCTCGGCGCCACCGAGGCCGAGATCGAGCTGGCGATGGCGCGCGCCGACGTCGAACTGGAGCGGGCGGAGGCCGCCAGCAAGACCGCGGTCGCCGCCAGGGACGCCGCCGAGGCCGGGTGGATCTCGCGCTGGGCGAAGAAGCGCGGTGACCGGTTCATGCGCAACAGCGAAGCGATGCGCGAGAACCCCGACGAATTCGTGCGCCTGTTCCTGGGCGCGCTGCCCGGCGCGCTGTTCCTGCTGGTACCGCTGTTCGCCCTGTTCCTGAAAGTGATGTACGTCGGCTCCGGGCGCGGCTACCTGGAGCATCTGGTGGTGGCGCTCTACAGCCATGCATTCCTGCTCGCCACGCTGCTGGTGTTGTTCGTGTCGACCGGCCTGGCGGGGCTCGCGCCGGCGGCGTCGGTCTGGCCCAGGGCGGTGCTCGGCGTCGGTGCGATGGGGCTGTTCTTCGCGGTGCCCGCCTATCTGCTGGCGATGCAGAAGCGGGTCTACGGGCAGGGCTGGCTGGTCACGCTGGTGAAGTTCCTGGTCATCGGCAACGTCTACACGGTGTTGTTGACCTTCGCCCTGCTCTACGCTGTGATCGCCGGATTGAGCAGCTGACAGCCACAGGTGAGAGCCGCATGACCGCAAAGCGCGTGATCTACGAAGTGAACATCGAGGTCGACGCCGCAGCGCACGACGAGTATCGCGTGTGGCTGCACGACCACATCGCCGAGATCCTCGCGCTGCCGGGCTTCACCGGTGCGAAGGTGTACGAGGTGCTGGAGCCGCTGCCCAGCGCGGGTCGGGTCGGTCTGTGCGTGCAGTACGCCCTGAAAAGCCGCGAGGCACTGGACGACTATCTGCGCGACCACGCGCCGCGGCTGCGCGCCGATGGGATGTCCCGCTTCGGCGGCCGGTTCCAGGCGACGCGACGGGTGCTGCGCGGACAACGCTGAGCGGCATGCTCCCCGCGATGCGGGGAGTGCTTGTCGATCCTTCCTTCTCCCCGCATCGCGGGGAAAAGGTGGCCGAAGGCCGGATGAGGGGAAAGCCGAGTCGCCTTTGACCGACGGGCCGTGACCTCAACCGGAACCGGGCCTTCGACCGGATTCTTCAGCTCAGACCGACGCTGGTCCAGAGTTTGCCCAGCCAGCGCGACCGGGGTGCCGCCGATGCGCCGTGTCCGCCGGCCTTCCCCGTGGATTCGCCGGCTTTCGCCGCGACCGCGGCATCGCGCAGCCGGGCGATCGCCGCCACCCGCTCCGGCGGCAGCTGTTTCATCACGAAGCGCGCTTCGTCGTTCAGCGCCAGCCAGGCCTCGCCGTCCAGGGTGCCGTCGTCGCGCTGCGGCAGGGCGCGCTGCAGGGCCTGCTTGTACTCGGCCGGGTCGACCCCGAACACCTCGGCCGCCTGGGTATCGTCCAGGCCCACCACCACCCGCAGCAACAGCACCGCGCGGGTGCCGAAGTCCAGCCGCGCCAGCGACGCGAAGTCGCCGTGCCAGTAAGGCGCCAGCGGTTCGGCATTGAGGGTCGGGCTCTGCAGCAATGTGGTCCAGAACAACAGCGGCCAGTCGTCGGGCGTGGCGCCGAGCGCCGTTTCGCTGAAGCTCTCGATCGCCGAGGCCAGCGCGCGGTCGCCGTGCTCGGCATCGCCGCATTGCAATTCGGCCAGCAGGGCCGCCCGCCGTTCCACGCCGCGCAGGAAGCTGACGACGGCCCCGGAGGAGGCGGCAGCGGTATCGAGCGTGTGGTGGGAGGACATATCGGGCGGCAGATCAAGTACTTGACGGAGGGGTCGCATGATGCCTCCCACGCCCGATTTACGACTTGACAACCATCACGAAACCGGCTCCCCAAGGCCCCGTCTGGGTTGCAGGCCGATCGACGGCCCGATCCGGTTGTGCACAGCGGTCACCAGGCTGCAATAAATCGGCCTTTGCCGGACGCACGCGTCGCGTCCGCGCAATGTTTCACGGACAAACGATTGATTTTCATGGGGTTTAAGGGGGTGGCGCTTTTTTAGCCATACCTCGCGGAACCCCTGCATTTACCGCGCAAAACTCTTCGCGCATGAAGTCATGCACAAACTTATCCACAGCTTGTGTGGATAATGCCGAATTCCCTTTGCGATCCGTGACTTGCCGATCATTCGTGTGTGAGCCGGCAGCAATGCGGTGCAAGTGCGGCTCCGGGTCGCCGCGCCAGGACTCGGTAGACTGCCGGCCATGCCCGCCGCCGATTCCGTCCTCCGCGTCGCCCTGCCGCTGCCGCTGCCGCGCCTGTTCGACTACCTGCCGCCGGGTGATCGCTCAAGCGATGGCCCAAGCGATGGCCCGGCCGAGGTCGGCTGCCGTGTGCGCGTGCCCTTCGGCAGCCGCAGCGTGGTCGGGGTGGTGGTCGGCGTGGGGCCGCCCGAGCCGGGCGTCGCCGAGCTGCGCCTGGCCGAAGCGGTGCTGGACCCGCAGCCGCTGTTGCAGGGTGAACTGCTGGAGTCGCTGCGCTGGCTGGCACGCTACACCCACGCCCCGCTGGGCGAGGTGCTGGCCACCGCGCTGCCCAGCGCCCTGCGTCGCGGCGAACCGCTGCCCGACACCCACGGCTGGGCGTGGCGGCTGACCGAAGCCGGCGCGACCGGCCTGGCCCGCCTGCGCGGCCGTCCGCGGCAGTTGGCGGACCTTCTGCATGCGGTGCAACCGCAGGCCGTGGACGAAGACCAGCTCGGCACCTCACTGGACGACTGGCGCAGCGCCGCCCGCGCCCTGCTGAAGCGCGGTCTGGCCGAGCGCGTGGCGGTGCCGGCCTCGCAGTGCGCGCCCCTGCCGCAGCCCGGTCCCGTGCTCAACGACGAACAGGCTGCGGCGCTGGAGGCCCTGCGCTCGCGCCCGGGCTTTGCCGCCTGGCTGTTGGACGGCGTGACCGGCAGCGGCAAGACCGAGGTCTACCTCAATGCGATCGTCGACTGCCTCGCCCGCGGCCGTCAGGCGCTGGTGCTGGTGCCGGAAATCGGCCTCACCCCGCAGGCGCTGGCGCGGTTCCGCCAGCGCCTCGGCGTGCCGGTGCACGCGCTGCATTCCGGTCTGGGCGATCCCGAGCGCGCCCGGGTCTGGGCCGCCGCCTGGCGCGGCGAGGCGCGGGTGATCGTGGGCACGCGCTCGGCCGTGTTCACGCCACTGCCCGAGGCCGGGCTGATCGTGATCGACGAGGAACACGACGGCAGCTACAAACAGCAGGACGGCATCCGCTACCACGCCCGCGATTTCGCCCTGGTGCGCGGCAAGGCGCTGGACGTGCCGGTGCTGCTGGGCAGTGCGACGCCGTCGCTGGAATCGCTGCACAACGCCCAGGCGGGCCGCTACGCCCACCTGCGCCTGCGCAAGCGCGCCGGCGACGCCCAGCCGCCGGCGGTGCGCGTGCTGGACGTGCGCAAGCGTCCGCTCGATGCCGGTCTGTCGCCGGAACTGCTGCGCGCGATGCGCGCCGCGCTGGACGCCGGCGGCCAGGTGCTGGTGTTCAAGAACCGTCGCGGCTACGCGCCGGTGCTGCTCTGCCACGACTGCGGCTGGAGCGCGCAGTGCAAGCGCTGCAGCACGCCGCTGCGCAGCACGCCGATGACCGTCCACGGCGGCGGCCGGCGCCTGCAGTGCCACCACTGCGGCGCGCGGCAGACCCCGCCGCCGGCCTGTCCCGACTGCGCCAGCCTCGCGCTGCAGCCGCAGGGCGTGGGCACCGAACGGCTGGAGGAACTGCTGGCCGAACAATTCGCCGACGTGCCGGTGCTGCGCATCGACAGCGCCAGCACCCGGCGCAAGGACGCGCTGGAAAAACTCTTCGTCGAATTCGGCGCCCGGCCCGGCATCCTCGTCGGCACCCAGATGCTGGCCAAGGGCCACGATCTGCCGAATCTCACCCTGGTCGCGGTGGTCGGCATCGACGAAGGCCTGTTCTCCGCCGACTTCCGCGCCGGCGAGAAACTCGCGCAACTGCTCATCCAGGTCGCCGGCCGCGCCGGTCGCGCGCAGAAGCGCGGTGAGGTGCTGCTGCAGACCCACCACCCCGAACACGCGTTGCTGCAGACGCTCATCCACGGCGGCTACCACGCCTTCGCCGACGGCGAACTCGCCCAGCGCGAAGCCGCCGGGTTCCCGCCGTTCGCGTATCTCGCGCTGCTGCGCGCCGAAGCCCAGCACGCTGACGCGCCGATGCAGTTTTTGCAGGCCGCGAAAACGGCGCTGCTGCCCTGGGTCGCCGCCAAACCTGCGCGCGGCGCGGTGGCGCTGGAGGGCTTGACGCTCGACGGCCCGGTCGCCGCGCCGATGCCGCGTCGCGCCGGTATGTATCGCGCGCAACTGCTGCTGTCGTCGCCGACGCGCCGCGACCTGCACCTCGCGCTCGAAGCCGCGCTGCCGGCGGTGTACGCATTGCCCGAAGCGCGGAAGACGCGCTGGTCGCTGGATGTGGATCCGGTGGATCTGTATTGATCGCTGGCGAGTGTGGCTTGGCCTCCGATTTCGTAGGAGGGCCTTCAGGCCCGAGCTCTTGATCCTGCTGGAAGGCGGCAGGCAACATGTCGCTCATGGCAAGCGAGCGCTCGCGCACATGCGCGCGGATCGCTTTCTGTCCACACTCACCGTCGATATTCAGTCGCGCACCGCGCACCGCCGATGCATTGGATCGGCGACAATACGCACGCGGCGATGGCGCCGTGGCGGCTGGAGACGGCAGATGCGTGCGGTGCCCCATGTGGTGGTGGTCGGCGGTGGTTTCGGCGGGTTGTGGACGGCACGCGCGCTGCGCGATGCGCCGGTGCGGATCACCCTGGTGGATCGCGGCAATCATCATCTCTTTCAGCCGCTGCTCTATCAGGTCGCGACCGCCGGGCTTTCGGCGCCGAACATCGCCGCGCCGTTGCGCCACATCCTGCGCAAGCAGAAGAACGTCACCGTGTTGCTGGGCGAAATCGACGGTATCGTGCCCGGCGACAGGCAGGTGCGGCTCGCGGACGGCAGGACGCTCGATTACGACCACCTGCTGCTCGCCAGCGGTGCGACCCACGCATATTTCGGCCACGACGACTGGGCGGCGCACGCGCCCGGCCTGAAGACGCTGGACGATGCGCTGGAAATCCGTCGTCGCATCCTGACCGCATTCGAACGCGCCGAGGCCGAGGACGATGCGACGAAGCGCGATGCGTGGCTGACCTTCGCCATCGTCGGCGGCGGCCCCACCGGCGTTGAATTGGCCGGCACGCTGGCCGAAATCGCGCGGCACACGCTGCATGGCGAATTCCGTCGCGCCGATCCGCGCAAGGCGCGCGTGTTGCTGCTCGAAGCCGGACCGCGGGTGCTGTCGAGTTTTCCGGAACCCCTGTCCGAAAAAGCGCGCACGCAGTTGCAGAAACTCGGCGTGGAAGTGCGCACCGGCGTGCCGGTGGCGGCGATCGACGGCGAGGGCGTGCAGCTCGGCGAAGAACGCATCGCCGCGCGCACCGTGCTGTGGGCGGCGGGCGTGGCGGCGTCGCCGCTGGCGCGCGATCTCGGCGTGCCGCTGGATCGCGCGGGCCGCGTGATCGTGCAGCCCGATCTCAGTGTGCCGGGGCATCCGGAGATCTTCATCGCCGGGGATCTCGCGTCGCTGCAGTACGCCGGCAAACCGGTGCCCGGTGTCGCGCCTGCGGCGAAGCAAATGGGACGCCATGTCGCGCAGGCGATCCGTGCGCGCCTGCAGGGGCGCACGCCGGCATCGTTCCGCTATCGCGATTTCGGCAACCTCGCCACCATCGGCCGGATGGCCGCGGTGGTCGATCTGCACGGCTTCAAGTTTTCCGGCCTGCTCGCCTGGTGGTTCTGGCTGGCGGCGCACGTGTTTTTCCTGATCGGCTTCCGCAACCGCATGGTGGTAATGATCGACTGGGCGCAGGCGTATTGGAGCTACCAGCGCAGCGCGCGGATCATCCTGGGCGCGGACCGCGAGCGCTAGCCATCAAGCACGCTCGACGCGGCAGGCGTAGCAGCCGGGTTTCGCGTAATGGATGTGGATGTATGCGGTGCGGTCGATCGCGAACAGCGCTTCGATCGCGGTTTCGACATCGCTGCCCGCCGCCACGTCGGCCCACACCATCATGCCGCGCGCATCGTAGGCGCGCAGCGACAGCAGGCGCGTGCGCAGCAGCGCCGGCACTTCGCCGGTTTCTGGCCGCGCCTGGATCGCCGTTTCGCGCACGTAGACCGGTCCGGAGGCGCGATAAGGCGTGTCCACGCGGTGATGATCGTAGGGCAACAACAGCAGGCGTTCGCCTTCGGCCGCATCCTGCAGACTGACCCGGCAGGGATACACCGGACGACCATCGGCGACCACGTTGCGGATGGCGCGCGCGCGCAATTCGTCGTCGGACAGCGCGAACGATGCAGCGAAATCATCGGCGGACAATGCGTGGATCTGGAAGGACATGGCGGCGCTCCGGTGTCGGGAGCGCGCATCGTCGCGCGACCTGTGCGACGACGATATCCGGATCTTGCCGTGTCAGGTTTTGGCTTTCGCTGTTTTTGCCGTTTTCGGCTTTGCACGGACGGACGGGTGCTTGTCCCCGCCCCGCCGGATCTCGAACAGGCCGGTCGCCTCGATCAGGCTACTGAGTTTGCCGTAACCGTAGTTGCGCGCATCGAATGGCCCGCGGTTGCGGATGTTGGTGCCGACCGCGGAAAGATTCGCCCAGCCGTCGTCTTCCTTCTCCGCGTCCACCGCACCGCGCAGGAGTTTCACCAGTTTGGTGTCCTGACGTAGTTTTGCGGTCGGCATCGGTGGTACGGGCACGGGTTCCGATGCATCGGTGGCTTCGTCTGCGACTTTGGTGCTAGCGGGCTGTTCGTCGATGTAGAGAAAGGTCGAACAGGCATTGACGAAGGGGTCCGGGGTCTTCTTCTCGCCGAAGCCGAATACGCGCATGTCCTCCTGGCGCAGTCGCATCGCCAGCGGGGTGAAGTCGGCGTCGCTGGACACGATCGCGAAGGCATCGAAGCGACCGCTGTGCAGCAGATCCATCGCGTCGACCACCATCGCCATGTCCGAAGCGTTCTTGCCGCTGCTGTAGGCGAACTGCTGGATCGGCTGGATCGCGTTGGGATGCAGCGCCTGCTCCCACTTCTGCAGCGTCGGGCTTTTCCAGTTGCCGTAGGCGCGGCGCACGTTGGCGATGCCGTGCCGGGCCAGTTCGGCCAGCACCATGTCGATCTTCGCCGCCGGCGCGTTGTCGGCATCGATCAGCAGCGCGATCCGCATGCGTTCGTCCATGATGTTCTCCCCGGGAATGGTGCCTAGAGCTTAGGCGCGGCGGATGCATCGCGTCCATCGCGAAACGGCCCGGTTGCCCGGGCCGTCGTTTGCTGCTCTGCGCTGCGGTGCGGGGATCAGTGCCAGCCATCCCAGAAGTAGGCGTACGCGTTCAGCGTCTTGGTGGCATTGGTGTCGGTGTCGCGCACCGTCACCTCGATGACCGAAGGCGAGTTGTAGATGCTGATGCTTTGCCAGCAGGAATGGCTGTTGCTGGCGCAGACGCCGGTGGCGCCGGTTTCCAGATTCTTCCACGCGAAACTGTAGTTGCCCGCGGTCAGGCCGGTCACTTCGAATACCGCTGTGGTCGGATTGGTGGCGGTATAGGGTGTCCAGTACGAGTCGCAGTAACCGACCGTGGCGTAGTCGAAGGCGTAGGTGTCGACGAAGCAGGTGAGCTCGGCGTTGCTGACGTCGCCGGCGCGGGCGGTTTCGCTGTGTCCGAACAGCCCGACGGCGAGCAGCAGTGCGGAAGCGATGGCGGAAATATTCCTGGAGATCATGGTCTGTCTTCCTGTTCAGAGATCATGGTTGCCGGACGCCATGCCGCATGTGGAAGGCGGTGCCCGGATCGTTGTGCAACGCGGATGCGCCTGCCATGGCGAATCCCGGTTGCATGATGTCCAGCGCGAAACGTCATGAATCAGGATCAATCGGCATTGCCGTGCGCGCGGTGTCTGCAACGGGTACTTCGGTTTGGTGCGCTTCCGATGGTGCTTCTTCAATCGAGATGCTTCGGTGGCCGGTGGCCGGTGGCCGGTGGCCGGTGGCCGGTGGCCCGGGCCGTGAAAAGCGGTCGCTTTGGCGGTGGGTTCTGCGTCAGTGATACGCGTCGAAGTAGTAGGCTCGGGCGGTCACCGTTTTTTGCAGTCCGGTGCTGAGGTCGGTGATGGTGACCGACAGATGGCGGAGGCCGTCGCCCGACACGTCGGTCGCGATCGGCACCACGCACTGGCTGCCGCTGCAGCCCGGGCTGCCGCCGGTTTCCAGATCGATCCACATGTACGAATAGCTGCCGGCGGTCAGCCCGGCGACTTCGAACACCGCGATCGATGGGTTGTTCGCGGTCCAGGGCTTCCACCCCGAAATGCAGAGGTTGGGTCTCGGAATGTCGAGGGCGTGGGTGTCGACGTAGCAGGTCAGCACGCCGTTGGTGAGGTCGCCCGCATGCGCGGGAGCGACGTGGCCGACGATGCCGGCGGCAAGCAACAGTGCGGAAGCGATGGCGGAAATATTCCTGGAGATCATGGTCTGTCTTCCTGTTCAGAGATCATGGTTGCCGGACGCCATGCCGCATGTCGAAGGCGGTGCCCGGATCGTTGTGCAACGCGGATCTGCTGCTTTGGCGCGGCCAGCGTCAGTGATACCCGTCGAGGTAGCGGGCGCGCGCAGTGACCGTTTTCTGCAGTCCTGTATCGAGGTCGGTGATGGTGACCGACAGATGGCGGAGGCCATCGCCCGAGACGTCGGTCGCGATCCATACGCTGCAGGCCGGGACGTTGCCGCAACCGGCACTGCCCCCGGTTTCCAGGTCGACCCACGTGAATGCGTAATTGCCGGCGCTCAGGCCTGTCGTTTCGAAATAGGCCGTCGTCGGGTTGTACGCACTCCACGGCGTCCATGACGCTCGACAATTGTTCGGTTTGAGCACATCGACTGCATGGGTGTTGACGTAGCAGGCCAGCACGCCGTTGGTGAGGTCGCCCGCATGCGCGGGAGCGACCTGGCCGGCGATGCCGGCGGCAAGCAGCAGGGTGCTTGCGATGGACAGGGCGTTGAGTTTCATGCACTACCTCCGATGTAGTTGCTTGACGTGGTCCACCGTTGCGGCGGACGCAGCCAGTATGGTCCCGGCGCCGACGCCCATCCGAGACCCCTGTCCGTAATCCGTGCCCGGCGCACCGCGGGAAAATGAACGGAATCGCGAATATGAACGACCTTGTCCGCAGGCCCTCTGCGCGACATCGGCACGCCGGCCGAGGACGTCAGCGAAGCGTGTCCTGCACCTGCTTCAACGCGTCGCGCAGCGCATCGACATCGCCGGCCGGCACTTCGGACCAACCGTGCAGGTCGCCCAGACCGCAGGCCGCGGTCGCGATGACCGGAATGCCGCGTGCGATCGCGGCGATCAGCACGCGCGGCTCGTGCTCGACCCACGCGGGCAGTGCGACCGCATCGCACAGCGAAAGCGCGGTGTCGACATCGCCGACCCTGTGCAGCGCGATGTCGTTCCAGCGCGCGCAATCGCCGCCGTCGTGCATCGGCAGCAGGATCTCCGCATGCAGGCCGGTCATGGCGGCGGACAGTTCGTGGGCGCCTTTTCGCATCAGGCTGGACGCGGGGAAATAGATACGCATCGGACCGGGACTACGTTCGCTGCGCGCGGCATCCGCCGCCGGCAATCGCCAGGGCAGCGCATGCGCCTTGGCCCCCGCCAGATCCAGCATGCCCGCATGCGGGCCGATCCAGCGTTCGGCGCCATCCAGTGCTTCGCGCTCGGCACGCAGCAGATCATCGTCGGCGCGGAAATCGCGCAGGCTGGCTTCGTCCGGGTGACGTGCGGCAGCGGCATCCAGCTGTGCGTGGATGTGTGCCATCGGCAGCGCGCGCATCAGCACGCGATAGCGCCGTCCTGCCAGTGCGCCGCTGCGCCAGAGCTCGGGCAGCCACGCCTGATCGACATGCAGTTCCAGATGCTCCGGCCGCAAGCGAGCGGCGGCGGCATGTGCGGCGAGTGCGGCCATCGCCGCCGCCCGTCGCGCCGGCGGCGAACGACGCAGCCGATGCTCGATCGCGAGCATCTTCGCGCGCAACCGCACCGACAGCGACGCGTTCGCACCGATGCGCTCGCCGTGCCCGACTTCCGTCGCCAGGAAGTGCGCGTGCTCCGGCATCGGTGCCCGCACGAGGATCGCGGTCGTGCCTTGCGCGTCGCGCAGCGTCGGCGCGTTGCGGAAACATTCGTGTTGGCCACAGGTCGCGCAGTCGCCGGGTCCTTGCGTCGGCAGCGCGGCGATCGCCGGTTCGAGCGTCGCTTCGATCGTCCGTCCGGAGACCGGCGACACCGGCGCGCCGCCGCGCACCCGCACCGTCAGCGATTCGGCGTCGAGCGCAACCTCGAACCGGACGTCGAAGGGTGCGCGCAGCCGCAGATCGACGTAATTCCAGAATACGGTGGCGTCGCGATCGCGCGCTGCCGCCGAGCCCGGAATGATCTGCGAATGCGCATGTCGCTCGACGACCTCCAGCCCGGCCTTCAACGCCGCGTCGTACAGTGCGTTCGACAGTTGGCAAAGACCGCCGCCGACGCTCGGAATCAGACAGCCTTCGCGCAACTCGCGGCCGATCGCGAAGCCGCGGCCACGCGTTGGTCGACCCAGCTGCGCCCAGAAGCTCAGCACATCGCCGCGGGACAATTCGATGCCGTCGAAGGCGCGACGCGCGATACGCAGGTTCTCGATCTTGCCCAGCACCAGCGCGTGTTCGGCGCCATCCTTGCCGGGCCAGAGGGCAGCGTTCGATTCGGCGATTACCGGCGCCTCGCGCAGGCGCGAACCCACGCGATGCCGGCGATGGCTGCGATCGAACAGCGTCCTCGCGGCGCGCAGGCACTTGAAACCGCCGGCGCGGATTTCGAACCACAGCGCCCCGGCTCGGTTGGGCAATGCGGGTGACGGAGGCGATGACGAACCGGGAGTGGACATGGGAAGTGCCGTGGGCAGACGGGCAGTCTGCACAACGTCCGCACAAATGAAAATGTCCCGGATAAAACGTCGCCCATCGAAAACGGCCCGGTTGCCCGGGCCGTTCGTGCGGTGCTGCGCGCGTCGCCTGGTTACGCGGCGAACAGCGCCTTCATCTTCTTCAGCGCATTGGCTTCGATCTGGCGGATACGCTCGGCAGACACACCATATTCGTCGGCCAATTCCTGCAGCGTGATCTTGCTGTCGGGGTCCAGCCAGCGCCGCTTGACGATATCGCGCGAACGGGCGTCCAGACGGGCCAGACCTTCGCGCAGCAGATCCAACTGGTCGGCTTCGCTGTCGGCGCTTTCGTAGGCTTGCGCCGGGTCTTCGCCTTCCATCATCAGATAGGCCACCGGCGCGGGCGGGCCGTGATCCTCGTCGGCATCGTCGGGTGCGTCGAAACCGATGTCGCGTCCGGAGAGGCGCGACTCCATTTCCATCACTTCGCGCTCGGAAACGTTGAGATCCTTGGCGACCGCGCGCACTTCCTCGGCGTTGAGCCAGCCCAGACGGGTCTTGCTGCGGCGCAGGTTGAAGAACAGCTTGCGCTGCGCCTTGGTGGTCGCGACCTTCACGATGCGCCAGTTCTTGATGATGAATTCGTGCATCTCGGCACGGATCCAGTGCACCGCGAACGACACCAGGCGCACGCCGACCGTCGGATCGAAGCGCTTCACCGCCTTCATCAGGCCGATGTTGCCTTCCTGGATCAGGTCGGCCAGCTGCAGGCCGTAGCCGTTGTAGCCGCGGGCGACATGCACGACGAAGCGCAGATGCGAGAGCACCAGCTCGCGCGCGGCCTCGAGGTCGTTCTGTTCGAGGAAGCGGCGGGCGAGCGCCTGCTCGTCCTCGACGGAAAGCACCGGGATCTGGTGGACGGCGCCGACATAGGCCTCCAGCGAACCGAGCGCGGACAAGCCGCTCAGGGCCGGCATCGGCAGGCTGTTCGGGATCAGGGCGGTACTGGCAGTGGTCTGGTTCATAGGTCTCGATCTTAGCAGTCGGCAGGTTGGAGTGCTAAACCCGGGAAAAGTTCCCCAGTGTTCCATTTATGAGACGGACAGCGAGGCGAGGTGTCTTCGATGTAACGGGTGTCGACATTCCTGACGGCAAATACGGATTTTTCAAGCCAACGCACGCGAAAAGGGCTGCGTATCGCCAGAACATGACGCGTAGGCGCACCTGAAGGATGTATCCGCGCCTTGTCGACGACAGTAGTCATGACCGCACGCCAGGGCATGTGCCAGTCGATGGTCTGCCGTCATCCGCGTGCCGCGCCGTTCATCGGGATGTCTTCTGAAAGTGATTGACAGTGCCGGGAAAAATATACTGTACTATTATACATAATACAGATGATACGGAGCCGTAGATGTCACGCACCAAAGCCTTGATGATCCAGATCGCCACCGGCGATTCCCGTTCCATCGGCAAGCAGATCGTGGATGGCATCCGGATGAAGATCGCGACCGGGGAGCTGGCGCCCGGCGACCAGTTGCCCAGCGTGCGCGGTCTGGCGCAGCAGCTGACCATCAATCCGAACACGGTGGCCAAGGCCTACACCGAGTTGACGACCGAGGGTTGGCTGGATTCCCGCCAGGGACTGGGGCTGTACGTCGCGCCGCTGCGTCAGCGGCTGAGCGATGCCGAACGCGAGCGTCGCTTCGACGATGCGGTGCAGCGTTTCGTCCACGACGTGGTGCCCCTGAACGTCGCACTCGACGAAGTGCAGGCGCGGATGGTCGCCGAATTCGATGCGTTGGCGCCGCGCAGGACGGCCTGAGACCGACGCCATGTCCATACAGACGAACGACCACGTGATCGAGACCGACGGCCTGAGCAAACGCTATGGCCGCAAGCACGCGCTCGATAAGCTCGATCTGCGCATCCCGCGCGGGCGCATCCACGCCATCATCGGCGCCAATGGTGCCGGGAAATCCACGCTGTTCCGGATCCTGCTGGGGTTTCTCGCGCCCAGCGCCGGCCGGGCGCGCATCCTCGGCCGCGACAGCCAGCAGCTGACGCCCGCGGACCGCGGACGCATCGGTTTCGTCAACGAAGAACACACCTTGCCGGGCTGGATGCGGGTCTCGGCGATCGCGCGGATGCACCATCGCGAATACCCCCGCTGGAACCAGCGCGCCTACGACGAGGTGATCGGCCACTATCACGTGCTGCCGGAACAGAGCGTCGGCCAGCTCTCGCGCGGCGAGCGTGCCGGCTTCAATCTCGCGCTGGCGCTGGCGAGATCGCCGGAACTGCTGATCCTCGACGAGCCCACGCTGGGGCTGGATGTGGTCGCGAAGCGCGCATTCCTGGAATCGCTGATGTACAGCAACGCGACCGCGGACTGCACCGTCGTCTACTGCTCGCACCAGATGGAAGAGATCGAACGCGTCGCCGACAACCTGATCATCCTCGAACACGGCCGGCTGATGCACATGTCGGCGCCGGAGGATTTCTGTTCCCGGGTCACGCACTGGGTGGCGGATATTCCGTTCAAGGGGCCGGAACCGTCGACGGTGCCCGGCCTGCTGGAGCGGCAGCGCCTGGATGGATTGCATCACTACCTTGTGCTGGATCAGGACGAAGGCTTCGCCGAATTCCTGCGCAGCGCCGGTGCGCGTTCGATCCAGAGCATGCCGGTGGGTCTGGATCGCGCCGTGAATGCGTTCCTCGCCAAGAACCACGCCGCGCCCGCGGCGGCCGCCTGAAGGAACGATGCCCATGTTCGAATTGTTCAAAGCCGAACTGCTGCGCTTCCGCCTGTGGGCGGTGGCATTGGCGGGCGTGCACTTCATCGCGCTGGGATTCCTCACCCGCATGGTCGATCTGGCGCAGCAGCCCTTGGTGGTGCACTGGTCGTTCGGCAGCGCGTATGCGGCGCTCGGGCTGTTGCTCGGGCTGTACCAGATGGGCACGTATCGCAAGCCGAGCGCGTGGCTGAACATGTTGCACCGGCCGCTGTCGCCGCCGCGGATCGCGATCTCGCTGATCCTGGCGGGCGTGGCGCTTTTGGCGCTGGCGGTGGCCTTGCCGATCGCGCTGATCGCGCTGTGGCAGGGCACCATGACGCCGCGCGTGGTCGACCTGCGCCATTGGCTGCTGGCATTGGCGGCGCTGCAGATCGCCACCGCCGGTTATCTGGTCGGCGCGTACGGCATGCTCGGCGAACGTCGCTATTCGTTTTCGGGACTGGTGTTTCCGCTGCTGCTGATCACCGCAGTCGCCACCGGTTTCGGCGCGCTCGCGGTGCAGGGGCTGGCCGTGCTGTGGCTGGTCGCGATGGTGCTTGCGACGTTCAAACCCGATCTCGACGCGCCGCCGCGGAGCGGCGCAGGCATGGTCGCGGTGGCCTTGCCCCTGCAGATGGCGATGTACCTGCTGATGCTGCTGGCGTATTCGGGCGTCGAGATGCTGTGGATCGCGCAGGGCTCGCATCCCAACAACACGCCGACGCCGCCGCGCGGCGGCCACAACGAGGCGGAGAAGGTCGACGATCGCACGCGGATGCGCATGGCGCTGGAAGGCAGTGCCCACTCGGATGCGCCGCTGCTGCGCGAACAGATCGCGCTGTCGGAACCGACCGGCATCGCCTCGCAGATCCGGCGGGTGCCGCAACGTCACGAACTGGCGAACGTCGCGCCGATGGAGTTCGACGATGACGCCCGCGGCGTGCGCTGGGTGTTCAGTCACGACGACATGCGACTGCACGGCTATCGTCTGAGCGACCGCACGCCAACGGGCGCGCTGGGCGTCGGTGCCGACAACGCCGCGTTCCCGGTGCCCGCGCTGCCTGCCGGCGCGATGCCGGGGTTCGCCAAGGGCGATGCCCTGCTGATCGCGGGCAACACCGCCTACCACTACAGCAGCGAATCCGGAGAAATCCTGCCGCGGGTGCGGCTGCCGGAAGGCGAAGTGCTGGTCGGCGCCAGTCCGATCGGCGAAACCCTGGGCGTGATCAGCGACCGCGCGCTGTATTTCTTCGATGGTCGCGAGGCGGTCGAGCATCGGCGGGAGATGACGCCGCGGCTGCGGGTGCCGATGCCCGGCACCTATCACGACATCTACGATCTCGACATGATCGAGCTGGTGGACGGTTATCTGATCGTCTTCAGCAACAGCTACAACGCGCATGCTGCGGAGGGCGCCGTGCCTTACCAGCACGTGCTGCGGGTGCGCGACGGCGGCGCGGTCGAGGTCATCGCGAAGCGGCGCCTGGACTACGACTATCCCGCGATCTATCGCTATCGGTCGTTCTGGACCTCGCCCGTGCTGTATGCGCTGCGAGACCGCACGCAGCGCCTGTTCGCACCGCCGATGCCGCTGGAAACCAGCGTGGCGGCGCCGATCCCGCGCAGCATGTGGTCGTTGGCCGGCGCGCTGTCGCTCCTGTCGCTGATCGGCGCGCTGTGGCGGACCCGGCGGCTCGCGATGCCGACATCGGGGCGGGTGGTGTGGGTCACGGTCTGCGGACTGATCGGTTTGCCGGCGCTCGCGGCGCTGTGGCTGCTGTATCGGCCGCAGGAGATCCTGGCGTCCGAGCCGCTGGACATGCACGACGCGAGCGCCACGACTTGAACGCGACCGCTCGATCGCCTGTTCAACATCCCAACGCGCTTGCATCTGCAATCGCAAAGAACGCAAGACCTCACCCGTAGAGCGGCCTTCAGGCCGCCGGGAGATGACAGGATCATTGGCAGCGGCCTGAAGACCGTTCTACGCGGGCGATCGGCATGTTTTGAACGGACTTCGAGCGAATCACATCCTGCAGCACACCCTTCAACACAACGCGGACCGACGCATCCCATGTCCGCAGGAGACTGTCATGTCGAAGATTGCGAAGGCTTTCGCGATCCGGGCCGCGCTGACGCTCGCATGGCCGATGATCGCCGTCGCGATGCTGTCGTCCGCGCACGCCGCCGGACTGCAGGCCGAGCTTCGCAGTGCGCAACAGAGGCCACGCGCGGCGGCGCTGCCGCGCAGCGCATTCCTGCAGCGTGCGTCGATCGTTTCGGTCGTGCTGTCGCCGGACGGTCGGCAGGTCGCGTGGTTGAACGAAGCCGGCCGCAATCGCGAAGTCTGGTTGCAGCCGACCAGCGGCGGCGAGCCGAAGCGGCTGATGGCGCATACCCCCGCGCAGCAGTTGATGTGGACGCGCGACAGCCGCTGGCTGCTGCTGGAGTCGCCGCAGCAGGTGTTCGCGCTGGCGGCCGATGGGCAGACGGGTTCCGGGATCGTGACCACGCTGGGCGGCGTGGGCAAGCGCAGGGTCATGCGTGTGGACGATGCCCTGCCTGCGGCGGTGATCGTGATCGAACAGCACGGCCTCACGCCGCAGGGCCAACCCGAACGCTGGCGACTGCTGCGCGTGGACATGCGCGGCCAGCGCACGCTGCTGCGCGAGGACCGCCGGCGCATCGTCGGTTACGCACTGGATCCCCGGGGGCGGCTGGCGTTTCTGCAGCGGGTCGAAGGACTGGCGCTGACGATCCAGCGCGTGGACGCCGACGGCCGACTGCGCGAGGTCGCGCGCTGCGCGCAGATGCGGCGCTGCACGCCGCTGGTCGCCGGCGCGGACGGGCGCGATCTGATCCTGCGCGGCAATTTCGGCGAAGCCCGCGGCCCGGAGCTGCATCGTCTGATGCGCCTCGACGCCGACGGCGGCCTGCGCGTGCTGCATGCCGATCCGCGCGCCGAGGCCGATCTGGATTCGCTGGCGTTCGATCCGTTGACCCGGCAGCCGTTGATCGCCAGCTATCGCAGCACCGTCGCGGCGAATCATGGCCTCGATGCGGACACGCAGCGACATCTGCATCGGCTTGAAGCGTTGCTGCCGCAGCGCGACCTGCGCATCGATATCGGCCGCGCGCGCTGGCTGATCGAAAGCCGCGCCGGGCATCAGCAGGGCAGCCGCTGGCATCTGTACGATCCCGACGGCGGTACCGTATCGGCGCTGTTCGACGACCGGCCGCGCGATCCGCGCAGCCAACGCGCGACGCAGCGCATCGCGGAATCCCATCTGGCGCGCAAGATGCCGGTGCAGTGGCGCGCGTCGGACGGCATGCGCCTGCACGGTTTCGTGTACCTGCCGCCGGGTCGCGCTGCGGCCACGCTGCCGCTGGTGGTGGTGCCGCATGGTGGTCCGTGGAACCATTGGCGGCCCGAGTACAACGGCATCAGCCAATTCCTCGCCAATCGCGGTTATGCGGTGTTCGAGCCGAACTTCCGCGGCTCGACCGGTCACGGCCGCGTCTACACGTTCGCCGCGAACGGCGACTTCGGCAATGGCCGCGTACAGCAGGACATCGTCGATGGCACGCGATTCCTGCTGGCATCGGGGATCGGCGATGCGCAGCGCGTCGGTATCGCCGGCGCGTCGTTCGGCGGCTATTCGACGCTGCTCGGCGTGACCTTCCAGCCGGAATTGTTCAAGGTCGGCGTCGCCTTCGTGCCGCCGCCGGATTTCGCCTGGACATTGCGCTGGATCCTGCGCAACCCGGAGTCGCTGGAATTCGGCAATCTCGTGCCGATGGCCGATTGGCTGCGGATCCTGTCGCTGGATGTCGACGACAAAACGCACATGGCGGCGCTGCACGCGCAGTCGCCGCTTGCGCACACCGCGCGCATGCATCGGCCGCTGCTGCTGGCGGCCGGCGGCGAAGACCGTCGCGTCGGCATCGCCGGGGTGATCGAATACGCGGCGCGGCTCAAACTCGCGAACAAGGACGTGAGCCTGCTGGTGGATACCGATGCCGGGCATGCCAACCGCGAACCGATCGCCCGTGAAGCCAATCTCTATCTGCTCGAAGCGATGCTGCATCGCCACCTCGGCGGCGCCGTGCCGGCCGCGCCGGATCCGGCATTGCGGCGCTATCTGATGGACAACCTGCGTCTATGCCACCGCGATCTGCAGGCGGTGTGCGCCGATCGCTGACCGACGCCCGAGGCCGTTGCCGCAGGCGCCGGTGGCGGCATCATGCGTTCTGCCGGCACCACGCCACCAGCTTGCCCATGTTCGGGTGGCAAGCGGCGAATCCGGAATCGGTGCCGGGCGGACCCTCCTGCGCAAGCACGCCGGAGACCATCACGTTGTTGTCGATGATGTTGAACAGGGCGCCACCGGACTGCCCGCCTTCGCAGTCGGCGGTGGTGAAGAACTTGGTGCAGTCGAGTTTCAGCCCCTCCTTGTTGACGTATGTGTAGTCGCGGATCGCCTTGATCGCGATGTCCATTTCGAAGCTCGGACGGCCGTTCCTGTGGTTCGCGAGCTTGTGCACGTCGTTGACCGGATAACCGATGTGGTACCACATCTTCCGATCGAGCCAGCCGCGATCGGCCTGACCATGCGTGCCGGCCCAGCCGACGTTGGGTTCGGCGGCGAGCTTCAGCACCGCGTAGTCGGCGGCGCCTTTCGCGTTATCGTCGCCGCCGCTGGAATTCACGTCGATCCAGCGGTAGGAATTCACCACCTCGAACCGGCCGAACGGCTCGGCGCGACCGCCGGGCGGCGGGTCCGCGTAACACGCCGGGATGAAGTACTGCTTCAACCCGCTGCGGTTCACGCAGTGCAGGGCGGTGAGCACCAGGTTCCTGCCGATCATGATGCCGCTGCCGTCGCCGCCGTTGTTCTCCGTGACGATCTTGCCGCTGATCGCCCACGGATATCCCTGGTTGAGGAAGATCCGCCGGCTCTCGCCGTCGACGAGCAATTGCGCGCCCATGTCCGGCGCGCCGTGCGCCGGATTCGAACCATCGCCGAGCCCGGCCTCGTCCACGCGGATCGGGCCGTCCTGCATCGAAACAATATCCATGTGTTCCCCTGTCGTCTTCGTTGACCGTGCGGGCATCGGCATCCGATGCCCGATCCTGGGACGCGGCGCGCACTGCGGTCGCCGCGACCGTCAGGGAAAACGTGAAAGTGGCCTGCGATCGGCCAGCATCGGGCTCAGAGCCTCGCCGCGTCGGCTCGTGCGCGGATCTCGTCCAGAGTCCAATCGTGGGTCAGCCGGCCGTTCTCCCACACCGTGACCATCGCGTCGTCGAAGCCGGGCGGCGTTTCGACATCGGCGAGCGAGGCGGCGTCCGGCGGCACCGGCGCGGTGCGGAAGCTGCCGTACTCGCGATGTTGCAGCAGGGTCATGCGTCCGCGTTTGCTCTGCTTGCCCTTGTCGGTGACCGGATCCTTGAACACGTCGATCCAGCGGCCGTCGACGCGCGCGGCCGAGCATTTCAGCGCGAATTTCTGGGTGTCGCGGTTGAGCTGCTGCAACAGCGCGCCGCCCATGCCGAAGGACACGTTGTCGGTGGCGTAACCGGCGCTGGTGACGCGTTCGAGGATCGCGCGGATGCTGGTGGGGTTGATGCCATCGCCCTGGATCACGCGGACGTGGTTCAGCACCTTGAAGCCCTTGCTGTTGACGGTGTGGCCGAAGGCTTCGTCCGCCAGTTCGATGCACTGGTGCACCACCGCGACGGGGTCGCCCGAGTCCGGGCGGATCACCACGGTGGCGCCGGAGCGGATCACCTCGTCCTTCAGGGTCTTGCCCCAGTGTTCGCGGATCGCGTGATAGATGTCGTAGCTGTCCGACACCACCGCGACGATCGCGCCCGGTTTCGCGAACTGCTTCAGCATGTTGCGATACGCGTCGACTTCGCGGTCGCGGCCCCAGCTGGTGATGGTGCTGTGTTCGGCGGCGGGAATCGAGAACCCGGCCATCGGCGCGTGGTAGTAGGCCTTCGCCGCGAGCAGCCCGGACACGGTGTCGGTGCCGAGGAAATTGACCAGGTTCGCGCAGCCGCCGAGCGCCGCGGATTCGGCGCTGGAGACACCGCGCGCGCCGAAATCGTGCAGCTTGAACGGCAGCAGCGCGTCGGTATTGTCGCTGGTGCGTTCGAGGAACTGGCGGATGGTCTGTTTCACGTGCCAGCTGATCGTGGCCACCGTGACCGGATACCACAGCCGCAGCAGCAGGGTTTCGATGTACGACGGCACCCAATACGCCTGCGGGTCGGTCGATTCGATGGTCACCAGGGCCTGATGGGTCGGCACCACCATCCCTTCTGGCACCGCGCGGATGCGCAGCGGCAGATGGCCGCCGAGGCGGTCGACGATATCGCGCCAGCCGGCTTCGTTGAAGGGTTCGCCGTGCGCGGCGAACAGCTCGCGCGCCTCGTCGATGTCGGCGTGGGTTATCGGTTTGGCGAGATATTCCTTGAGGATCGCCTGCAGCCCGAAGAACACGGTGCGGTCGTACACGCCGCCGCGCGATTCGATGTAGAAGAACGCCGCGTCGGTGCCGGGCGGATATTGCAGCCAGTGACTGGCCTTGTAGCTGTCGGTGTTGAGCAGCAGGTTTTCGAGGATACGCATGACGGAAGCTCCTTCGCGTCGGTGGAAGACCGGCGGTCTATCCGCCGGATCGGGATCGCAGTGAAAAAAAAGCGCCTCAGCCGCGGCCGAGGAAGAATTCGAGGATGTGCAGATGGTCTTCGTACAACTGCGGACCCATCTCCAGCGCCTCGCTCACGGGCACCCAGCGTGCTTTGTCGGCATCGTCGCCGCCGCGCACGTCGGGCAGCTCGCCGTTCGGGAATTCGAAGTGGAAGGCATGGGTGATGGTGCGGCCGCGCAGGCTGCGGTCGGGGTGATCGAAGACGTGCTGGTGCTTCAGCGAACCCTTCAGCACCGGCGCCGGCAGTTTGAGCCGGGTTTCCTCGCGCAGCTCGCGCAGGCAGGACGCGAAGATGCTTTCGTCGCGGCCGACGAAACCGCCCGGCAGCGCCCACAGGCCCTTGCCGGGTTCGGCGCGGCGGCGCACCAGCAGCACGTGGCCGGAATGCACCACCACCGCATCGGTGGTGACGAAGGTCGGCGGATACGGTGCGTCGGCCCAGGCTGCGCGGTATTTCTCGATGAAGTGATATTCGGCGACCAGTTGCTGGAACACCGGCGAGTTCTTGCGGAAGGCGTCGAGCATGTCGAACACCGGCGCCGGCACGTTGGCGCGGATCAGCATCAGTCCGCCGTGGCTGTCGAGCCGGTTGGCCTCGAACAGATAGCGGCGCAGTTCGGTGGCCGACAGGGTTTCGGTCTGGCGCACGTCGACCAGCGGCCACTGCGGGAATTCGCGCAGGTAGTAGCTGGACGCGTCCTTGTCCTGGCCGATCAGGCCGATCTTCGCGCCGGTGCCACCGCCGTCGGCGCGCACGGCATCCGCCACGGTGCGCTGTACCGCCGCGATCCACTGGCTTTCGTTGTAAAGATGATCGTGCAGCGGACGGATCAGCAGACGATCGGCGGCGTCCGCGAGCGAACTCTGGATCATCACCGCGCGCTCGGCGACGGTCCACGGATTCTTGATGGTGCGGGGCGTGTCGGCGGAGCCGACCAGGACGATGAGTCTGCGCGCACGGCCCAGCGCATGGCGGGCGACGGCGGCGTGGCCGTTGTGGAACGGCTCGAATCGGCCGATGAAAACGAGATAGTCGAGAAGATGGTCCGGCTCGACCGCCGGCATTGCTGCCTGGTGTTCCATGAGGCTCCCTCACGGTGGGTTGGTTTGGCCGCGGGTCTGTCCCTTGGCCTGACGGAAATGCTACGCCGACCGTTGACCAAGTCAAGCGCGGTGTCGTCAGGGCCTGTTCAAAATCTTCAATAACCGCATGTCCTGCAACGGCATGATCCTCAATCAAAAACCGATGCACCTTACTGTCATCCCGAACGCCCGCGTCGCGGGCGGCGGGATCTGCTGTTGTCGCTGCCGGCGACAAGCAGATCCCGCCTCGGGCTTCGCCTTCGTTCGGGATGACAGATTATTTTCAGGCCTGAAATTTTGAACAAGTCCTCAGTGCGCTTTCAACGTCCGCTCGAACAACTCGTGGATGCGCCGGTATTCGTCGTACCACGCATCCGGGTGGGTGAAGCCGTGACGTTCCAGCGGATAGCTCGCCAGTTCCCATTTGTCCTTGCGCAGCTCGATGAGCTTCTGCGCCAGCATCACCGAGTCCTTGTAGAACACGTTGTCGTCGATCATGCCGTGGCAGATCAGCAGGTGGTCCTTCAGGCCGGCGGCGAGTTCGATCGGCGAGGAGCGCTTGTACGCTTCCGGATCGAGTTCGGGCGTATTGAGGATGTTGCTGGTGTATTCGTGGTTGTACTGCGACCAGTCGGTGACCGGGCGCAGCGCGGCGCCGGCCTTGAACACGCCCGGTTGCTTGAACAGGGCCATGAACGCCATGAAGCCGCCGTAGCTGCCGCCGTAGATGCCGACGCGATCGCGGTCGCCCTGCTTGCCGGCGACGAGCCAGTCGATGCCGTCGAGGTAATCCTGCAGTTCGGGCTCGCCCATGTGCCGGTAGATCGCGGTGCGCCAGTCGCGGCCATAGCCTTCGGAGGCGCGGAAATCCAGATCCAGCACGATGTAACCCTGCTGGACCAGCAGGTTGTGGAACATCTGTTCGCGGAAGTAATTCGGATAACGGTCGCTGACGTTCTGCAGATAACCGGCGCCGTGGACGAACAGTACGACGGGATAGCGTTTGCCGGGTTCCGGCGTTTTCGGGCCGTAGTATTTGCCCCAGATCGTGCCGGCGCCGTGCTTGGACGGCACTTGCACGTATTCCGGTTCCAGCCAGTCGTGGGCCTGGAATTCGGCGGTGCGGGTCTCGGTGAGCGTGCGCGCATCGCCGCCATCGGCATCCACGACCGCGAGCTGGGGCGGCAGATAGCTGTCGGAGTGGCGCACCAGCAGTGTGCCGCCGTCGGGCGAAGCGACGAAGTCCTCCACGCCGTCCAGCGCGGTGAGTTCGCGCACCGCGCCGCCGGCCACCGGCACGTCGCAGACTTCGTAGTCGCCGGGCCATGCGCGGTTGCATACGAACCGGAAGCGCTTGCCGTCGGCGGACAGCGCCGGTGACGACACTTCCCAGCGGCCCGATGTCAGTGCGCGCGGCTTGCCGCCGTCGTTGAGATAGAGGTGCGAGTAGCCGCTTTCCTCCGACAGATACCACAGTGTCCTGCCGTCGGGCAGCCAGCCGAAGTCGTTGTAGTTCCAGTTGATCCATGCGGCATCGGTGAGCCGGTGGCGCGACTGCAGCTTCGCGCCCGCGAGGTCGACCGTGGCGATCCAGCGGTCCTTGTTGTCCACCGCGCGGACCAGCACCGCCACGTTGCGGCCGTCGTCGCTCCAGTGGATCGCCGGGCCGGTGCCGTCGCCGTCGGTTTCGATGCGCACCGGGCGATGGCCCTTCAGCGGATCCTGTTTCGCCGCCTTGCGCAGCGTCGCCAGCGGATCGTCGCCGATGCCCGGCAGCGCGTCGTACTTCAGCTCGCTCGCTTTCGCGCTGGCGATATCGACCAGCCACAGCGTATGCGGCACCGGCGCGCCGCGGCCGACGCGGGTGCGCACTTCCTCGAACTCCTCGTAGCCCGATTCGGTGACGTACTTCGGCATCTTGCCGCCCTGGCCGTGCTCCGCGCCTTTCGCGGTGGTGACCACCAGCAGCCAGCGGCCGTCGGGCGACAGCGCGCTGTCGGCGATTTCGACGTTTTTACCCAGGTACGCCGGTGCGGGCGCGCGGGTGGTATCGGCGAAACGCCAGGCCTGCTCCTGCAGGCGCGCGGCTTCGCGGCGGTCGCGGTCGTTCTTGAGCGTTTCGATCAGGCGCAACTGGCGGTCGCGCAGATCGTCGGCGGCGGGCGCTTTGCCCGGATCGTCCGCAGCCTGCACATTCGCGGCCTGCACGACGCCGTTCGCCGCGGTCCAGCGGTACCAGTCGTTGCCGGCGCGCCACACCAGTGCGCCGTCGCGGCTCCACTGCGGGCGCGCGTCCTGCACTTCGGTGCGGGTGAGTTGGGTCAAGGCGCCGTTGCGCAGATCGCGGACGAAGATGTCGCCGCTGCGCGCGAACGCCATGCGCGTACGGGTGGCGTCGAAGACAGGTCTGGCGGCATCCAGTCCGGCGCGGGCGGCATCGTCCACGCGGGTGGGCGCACCGCCCGCGACGGGCACCTGCCACAGGTCGCGGACCGACGCGCCGTCGCGCTTGCGCTGGTACAGCGCCTGACTGCCGTCCCACGACCACCACGCCTGTTCTATCCCGTTACCGATCCAGTCGGGGTCGGCCATGATCCGGTCCATCGTCAGCGCCTGCGCGGGCTGCGCGACGGCAGGCAACGCGGTGGCGAAAAGTACGGCCGAAGACAGCATGCAGGCAGCCAGCATGCGCCCGGACCGCCGGCCACCGGACCGCAGGTCGCCGGCGAGGACGGAAGAACGGAGCGAAACGCGGGAACGTAAGGTCATGGCGGTCGTCGCTGAACGGAGTCGGCGAAGCTTACTGCCTGCCCGGGCGGGTCGCAGCGGGCCGATGGTCACGGAACGTGGCCGCGTGTCGCGGGACACGCATCGCCCAGCGGCGGGCCTGGGACGTTATGACCGGCTCGCTGCGGTCGCAAGCTGCGTAGAATCCACGGCAGACATGGCGTTCCCATGCGTGGAGGCATCGACGATGTCGTTCGATCCGTTGCTCTTGTCGCGAATCCAGTTCGGATTCGTCATTTCGTTCCATATCCTCTTTCCCGCCTTCACCATAGGCATCGCCAGCTGGTTGGCGTTCCTGGAATGGCGCTGGTTGCGTACCCGGGAAGCGGTGTGGCGCGATCTGTACGTGTTCTGGCTGAAGATCTTCGCGGTCTCGTTCGGCATGGGCGTGGTGTCGGGCATCGTGATGAGTTTCCAGTTCGGCACCAACTGGTCGGTGCTCAGCGAGAAGGCCGGCAACATCCTCGGCCCGCTGCTGAGTTACGAAGTGCTGACCGCGTTCTTCCTGGAAGCGACCTTCCTCGGCGTGATGCTGTTCGGCATGAAGCGCGTGTCCGAAAAAATGCATTTCCTGGCCACCTGCATGGTCGCGTTGGGCACCCTGATCTCGACGTTCTGGATCATTTCCGCCAACAGCTGGATGCAGACGCCGGCGGGCTACGAAATCATCGACGGCGTCTTTCATCCGAGCGACTGGTGGGCGGTGATCTTCAATCCGTCCTTCCCGTACCGGCTCGCGCACATGGTGCTGGCCGCGTTCCTCACCACCTGTTTCGTGATCGGCGGCGTCAGCGCGGCGTATCTGCTGCGCGGGCAGCACCGCGATGCGGCCACGCGGATGCTGAAACTGTCGGTGGCTTTCGGCGCGATCGTGGTTCCGCTGCAGATCCTCGCCGGCGACATGCACGGCCTCAATACGCTGGAACATCAGCCGATCAAGGTCGCGGCGATGGAAGCGCACTGGCGCGAAGGCGAGCCCGGTGCGGGCGTGCCGCTGGTGCTGTTCGCGATCCCGAACCAGAAGGAAGCGCGCAACGATTATGCGATCGAGATCCCGCGCGTCACCAGTCTGATCCTCACCCATTCGATGGACGGCACCATCGCGCCGTTGACCTCGGTGCCCGCGGAAGAGCGTCCGCCGGTGGCGCCCGTGTTCTATGCGTTCCGGGTGATGGTCAGCATCGGCACCGCGATGCTGGCGCTGGTGCTGCTGTCGGCGTTCGCATGGTGGCGCGGCGGGTTGTTCGATCCGCAGCGCACATCCGCGCGCTGGCTGCTGCGCGGCTGGCAGACGATGACGCTGTCGGGTTTCGTCGCGATCCTCGCCGGCTGGTACGTCACCGAAATCGGTCGCCAGCCGTACACGGTCTACGGCCTGTTACGTACCGCCGACTCCGTGAGTGCGGTGTCGGGCGCGGCGGTCGCGTTCTCGCTCGCGGTGTTCGTGGTGGTGTACGTGTGCGTGTTCGGCGCCGGCATCTGGTACCTGTTCAAGCTGGTGCGCAAAGGCCCGCAGCCGCACGAGCCCGCGCCCGATACCGACGACGGCGACAAGACCCCGGCGCGTCCGCTGTCGTTGCCCGACGAAGACATGGAAGACGCGTCGACGCAGGACGGCGCGACGCAAGCGCCTTCGATGGAAGGTCGCGCGACAGGAGGTGCCACATGATGCCCCCGCTCGAAACATGGCTGCCGGTCGCCTGGTTCGCGGTGATCGCCTTCGGCGTGATGATGTACGTGCTGCTCGACGGGTTCGTGCTGGGGCTCGGCATCCTTTCGCCGTTCGCGGCGGACGACGATCAGCTCGATCACATGATGAACACCGCCGCGCCGATCTGGGACGGCAACGAAACCTGGCTGGTGCTGGGCGGCGCCGGATTGCTGGCGGCGTTCCCGAAAGTGTATGCGCTGGTGCTGTCGGCGCTGTATCTGCCGGTGTTGCTGATGCTGATCGCGCTGGTGTTCCGCGGCGTGGCGTTCGAGTTCCGGTTCAAGGCCAAAACGCTGCGCCGCGCGTGGGGAATGGCTTTCTGGTTGGGCTCGGTGTTCGCCGCGTTCGCGCAGGGCGTGATCCTGGGCGCGATCGTCGAGGGCATGCCGCTGCAGGAAGGCAAATACATCGGCGGTGCGTTCGGCTGGTTCAGTCCGTTCTCGATGCTGACCGGGGTCGCGGTGCTCAGCGGTTATGCGCTGCTGGGCAGTACGTGGTTGATCCTCAAGACCGACGGCAAGCTGCAGGCGATGGCGCGCACCATCGCGCGACCGCTGACCCTCAACGTGTTCGCGTTCATCGGCCTGGTCAGCGCGTGGCTGCCGTTCCTCGACAGCCGGGTGATGGCGCGCTGGTTCGAGGGCGATCGCTTCCTGTGGCTGTCGCCGGTGCCGCTGCTGGTGCTGCTGGCGACCTGGATGCTGTGGCGGGCGATCCCGCGCGACGGCCAGGACGTACGGCCGTTCGTGCTGAGCCTGTCGCTGTTCCTGCTCGGTTTCGCCGGGCTGCTGCTGGGCATGTGGCCGTACATCGTGCCGCCGTCGCTGACCATCTGGGAGGCCGCCGCGCCGCCGGCCACGCAGGGCTTCGCGCTGGCCGGGCTGGTGGTGCTGTTGCCGGCGATCCTCGGCTACACCTGGTGGTCGTATTCGGTGTTCAAGGGGAAGATCGCGGCGGACGTGGGGTATCACTGAGCCGGATGGACGCCTCCCCGCTGTAGGAGGGCCTTCAGGCCCGATGATCTGCCCCGTAGGAGGCGCTTCAGCGCCGAGCTTCCGGCCCTAGGTCCTTCCGCATGTGAGGCCATCGGGCCTGAAGGCCCTCCTGCAGGTGAATCGGGCCGTAGGTTGCCCTAGCCGCAAACCGTGCTTTGGCGCACAATTCGCCGGGAATCCCCACGATATCCGGCAGTTGGGCGATACTTGGATGCATCCGCCACAAGTCAATCCCGCAAGCGATTGATTTGACAGGGGCGGGTTTCGGAAGAAGCCCGTGGCGCCGAGTTCCCCGCGTCCGCCTCACGGCGGTCGTGCCGGTTCTGTCCATCCTGTCATCCGAGGCACCCCGTTCCGGCCATGCAAGCGTACGTCTACAAGAGCCAGCGGAAGGCCGATACCTATCTTTATCTGGCTGCGCGCGACGATTTCGCGTGCCTGCCCGAACCCGTCCGCGCCCAGCTCGGGCCGCTGAAGTTCGTACTGGAAGTCGCCCTGACCCCTGAGCGCAAGCTGGCGCAGGCCGATCCCGCCGTGGTCCGCGCCAATCTGGCCGCACAGGGCTTCCACCTGCAGTTCCCGCCGACCATGCTCGATCCGATGACCGAGGATTGGGGCACGGATGCCTGAGAACGACATCCTCAACACCGCGCCGCGCCGGATGGCTTTCGGCCCGGTGCCGCTGCTGGCCGGGCTGGCGCTGACCGCGCTGGCGGGCGTCGGCGGTGCGGCGGTCGGCGGTACGGCCGGCGCTGCGCTGGCCGCCTTCTCTGGCCTGCTCGCCCAACCGGCGTTCGCGCTGGCCGCGCGTGGCGGCCGGTTCCTGCCCCGCGACGCTGCGCGCGACGCACTGCCGATCCTGGCGCTGTGGGCGCTGGCGATGCTGCCGTTCGCGGTGCTGGTCGCCTGGCCGTTCTCGGCATTGGTTCAAGGCCGCACGCTCGGCGCCGCGGTCGCGGTCAGCGCGGTCGTCGGCGGTGCATTGATCGGGCTGTGGCGCACCTGGCCGCTGTGGCGCTGGCTGGAAGGCGAGGGCGGCGCGCTGCGCGACCACTGGCGCGCGCTGGTCGATACCGATACCCGCGACTGGCGTGGCCTCGGCGCCGCGCTGCTGCTGGTGCTGCCGCTGGCCGGCACGTTGTTGCTGGCGTGGCCGGAGCTGATGCCTTCCGGCACGCGCTGGCTGCTGACGGCGGCCTGCGCGCTGGTCTGGCCGCTGGCGCACCGCAGGCTGCTGCGGATGCCCGCGCCCTCCCCGATCAGCGCCGACGCGCTGCTGCAGGAAGCGCTAGCCGAAGAAGATGCCGATGCCGACGACCGCGCGGCGCTCGATGGCGTGGATCTGGACGCCGCGCTCTACGTCGCGGCCCGTCAGGGCCGGGTGGAGCGCGCGCTGACGCTGCTGGAGGCGGGCGCCAACCCCCATGCGCTGCCGCCGGCCGACGCCCGCGACCAGCGCAGCCTGACGATGCTGGCCGCGGTGCTGCCGGACCTGCGCCTGTTGCGCGGCCTGATCGGTCACGGCATCGACCTCAATGCCACCCACGCCGGCATGACCGCGCTGATCGCCGCCACCCGCGACAGCTGGCACGGCCGTCCCGAAGCGGTGATGACCCTGTTGACCAACGGCGCCGACCCGCGCATCGCCGACAGCGAGGGCAACACGCCGCTGCATCACGCCGCGCGCAGCTCCGACCCCGGCGTGGCCGCGCTGCTGCGCGATGCCGGCGCCGATATCGACCCGCTGAACCGCGACCGCGCCAGCCCGCTGGCGCTGGCCTGCACCGCCGGCAACTGGCGGCTCGCGCGTTTCCTGCTGGAACGCGGCGCCAGGCCCGACCTGCCCGGCGCGGTACCGGCGCTGCACGCAGCGGCCGGCGGCGACGAGGACGATCCGGCCGGCGTGCAACTGCTGTTGAAGCATCGCGCCAAGGTCGATGCCCGCGACCCGCGCGGTCGCAGTGCGCTGCACGAGGCCGGTTACGCCGGGCACCCGGAGGTCATCGGTATCCTGCTGGGCGCCGGTGCCGATATCCACGCCCGCGACGACGACCGGCGCACGCCTTTCCTCGAAGCCGCCCGCGGCGGGCGTCTACCGGCGCTGCAGGCGCTGATCGATGCGCGTCCCGACGCGCACGCGGTCGATGCCGGTGGCCGCCACGCGCTGATCCTGGCGTGCATGGCCGACGCCCCGTCGCCCGCGCTGATCCGCGCGCTGCTGGATCTGGGGCTTGATCCGCAGCACGCCGACAACGACGGCAAACGCGCGATCGACCACGCCGCCGCCGCCGGACGCTGGGCGTTGGTCTCGGCGATCGATCCGGATTACCCACTGCCGGCCAGCGTCGGCGCCGATGCCGATGCGCCGCTGCCGGACCGCGCCCCCATTTCGCTGTTGCGCGATGCGCTGTACGACGGCCAGACCGACCCACTGCCGCGGCTGCTGCCGCTGGTGTCCGCGCAGGATCTCGGCGCACTGCTGCGCGACGGCGCCTCGCCCGCCGGGCCGGCGCAAATCGACTGGCTGCTGCGCCACGGTGCGGATCCCGAGGTGCACGACGATGCCGGCGACACCCCGCTGTTCGCATGGCTGGCGCAGGGTCCGACCGCCGCGTCTTCGATTCATGCCTTGCTGCGTCATGGCGTCTCGCCGGCCGGCGCCGGCGGTGTGGCGCGCTTCCTCGCCGCCTGCGTGGCCGCCGACCGCGCCGATCGCGGGCTGGAAAAGCTCGCGCTGGAGCTGCTGGAACGCGGCGCCGACCCGTTCGCGGCGAGCGTGTCCGGCGATCCGCCGCTGACCCTCGCGGTGCGCCTGGGTTGGACCCAGGTCATCGCACGGCTGGTCGGTATCGGCGTGGCGCTGGACGCGCGCGATCAGCACGGCATGACCGCGCTGCATCTGGCCGCCGCGCTGCGCCGCGAACCGATCCTCAAACAGCTGATCCTGCACGGTGCCTCGCCCGACGTGCGCGCCGCCGACGGCCAGACGCCGCTGGGCGTGGCGTTGTCCAGCGGCCGTCGCGATCTGGCCGACTGGCTGGACTGGCGCATCTGGCCGCTGCCGGGCCGCGCGCTGCGTCCCACCGATCTGCCGTCCGCGGCGGTGGTCGGCGACGCCGACGCCGTGCGCCGCCTGCTCGATCTGGGCATGCCGATCGATAGCACCGATGCGCAGGGCTGCACCGCGCTGCTGCGCGCGTCCGGCGGCGGCCATCGCGCGGTGATCGAACTGCTGCTCGCGCGCGGCGCCGATCCGAAACTCGCCGCGCGCACTGGCGCCACGCCGCTGTCGGCGGCGGTCAGCATGCGTCAGGTCGAAATCGTCGACCGCCTGCTCGCCGCCGGCGCCACGCTGGAGCAGCGCCTGCCCGGCGAGGTGACGGTGCTGATGCTCGCCGCCGCGCTGGGCATGCCCGATGCCTGCACGCGCCTGCTCGCCGCCGGCGCCAACATCAACGCCGCCGACGCCCAGGGCCTCACCCCGCTGCACTGCGCGGCACTGTACGGCTTCACCACCCGCGACCGCCGTCGGCTGGTCGCGCTGCTCGATGCGCTGCTGCTGGCCGGCGCCGACCCCGACACCCAGGCCGCGGGCGGCGTCACGCCGCTGCTGCTGTTGCTGGGCGCGCGCGCCGAGCCCGGCACCGCCTGCGACGAGGACGTGGTGCTTGCCGGCATCGCGCGCCTGCTCGACGAAGGCGCCAGCCTGCAGGTGCGCGACCCGCGCGGTTTCGGTCCGCTGCATCTGGCGGCGCTGCATGGTCTGCTGCGGGTGACGCAGCAGTTGATGCACGACGGCGCCGATCCGGAAAGCCGCGATGCGCTGAACCGGACGCCGCGGGAGATCGCGGTGATGCGCGGGTTCGTGGATGTGGCGGCGGAGTTCGCGCCGCCGACGGGGAATGTGTCGATGGCGCGGTTCCTGAAGAATCGTGAGAGTTGATATTTCCTCAGGTGTCCTTGAAGCACCGTCATCCCGGCGAAGGCCGGGATCCAGCTTTTCACTGTGCTTTGATGAATAGTTACGCGTAGCGACAGCCATCGAAAGCAACTGCAGAGCTTTCGCGCTGACGCGTCACACTTTCTTTGTCGCACTGCGCCGCTTGCAGCGCGAACGACGAAGCCGGCCCGAAGGGCGAGCGCCATAGGCGCGAGTCAAGAAAGTAATCAAAGAAAACTCTTTAGTGCCGAGGCAAATCTGCCGTCTGCGACATGGCCGGGATTTTTCGATGCGGCATCCTGCCGCGTCGAAAAACGGCGTACATCCTGCGCGCCGCCCTTCGGGTCTACGATTGCCGAGTGTTCGCCCTCATTTTGCGATGCGACGAAACGAATGCATGTGCCGACGCTGTATCGGCCGCGCCGTTCAGCCCTTCCCCTTGCGCGTAGCGCGGGGGGGGAGGTTGGGCGAGCCGCTGCGATCGAACCGTAAGCCGAGTTGTGTAGGGCGGGTCCTGACCCGCCATTGACGAAGAGCCGACTGCGTGACCTCAGGGCGTGGTGGGCGACCGATTGAGCGCAGCGATACGCATCAATAAAAGAACTGCAGAGCTTTCGCGCTGATGCGAGGGCCAATGGACATTGCAATGTTGACGCGCTTGAAGGGCGGGGACAGACTCAATGCTGTGCCCTCGATTCAGGGAGTTGACGATGAGTAAGCCCTCAGGAAAAACCATGCCGCCTTTCAGGAATCGATTCGCTTTCGGCTGCCTGCTCGTGTTCTTTTTCGGTACGGCGAATGCCAGCACGATTCAAACGCTTTGCCGCGGGAATATCGAAACGCTTCCGGACCGGAAAATCGTGCATGCAGGCGTCGAGTATTGGCTCTGGTATCAGCTTTCCGCGGGCAAGGCGACCGTTCGTATCGCTGGCCGTGAGTTCAACGCCACGGTGAGTACGGGTGCTGCATGGCCGGGTTTACGGCTGCAGCATGTGCAGGACGATCCCTCTCTTTCTTTTCTTCCGTCCGACGGCGGCACCATCAGGGTGGAGCTTGAGCCGGGCGTTGTTTTTTCGGGTAACTGCCTGCCGGAGAGGACGTGAGATGAATTCATATCGTGATCGGAAAAAGATGCGATGACCGACAAGAGCCGCAAGCCGGCCGCTACGGTGGAGGCCTTCATTTCCGCGCTCGATCATCCTCACAAGGATGCGATCGTCGCGCTGAGGCAACTCCTGCTGAGTGCGGATCCGGGGATCTCGGAGGAAGTGAAGTGGAACGCGCCCAGCTTCCGTACGTCGGAGCATTTCGCCACCATGCATCTGCGGGGGCAGGATTCTTTCCAGTTGATCTTTCATCTGGGGGCAAAATCGAAGCGGACGGTCCCGAAGGACGCCATCGCTGATCCGGACAAATTGCTCAAGTGGCTCGGGCCGGATCGCGCGTCGGTCACTTTTGTCGCTGCGGCAGACCTGGTGGACAAGAGCGATGCGCTTGTTTTGATCGTCCGACAATGGATCAAGCATGTTTAGTGTGGGTGAGTTGAGAGCGGCGATTTCCATCTAAGAGCAACTGCAGAGCTTCCGCGCTGACGCGCGGGTCACTTTCTTTGAGGGTGTTGC
>JAIMKJ010000066.1 GCA_020692565.1 Thermomonas sp.
GGTTGTAGCCGATCTTCAGGCGGCGCTGCACGCCCGAGATCGAGGCGCGGCGACTTTCGGTGACGATCTTGACCGCCTCGTCGTACAGCGGGTCGCTTTCGTCGCCGCCACCACCGCCGGTTTCGGGCAGGCCGGTGGGGCCGACGACCACGCCGTCGCCCATCGTCTGCACTTCTTCCAGCACGCCTTCGACATAATCCGGCGCGCCGCCCGTCTGTTTCAGGTTCTCGACCACGCGATGCACTTCCTCGTCGCTGACGAAGGCGCCGTGGACGCGTTCCGGCAGCGCCGTGCCCGGCGGCAGATACAGCATGTCGCCATGACCGAGCAGTGTTTCCGCACCGGACTGGTCGAGGATGGTGCGCGAGTCGATCTTGCTGGAGACCTGGAACGCGATGCTGGTCGGGATGTTGGCCTTGATCAGGCCGGTGATGACGTCCACCGATGGCCGCTGGGTGGCGAGGATCAGGTGGATGCCGGCGGCGCGGGCCTTCTGCGCCAGACGGGCGATGAGTTCTTCGACCTTCTTGCCGACGATCATCATCATGTCGGCGAATTCGTCGATGAAGATGACGATGAACGGCATCGGCTCCAGCGGTCGCGGCGCCTCGTCCAGGTCGGGATTCGGCCGGAACAGCGGGTCCAGCAGCGGCTGGCCGGCGTCCTGGGCGTCCTTCACCTTCTTGTTGAAGCCGGCGAGGTTGCGCACGCCGACCGCGCTCATCAGCTTGTAGCGGCGCTCCATCTCGGCCACGCACCAGCGCAGGCCGTTGGCGGCTTCCTTCATGTCGGTGACGACCGGCGCCAGCAGATGCGGGATGCCCTGATAGACGCTGAGTTCCAGCATCTTCGGGTCGATCATCAGCATCCGCAGCTCTTTGGCGCTGGCCTTGTAGAGCAGCGACAGCACCATCGCGTTGACCGCCACCGACTTGCCCGACCCGGTGGTGCCGGCCACCAGCAGATGCGGCATGCGCGCCAGATCGGCGACCGTCGGCCGCCCGGCGATGTCCTTGCCCAGCGCCAGGGTCAGCGGGCTGGCCGATTTGTCGTATTCCTTCGAGCGCAGCAGCTCGCTGAGATAGATCATCTCGCGATGGGTGTTCGGGGTTTCCAGGCCGATCACCGACTTGCCGGGGATCACGTCGACCACGCGCACCGACTTCACGCTGAGGCCGCGGGCGATGTCCTTGTCCAGCGAACTGATCTGGCTGACCTTCACGCCCGGCGCGGGCTCGATCTCGAAGCGGGTGATCACCGGCCCGGGATAGGCACCGACTACCTGGGCCTCGATCCGGAAATCCTTGAGCTTGAATTCGATCTGCCGGGAAATGGTCTCCAGCGTGCCCTCGTCGTAGCCCTTCGGCTGCGGCTTGGGATCGTCCAGCAGCGACAGCGGCGGGATGCCCGAGCCGTCGGAGACATGGAACAGCGGGATCTGCTGCTCACGCTTGGCGCGTTCGCTCTTTTCGACCACGGGCGCCGGCGGCGGCTCGATCCTCACCGGCTCACGCTTCGCGCGCTTCTCGCTGTCGACCTTGCGCACTTCCTCGCGCTCCTCGCGCATCGTGCGGGCCTGCTGCCACTCGGCGGCCTGTTGGCTGCCCTTGCGGAACATCGGCGGAATCTTCAGCGCCAGCGCGCCGATCCGGTCCATCACCGCCAGCCACGACAGCCCCGTGGCGAGGGTGATCGAGATCAGCAGCAGCGCGAGCAGGAACAGGTTGCCGCCGACCATGCCGAACCCGCGCAGCAGCGAACGTCCGACCAACTGGCCGAGGATGCCGCCCGCCCCCGCCGAGAAATCCGGCGCCGAGCCGATCTTCATGTGCAGCAGCCCGGTCGCGGCGACCAGGAAGCCGACGATCCCGACCAGCCGCAGCGCTGGACCCAGATCGGCGTCGCCATCGCCGTCGGTATCCATGCCGAACAGCGCGATCCACGCCACCGCGCCGAGAATCAACGGCAGCAGGAAGGCCACATAGCCGCTGAGATACAGCAGGACATCGGCCAGCCACGCCCCGACCCGGCCGCCAGCGTTCTGCAACGGCGCGGTCACGCTGCCCGAGTGCGACCAGCCCGGATCCTGCGGCGAGAACGTGAACAGGCAGACCAACAGATAAAGAAGGAACGGCGCGATCATGATCAGCGCGATATCGCGCACCAGCCGCTGCCGGCCCGGACTCGATTTCGGGGCCTCGGCCACGGCGGCGCGACGGGATTTGCTGCTGCGGTCGGAAAGCTCGCGTGCCACCGTGTCGGGATACCTGAGAAAGTACGTGTAGAGGGCTGATCTTACAGGGAAAAGCGCTTGTGGATACTGGCCGGGCATCGCGCTGTGTTGACCGACGTGGACGATTGTCCGTTATGCCGGATTCCGGGTCGAGCCCGAAACGGCGTCCCACATCGTACCGCCCGGAGCGGAGACCATCACCCTGCCGACGACGAAGGGATGCCCGCGGATAGCCGTCGGCGCGATCGATGGAGGCGACTGGAGATCATATGAAAATTCCAGAAACCGTGACCAAAGTCGCCGTCTTTCGAGTATCCATCCCGCGGTGCGATGTCCGAGAATGCGGTGAGGTCGCTTGCCTGCCTTGCACAGGCGGAGTTCGGCGCGGAGGGGAGCCGTGTTGTAGAGTCGCCCGAGCCTGTCCTGCCCGCATCCGATCCACCCTCACGCTGAACAACAACCGAGAGAGCACGCGAATGGCGTCTGGTCCCGCTACGAACACAGTGAATCACCGCCCGAGCCGCCGTCTGGCGATCGCGCTCTTGCCTCTGTTGGCCGCCGTCGCCAGCCTGCCCACGCTCGCTGCGCCGCTCAAGATCAAGGCGCCCGCGGTTCCGGAGATCGACTGGAAGCCCTGCTTCGACAGTTTCGACGATCTGCTGTGCGCCACGGTCCAGGTGCCGCTGGATTACAGGAAGCCCTCCGGCGCGAAGACCGAGCTGTCGGTGGCGCGGCTGCTCGCCGCCGACCCCAAGAACAAGATCGGCACCCTGTTCCTCAATCCGGGCGGCCCGGGCGCCTCGGGCGTCGATCTGGTGTTCAACGGCTTCGGCGATTACCTCAACGAAGTGCTGCTGGGCCGGTTCGACATCGTCGGCTGGGATCCGCGTGGCACCGGCGAATCCACGCCAATCCGCTGCTGGAACAGCGATGACGCGCGCGACAGCTACTTCGAAGGTCTGTCGACGTTCCCCTACCGGGCGAACCAGGAAAAAGACTACTTCGCGCGCTACCGCAACATCGCCTATCGGTGCGCGGCCGGCAAACAGCCCATCGTCAAGCACATGAGCACCGCCGACGTGGCGCGCGACCTCGATCTGCTGCGCCAGGCCGTGGGCGATGAGCGCCTGAACTACCTCGGCTACTCTTACGGATCGTTCATCGGCAACACCTACGCGAACCTGTATCCGAAGAAAGTCCGGGCGATGGTGATCGACGGCGTCCTCGATCCGAAGCTGTGGAGCAGCGGCTGGCAGATCAGGGCCGACCGCAGTTCGACCGCCGAGGTGCTGGAGGAATTCTTCCACCAGTGCGATCTGGCCGGCCCGGACTGCTACCTGAGCGGCCCCGACGGCTCGAAGGCGCGTTTCGACGCCATTCTGGCCGTCGGCCGTCGCCAGACGATCGTGATCGGCGAAGGCGACGACACCTTCGAATACGCCTACGACGAACTGGTCGGCGACGCGATCAGCGCGATGTATACGCCGGAAATCTGGCCGAGTTACGCCGATTTCCTCGACCTGCTGGCCATCGCGATGCAGGGCGACAAGTCCGCATCGAAGCAGGCGCTGGTCCGGCACCGCGCCATCCAGCAGAAGCTCCGCGATGCCGGTCCGGTGCAGCGCAGCTTCTACGACAACAGTCTGGAGGCCTATTTCGGCAACCATTGCGCCGACGCCGCGTATCCCAGCGGCTTCAACTGGTATTCCGCGATCAGCAAGTATGCGGACGCCGGTTCCTTCATCGGCCCGAGCTGGTGGTGGAACAACGCCGCCTGCGCCGCCTGGCCCACGGCCAGGAATCGCTACACCGGCCCCTGGAAGACCAGCACCGCCAACCCGGTACTGGTGGTCGGCAACTATTACGATCCCGCCACCAACTATGCCGGCGCGGTCGCGACCAACCATCAACTGCGCAACAGCCGGCTGCTCACCTATGCCGGCTGGGGCCACACGGCGGCCTACAGCGGGCGCAGCGTGTGCACGGACGACTACGTCACCGCCTACCTCCTCGACGGCGACCTGCCTGCACCGGGCACCGTCTGCCCGGCGGCGGCCAATCCCTTCGTCTATGCCAAGACGAGGGCCAAGGCCGGCAAGGCGGTGCCCATGCCGATGGTCGGCCTGCCCACGCTCAGGCCGCAGCGGCAGCGCTGAGCGGCCGACGCCGGTGCGATCCCGAAGCCCCCGGTATCCCCGGGGGCTTCGGCGTTTGGCCGCCTGTCTGCGCAAACGGCAATGCTTTACGATGCACGCCCGCTGCAAGCCCCTCCGGAGCGCCTCATGCGCCTCAACAAACACATCAGCGACACCGGTTTCTGCTCGCGACGCGAGGCCGACAGGCTGATCGGCGAAGGCCGGGTCACGGTCAACGGACAGCGCGGCCGGGTCGGCTCAGAAGTAGGCGAAGGCGACGAAGTCCGGGTCGACGGCCAGACGCTGAAGGCGCGGTCGGCGGCCAAGGGCCAGCGCCGGCACGTCTATATCGCCCTGAACAAACCGGTGGGGGTGACCTGCACCACCGAGGCCGACGTGAAGGGCAACATCGTCGATTTCGTCGGCCACGAGCAGCGGATCTTCCCGGTCGGGCGCCTGGACAAGGATTCGGAAGGCCTGATCCTGCTGACCAGCAACGGCGACATCGTCAACGCGATCCTGCGCGCCGAGAACAAGCTGGAGAAGGAATACCTGGTGGTGGTGAACCACCAGGTCAGCGACGCATTCCTGCGCGGCATGAGCCGCGGCGTACCGCTGAACGGCGAAACCACCCTGCCCTGCAAGACCGGCAAACTGGGCCGCAACGGTTTCCGGATCGTGCTGGTGCAGGGCCTGAACCGGCAGATCCGCCTGATGGCCTCGTATTTCGGCTTCCGGGTGAAGCAACTGCTGCGGGTGCGGATCGGCAACATCAAACTGGGGCATCTCAAGCCGGGCCAGTGGCGCAATCTCACGGGGCCGGAGTTGCAGGGGTTGTTGCCGGGGCATGAGGATTTGTAGATGCGCGTCAGGCCTTCTGGGAGTTCTTGATGGCAATCGTGATCCTCGGCAAGACAGAGTGCCCGCTCTGCTGCGAAGTTATCGCAGCCGGTCAGGTGACAGTGGCAGGCCAGCATTTCATTCAAACGCCATCGCACCCTCTCTGGCGTTACTCGGATGCTGCGATGCACTACGACTGCTTTCAGAACTGGTTACATCGGAAGGCTTTCGTTGAGGAGTACAACCGGGTTATCGGTCAAATCGTTTGGGGCAACGGCACGCAACACCGCATGCATCCGGATGGCACTGTCACCACGACCCCGGTCGCCTAGCTCAGGTGCGCGCGCAGCGTGTACCCGGGAACAGCGTGACGCAGAACATCAAAGGGATATCCCCGGCTGCAGCCCTCGGCTCCATGCGGCCTACGTTTCTGTTCGCAGGAGGCCTTCAGGCCCGAGCTCGCTACGAAATTTCATCTCATGACCGGGATCGGGGCTGAAGCCCCTTCTGCGGATCCGTATCGATCGGCCGCATCAATTCTGGTCAAGCTCACCTCCGCCTGAGCCCAAACGGTGCGCGGCCGGGAAACATCGTTCCGATGCGTTCGTCCTGCCCCGTTTCCCTTGATTCGCCCGCCGCGCGTCTCCAAGCTATGCCGTCTTGCGGCGGCGATTGCGCCACCCCTCCTTCGATCCAGAGGCTTCATGAGCACTTCCAAGCACACCCAGTTGGTCATTCTCGGCTCCGGCCCCGCCGGTTGGACCGCCGCCGTCTATGCGGCGCGCGCGAACCTCAAGCCGGTGGTGATCACCGGGCTGCAGATGGGCGGCCAGCTGATGACCACCACCGAAGTGGACAACTGGCCGGGCGACGCCCACGGCCTCATGGGTCCGGACCTGATGAACCGGATGCAGGCGCACGCCGAGCGCTTCGAGACCGAAGTGATCTTCGACCACATCCACACCGCCGACCTGTCGCAGCGCCCGTTCCGGCTGAAGGGCGACAGCGGCGAGTACACCTGCGACGCACTGATCATCGCCACCGGCGCCACCGCGAAGTACCTCGGCATTCCGTCGGAAGAGAAGTTCAAGGGCCGCGGCGTGTCCGCCTGCGCCACCTGCGACGGCTTCTTCTACAAGGATCAGGACGTGGCGGTGATCGGCGGCGGCAACACCGCAGTCGAGGAAGCGCTGTATCTGTCGAACATCGCCCGCAAGGTGTATCTGGTCCATCGCCGCGACACGCTGCGCGCCGAAAAGATCATGCAGGACAAACTGTTCGCCAAGGTGCAGGCCGGCAAGATCGAAACCGTCTGGCACCACACCGTCGACGAGGTGCTGGGCGACGACAGCGGCGTCACCGGCATGCGCGTGAAGTCGATGCTGGACGGCAGCACCCGCGACATCGCGGTCAACGGCTTCTTCGTCGCCATCGGCCACACCCCGAACACCACGCTCTTCGAAGGCCAACTGGCGATGAAGAACGGCTACCTCACCATCCAGACCGGCCTGGACGGCAACGCCACCCAGACGTCGGTCCCGGGCGTGTACGCCGCGGGCGACGTTGCCGATCAGGTCTATCGCCAGGCCATCACCTCGGCCGGCTTCGGCTGCATGGCGGCACTGGACGCCGAGAAGTTTCTCGATAAAGAGGGCTGATCGATGCTGCGGACCAGCGCCGAATTCGAGGATATCGATCTCGCGCTGGTCCACGGCTTCCTGTCCGGCGAGTCCTATTGGGCCACCGACATTCCGCGGGACACGCTGGAGCGCGCGCTGCGCCATTCGGTGTGCTGCAGCGGCCATCTCGACGGCCGGCAGGTCGCGTTCGCCCGCGCCGTGACCGACAAGGCCACATTCGCCTATCTCGCCGATGTCTTCGTGCTGCCGCAGCATCGCGGCAAGGGCTACGGCCGCGCCATCGTCGCAGCGCTGATGGCCGATCCGCGCCTGCAGGGCCTGCGCCGCTGGCATCTGGTGACCAAGGATATGCAGCCGCTGTACGCGCAGTTGGGCTTCGTGCCGCTGTCGGAGCCGGAGCGGCATATGCAGAAGCACGATCCGGATGTGTACCGCCGCGACGCGCACCACTCGCCGGCGCACGAATGACCATCCGGCTGTTGTCCGCGCTGGACAGCGTGCCCGCGGCAGCGTGGGACGCACTCCACGACGGCCGCAACCCTTTCGTTTCGCACGCCTTCCTTGCCGGCCTGGAAGCCCACGGCTGTCTGCGCGAACAGTGGGGCTGGACGCCGCGTCATCTCACGCTGTGGGACGGCGACACCCTGATCGCTGCCGCCCCCGGCTATCTCAAGGACAATTCGCACGGCGAGTTCGTGTTCGATCACGCCTGGGCGCGCGCCTACGCCCAGTACGGACGCGAGTACTACCCGAAGTGGCTATGCGCGGTGCCCTACTCGCCGGTGACCGGGCCGCGGCTGCTGGCCCGCGACGCCGCTGCGCGGGGGCAACTGCTTGCGGCGATCGTCGAAATGATCGGGCAGACAGGCTGCTCCTCCGCGCATGTCAATTTCCTCGACGAACGCGATGACGCTGCCTGCGACGACAACCATTGGCTACAGCGCATCGACGTGCAATACCACTGGCAGAACGCCGCCGGCTGGAAGTGTTTCGACGATTTCCTGGCCGCGATGAACCACAAGCACCGCAAGAACATCCGTCAGGAGCGCGCCAAGGTCGCGCGCGGCGGCGCCACGTTCCGGGTCGTCCACGGCGATGAAGCCAGCGACGACGATCTGGCGGCGATGCACGGCTTCTATCTGCAGACCTTCGCCGAATACGGCAATTCGCCGGCGCTGACGCTGGAATTCCTGCGCCATCTGGCACGAACGCTGCCGCGTCGACTGGTGCTGATCCTCGCCGACCACGCGGGCGAGGCCATCGCCGGTGCGCTGTGCCTGCGCGGCGGCGACACGCTGTACGGCCGGTACTGGGGCGCACACCGCACCCTGCCCGGTCTGCATTTCGAGACCTGCTACTACCAGGGCATCGACTACTGCCTGCGCGAAGGCCTGACCCGGTTCGAGCCGGGCGCGCAGGGCGAACACAAGATCGACCGCGGCTTCCTGCCCGCTTTCGTGCGCAGCCGCCACTGGATCGCCGATCCCGATTTCGCCGAAGCGTTGTCGCGCTGGTGCCGGGAAGAAGCGGTCGCGGTGCGACGCTACGCCGCGCAGCTCGCGGCGCATTCGCCGTTCCGCGCGCTGGCGGGCGACGGCGGATGAGCCTGCGCCTGCCCTGGCTGTCGCCGCATCCGGACGCACCCTTCCCTCCGGTCGAGACTGCGCTGCGCGACCCGGACGGACTGCTGGCGGCCGGCGGCGACCTCAGCCCCGGGCGTCTGCTCAACGCCTATCGTCACGGCATCTTTCCGTGGTTTTCCGAAGGCGAACCGATCCTGTGGTGGTCGCCCGACCCGCGCATCGTGTTCCGCACCGATGGCGTGCATCTCTCGCGCAGATTCCTGCGCCAGTTGCGCGGCAGCGGCTGGGTTGCGCGGGCCGACACCGCCTTCGTCGAGGTCATGACCGCGTGCGCTGCGACGCCGCGTCCGGGACAGGACGGCACCTGGATCACCGCCGACATGCGGCAGGCCTATGCCGAACTGCACCGGCTCGGGCACGCGCACAGCGTGGAAGTGTTCGATGACGGCAACCGGCTGGTCGGCGGCATCTACGGGGTCGCGATCGGCCGGATGTTCTTCGGCGAGAGCATGGTCAGCCTGGCCTCCGGCGGTTCCAAGGCCGCGCTGGCGGCCCTCGCCTTCCGCCTGCGCGCATGGGGCTGGCCGCTGATCGACGCCCAGGTCGAAAACCCGCACCTGCTGCGGATGGGCGGCGAAACCCGGGCCCGGCCTGCGTTCATGGCCGAAATCGAAAGGCTGACCGCTGCTTCCGGCCGGATCGGATCGTGGTGCGATGCGTTCGAAACACTCTCGTTGGGCGATGTGCCGCACGAGACTTCGGGCAATCCGCCCTCCGGCTAACGCTTTCTTTGCGATTGGAGCCGTGGCGTGGCAGAATGCGCGGCTTCGTTGGGCCTTTGTGCCCGACCTCAACGGCAGCCCAAGGCGAATGGCGAAAGACGACGTCATAGAATTTGAAGGTACGGTCTCGGAGACCCTCCCGAACACGATGTTCCGGGTGAAGCTCGAGAACGGCCACGAGATCATTGCCCACATCTCCGGGCGCATGCGCAAGAACTACATCCGCATCCTCACCGGCGACAAGGTCAAGGTCGAAATGACCCCCTACGATCTGACCAAGGGTCGGATCACGTATCGCATGAAGTAATGCATCCAATGTACTGATGAAAAAGGCGGCCGATGGCCGCCTTTTTCGTGACTGCGGGAATCCCGTTGCTGGATCAGACCTGCGGGCAACCGGCAGCGCGCAGGCATTGGGACAGACGGAGCGAACAGCCCGTCCCGCCGGCATCGACGCAGTCGTAATACGTGATCAGACAGGCCTGGCAGACGTTGTAGGCCTGCGAGGTGCCGACGCCGGCCAGCGCCAGGACGACACCTGCAGCGACCATCCCGACCTTCGATTTGAGTTTCGGCAGCATGTCACGAGCTCCTTTCGTGCCTGCAAAAGTGCGGGCAGCTCGAGTCTATGCCTCGTCGACGGGCCGGGAGTGTGACTCCCGACCCGGAACCCGTGGTCTACGGCCTGCTCAGACCGTCACCGGCAAGAGCTTCTCGGGCTCAGCCTGCGATTCGACCACCAACTGGTTGTCGCGCACGTCGATCGAAACCCGCCCACCGCCGGCCAGTTTGCCGAACAGCAGTTCGTCCGCCAGCGGGCGCTTGACCTTGTCCTGGATCACCCGCGCCATCGGGCGGGCACCCATCAGCGGGTCGAAACCGTGCTCGGCCAGCCAGTCGCGCGCGGCCGGGGTGGCCGACATCGAGACATTCTTTTCGTGCAGTAGCGTTTCCAGCTCGATCAGGAACTTGTCGACCACGCGCAGGATGTGATCGAAGCCCAGCGCCTGGAACTGCACCACCGCATCCAGCCGGTTGCGGAATTCCGGGCTGAAGCTGCGGCGGATGATCTCCATCGCATCAGTGCTGTGGTCCTGCTTGGTGAAACCGATGGACCGTCGGGCCGCCTGCGACGCGCCGGCATTGGTGGTCATCACGATGATCACGTTGCGGAAATTCGCCTCGCGGCCGTTGGTGTCGGTCAGCACGCCGCGATCCATGACCTGCAGCAGGATATTGAAGATGTCCGGATGCGCCTTTTCCACTTCGTCCAGCAGCAGCACGCAGTGCGGGGTCTTCACGACCTTCTCGGTCAGCAGACCGCCCTGGTCGAAGCCGACGTAACCCGGAGGCGCGCCGATGAGGCGGCTGACCGAATGCGGCTCCATGTACTCGCTCATGTCGAAGCGCACCAGTTCGATGCCGAGCTGCAGCGCGAGCTGGCGGGTGACTTCGGTCTTGCCCACGCCGGTGGGGCCGGCGAACAGGAAGCTGCCGATCGGCTTGTCCGGGTTGGCCAGGCCCGAGCGCGCGAGTTTGATCGCCGAGGTCAGGGTCTCGATGGCCGGATCCTGACCGAAGATCACCATCTTGAGATTGCGTTCGAGGTGCTGCAGCACGTCCTTGTCGGAAGCGCTGACCTGCTTGGCCGGAATCCGCGCCATCTTGGCGACGATGATTTCGACTTCCTCGACATCGATGCGGCTCTTGCGCAGCTCGGGCGACAGCAACTGCTGACGCGCGCCGGCCTCGTCGATCACGTCGATCGCCTTGTCGGGCAACAAACGGTCGTTGATGTGCTTCACCGACAGATCCACTGCCGCCTGGATCGCGTCGTCGGCGTAGGTGACGTGGTGGTGCGCCTCATACTTCGGGCGCAGGCCGCGCAGGATCTCCACCGCCTCGCCGATGGTGGGCTCGACCACGTCGATCTTCTGGAAGCGCCGGGCCAGCGCGCGATCCTTTTCGAAGATGCCGCGGTATTCCTGGAAGGTGGTCGAGCCGATGCAGCGCATCTCGCCGGAAGCCAGCGCCGGTTTGATCAGGTTGCTGGCGTCCATGGTGCCGCCGCTGGCGGAGCCGGCGCCGATGATGGTGTGGATTTCGTCGATGAACAGCACCGCCTGCGGGATCTTCTTCAGCGCCGCCAGCACGGACTTCAGGCGCTTCTCGAAATCGCCGCGGTACTTCGTGCCGGCGACCAGCGCGCCGAGGTCCAGCGAGAAGATGGTGGCATCGGACAGTACGTCCGGCACTTCGCCGTCGACGATCCGCCGCGCCAGGCCTTCGGCCAGCGCGGTCTTGCCGACGCCGGCCTCGCCGACATACAGCGGATTGTTCTTGCGCCGACGGCACAGCACCTGGATGGTGCGCTCGACTTCTTCGGCGCGGCCGACCAGGGGGTCGATCTTGCCTTCGCGGGCCAGTGCGTTGAGATTGACCGCGAACTCGGTCAGCGGGTCGTTCTTGCCCTCGCCCGCCTCGCCCTCGCTGTTCTGCTCGATCGCATCCTGCCCCTGCGGCTCGGCGCCGTCGCCGGTCTTGGCGATGCCGTGCGAGAGGTAGTTGACGACATCCAGCCGGGTGATGCCCTGCTGGTTGAGGTAATAGACGGCGTACGAATCCTTCTCGCCGAAGATCGCGACCAGCACGTTGGCGCCGGTGACCTCGTTCTTGCCGGACGACTGCACGTGGTAGACCGCCCGCTGCAGGACGCGCTGGAACCCGAGCGTGGCCTGGGTGTCGCGCGCGTCGTCCTCGGCCAGCGTGGCGACCGAGGTGGCGATGGCGTGTTCGAGATCGCTGCGCAGGCGCAGGAAGTCCGCGTTGCAGGCTTTGAGGACGGTTTCGGCGGAGGGGTTGTCGAGCAGCGCCAAGAGCAGATGCTCGACGGTCATGTACTCGTGCCGCGCCTCGCGGGCGTGCTTGTAGCACTGTCCGATGGCGTATTCGAGGTCTTTGCTGAACATGGTCGCACATCCTCCGAGAAGTTCTGCCGTTGGGACCGACTGTGCCCGGTGGGGTCACATCAGGCCTCAGGGGTTTCAGGATGGGTGCACCATCCCGAAGCGGAATACCGAAGATCTGGAACACTGCGTCGTACCAAACGACATCTGCCTTCGTCGATCACATCGTCCAAGGCGATCCATGCCGCATGACGATGCACTCAATGTACGGTCGGACGCAAGTGCAAGATTCAGATGCAAGTTCCGCGCCATTCGCGCGGCCAGGCCATTCCGATGGCGGGAACTGTGGGGGCGGCTCAGGCTTTTTCCATCGTGCACAGCAGCGGATGCTGATGCATGCGCGCGTATTCGTTCACCTGGGCGACCTTGGACTCGGCGATCTCGCGGGTGAACACACCGCAAACGCCGCGTCCGCGAGTATGCACATGCAGCATGACCTGGGTCGCTTTTTCGAGGTTCATGCTGAAGAAACGCATCAGCACCTCGACCACGAAATCCATCGGCGTGTAGTCGTCGTTCAATACCATCACCGAATACAGCGGCGGCCGCGCAAGCTCGGGCTTGCTGGTTTCGACGGCGACGCCGTGGTCCCGCTCGTGTTCGTGGTCGTGCTGGTTGGCCATGCGGCAATTATAACGGCGGCGTCCGTGCGGATGTCTGCCCGCGCGCGATCGCCCAACGCCGCCGACCGGCCACGGATGGACGACGGTCGGCCCGACGGAACACAATGCGACACCGCAGCGGTCATTCCGACCGTTCGATCAGGGGAGTCGCCCATGTCGCCATCCGTCCGTGCCGTGCTTATCGCCTCGCTGTTGTCCGGCAGCCTTCTCGCCCCAGCGGCGCACGCGGAAGATGCCGCGGTCAAGACCCGCCTGGAAGCCCGTGGCGTCAAATACGAAGTCGATGGCGACGGCGATTTCAAGATCACCTACAACTATTCGAAGGAACAGCGCAGCCAGCTGGTGTTCGTCAGCGGCAGCACCCAGAGCGTGGGCGGCTTCAAGATCCGCGAGGTCTTCTCGCCCGCGGCGCGTCTGGAGAAAGACGGCATCAATGGCGCCAAAGCGCTTGAATTGCTGGCCGAAAGCCGCAAGAACAAGCTCGGTGGCTGGGAAGTGGCCGGCGACGTGCTGTATTTCGTGATCAAACTGCCGGACAGCATCGACGCAGCGCAGCTGGAATCGGCGATGGATATCGCCGCCGAAACCGCGGACGACATGGAAATCAAGTTCAGCGGCGATCGGGACGATCTGTGACCCCAGCCTCCAAAGCATCGGGGCGGCGCACATGACCTATCGCGAAGGGCGCTTCTGGCAGCCGGACGTGACCGTGGCCACGGTCGTGGTCGCGGGCGGCCGCCTGCTGTGCGTCGAGGAGCGGGTGAACGGCCATCTGGTGATCAACCAGCCGGCCGGGCACCTCGAACCCGACGAAAGCCTGCTGGAAGCCGCCCTGCGCGAGACCCGGGAAGAAACCGGCTGGGACGTGCGCCTGACCGCCTTTCTGGGCGCTTATCAGTGGAAAGCCCCGGAAACCCAGCGCCACTACCTCCGTTTCGCCTTCGCCGCCGAGCCCGAACGCCACGATCCGGCGCGTCCGCTCGACGATGGCATCGTCCGGGCGCTGTGGCTGACCCCGGACGAATTGCTGGCAGAACGCGAACGTCACCGTAGCCCGCTGGTCTGGCAGGCGGTCGCCGATCACCTCGCCGGTCACCGCTCGCCGCTGTCGGTGCTGCAGCATCTGCCCTGACGCTGTGGCATTACGAACAAAAGGACCATGACCGCTCCCCGCATCATCGTCGGCATGTCCGGCGGCGTCGATTCCTCGGTCGCGGCCCTGCTGCTGCGCGACCAGGCGCTGGCCGCGCCCTCGCGAGCCGATCCCTCGCGATCGGTGGCCGGGCTGTTCATGACCAACTGGGCCGACGACGGCAGCGGCGACTGCCGCGCCGAGGACGACCGCCGCGATGCGGTTGCGGTCAGCGGCCGGCTGGGCCTGCCGATCCATTTCCGCGACTTCTCCAACGAATACTGGTCCGGCGTGTTCGAGCATTTCCTCGCCGAATACGCCGCCGGCCGCACGCCGAACCCCGACGTGCTGTGCAACCGCGAGATCAAGTTCAAGCATTTCCTCGACGCCGCCCGCGAACTGGGCGCCGAGTTCATCGCCACCGGCCACTACGCCCGGGTTCGCGAACAGGACGGCGCCTGGCAACTGCTGCGCGCCGCCGATCGCAACAAGGACCAGAGCTACTTCCTGCACCAGCTCGGCCAGGCGCAACTGGCGGCCACCCTGTTCCCGCTGGGCGAACTGATCAAGACCGACGTGCGCCGGATGGCGGCAGAGGCCGGTCTGCCGACCGCCGCGAAGAAGGACTCGACCGGCATCTGCTTCATCGGCGAGCGCGACTTCCGCGAATTCCTTTCGCAGTATCTGCCGGCCAAGCCCGGACCGATGCTGACGCCGGACGGCCGCCAGGTCGGCGAGCATCCGGGCGTGTTCTATTTCACCCTCGGCCAACGCGAAGGCCTGCAGATCGGCGGGGTGCGCGGTTTCGCCGCGGCGCCGTGGTTCGTGGTCGGCAAGCGCGTACAGGACAATACCCTGATCGTCGACCAGGGCAGCGATTCGCCCTATCTGCTGTCGACGCGGCTGTGGTCCGAGACCGCGCACTGGATTGCCGGCGCGCCGCCTGCCGCCCGCTTCGCCTGCACCGCGCAGACCCGCTACCGCCAGCAGGATGAAGCCTGCGACGTCGAAGTCCTGCCCGACGGCAGTCTGGCGATAACCTTCGAGCGTCCGCAGCGCGCGGTCACACCCGGCCAGTCGCTGGTGCTGTACAAAGAAGCGGTGTGTCTCGGCGGCGCGGTGATCGCGGCCACCGATGCGCCGTTGGAACAGCACGGCGCCGGCCCCACATCGTGGCCTCAGGCGGACCGCAAAGACATCGCGGCCCAAACCGCCCCTACAAAGAACTGATCGATCATGACCATGGATGTACGTTCCCGCGTTCTCGCCCTCGCCGGCCTGCTGCAGGCGCTCAAACTGGTGCGCCAGATCGCCGATACCGGGCATGCCGATGCCACCGCCGAGCGCGCCGCGCTCGACAGCGTGTTCCGGATCGACGCCGCGTCGGCCGAGGCGGTCTACGGCGGCGCGCGCTCGGTGCGCAGCGGTCTGCTGCTGCTGCTGGACTATTTCACCAACAGCAGCGCCGACGTCGCGCTGCCGCAGCTGGCGCGGGCGGTGCTGCAGATCGAACGCCGCTTCGTCGCCGACGAGGCGCTGGCCGGCCAGGTGCTGGACGGCATCCGGTCATTGGAAAGCACCGCCGAGCGCCAGGGCAGCATCCATCCCGACGCGATTTCCCGCCTCGGCCAGTTGTACGCCGACACCATCAGTCATTTGCGGCCGAAGGTGATCGTGCAGGGCAATCCGCACTATCTGCAGCAGCCGGACGTGGTGGCCGAAATCCGCGCCCTGCTGCTCTCCGCGCTGCGCTCGGCGGTACTGTGGCGGCAGATGGGCGGCTCGCTGTGGGATT
>JAIMKJ010000067.1 GCA_020692565.1 Thermomonas sp.
TGTTCGTGCGTCGCGACGAGACCGAGGCCGCGTGGCAGTGGGTCGATGCGATCCTCGACGGCTGGAACCATGCCGGCGTCGCGCCGAAGCCGTATGCCGCGGGCACTTGGGGACCAAACGCGGCAGTCGCGATGACCGAGCGCCACGGCCACAGCTGGCGCGAATAGTCGGACGCGACCGCTGACGCGTAGGAGCAACGTCGAAAGGCGTCATCCACCGCTACAGCTTGCTGCCCTGCAGCATGAATCGACCGAAAAGCCCCTGTTTTGATGCTCGTTTAACGTTTTTGTGTGATCGGAATCGCTATTCCCGGATTTGCATGGTCCAATCGTTGACAGCGCTGTCATAGGTCTTTGAGGATCGTTTCGAGCCCGCTGGACCGGGGCTTTCCCCCACATCAAGGAGATCGACATGCGCAGCATCCACACTCTGGCGGCGACCGTCGCGCTACTGGCGGGCGTCGCTGCCCTGCCGCAGCGCGCGGAAGCGCAGACGCTGGTCTGGCAGGACAACTTCAACGGCCCGTCCATCGACGGCAACAAGTGGATCTACGACGTCGGCAACGGCTGTCAGATCGGTCTGTGCGGTTGGGGCAACGGCGAGATGCAGTACTACACCAGCCGTCCCGAGAACGCGCGCATCGCGAACGGCAGCCTGATCATCGAAGCGCGGCGCGAGGACTTCCAGGGCAGCGCCTTCACCTCGGCGCGCCTGAAGACCGAAGGACGCATGCACTTCAAGTACGGCACGCTGGAAGCGCGCATCAAGTTTCCGCAGGTCGGCAATGGTCTGTGGCCCGCCTACTGGATGCTGGGCACCATCGGCGTGTGGCCCGGCCGCGGCGAGATCGATCTGCTGGAAGCAGGCAACGCCAGCGCGATCGCCGACGGCGTCGCCAACCGCCGGATCGGCGCCGCGGTCCACTGGGACTACAACGGTTCGCACGCCAGCTACGACCGCACCTACACACATCCGTCCAACCTGAGCGGCGGCTTCCATACCTATCGCATGACTTGGGATCCGCAGTTCATCCGCGTCTCCATCGACGGCACCCAGTACTTCGAGTTCGCGATCTCCAACATCGAGGGCGCTTCGCTGCACGAATTCCACCAGCAGCATTACCTGCTGTTGAATCTCGCGGTCGGCGGCACCTATACCGGCGTGAACACACCGGCCGGCGTGACCGCGCCGCTGCCCGGGCGGATGGAGATCGATTACATCCGTCTCTACCAGAATCCCGGCAGCTCGCTGTACGTGGGTGCGAATGCGGCGCCGCCGCGCGGTCGTTTCGGCGTGTTCACCGAACAGGCGGGCCTCGCGGGCAAGCTCAACTACGGCCAGGACGCCGAACTGTACCTGTGGAACAACCTCACCCCCACCGCGACGCCACCGTACGAGGGCAGCGCAGTGATGTCGTTCCGCGCCAACGCCAACAACTGGTACGGCATGGGCGTGTATTCCGGCTATCGCGACATGCGCAACTACCGCAACGGCACGCTGAAATTCCATATGAAGACCACGTCGCAGCATCCGTTCCGGATCGGTCTCAACACCTCGTTCGGCGACAGCTGGATCGGCTTCCCGGCGGGCGGCCAGCCGTATGGACTGGTGCGCGACGGCACCTGGCGTCAGGTGTCCATCCCGTTCAGTGCGTTCCACGACCTCGATCTGCAATCGGTGAAACAGATGTTCATGCTGGCGGCGGACCCGCCCGGCGCGAACGTCGACTTCGCCATCGACAACGTCTACTTCCAGAGCCCATGATCTTGATAAGGATGATCTTCTCGCAATGATGTTCTCGACATGATCCACTCCGGACACACGGAGGCCGCCCTCCCCCGTCACAGGCCTCCGTGTGGTCCGGCGCTCGCGCCGCGACCGCACAACGACACCGCTCTCGTCCGCATCCGTTTTCCCGCCAACACGACGCCCAACCCATGACGACTCGACAAACCCGCTGGTCCCAGTTCGGTGTGCTGATCACCGTATTCTTCTTCTGGGGATTCGTCGCCGCCAGCAACGACATCCTCATCCCGGTGTTCAAGCACGCCTTCGATCTGACCCAGGCGCAAAGCCAACTGGTGTCGGTGGCGTTCTACGTGGCGTACACGGTCGGTTCGCTGATCTACGTCGGCGTGTCCAAGGCCATCGGCATGGACCTGCTCAACCGCATCGGCTACAAGAACGGCATCTGCCTGGGGCTGGCGATTTCCGCGGTCGGTACGCTGCTGTTCTATCCGGCGGCCAACAACGGGTCGTTCCACCTGATGATCTCGGGACTGTTCGTGGTCGGCCTGGGCTTCTCGCTGCAGCAGATCGCCGCCAATCCGCTGGCGATCGTGATGGGCAACCCCAAGACCGGTTCGCAGCGGCTCACGATGGCCGGCGGCATCAACAACCTCGGTACGACCATCGGCCCGCTGCTGGTCAGCATCGCGATCTTCGGCAGCGTCGCCTCCGGCGGCACCACCGCCAGCATCGAGAGCGTGAAGACGCCTTATCTCATTCTCGGCGTCGCGTTTCTGGTGGTCGCCGCGCTGCTGAAATTCTCGTCGGTGCCGAACCACATCGATCTGGAAGAAGTGACCGAAAGCGAAGCGCAGGACACCGGAAAGCTGATCCACAAGTCTTCGGCGCTGGCCTACCCGCAGCTGGTGCTGGGCATGCTGGCGATCTTCGTCTACGTGGGCGTCGAGGTCTCGACGATCAGCAATCTGCCGGCGTACCTCGAAGAGAGCCACGGCGTGCCGACATCCTCGATCGCGCCTTACGTCTCGCTGTACTGGGCCAGCCTGATGATCGGCCGCTGGACCGGCGCCGCCGGTGCGTTCAACGTCACGTCCGGCGCGCGCAACGCATTGATGCTGATCCTGCCCTACCTCGCGTTCGGCGTCTTCCTGGCGGTGAATTCCATCGCCCGCCACGACGTGTCGCAGTTCTACGGCTACGCGTTCGTGATCGTGGTGATGATCCTGGCCACCTTCGCCAGCCGCGGCAATCCGGCGCGCATGCTGCTGTATTTCGCGCTGTGCGGCATCGTCGCGCTGCTGATCGGCATGTCCACCAGCGGCAAGACCGCCGCGGTGGCCTTCATCAGCGTGGGCCTGTTCTGCAGCACGATGTGGCCGTGCATCTTCGCGCTGGCGATCAGCGGACTGGGCCGCAACACCAACCAGGGCAGCAGCCTGCTGATCATGATGATCATGGGCGGCGGCATCGTCAGCTGGATCCAGGGTTCGATCGCGGACAGCTACGGCATCCAGATCAGCTTCGTCGTCGGCGTGGTGTGCTTCGCCTACCTCGCCTTCTACGCCTGGCGCACGACCCGCATCCTGCGGGCGCAGGGCATCGATCTGGACAAACTGGCCGCATCCGACAGCCATTGATCCGCGTCGCGATGAAACGGAAACGCCCCGTCTCCGGGGCGTTTTTCGTGCGCGGCATGCGCGGCGGCATCATCCCGCGGCGGGCATCGACCGGCTGCAGTAATCGCGGACATACGCGGCATGGGCGGGCAGCGTCGCCACGGTCTTTTCGATCGGCACGCGGATGCGTTCGAGGAAGTCGTGGAGTTCCGCATCGCTCATCACGTCGGCGGCCGGATGATAGTGCTTCGGGCGGATGCCTTGGCCCAGCATCACCTGGATCCAGGAATTCTCGGCGAACAACTCGTTGCCCTCGCGGAAGACGCGCGCGGTGTCGCGGAACAGATCGATCCGTCGCTGCAGGCTCGGCGGCGCCGTCATCCCGCGACAGGCGCGCCAATACGGCGTGTCGTCGCGGTCGGTCACCTTGTAGTGCATGACCACGAAGTCGCGGATGCTTTCGATCTCGTCTGCGGCCTGGCGGTTGTATTCGTCGATGTCGGACTGGGCGATGACGTTCGGGAACATCTGCATCAGGCGGATCACGCCGCGCTGGATCAGATGGATGTTGGTCGACTCCAGCGGCTCGATGAAGCCGCTGGACAGCCCGATGGCGATGCAATTGCCGCGCCAGACCTCGCGCCGCTGGCCGGGCGTGAAGCGGATCACCCGCGGCTCGATCAACCTGCGGCCCTCGATCGAATCGAGCAGCTGGCGTTTCGCGGTGTCGTCGTCCATGTGCTTGCTGGAAAACACGATGCCATTGCCGACGCGATGTTGCAGCGGAATCCGCCACTGCCAGCCAGCGTCCCCGGCGATCGAGCGGGTATAGGGAATCGCGTCGCGCACCGCTTCGGTCTGCACCGCGATCGCGCTGTCGTTGAACAGCCAGTGCGACCAGTCCTCGTATTCGACGCCCATCGTCTGCCCGATCAGCAGGCCGCGCAGGCCGCTGCAGTCGATGAACAGATCGCCCGCGATTTCGCTGCCGTCCGCAAGCCGCAATGCGCTGATCCAGCCGCTGTCCGGCTCGGTCTTCACGTCGACGATCCTGCCCTCGATGCGCGTCGCGCCGTGGCGTTCGCTGAAGGCACGCATGAACTTCGCGTACAGGCCGGCATCGAGATGGAAGGCATAGTTCATGCCGCCGCGCGGCAGGTGCGCGAAGCGATTCTCGTCGGCGGCGCGCAGCTCCAGGCAGTAGTCGCCGTAGTCGCGCGCCAGCCCGCGGGTCTGCGCCTTCAGCCAGAAGTGCTGGAAACCCGCGCTCCAGTGATCCTTGCCGGTGGTGCCGAACGAATGGATGTAACGGTGGCCCGGCGCGCGCCAGTGCTCGAACGCGATGCCCAGCTTGATCGTGGCCTGGGTCGCGGCCATGAACGCCTGTTCGTTGATGTCGAGCAGGCGGTGGAAGGTCACCATCGTCGGGATCGTCGCTTCGCCGACGCCCACGGTGCCGATCTCCTCGGATTCGACCAGCACGATCTCGACCCGCAGGCCCAGCGTCTTCGACAGCGCCGCCGCGGTCATCCAGCCGGCGGTGCCGCCGCCGACGATGACCACGCGTTTGATCGGCCGGGATGCGACATCGTGCATGGCGTGCATGGGCGCATCGTCCTCCTTCATCGATTCAGGCGTTTGAGAAGCCGCGCGCGCAGTTCGCGCGCGGACGCGTCGTCGAGCGGCGCCAGCACGCGTCGCGCCGCTTCGGGGATGTGCGCGGCCACGTCGTCGTCGCAGTCGAACACGTAATGGCGGAAAACGTCGTGCCAGATCGCGCGCTCGTTGTCGGGCAGATCGCGGATGCTCAGGATCGCCGTCATCAGCGCGGTCATCGGCGTATCCATGTAGGCGGGCGCGCGACGCCACCAGTAGTTGACCAGCGCGTTGAAGCTGTCGAGCGCTTCGATGTGGTGCCACCACATGCTGGGGATGAACAAGGCGTCGCCCGGCGCGAGTTCGACCGCGCATGCATGCTGCAGCGCCTCGGCGAAACGCGGGAAGCGCGCGAAATCCGGCGCCGCGAAATCGACCAGGCTGATCGGCTGCCCCGCCGGTGTGAAATCCAGCGGTCCGATATACAGGTTCGGCAACTGCCCGGGCGGGAACAGCGTGAAGCGTCGACGGCCGGCGACTACGCAGGCGAGATTGTCGGGCAGGTCCTGGTGCGCGGCGATCCGCGTGCGGTTGCCCAGCCAGATGCTGACCAGCGCATCGGGCGCGGCCATCCGCAGCGACGCCTCCGGCAACAACCCCGGCAAGGTGGTTTCGATGGTGGTGGAACCGACGTAGAGCGCGGGCGGTGCGGGATTGTCGAGTTCCGCGACCAGCGCATCCAGCACCGTCGCCAAGCGATGGCGCTGCGATGCGAAATTGAAACCGCTCAGATCGGCGTTGTAGAAAAAACGCCCGTCGATCTCCGGCGGACCGATGAATGCGGTGACCGGGCGACCGGCATCGAAGCCACGCAGGTGTTCGATCGCTGCCCGCGCGCCGGTCTGCGCCGCGCGCACCAGCGGCCAGTCGGCCACGAAGCCGCGCAGCACCCGCGGACGCAACGACGCGCGCACCGCGTCCGGCAGGACGCCGCTGTCGAAGGGGCCTGAGAACTCGGCGACAGGCTCAGGCGTCGACATCGGCCCGGCGTGCCCGTTCGATCAGATCGCGGAAATGCGACAGCGATGCGATCGCCATGTAGATCGGTTCGAGGTGACCGTCGCGCTGCAGTTGCGCCAGCGTCGCGCCACCCAGCTTGGCCAGGCGCTCCTCGTGCAGCGTGTAGAAGCCGGCCAGGCGATGCTGGCCGCCGCCGTCCTCGAGTTCGATATCGAGCACGAAGGATTCCAGCAGCTCGTGACGCAGCAGCGCATCGATGAAGGCCGGCGTGGCGCGCGTGCCTTCGTGCAACGCCTGCAGCGTCGAGGTGGCGCGATCGAGGAAATCGGTGGTGCCGCCGTGGGTGCGGAACAGCGTTTCGCCTTGAGCCAGCGAGACGCGCGGATGCGCCAGATCGATGTGCAGCATCGGTTCGCCGTCGGCGGACAGGCCTATCAGGAACGGTTGGCGCTCGACCGCCAGCGGCACATAGGCCGCGTCCCAGCGTTCGCCGGACAGGGCATCGCCAGAGAGAAACAGATTCTGGCCCTGACGGAAGCCGAACAGCGCCACCGGCTGGAAACCGCCGTCGACGGTCTTCTGGAACACGATCGGGTAGTAGGCCTGCACGCTGCGGAATTCAGCCGGAAACGTCAGCGCCGCCATTTCGGCGTCGCCCCACGCCGCGCCGCGCGTCGCGACCACGCGCAGGTCGCGGTGATCGATATTGTTGAGCAGGGCGTGTCGGGGCATGTGTTGCTGGGGCATGGCGTGGCGTCTCAGATGCGCGACATGCCGCGCGTTCGGATGTGATCGATCATCTCACGATGGCTCGGCAGTGCGGGCAGCATCCTCCGCGCCAGATCGGCGGCTTCGCGCACGCTCGCCTCCGCCTGCTGCAGCGCGGCGTCGTGCGGCGGTGCGACGCGGCCTTCGGGCCGGAAGCCCATGCCGTAGAGGATGTATTGATAGCTGGCCGACGGAAAGATCTCGTCCACGCGGTGCAGGTCGTAGCGTGACGGCGCGCGGTGCCGCCACAGTTGCAGCAGTTCGCGCAGGCGTTCGGGGATCGTTTCCGGTCGCAGATGGTCGCGCCAGTACTCGCTGTCGGTGCGGCGGCTCAGCGCGTAGTGCAATTTGAGGAAATCGATCACCCGCTCCCAGCGATAGGCGAACGCATCGTTGAACCGGCGCGCGACGATCTCCATCGCGCCGCGCGTCGCCGGCATGTCGTCGGCGATGGCGGCGGCGGCCAGCTCCACCAATACCAGCGACGAGGCTTCCAGGGGTTCGATGAAGCCGCTCGACAGGCCCACCGCGACGCAGTTGCGATGCCAGAAGCTGCGGCGATAGCCGGGATCGAAGCGGAGTTTCAGCGGTGCGGGCACATCGTCGGCGCGCGGCCCGCCGCTGGCTTCGATATGCGCCCGCAGCACGGCTTCCGCATCGTCGTCGGTGGTGTGGGTGCTCGAATACACATGCCCCACGCCGCGACGCGCGGACAGGCCGATGTCCCAGATCCAGCCGTTGGACTGCGCGGTGGAGATGGTCTGGCAAGCGATGGGCGCCGCAGGATCGGCATACGGCACCTGCGCCGCCAGCGCACGATCGTTGAACAGCACGTCCTTGCGACTCACGACACCCACGCCGTAATGCTCGCCGAGCAGCAGCGAACGCAGACCCGTGCAGTCGATGAACAGATCGCCGCCGATCGCGCCGTGCCCGCGCGTGCGCAGCGCGGCGATGTCGCCGTTTTCGTGCGAATCGATACCGGTCATGTGATCGGACACGTGACGCACGCCCAGCGTCCGCACGCAGTGATCGCGCAGGAACGCGCCCAGTTTCGCGGCGTCGAGGTGATACGCGTAATTGGCCACGCCGGCGTATTCCGGCGTGGAGAACTGCTTCGGCGCCTTGCCCGCCGCGCACAGCTGCGGCTGGAAGCTGGTGAGTTCCGCGAACGGCACGCGGCCGTCGCGCGCCATCCATGCGGATACCAGATCCGCGTCCAGATAGCCCTGCGGCAGAACGAACGGATGGTAGTAGCGATCGTCGTCGCGGTCTTCGGTCCAACGGTCGAATCTGGACGCCTGCTTGAACACCGCGTCGCAGGCGCGGATGAAATCGGTCTCGCGCACGCCGACGCGGCGCAGCGTGTCGCGCATCGTCGGCCAGGTGCCCTCGCCCACACCGATGGTGGGCACATCCGGGGATTCCAGCAGGGTCACGCGCAGGCCGCCCGGAACATCGGCGCGGTGCGCCGCGGCCAACGTGGCCGCGGTCAACCATCCTGCGGAACCGCCGCCGACGATCACCACATGCCGGACCGCTTCGCTCAAGATCGATGTCTCCCACGCATGCACGAGTCCGTCGCATCATGCCCCGCGTCGCGCGCCGCAGGAAGCCTGCGACGTGCGGCGCGGAACGGCATTCCGGTCAACGGAAGTTGTAGCGCAGGCCCAGCATGAACCGCGGCCCGGTCTGGGTGGCGTACAACAGCTGGTTGCGGTGACGGCCATGCAGGCGCTGGGTCTTGTCCATCGCATTGATGACTTCCAACGACATCGACAGCCGGTCGTTGAAGCGCCAGCCGGCGCTGAGATCGAGCTGCCCGTACGCTTCCACGTAGACCGGATTAGGGCGCTCGCTGTCGAAACGCCCGGCGAGGAACTTGTCGCGCCAGTTGTAGGCGCCACGCAGTTGCAACGGCCCGCGTTCGTAGAAGGCCACGAAGTTGGCCGAATCGCTCAGCCCTTCCAGCGCGAACTGCTCGCCGAGGTTGTAGTTGTCGTAGGTCAGGCTGGAATCGACGACGGTGTAGTTCGCCGATACGCCGAAACCGCCGGGGAACATGTGCTGGATGTTCCATTCCCAGCCGTCGAGCGACGCGGAGCGCTGGTTCGCCGGCGTGGTGACGCGGAAGTTCGCGACCGGATCGCCGGGCTGGCCGGTGATCGTACCGGTCGCATTGCCGTTGGAGTCCACCCCCGTGCGGATCACGCCGGGCGAGCCGTTGCGGTTGTTGAGGATGTAGTTCCGGATGCAGACCACGTCCACGGCAGTACAGCCGGAACCGAGGGCCTCGTTCCAGTAGGTGCCGCCGATCGGCGTGCGCAGACCCGCGGAGGTATCGTCGAGCGTGGTCACGCCGATGTAGTTGTCGATGTTCTTGCGGAAATAGCCGACCGACATGTAGCTCGACTCGCCGTAGTACCACTCCAGCGACAGGTCGAAGTTGTTCGACAGCAGCGGCTCAAGCCCCGGGTTGCCCAGAGAACCGCTGCCGCCGTCCACGCGCACCAGTTCGTTGAAGGTCCGGCCGCCCTGGATATCGCCCCAGTTCGGGCGCCCGATACTCTGCCCGTAGCTGCCGCGCAGGATCAGGTTGTCGGCGATGTCCAGACTCAGATCGAGACTCGGCAACCAATAGTCGTATTCGCCCTTGAGCGTACTGAAGCCCGATCCGCCGGGCACCAGATTCAGTTCGTTCGCCGAACCCCAGACGATCCCCTGGGAATACGTCGGCACCAGCGCGCTGGACTCGATCTGGGTGCGTTCGTAGCGTACGCCCGCGGCCACGTGCAGCGGCATGCGCCAGTCGAACGTCGTGCTGTACTGCGCGTAGGCGCTGCGCGATTTCTCGGACACGCGGCGATCGGTGGTGAACACGTCGGAACGCCGGTAAAGCGCATCGTTGCCGGCGGCGATGCCGGCGAGGCGGCGCACGGTCTCGAAATCGAAGGTAAAGAACTGGTTGAACAGCGCCGGGTTGCGGCTGGCATTGAAGCGGTTGAAGTACTGGCGCAGCGTATCCGGAATCCACACGTCGTCCGGATAGTTGTCCGCGCCGGTGCCGCCCCAGGTATCGCGCTGCACGTTCGAGAACGCGGTCCTGTTGTCGACATCGGTAACTCCCACGCCGAAGTCGAGCTGCGACGCTTCGCCGAACTGCCAGTCGCCGCTCACCTGCGCCTGCTCGACATCGGAACGCATGTAGCTGTTGCGGAACGACGAGCCGGTGACCTCCATCCGCGACGGATCGATGGTCGTCATGCCGGCCGGCAGGGTCACGCTGAGCACCGGGAATGGCTTGCTGAAGTCCACGGTCGTGGTGCCGCGGAAAAACCCCGCCGTGCCCAGCACGCTGTTGGAACCGTACGGGCTGTCTGCGCCCGATTCGGCACGGGAGTTGTGGTAGTCGAATGCCAGGCCCAGGCTGTCGGTGACGTCCCATGCCACGTTGAAGCCGAGCGACTGGTTTTCGTTCCTGGTCGCGAACTTCGCGGCGCCCATCGACAGGTCGCTGGTCGCCGGCACGATGATTTCGGAATACACGTTCGGCGCGGAAATCGGACCGTCGGTCCAGGAACTGGTCGAAGGACCGAAGTTGAACCACACCGACAGCTCGTTGCGCTGCTGCTGGATGCGGTTTTCGGAATAGGTGTAATCGAGGGTCGCGGTGACGCGCTCGGTGGGCGCGTACTGCAGCGTCAGCTGGCCGTTGGTGCGCTGGCGCTGGACGCCGTTGACGCTGTAGCCGAAATTCTGCGGCACCGAATAGATGTCGTCGGGACCCGGGCGATTGACGATGTTTTCCGAACCGGGCGCGCCAGGCAGGGGAAGCGTACCCGCGTCGCCGCGGAACGGACGCCAGCCGTTGGCGACCGATGCCTGGTTGTAGCCCAGATCACGCTCCTGATAGCTCGCGGTCAGCGCGATGCCGAATTTGCCGTCGGCGAAGGTGTTGCTGAAGATACCCGAGACTTCCGGCGTGACGTCGTCGCCCTGGATCGCATCGGGCAGATGCTGGTTGGACGTGTCGTTGACCGTCTTGATGCCGATGTTCGCGTGCAGCCCGGGATTGTTCAGCGGACGCGCGGTCTTGATGTTGATGGTCGCGCCGATGCCGCCGGTGGGGGTGCTGGCGCGACTGGTCTTGAAGACTTCGATGCCCGAAATGGCTTCGGATGCCAGATTCGCGAAATCGAACGCGCGCGAATTCGAGGCCGTGGTTTCGCCGATGCTGGAGGCCGGCATCTGCCGCCCGTTGAGCAGCACCATGTTGAAATCGGGGCCGACGCCGCGCACGGTCACCCGCGAGCCTTCACCGATCGAGCGATCGATCGACACGCCCGAAATGCGCTGCAGCGATTCGGCGAGATTGGTGTCGGGGAATTTGCCGATTTCTTCCGCGGAGATACCGTCGACCACGCCCTGCGCGTTGCGTTTGACGTTCATGGCCGACGTCAGGCTGCCGCGGATGCCGCGCACTTCGATGACGTCGAGATCGCCGGCCTCGGATGCCGGCACGTTCTCCTCGGCGGGGGTCTCGGCTGCGGCGGTGTCCTGCGCGGCGACGGACTGCGCCAGCGCCAGCAACAGCGCGGTCGTCAGCAGTCGCTTCTTGGGTATGGCGTCCAGCTGTTTCATCGATCATCCCTCCCAGGGATCTGCACGTTCGTTTTCGTTTTTTCGTTTTTTTGCAGAACGTCGCATGGAGCGTTCGCGGTCGCCGATCGCATTCAACCGCTGCAACCAGCGCTGTATCCCCGTACCACGAACCCCATCGCCCGCTCTGTCGGGCGCATTGGAAGTCAAATTGACAGCGTTGTCAAATTTGACCGGGCAAGACAACAAAAAAGAGCTGAATGTTCTTTGAAATCATATTGTTATAGATGTTGCGGCGCACAAAAAAACGGTGCACAACTGTGCACCTTTGGCGTGTCGGCACCGCTGCGGCGACGACGAAAACTGTCGTTAGAAAGCTCAGCCGGTCGCGGGTGCAGGGCCTGTGGAACGCCGCAGTTGCAGCGCATACGGCACATTGATGGTGGCGCCGGCACCGGGGTTGCGGATTTCCGTCAGCAGCTCCAGCGCCGCCAGTCGCCCCATCTCGCGCGTGGGCTGGCGGATGGTGGTGAGCGCGGGATGGATCTGCCGCGCGATCGGTGTGTCGTCGAAGCCGCACACCGAGATGTCGCCGGGCACCGACAGTCCCTGCTCGCTGATCGCACAGATCGCACCGGCGGCCATGTCGTCGTTCGCCGCGAAGATCGCGGTCGGCCGCGACGCCAGGCCCAGCAGCCCAAGCGTTGCGGCATGGCCGGAGTCGTAGGAGAACTCGCCATCGACGACCAGCGCAGGGTCGTAGGGCAGGCCCGCGCGTTCCAGGGCATCGCGATAACCCGCCATGCGCCAGGCGCTGGCGCCATGCGAGGGATGGCCCTTGATATGCGCGATGCGCCGATGCCCAAGATCGATCAGATGCGCCATCATCGCGCACACCGCGCCGTGCTCGTCGACGACGACGCCGATCCTGCGGTTCTCCTCCTTCGCCGACACGCTCGCGTACGGGATATCGAGTTCCTTCAGGCGCGCGACCACGGCGGGGTCGTCGGTGATCGGCGGCGTCAGCACCACCCCGTCGAGTTGCAACTGCACGATGAGCGATTCGACTTCGGCGGCGGCGACGCTGCCCTCGTAGGTCATCGGCGACAGCATCAGGTGGTAGTGCTGCGACTTGCAGGCGTCGAGCACGCCCATTTCCACTTCCATGAGGTAGTTGTTCGACGGGTTGTCGAACAGCATCGCCACCAGATACGAACGCCGGCCGGCCAGCATCCGCGCCGACGGCAACGGGCGGTAGTTGAGTTTCTCGACGGCGGTCTGTACCCGTTTGCGCGTGCGTTCGGACACGTTCGGCTCATGGTTGAGCACGCGCGAAACCGTCTTCATCGACACACCGGCCACTTTCGCGACATCCTCGATCCGAACTCGCATGGGTTTCGTTCCGCTCAATCTGTTCAATGCCGGGGATACTGCCAGAGCCGCCGGCCGGTTCCCATCGATCCCTTCGTCCGCCACGCACGGCGTGGGATGCCACGGACATGCTGCTATGCAACAACAGACGGCGGGAGACGCGTAGTATTCTGACCGCGGCTGACAGCGCTGTCATCCACTCTTCCCCCTTCATCGAATGCGCGAGGATCCACCGTCCATGCCTGCCAACATGCCCGCCGATTCGACCAAAGCGTTCCCGCACGCGTCCACCGACGCCAACGCACGCGTCGCACCCCGTCGCGCGCTGCTGTTCACTGCGCTGTTGATCGCCACGTGCGCCGTCCATGCACCGTTGTCCGCCCAGGAACGTTCCGCAACGACCCCCGCCGCGACCGCGATCGATCCCTCGCGCTGGCCCATTCCCGGCTGGCCGCTGCGCGAGGACGCTGCGATCGAACGTCGCATCGATGCCCTGCTCGCGAAGATGAGCGTCGAGGACAAGGTCGGCCAGATCGTGCAGGCCGACATCACCACCATCACACCGGACGATCTGCGCAAATACCGCCTCGGATCGATCCTCGCGGGCGGCAACTCCGACCCGGGCAACCAGTACAACGCCAAGCCCGAGGCGTGGCTCGCGCTCGCCGACGCGTTCTGGGAGGCCTCGATGGACACGCGCAGCGGCGGCAAGGCCATTCCGGTGATCTTCGGCATCGACGCCGTGCACGGCCAGAGCAACATCGTCGGCGCCACGCTGTTTCCGCACAACATCGGCCTGGGCGCGACGCGCAATCCCGAACTGATGCGCCGCATCGGCGAGATCACCGCCCACGAAACCCGCGTCACCGGCATGGAATGGGCGTTCGCGCCGACCGTGGCGGTGCCGCTGGACGATCGTTGGGGGCGCACCTACGAGGGCTATGCCGAACATCCGGAGATCGTCGCCACGTACGCCGGCGCGATGGTCGAAGGCCTGCAGGGCAAACCCGGCGCGCGCGACTTCCTGGACGACCGCCACGTGATGGTGTCGGTGAAACATTTCCTGGGCGACGGCGGCACGCGCGACGGCAAGGATCAGGGCGATACGCCCGGCGATGAGGACACCCTGCGCGATGTGCACGCCGCCGGCTATGTCACCGCGATCCGCGCCGGCGCGCAGGCGGTGATGGCATCGTTCAACAGTATCGACGGCGTCAAGATGCACGGCCGTCGCGATCTGCTCACCGACGTACTGAAGGACCGCATGGGCTTCGAGGGCTTCGTGGTCGGCGACTGGAACGGCCACGGTCAGGTCGCCGGCTGCACCATCACCGATTGCGCAGCCACGTTCAACGCCGGCCTGGATATGGCGATGGCCCCCGACAGTTGGCGCGGTCTGTACGACAGCACCGTCGCGCAGGCGAAATCCGGCGCGATCCCGATGTCGCGTCTCGACGACGCGACCCGCCGCATCCTGCGCGTGAAGCTGCTCATGGGTCTGTTCGAGGCGCCCAAGCCATCGCAGCGCGCGCTCGGCGGTCGCTACGAACTGCTCGGCGCGCCCGCGCATCGCGCCGTCGCCCGCCAGGCCGTGCGCGAATCGCTCGTGTTGCTGAAGAATCAGAATGCACTGCTGCCTCTGTCGCCGAAACGGCGCGTGCTGGTCGCGGGCGACGGCGCCGACGACGCCGGCAAACAGTCCGGCGGCTGGACGCTCAATTGGCAGGGCACCGGCACGGTGCGGGCCGACTACCCGAACGCCGATACGATCTGGGAAGGCTTGAAACAACAGATCGACGCCGCCGGCGGCCGCGCCGAACTCGCGATGGACGGCAACTACAAGGAAAAGCCCGACGTCGCGATCGTGGTCTTCGGCGAGAATCCCTACGCCGAATTCCAGGGCGATCTGCCGAACCTGCTCTACAAATCCGGCGACGACCGCGACCTCGAACTGCTCCGCACACTGAAGGCCGACGGCATTCCCGTCGTCGCGGTCTTCCTCAGCGGCCGGCCGCTGTGGATGAACCGCGAAATCAACGTCGCCGATGCGTTCGTCGCCGCATGGCTGCCGGGCTCGGAAGGCGGCGGTATCGCCGACGTACTGCTGCGCGACGCGCGCGGCGACATCCAGCACGACTTCAAGGGCAAGCTCAGCTTCTCGTGGCCGCGGCGTGCGGACCAGTACGTCAACAACGTCGGCCAGGCCGGCTACGATCCGCTGTTCGCCTATGGTCACGGCCTGCGTTACACGGACGACGGCAATCTGCCGCCGCTGCCGGAAGAATCCGGTATCGCCGCGGCGCCGTCGCAGCCGAACCAGTTCTTCGTTCGCGGCCAGGCAGCCGAAGGCTTCCGCCTGCGCCTCACCGGCGCCGACAACGCCACCTACGACGTGATGCACACCCGCGGCGCCACGCCCGATGGCACGCTGTCGATCGCCGCTGTGGATCGCCTCGCGCAGGAAGACGCGCGACTGCTGCGCTGGACGGGCGCCGCCGCTTCGACCGCCGCGCTCATGGCCGCACCCGCACAGGACCTGCAACGCCAGACCGATGGCGATGTGTGGGTGATTGCGGACCTGCGCATCGATGCGCTGCCTGAATCGGGCAAGGTCGAACTGCAGGCGTCGTGCGGCGAAAAGTGTGGCGCGTCGATCGATGTCACGTCGCAGTTCGCCAAGCTGCCGCAAGGCGAGTGGATCCGCGTCGGCATGATCCTCAAGTGTCTGCGCAGCGCAGGCGCGACCGACATGCGCAACATCACCGTGCCGTTCGCGCTGCGCGCTGCGTCGGGGCTGGAGATCGCGATGTCGGGCATCGGCCTGGGGACGGATCCGACGCATCGCCTGGAGTGTCCTGCCGCGTCGAGTGGAGCGCCTTGAGGAAGCTCGTATCGTTTCAGCGAGAAGATCAAGAGCTTCCGCGCTGTCGCGCGGGTCACTTTCTTTGTCGCAAAGAGGG
>JAIMKJ010000068.1 GCA_020692565.1 Thermomonas sp.
TTCACGTGCGGCTTGGTGCGCTCAAACTTGCTCTTGGACATGACGGACTAACCCTTGATCTTGGATTGGACTATGACGATGAGCCGGGAGGTCAACTGACCCCGAGTGCTCAGGACTTTTTCATCACGGCTTCGGCGATATTCGCCGGCGCCTCCGCGTAGTGGTCGAACTCCATCGTGAAAGTGGCTCGGCCTTGTGACATCGAACGTAGCGAGGTGGCATAGCCAAACATCTCACCGAGCGGCACGGTCGAATTGATGACCTTGCCGGAGGAAGCCTCGTCGCTGCCCTGGAGCACGCCGCGGCGGCGCGAGATATCGCCCATGACGTCGCCCATATAGTCTTCGGGCGTCACCACTTCGACCTTCATGATCGGCTCCAGCAGCACCGGAGAGGCTTTCAGAAAGCCCTCCTTGAAGCCCATGGAACCGGCAATCTTGAACGCCATTTCGTTCGAATCGACCTCATGGTAGGAGCCGTCGACGATGCGCACCTTGACATCCACCACCGGGAATCCCGCCATGACGCCGCCCGCAACCGCTTCCTGGATGCCCTTGTCGACCGCCGGAATGTACTCTTTCGGAACCACGCCACCAACGATACCGTTTTCGAACAGATAGCCCGCGCCACGCTCGCGCGGCTCGATTTCCAGCACGACATGGCCGTATTGACCGCGTCCACCGGACTGGCGCACGAACTTGCCTTCCTGCCTGACCGCACGCCGGATGGTTTCGCGATAAGCAACCTGCGGCTTGCCGACGTTGGCCTCGACGCCGAATTCACGCTTCATGCGGTCGACGATGATTTCGAGGTGCAACTCGCCCATTCCGGCGATGATGGTCTGGCCGGATTCCTCGTCGGTGCGGACGCGGAAGCTCGGATCTTCCTGTGCGAGGCGCGACAGCGCTACGCCCATTTTCTCCTGATCGGGCTTTGTTTTTGGCTCGATCGCCATCGCAATCACCGGCTCCGGAAACACCATGCGCTCGAGTGTGACGATGTGGTCCAACGAGCACAGTGTCTCGCCGGTGGTGACGTCCTTGAGCCCGACGGCTGCGGCGATGTCGCCGGCCCGCACTTCCTTTATTTCTTCGCGCTCGTTGGCATGCATCTGCAGCATGCGACCCACGCGCTCCTTGCGGCCCTTGACCGGGTTGTACACGGTGTCACCGGAGTTCAAGGTGCCCGAATAGACCCGGAAAAAAGTCAGTGTTCCTACATACGGATCGGTTGCGATCTTGAACGCCAGCGCCGAAAACGGCTCGCTGTCACTGGCCGCACGCGTCGCCTCGTGTTCGTTGTCGTCGCTGCCGCGCACCGGCGGTCGATCGCTCGGCGCCGGCAACAGCCTGACCACCGCATCGAGCATCGCCTGCACGCCTTTGTTCTTGAACGCGGTACCGCACAGCACCGGAATCAACGTTGTCGCCAGAGTCCCGGCGCGCAATCCTGCGATGATTTCGTCTTCGCTCAGCTCGACGCCATCGAGGTACTTGTTCATCAGTTCTTCAACGGTCTCGGCCGCGGCCTCGACCATGAACTCGCGCGCCTTCCTGCAGCGATCGAGGAGTTCCGCCGGAATCTCGCGGTACTCGAACTTCATGCCCTGCGAGGGCTGGTCCCAATGGATCGCCTTCATTTTCAGCAGGTCGACGACGCCATCGAAATCATCTTCGGCGCCAATGGGCACCTGCATTGGAACCGGGTTGGCGCCAAGTCGAGTTTTCAGCTGCTCGACCACCCGGTCGAAATTCGCGCCGGCGCGATCCATCTTGTTGACGAACGCGAGGCGCGGAACACCGTACTTGTTGGCCTGCCGCCACACCGTTTCCGATTGCGGCTGCACGCCGCCGACAGCACACAGCACGAACACCGCGCCATCGAGCACGCGCAGGGATCGCTCGACTTCGATAGTGAAGTCGACATGCCCAGGCGTATCGATGATGTTGAACCGGTGCTGCGGAAAGGACTGATCCATGCCGGTCCAGAAGCAGGTGGTTGCAGCAGACGTGATGGTGATGCCACGCTCCTGCTCCTGCTCCATCCAGTCCATCGTCGCAGCGCCCTCGTGCACCTCGCCAATCTTGTGATTGACGCCGGTGTAATAGAGGATGCGCTCGGTCGTCGTCGTCTTGCCGGCATCGATGTGCGCCATGATGCCGAAATTGCGATAACGATCGATGGGTGTTTCGCGGGCCACGGCAAAGAATCCTTTCTTGTCGAGGTCTTGCTTACCAGCGATAGTGCGAGAACGCCTTGTTGGCTTCGGCCATGCGGTGCGTCTCTTCACGCTTCTTGACCGCGGATCCGCGGTTTTCGGAAGCGTCCATCAACTCGCCGGCCAGGCGGCGTGGCATCGACGTCTCGCCGCGCTTGCGCGCAGCATCGATGACCCAGCGCATCGCCAGCGCCGATCGTCGTGCCGGACGCACTTCGATGGGCACCTGGTAGGTAGCGCCGCCAACGCGACGCGACTTGACCTCGACGACTGGTGCGACGTTGCCGAGCGCCTTTTCGATCAGGCTGACGGCATCGGGATTCTTGTTCTTGATCTCGTCGATCGCACCGTACAGGATGCTCTCGGACACGGCCTTCTTGCCGTGACGCATGATCATGTTGACGAAGCGCGCGATAACCACACTTCCGTACTTGGGGTCGGGAAGGATGCCGCGGGACGGATGCGAACCTTTGCGGGACATTGGCGGATCTCTCGTTATTGCTTGGGACGCTTGGCGCCGTATTTGGAGCGGCTCTGCTTGCGCTTGGCGACGCCGGAAGCATCCAGCGAGCCGCGCACGGTGTGATACCGCACACCCGGCAGATCTTTCACGCGGCCACCGCGGATGAGCACGACCGAGTGCTCCTGCAGGTTGTGACCTTCTCCACCGATGTAGCTGATCACTTCGAAGCCGTTGGTCAGCCGAACCTTGGCCACCTTGCGCAGCGCCGAGTTTGGCTTCTTCGGCGTGGTTGTGTAGACGCGCGTGCAAACGCCACGCTTTTGCGGGCAGTTTTCGAGCGCCGGAGACGCGGTCTTGAAGGTCTTCGGAGACCGCGGCTTACGCACCAACTGATTTACTGTCGCCATTGCTGGATCCCTAAGAAAGCAAACGACAGGTCATGAAGCTGCCTGTCGAGAAGCGGGAGTTTAACCGGCAGTGATTTTTGCTGTCAACTCGCCGCATGAATGAAAGATGCATGAAACTACCTGTCACCGTCACCTTGCCCGCTTCGCGGGCAAGGTGACCTACATTCGCGGCATCGGGCCGCTGCGAGATGCGTTGATCACGTTGGTCGTTTTCGGCCTACGTGACCCGCACACCCATTGTCACGGAGCCCGCGTTGCGGGCAACGTGACCTTCTACAGGCTGTCGGCGAAATCCTCGCTTCGATTGCCGCGGCCGATGCCACCCAGCACTTCGAGTTCGGCGCTGGACAATTCCTCGTGCTTGCTGCGGCGCTTCAGGTGATGCGCCAAGCCGGTGCCCGCCGGGATCAGGCGACCCACGATCACATTCTCCTTGAGGCCGCGCAGCGTATCGCGGGTGCCGCGGACGGCAGCCTCGGTAAGCACGCGCGTAGTTTCCTGGAACGATGCTGCCGAGATGAACGATTCGGTCGCCAGCGACGCCTTGGTGATCCCGAGCAGCACGCGGTCGTATTCGGCCGGCTGTTCGTTGCGTGCCAGCGCGCGCTGGTTCTCTTCGATGACACGGACTCGATCGATCTGCTCGCCGCGCAGGTAGCGGGTGTCGCCGGTCACCGTGACCTCGACCTTGCGCAACATCTGGCGAATGATCGTCTCGATGTGCTTGTCGTTGATCTTCACACCCTGCAGGCGATAGACGTCCTGGATTTCCTTGGTCAGATAGACGGCGAGCGGTTCGACGCCGAGCAGACGCAGGATGTCCTGCGGGTTGGGCTCGCCATCGACGACAGTTTCGCCCTTCTCGACATGCTCGCCTTCGAACACGATGACCTGACGCCACTTCGGAATCAGCTCTTCGTGGACATTGCCGTCCTTGTCGGTGATCAACAGTCGCTGCTTGCCCTTGGTGTCCTTGCCGAAGCTGATGACACCCGTGCATTCGGCCAGGATCGCCGGCTCCTTCGGCTTGCGCGCTTCAAACAAGTCGGCCACGCGCGGCAGACCGCCGGTAATGTCGCGGGTCTTGCTGGTTTCCTGCGGGATACGTGCGACGACGTCGCCGACGCCCACTTCCGCCTCGTTCTGCAGCGAGACGATCGCGCCGGCCGGCAGGAAGTACTGCGCAGTGATCTCGGTCCCGGGCAGCATCAGATTCTCGCCGTTCAGACCTTCGAGCCGGATCATTGGGCGCAGGTCTTTGGCGCCGCCACCGCGGCGCTTCGGATCGGTCACCACGTTGCTCTGCAGACCGGTCAACTCGTCGACCTGCTCGTTTACCGTAACACCGTCGACGAAGTCGATGAAGCGCATGCGACCGGCGACCTCGGACACGATCGGATGGGTGTGCGGATCCCAGTTGGCGACCGTTTGCCCCGCCTTGACCATGTCGCCATCGCGCACTGTCAGCACCGAGCCGTACGGCACCTTGTAGCGCTCGCGCTCGCGACCGTGGACATCCAGCACGCAGACTTCACCGGAGCGCGAGACCGCGACCAGATGACCGTTGGCGTGTTCGACGGTCTTCAGGTTGTTGAGCTTGATCGCACCGGTGGTCTTGATCTGCACATGGTCCTGCGCCGCGATACGCGAGGCAGCGCCGCCGATGTGGAAGGTACGCATGGTCAGCTGGGTACCCGGCTCACCGATCGACTGTGCGGCGATGACGCCGACCGCTTCGCCGATGTTGACCAGATGGCCGCGCGCCAGATCGCGTCCGTAGCACATGCCGCAGACGCCGAAGCGTGTGCTGCAGGTGATCGTCGAGCGCACCTTGACTTCCTGCACGCCGAGCTCTTCCAGACGCGCGACCCAGGCTTCGTCGAGCAAGGTGTTGCGGGTAACCACTGGATCCTCGTCATTGCCCGGCGCGAACACGTCTTCGGCGACAACCCGACCAAGGACTCGATCGCGCAACGGCTCGATGACATCGCCGCCCTCGACGATCGGCGCCATGGTGATGTGCTCCAGCGTGCCGCAATCGACTTCGGTGATGACCACGTCCTGCGCCACGTCGACCAGACGCCGGGTCAGGTAGCCCGAGTTCGCGGTCTTCAGTGCGGTGTCGGCCAAGCCCTTTCGAGCGCCGTGGGTCGAGATGAAGTACTGCAGCACGTCGAGGCCTTCGCGGAAGTTGGCCTTGATCGGGGTCTCGATGATCGAGCCGTCCGGCTTGGCCATCAGGCCGCGCATGCCGGCGAGCTGACGGATCTGCGCCGCGCTGCCGCGCGCGCCGGAGTCGGCCATGATGAACACCGAGTTCATCGACTTCTCATCGACGATCTTGCCTTCGGCGTCGGTGGTCTTGTCGGTGCCGATGCCCTTCATCATCGCCTGGGCGACTTGCTCATTGGTACGCGACCAGATGTCGACGACCTTGTTGTAGCGCTCGCCGGCGGTGACCAGACCGGAGGTGAACTGGTCCTGGATTTCGCGCACTTCGCGCTCGGCGACTTCCAGGATCGCGCCCTTTTCGAGCGGGATCTTGAGATCATCGATGCCGATCGAGACGCCGGCGCGGGTGGCGTAGGCGAAACCGGTGTACATCAACTGATCGGCGAAGATCACGGTGTCCTTCAGGCCGAGGCGGCGATAGCACTGATTGATCAGGCCGGAAATCGCCTTCTTGGTCAGGTTCTGGTTGACCAGCGCGAACGGCATGCCGGCCGGCAGGATTTCCGACAGCAGCGCGCGACCGATGGTGGTCTGCGTCAGCGTGCGCTTCTTGGTGCGCGAGCCATCCTCGTTGATCTCGGTCTCGTCGATGCGCACGCGCACCTTGGCGTGCAGGTCGACTTTGTGCGCCGAGTAGGCGCGATGCACCTCCTTGACGTCGGTGAAGACCATGCCTTCGCCGCGCTTGCCGACCAGTTCGCGCGTCATGTAATAGAGACCGAGGACGACGTCCTGGGTCGGCACGATGATCGGCTCGCCATTGGCCGGCGACAGGATGTTGTTGGTACTCATCATCAGCGCGCGCGCTTCCAACTGCGCTTCCAGCGACAGCGGCACATGCACCGCCATCTGGTCGCCGTCGAAGTCGGCGTTGAAAGCAGTACACACCAGCGGATGCAACTGGATTGCCTTGCCCTCGATCAGTACCGGCTCGAACGCCTGGATGCCGAGACGGTGCAGCGTCGGCGCCCGGTTCAGCAGCACTGGGTGTTCGCGAATCACCTCTTCGAGGATGTCCCACACCTCGGCGCTCTCGCGTTCGACCAGCTTTTTTGCCGCCTTGATCGTCGTCGCCAGGCCACGGCGCTGCAGCTTGCTGAAAATGAACGGCTTGAACAGCTCCAGCGCCATTTTCTTGGGCAGACCGCATTCGTGCAGGCGCAGGGTCGGGCCGACCACGATGACTGAACGGCCGGAGTAGTCGACGCGCTTGCCGAGCAGGTTCTGGCGGAAGCGCCCCTGCTTGCCCTTGATCATGTCGGCCAGCGACTTCAGCGGGCGCTTGTTGGTGCCAGTGATGGCGCGACCGCGACGGCCGTTGTCCATCAGCGCATCGACCGCTTCCTGCAGCATGCGCTTCTCGTTGCGCACGATGATGTCCGGCGCGTTGAGTTCGAGCAGGCGCTTCAGGCGGTTGTTGCGGTTGATGACGCGGCGGTACAGATCATTCAGATCGGAGGTCGCGAAGCGGCCACCATCGAGCGGCACCAGCGGGCGCAGGTCCGGCGGCAGCACCGGCAGAACGGTCATCACCATCCACTCGGGGCGGTTGCCGGATTCGACGAAGGCTTCCATCAGCTTGATGCGCTTGGACAGGCGCTTGAGCTTGGTTTCGGAGTTGGTGCTGGCGATCTCTTCCTTCAGACGCACCATTTCTGCGTTGAGATCGATCGTGCGCAGCAATTCATAAACCGCTTCGGCGCCCATGCGCGCGTCGAACTCGTCGCCATGCTCCTCGACTGCGATCAGGAACTGCTCCTCGGTGAGCAGTTGCCCGCGGGTCAACGCGGTCAGGCCGGGATCAACGACCACATAGGCTTCGAAATAGAGGATGCGCTCGATATCGCGCAGCGTCATGTCCAGCATCAGACCGATACGCGAGGGCAGCGACTTCAGAAACCAGATATGCGCGGTCGGGCTGGCCAGCTCGATGTGACCCATACGCTCGCGGCGCACCTTGGCCAGCGTGACTTCGGTGCCGCACTTTTCGCAGACCACGCCGCGGTGCTTCATCCGCTTGTACTTGCCGCACAGGCACTCGTAGTCCTTGATCGGACCGAAGATCGCGGCACAGAACAGGCCGTCGCGCTCCGGTTTGAAGGTGCGGTAGTTGATCGTCTCCGGCTTCTTGACTTCGCCGTAGGACCAGGAACGGATCAAATCGGGCGATGACAACCCGATACGGATCGAGTCGAAGTCCTGGGCCGGACGCTGCTGGTTGAATAGGTTCAACAGGTCTTTCATGGTGCTTTGCTCCAATGACTTCGACTGTTACTGCGCTTCGTTCTCGAGCTCGATGTGGATCGCCAGCGAGCGGATCTCCTTGACCAGCACGTTGAACGATTCGGGCATGCCCGCAACCATCTGGTGGTCGCCATCGACGATGTTCTTGTACATCTGGTTGCGTCCCTGCACGTCATCGGACTTGACGGTGAGCATTTCCTGCAGGGTGTAGGCGGCACCGTAGGCCTCCAGCGCCCAGACTTCCATTTCACCGAAGCGCTGGCCACCGAACTGCGCCTTGCCGCCGAGCGGCTGCTGCGTGACCAGCGAGTACGGCCCGGTCGAACGTGCGTGCATCTTGTCGTCGACCAGATGGTTCAACTTCAGCATGTACATGTAGCCGACCGTGACCGGGCGCTCGAAGGCGTCGCCGGTGCGGCCGTCGAAGAGGATGGTCTGCCCCGATTCCGGCAGGTTGGCCAGTTTCAACATGCGCTTGATCTCGGCTTCGGTGGCGCCGTCGAACACCGGCGTCGCCATCGGCACGCCCTTGCGCAGATTCTTGGCCAGCGCCATCAGCTCGTCGTCGCTGAACTCCTTCAGGTCGACCTGCTCGCGGATCATGTTCTGGTTGTAGATCTCGTCGAGGAACTTGCGCAGGTCGTTGACCTTGGCTTTCGCCTCCATCATCTCGGCGATGCGCTTGCCGAGGCCCTTGGCGGCCCATCCCAAGTGGGTTTCCAACACCTGGCCGATGTTCATGCGCGACGGCACGCCGAGCGGGTTCAGGACGATGTCGACCGAGGTGCCATCGGCCATGTACGGCATGTCTTCGACCGGCACGATGTTGCTGATCACGCCCTTGTTGCCATGGCGACCCGCCATCTTGTCGCCTGGCTGGATGCGACGCTTCACGGCGAGGTAGACCTTGACCATTTTCAGCACGCCAGGCGCCAGATCGTCGCCCGCCGTGATCTTCGAGCGCTTGTGCTCGAAGCGCTTGTCGAACTCCGCCTTGTGGCGCTCGATCTGCTCCTGCGCGCGCTCGATGGCTTCTGCCGCCGAGTCGTCCTTCATGCGGATCGCGAACCATTCGACGCGATTGAGCTTGGACAGGTACTCGCGGGTGACCGCTTCGCCCTTCTTCAGGCCTTGCGGACCGCCATTGACGACCTTGCCGATCAGCGCGTCGGCGAGGCGGTCGTAGATCGCCGCCTCGAGGATGCGAAACTGGTCGTCGAAGTCCTTGCGCACGCGCTTGACCTCGGCCTGCTCGATCTGCTGCGCGCGCTTGTCCTTCTCGAGGCCATCGCGAGTGAACACCTGCACGTCGATGACGGTGCCATCCATGCCCGGCGGCACACGCAGGCTGCTGTCCTTCACGTCCGAAGCTTTCTCGCCGAAGATCGCGCGCAGCAGCTTCTCTTCCGGCGTCAGCTGGGTCTCGCCCTTCGGCGTGACTTTGCCGACCAGGATGTCGCCGGCGTTGACTTCGGCACCGATGTAGACAATGCCGCTCTCGTCGAGGCGCGACAGCGCCTGCTCGCCGACATTCGGGATGTCGGCGGTGATCTCTTCCGGACCGAGCTTGGTGTCGCGAGCGACCGCCGTCAGTTCCTCGATGTGGATCGTCGTGTAGCGGTCTTCCTTGACCACGCGCTCGGAGACCAGGATCGAATCTTCGAAGTTGTAGCCATTCCACGGCATGAACGCGACCAGCATGTTCTGGCCGAGCGCCAGCTCTCCGAGGTCGGTCGACGGTCCGTCCGCCAGCGTATCGCCGGGCGCGACGCGGTCGCCGACCTGAACCAGCGGGCGCTGGTTGATGCAGGTGTTCTGGTTCGAGCGGGTGTACTTGATCAGGCTGTAGATATCGACACCGGCATCATTCTCGCCGACCTCGTCCTCATTGGCCTTGACCACCACGCGGCCGGCGTCGATCTGGTCGACGATGCCGCCGCGGCGTGCGATCACGGTAACGCCGGAATCGCTGGCTACCTTGCGCTCGATGCCGGTGCCGACCACCGGCACGTCGGGACGCAGGGTCGGCACTGCCTGGCGCTGCATGTTGGCGCCCATCAGCGCGCGGTTGGCGTCGTTGTGTTCGAGGAACGGCACCAGCGCCGCCGCCACCGACACGATCTGCATCGGCGACACGTCCATGTAGTGCACTTCGGCCGGCGACTTCAGCAGAATTTCACCGCGCTCGCGGCTGGTCACCAGGTCTTCCGTGAGATAGCCGTCCTTGTCCAGGATCGCGCTGGCCTGGGCGACCACAAACTCGTTCTCCTCGATCGCCGACAGATAATCGACCTGGTCGGTCACTTTGCTGTCGATGACGCGACGGAACGGCGTCTCGATGAAGCCGTAGTCGTTGGTGCGGGCGTACACCGAGAGCGAGTTGATCAGACCGATGTTCGGGCCTTCCGGGGTCTCGATCGGGCAGACGCGACCGTAGTGCGTCGGATGCACGTCGCGCACCTCGAAGCCGGCGCGCTCGCGCGTCAGGCCGCCCGGACCGAGCGCCGACACGCGGCGCTTGTGCGTCACTTCCGACAGCGGGTTGTTCTGATCCATGAACTGGCTGAGCTGCGAGGAGCCGAAGAACTCCTTGATCGCCGCTGCCACCGGCTTGGCATTGATCAGTTCCTGCGGCGTCAGACCTTCCGACTCCGCCAGCGACAGGCGCTCCTTGACTGCGCGCTCGACGCGCACCAGGCCGATGCGGAATACGTTCTCCGCCATTTCGCCGACGCTACGCACGCGGCGATTGCCGAGATGGTCGATATCGTCAACCGTCCCCTTGCCGTTGCGGATGTCGATCAGCACGCGCAGCACCGACAGGATATCGTCGTGCGACAGCACGCCAGACCCGGTGGTCTCCTTGCGGCCGACGCGGCGGTTGAACTTCATGCGGCCAACCGCGGACAGATCGTAGCGATCGGTCGCGAAGAACAGATTCTGGAACAGGTTCTGCGCCGCTTCCTTGGTCGGTGGCTCGCCCGGACGCATCATCCGATAGATCTCGACCAGTGCTTCCAGCGGCGAACGCGAGGGATCGATGCGCAGCGTGTTGCTGATGTAGGGGCCGCGATCGAGGTCGTTGACGAAGATGGTGCCAATCGATGCGATCTTGGCGCGACGGAACGCGGTCAGATGCTCGTCGGTCAACTCGTCGTTGGCCAACGCCAGGACTTCGCCGGTCTTCGGATCGACGACGTCTTCGGACAGCACGCGGCCGATCAGGTACTCATCGGGAACCTCGAGGTTCTTGTCCTTGAGCTTCTCCATCTGGCGCACGTGGCGCGAGGTGATGCGCTTGCCGGCTTCGACGATCAGTTCCTTGCCGAACTTGATGTCGAAGCTGGCGGTCTCACCACGCAGGCGATCCGGCACCAGATCCAGCATCGCGCCGGCGGTCTTCAGCTCGAAGCGATTGATCTCGAAGAACATCTGCAGAATCTGGGTATTGGTGTACCCGAGTCCGCGCAGCAGGATCGTCACCGGCAGTTTGCGGCGACGATCGATACGGGTGAACAGGCAATCCTTCGGGTCGAACTCGAAGTCCAGCCATGAGCCGCGATAGGGGATCACGCGAGCGGAGTACAACAGCTTGCCCGAGCTGTGCGTCTTGCCGCGATCGTGGTCGAAGAACACGCCCGGGCTGCGGTGCAGCTGGGAAACGATGACGCGCTCGGTGCCATTCACGATGAAGGTGCCGGTGTCAGTCATGAGCGGCAATTCGCCCATGTAGACCTCCTGCTCCTTGACGTACTTGATCGCCTTGTTCGAGCTTTCGCGATCGTAGACCACCAGGCGCACGGTGACGCGCAGCGGCGCGCCATAGGACAGGCCGCGCGACTTGCATTCGCGCACGTCGAATGGCGGATCGCCGAGCCGATAGCTCACGTACTCGAGCGAGGCGCTGCCGGAGTAGCTGCTGATCGGGAACACCGACTTGAGCGCCGCGTGCAGGCCGACATCGCGATAGCTCGACGGCGACGTCTCGGCTTGCAGGAAGTCGCGGTAGGAGTTGACCTGGATCGCCAGCAGTGGCGGCACGGCCAGCACTGCCGGTGTCTTGCCGAAGTCCTTGCGGATGCGCTTCTTTTCGGTGAACGAGTAGCTCATGGGTGTACTCTCGCCTTGGGCTGCCCTTGGGCAGCAGTGAATCAGGAACAGGAAAAGGGAAAAAGGAAAAGGGAAAGGGAAAAGCTCGCTCAGTCACGCCGACCGAACGAGCCGCTGTTCCTTTTTCCGTTTTCCATTTTCCTTTTTCCCCGCCTTCGGATAACAAACAGAGGCCGGGGACCTTTCGGCCCCCAGCCCCGCATACAACAGTCGGACCAGGAGTCGATTACTTGACTTCGACCTTGGCGCCGGCTTCTTCCAGCAACTTGCGGAACTTTGCAGCATCATCCTTGCTGACACCGTCCTTGACGGTCGCCGGGGCGCCCTCGACCAGGTCCTTGGCTTCTTTCAGGCCAAGGTTGGTGATGGCACGGACGGCCTTGATGACTTCCACCTTCTTCTCGCCGGTTGCTGCGAGCACGACGGTGAACTCGGTCTGCTCTTCGACCGGGGCAGCGGCAGCGGCCGGGCCAGCAGCCACTGCGACCGGGGCCGCGGCAGACACGCCAAACTTCTCTTCCATGGCCTTGACGAGATCCATGATCTCCATGAGGCTCTTCGAAGCGATGGCTTCGAGGATCTGATCATTGCTAAGCGACATGATGTGAAACTCCTGATTGGGAAACGGGTGGTGCAGTTCGATTGCTGAACTCGCTCAGGCGGCCTGTTGGCGCTCGCCGACAGCGCGCATTGCGCGTGCCAGACTGGCGGCCGGCTCGGACAACACGCGGACCAGCTGGGTAGCAGGCTGCGTGAGCACTCCGAGCAGCATGGACAGGGCTTGATCGCGCGTCGGCAGACTTGCCAGTCGATCCAGTTCAGCCGCGCCGTAGAGCTTACCGCCCACGGACACGACCTTGGCGACGAGCTTGTCGTTGGTCTTCGCGAAATCCTTGATCAGACGCCCGGCCGCACCGGGATCTTCCTTCGAGAAGGCATACAGCAAAGGACCGGTGAGGACGTCGGAAACGCACTCGAAATCGGTACCCTTGATGGCACGGCGCGCCAGCGTGTTCTTGACGACACGCAGGTAAACGCCGTTCTTGCGCGCCTTCACGCGAAGATCGGTGAGGTGGGCGACGGTCAAGCCGTCATACTTCGCAGCCACCAGCGAAAACGCGCTGGAAGCCACTTCAGTGAGTTCGGCAACGACCTCTTTCTTCTGCTCTAGATTGAGTGCCATTGCTTTTCTCCAGCATCAGGCGCGACGGCGAACCGCCGACGCCTGTATCGACTACGTCAATCCTTGTAGGCATCGACGCCGGGTCCGGATGGACCCTGGGACTGCGGTACTGCCGTTTCCAATCAACTCGGATCGGGCGGCACCATCTGCGCGGGCCAATGCAGCGATTAAGTGACCGCACAGCGTTGCCGACTTGCATCGGCGCGACTGTCGCGGCCACGCCCGCGGTCTTTGACGGCGGCCCAGCGCAAGCCGGGCGCCCTCAAAACTGCGCTCAGCGCGTCTGCAACGTGGACGGGTCGACGATCACGCCGAGGCCCATCGTGGTCGACACACTGATTTTCAAAAGGTACTGCCCCTTGGAACTGGCCGGCTTCAGCCGCAGCAGGTCGGCGAGCAATGCATTCAGGTTTTCGCGCAGGGCCTGGATCTCGAAGCTGGCCTTGCCGATCGTGCAATGCACGATGCCGCCCTTGTCATTGCGGAACTTGACCTGACCCGCCTTCGCATTGGTCACCGCGGTGACCACGTCGGGGGTCACCGAGCCGTCCTTCGGATTCGGCATCAGGCCGCGCGGACCGAGCAACTGGCCGAGCTTGCCGACGACGCGCATGGCATCCGGTGTCGCGATGACGCGGTCATAGTTGAGATCGCCCGCCTGCATCTTCTCGGCGAGATCATCCATGCCGACCGCTTCCGCGCCCGCTGCCTTGGCCGCCTCGGCCTTTTCGCCGGCCGGGCAGAACACCGCCACGCGCACGGACTTGCCGGTACCATTGGGCAGCAGCGAGGAGCCGCGCACGCCCTGGTCGGACTTCTTGGCATCGATGCCGAGCCGAACGGCGACGTCGACGGACTCGACGAACTTGACCTTGGAGTTGTCCTTGAGGATGCGCAAGGCATCGTCGACAGGATAGGCCTTGCCGGGTGTCACTACGCCCTGGAGGGCTTTGAATCGCTTGGTCATCAAAGTCATGGCATCAGATCTCCACAATCAGGCCCATGCTGCGGGCGCTACCGGCGAGGGTGCGCACCGCGGCATCGAGGTCGGCCGCAGTCAGGTCGGGCATCTTGGTGGTGGCAACATCTTCGAGCTGTTTGCGCGAAATCTTGCCGACCTTTTCGGTATTCGGACGACTGCTGCCCTTGGCGAGGCCGAGCGCCTTCTTGATCAGGATGGTTGCCGGCGGCGTCTTGGTGATGAAGGTGAACGAGCGGTCGCTGTACACGGTGATGATCACCGGCAGCGGTGTGCCCTTCTCGGTCTTCTGCGTGGCAGCGTTGAACTGCTTGCAGAACTCCATGATGTTGACGCCGCGCTGACCGAGCGCGGGGCCGACCGGCGGCGACGGATTGGCCTCGCCGGCCTTGACCTGCAGCTTGATGTAACCGGTGACTTTCTTTGCCATGCTGTTTGCTCCTCGGGTTCAAGCGCCTCTGGCTGAGTGCCTCAGGCTCCCCGTCGGGTTGTGTATTGGGAATCGGGAATCGGGAATCGGGAATCGGGCCGCGTTGCCCATTCCCTATTCCCGATTCCCCATTCCCGTCCTTTACGCCTTCTCCACCTGCCCAAACTCGAGCTCAACTGGTGTCGAACGGCCAAAAATCAGAACCGCCACTTTCAGGCGGCTCTTGTCGTAGTTGACTTCCTCGACCACGGCATTGAAGTCGTTGAACGGGCCCTCGGTCACGCGGACCATTTCGCCCGGCTCGAACAGGACCTTCGGCTTCGGCTTGTCGACGCCTTCCTGGACGCGCCGCAAGATCGCGTCGGCTTCCTTGTCGGCGATCGGCAACGGCCGGTCGGCGGTGCCGCCGATGAAGCCCATGACTTTCGGGGTTTCCTTGACCAGGTGCCAGCACTCGTCGTCGATACGCATCGAGCGCCCGTCGACGCTGGTTTCGATCTGCACCAGCACGTAACCCGGGAAAAACTTGCGTTCCGACTTGCGCTTCTGACCGTGGCGCATCTCGATGACTTCTTCGGTCGGTACCAGGACCTGACCAAAACGCTCCTGCAAACCGGAACGCTGCACGCGGTCCTCAAGCGACCGCCGCACCTGATTCTCGAAGCCCGAGTAGGCGTGGACCACATACCAACGCTTGGACATCGGGTTCGCCCTCTCAACCCATCATCATGCGGACGACCCACGACAGGATCATGTCGATGATCCAGATCAGGATGCCGATGATGAGAACCGCCACTGCGACGATGAGCGTGGTCTGCCAGGTTTCCTGGCGAGTCGGCCACACCACCTTGCGAACTTCAATCTGCGCGTCGCGCAGAAACTTCTTGAACTGGATGCCCGGGGCGCTGGTGAGGGCGACCGCGATACCACTGCCGAGACCTGCGAGCACGACCAGCACGCGCGCCCACATCGGCCATTGGTTGGCGAACCAATAGAAAGCCACCGTGCTGCCGATCGCCAGCACCGCCGCGACCACCAGCTTGACGATGTCGAGCGTGGCGTTGCCGCCGTCCGGACTCGGTTTTTCTTCTTTTGAGTTCATGATTTCCTGGACGCCAGCGCCGCGCCCCTTGCGGGACGCGGCGATTTTCGTTGGGCCTATCGGTTCACGCCGGACTTTAGTGGCACGCCAGGAGGGAATCGAACCCCCAACCTGCGGTTTTGGAGACCGCTGCTCTGCCAGTTGAGCTACTGGCGTACTGTCCTTTGCGTGCTACTCGATCTGGCCGCTTACTTGATCACCTTCGCCACGACACCGGCGCCGAC
>JAIMKJ010000069.1:0-13103 GCA_020692565.1 Thermomonas sp.
CCGGCAGCGCGGCGGGCGCGACCGCCGGCACGGCTGCCGGCGCGGGCGCAGCAGGAGGCGTGGACGGCGCGGGCGCCGTCGCAGTGGGTTCGGTCATGGACAACTCCGGGGTTGGGGGAAGAGCAAGTCGATTCGGTGAAGCGAGCGGTGCGTGGGAACCAGGCGAACGCCTGCTGCCGAGGGCGACGGCGAAGTCGGCGAGCGTGGTGTCGAGCGACGCGACGCCATCGGCGAGGCCGGCAGCGAGTGCGCTCTCGCCGAAGAACAGCGCCGCTTCGGTCGCGCGCACGGCGTTGGCATCGAGCCCGCGCATCGCGGCGACGTGCGCGACGAACAGGGCGTAGAGGCGATCGATTTCCGTTTGCAGCGCGTCGGTCGCCTGCGGCGTCAGCGGCGCGTGCGGGGTGGCGTCGTTCTTGTGCGCGCCGGCATACAGCGCGGTCACGCTCAGGCCGTTCTGCGCGTTGCGCACCGACTGGTCGATGTGCAGCGCGATCACGCCGATCGAGCCGACGCCGCCGGTGGTCGAGAGCGTCACGCGCTGTGCAGCGCAGGCCAGCGCGTAGCCCGCGGAGAACGCGCTGTCGCCGGCATGCGCCCACACCGGCTTTCGTGCGGTCGCCTCACGAATGCGTGCGGCCAACTCGAACACGCCGCCGGCTTCACCGCCGGGCGAGTCGATATCGAGCAGGATGCCGGCGACCTCCGGGGCCGCGAGCGCCGCGTCTAGATCGGCGGCGATGCGCGTGTAGGACGTGAGGCCCGAGGCGGCCTCGAGTCCGATCGCGCGGCGCACGAGCGTGCCGTGGATCGGAATCACGGCGATACCGGGCGCCGTCGGACCGGGCTCGGCTTCCGCTGCGGTCGGCACGACGACCGGCAAGGCCAACTCGGTCGGCGCCAAGCCGATGCGCGGACCGAGCACGGCGAGAATCGTGTCGAGTTTGGCGCGCGCGATCAGCAGCGGCGTCCCGTAGAGACGGGACGCCAGGTGGACAAGAGCAGTCATCAGGACGCCTGGGAAGAAGGAGTCGCCGCCGCTTGCGCGGGGTGGTCGTAACGGGGGTCGGAGTCGAAGCGCAGCCCCAGCGCATCGGCGCGGGCGTTGTCGGCGGCGATCTCGCGATCGATATCCTCGGCGTCGTAGCCGAAGCTGGAGATCGCTTCCGAGCGCGACAGCAGACCGCCGCGGATCGCCGCGATCATCGCGTCGAACTCCTTCTTCGGATCGACCCACTGCCAGCCCTGCGCGATCCACTTCACCGCGAGGTACTGGCGACGACGCGCGACGCCGCCGCGCGCGTAACCGGGCAGTACCAGCGCGCCTTCGAGCACGGCCTGCGTCATCCACGCGCGCCACAGTGGGCGGCACAGTTGGTGGACGATCACGCCGTGCTGGATCGCCTCGCAGCGGCGCCGGAACTCCAGCAGGCCGGCGCGGATGGAGGAGTAGTTCACCTGCGTCAGGTCGCCGGTGAGCATCTCGTAGGTGATGCCCATCGCCGCGGCGACCGCGCGGAACTGCTGGCGCATGAACTCCGCGTAGCTCGAGCCCACGTCCGCCGGCTGCGAGAACTTCACGTCCTCGCCTGGCTCCAGGAACTGCATCGTCCCCGGCTCCAGGCTCGCCATCGCGACGCCCTGCGCATCGGCCTCGCCCTCGCCCAGCAGCGCGTCCTCGGGCGCACCGCGGGTGATGAAGCCCGCGAACATCGCCGCGGTCTTCTTGCGCACCAGCTCGGCATCGTCGTACTGGTCGAGTTCGTGCAGCTTCACCAGCGCCCGCGCCAGCCACGGCTCACCGCGAATCTGACCGGGGCGCAACGGGCGGAACAGGTGCAGAATCTCGTTCGCCGGCACACGCACCGTGTCGAGGCCACCGTGCGCCGACATCGGCGCGAGCATCCCGTCGCCGGGATGGCTCTTGTACAAGTGGTAGGCGACGCGCACGCCGATGCCGTTGAACTCGATGCCGGCGCGGATGACGTTGCCGTTGGGCAGCTCCCGATTCAGCGTCATCGGCAGGTGCTCGGGTTCGAGCAGTTGCAGTTGCAGACCGACCGACAGCCGATCTTCCGGCCGCCGGTAGCGCAACCGCACCAGGCACTCGCCGCCTTCGAGCATCGCCCGACACGCCAGGCCCTGCAGACCGTATAGATCCGTCAGCCCCGCGGCGTCCGCCTCCTCGCACCAGTCGCGCCACAGCGCCTGCACCGCTTCGCGCTGGTCGAGATCGGCGAGCATCGACTGCGGCTTGATCCCGGTCCCGATGGCGTTCGCGACGAACGCCTCGACGCCGGTCGCGGCCCAGGCGTTGCGGCGGACCAGATCGCGGCTCTTGGCGCGCAGTTCATCCTGCGCATACGCCAGCGCCGCGACCGCGCCGGGATTGCCGACCTGCCAGAAGCGGGCACGGCGTCCGCCACCGACGCCACCGACGCCATCGTAGGTGGGCGACGCGCCGAACATCCGGGCGCGCAGCCGCGACCACCAACTCATGCGATCACGTCGCCTTGTCGGTGTTCACGACGACGCGGCGCGGGCGGCGCTTGACGGTGCCGGCGACGATCGCCTGCTCTTCGAGGCCGCGTCGCACGACGCCGATCGCGGCGATCAGGTCGTCGATGGAGCGGTACTCGACGGTGCGATCGCCGAAGATCACGCGCTGTTCGCCGGTCGCCAGCGCGCGTTCGAGTGCCGCGAGTTGTTCGGGGGTGTAGGCCATACAGTGTTGATTCGATAGAGTTCAGCGGTGGAGCCAGCGGCTCTTGACCACGCGCCGACGACTCGGGCGTGCAGATGCGGAAAGGCCACCGTTGTCGGTGGCCTCCTCGGGTCCGGTGGTGGTGGCGATGGGCGGTGGATCGTTCGTCGGGGCAATACCGAGCGAGCGTTCCAGTTCGCGCCAGTGACGATCCTCGAAACGATCCAGCCCGGCCGCCGCCACTGCGGCGCGCGCGTACACGTAGCAATCGAGCGCCTCGTTGCGCTCGCGCAGCTTCTGCCACTCGCGGACCGCATAACCGTTCCGGTCCCGCCGCGTGATCAACTTCTCCGCGCACAACTGCTGCAGGAACTCGGCATCGATCTTCGGCAGGTGGAGGTAACCGGCCGGATACACCGGCGTCAGGCCGTCCTCCGCCACATCGGCATGCAGGCGCAGATGCTGATACAGCTCCTGCTTGGCGATACCGACCACCACCGTGTACACCTTCACGCCGCGGCGCAGCTTTTTGCCGGCGACGGTGACGTCCACCGCCGTCGGCGTCCCGATCAGCGCCGCGCCGCGTGCCGCGCCCTTGACGGCCATGACCCGGCTGTCGCGGCAGGCGCGCACGAAGGCATAGACCTCTTGCGTCGCAAAACCGGTATCGATGGCGAAGCGCGCCAGCGGCAACTGCGCCCCGCCCGCGTGCGTCCAGGTCTCCGCGAGCAGTGCGCGCAGTTGCGTCCACACCGCGTCGCGCGCGGTGTCGCCCATCAGCACGCGGTGTTCGACGAGCCACGCGGTCTTGCCGCGACCGAAGGCCCAGACCGAGACTTCGATGCGGTCCTTCTGCACGTCCGCGCCGCCGACCAGCAGCAGGCCGCCGCGCGGCACGCTGCCGATCCGGTAGTCCTCGCGCCGTTCCAGCAACTGCTGCCAGTCCGGCGCATCGCCCTCCTCGACCCAGGTCTCGCCGAGTTCCGTGTTCTTGAAGGTCTTGATCGCCGACGCCGAGCCCGTGACCTTGTCGACCGCGCTCTCCCAGGCCGCCGCGATCTCGCGCCAGCTGCGCCAGCCCACCGGGCTGTACAGCGACGACAGGTGAAACCCGGCGGTCCGGCCGTTGCCCGGCGCGGTCGCCCGCCACTGGCCCTGCGCCAACATCGCCGTCTTGTGGTGCTCGGCGATCGGCGTCTCGCAGGACTCGCAGACATAGGCTGCCGTCTCCGGTCGGCCGCGCTCCCAACGCAACTGCTCGAACCTTAACCACTGCGCATGCGCGCAGTGCGGACACGGCACGAAGTAGCGCCGTTGATCGCTCGCCTCGTACTCGCGCTCGATGCTGCTGGTGCCCGCAATCGTCGGCGTCGAGACGATGAAGATCTTGCGGCGCGTAAAGGTGCGCGTGCGCGCCTCCGCCAGCGAGATCGCATCGCCCTCGCCCTCGACATCGAGCGGGTAGCCATCCACCTCATCGAGAAACAGATACCGCACCGGCATCGAGCGCAGGCCGACCGCGCTGTTGGCGCCGGTCATCACCAGCACGCCGCCGCGGAACTCCTTGGCGAGGATGGTGTTGCCCGCATCGCGCGAACGCGCCGGTGCGATCAACGCCGCCAGCACCGGCGACTCCTCGATCAGCGGATCGATCCGCTGCTTCGAGTTGCGCTTGGCCATCTCCACGGTCGGCCACACCGCCATCATCGGGCCGGGCGCGTGGTGGATCACGTAGCCGATCCAGCAACTGCCGCACTCGGTGCCACCGACCTGGGCGCCCTTCATGAACACTACGCGCTCGACCGGCGAGGCCGGCGAGAGGCAGTCCATGATCTCGCGCAGGTACGGCGTGCGCGCGGTGCGCCAGCGTCCGGGCTCGGCCGAGGCCTTGCTGGAGAGCATCCGGTGCTGGTCGGCCCAGGCGGAGACCGAGAGCAGCGGATCGGGGGTCAGACCCTCGTGCCAGGCGCGGTCGATCGCGTTCGCGCCTTCGTAGTCGAGCATTCGTGAACCTTGTTGCAGTGCGACGTCGGCGCTGCTTGGCTTTGGTGGCGAACAGCGCGTTCATGCGGTCCCCGGCCATACCGGCCATCAAGGACACCGCCATGCACGACGCGCTCCACACCGATCTGTTGCTCGTCCGCCAGCGCATCGAGTCGCTGTACGACGCTTATCCCGACGACGAGGAGTTCCAGAACGGCCTGAACTTCGCGGTCAGCGGCATCGAGCAGGCGCTCGGCGCGGCCGGCGGCGAACCCGACGCCGTCCTGCACCCCGGCGACCACCTCGACGGCATCGAGAGCCTGCTCGCCGAAATGCACATCCGCCTCGAAACGCGCAGCGAGGAGGCCAACGATGACCCCGCGCAGCACGCGCGCCTCGTCATGATCGAGCACCTCCTGCAACAGGCCTGCGCGCTGCTCGTGGGCTAATCCACCTTCACGCGCACTTCGCCCAACTCGGCGAGGTGCGCGCGGACTGCCGCTTCCAACGCCAGATGCATCGCATGCGGATCGACCGCGAGCGTCGCCGCCATCTGCGCCGACACCCGCGCGGGCCAGTTCAACCACGCATCGCGCTCGTCGCGTGCCAGCTTGAACACATGCGCCACGACCTGCGAACGCTCGACCAATTCGCCCTTCAGGCGCGCGAGGCGCACCTTGTTGGTCTGTGCCTTCACCACCTCGTTGACGGTGCGCGCCTGCAACAGCGAGGCACCGCCCGCCGGCAGCGCCGCCGTGCCCGCGTCGCGGCCCGTCTCGCGCCCGATGCCGGCCGCCTCCGGCGCCGTCACGCGCGGTGCGCGCGCCTGCGTGCCGCTGCGTGCCGGCGCGGAATTGCGCGCCCACTCCGCGTCGGCCTTCGCGGCATCGATGGTGCCGTCGGCCTCCGGCGCGATGCGCCCGGCCCGGATCGCCTTGTGGACCGCGGTGTCGGTGACGCCGCGATGGCGCGCATACGCGCGGATCGAAATTCCCATCCGAATGTTTGATTGACGAGTTGACTTTCGACGCGCACAGCGCGCCAGGCGACGGCTTCCCGTCCGTTGGCTTAACACCACTCGCATGCGCGACATCGGGCTTGGCTTCGGTGGGGAACAGCGCGTTCATCCCATCGAGCCAACCAACCCCAAACACCACACGCAAACAGGAGCACCGCAATGAACACCGCCACCACCGCCAAGCCGGTCACGCTCAACGACAATCAGATCGCCGTGCTGACCCACGCCATCGACCGCACGCAGGGCAAGGTCGAATGGTTTCCCGACACCATCAAGGGCGGCGCGCGCAAGAAGGTCATCGAGGGCCTCTTCACCCGCGCGATGATCATCGGCAGCAACGGCGACTGGATCGTCACCGACGCCGCCTACGAGGCGCTGGGCCGCCCGCGCCCCGACCAGACCGCTGCCGAAACGGCGACGCCAGCCGGCAAGAAGGCCGCACGCAAGGCCAAGGCCGCGCCGAAGACCGAAGCCTCCGGCGATGGCGAGCAGGCCGCGCCGCGCACCCGCGAGAACAGCAAGCAGGCGCAGGTGATCGCGATGCTCAAGCGGCCCGAGGGCGCCACCATCGCGCAGATCTGCGAAGCGACGAACTGGCAGGCGCACACGGTGCGCGGCACCTTCGCCGGGGCCTTCAAGAAGAAGCTCGGTCTGACCGTCACCTCCGACAAGGCCGAAGGCGGCGTGCGCGTCTACCGCATCGTCGAGGCCGCGCCGACGGCGTGATGTCGCAGCGCAACGCAGCCTGACGCAATGCCGCGCCGATGCGCGGCATTGCGCACCGACAATCGATGCGCGACGCACCTCGCGAAAGAGCAAAAAACAAGCCGAAAAGCGCGATCTTTCGCTTGGCTTCCATCGCGAACAGCGCGTTCATGTCCGCACACACACCACACGACAGACAGCACACCATGAGCACGAACACGAACACCGCCATCCCCGCCACCGAAAACGAAGGCTGGGGCTTCTGGGGCACGATGCGCGGCTACGCCAGCGTCGCGTGGCCACTCGCGATGACCGCCATCGCCGAGGCCACCGGCGAGTCGCTGGAGGATGTGCGCGCCTTTCTCGACAGCAAGGCCGGACGGCACTTCGCCGACGAAGTCTGCGGCCATCAGTACCACGGTCAGGCGCTGCCCGACGCGATCACGACCACCGTCGCGGCATGGATGCGCATGACCATCAAGCGGCGCACCGCCATCGACTACGGCATCCCGCAGGGATTGCCTTACCTCACCGGCTTCGTGATTCACGCCGCGATCCACGACGAGACCGTCGAGCGCGATTGACCGCGCCTCGACTATCGACCCTTCACCCTCAGCACTGGAGTTTCCGATGTCCTCCTCGATCGATTTCTACCTTAAGCAACTCGCGCCGCTGGTCGGCGGCACCATCACCGCACTCGCCCGCAGCGGCGCCAGCGACGATCCGCTCGACGAAGAGTTGTACGGTTTCGTCGTCAAGTGCCGCGACGGCAAGGAACGCACGCTCATTCTGCTCAGCGACGACGAGGGCAACGGCCCCGGCAGCTTCATGTTCAACGAGAACGTCTGACCGCGCGGGGGTCGGGCCACGCCCAGCCCCGTTTGCCTATGTAGCATCATGCTTCGGGTAGGCCACGGCGGACTTCCGCCACATCGTCGAATGCGACGCCGTCGGCCTCGCGCACTGCAGATTCGCCGCTCCAGGTTTGCCAGCGGCGGACAATCACGTCGACGTACTTCGGGTCGAGTTCCATCAACCGCGCTCGCCGGCCGCTCTTTTGCGCGGCGATCAGCGTCGTGCCCGATCCGCCGAAGCTGTCGAGGACCACATCGCCCGGCCGGCTGGAGTTGCGGATGCACCGCTCCACCAGTTCCACCGGCTTCATCGTCGGGTGCAGATCGTTGCGCTGCGGCTTCTTGATCTGCCACACATCGCCCTGGTCGCGATCGCCGCACCAGTGACGCTGCCCGCCTTCCAGCCAGCCGTACAGAATCGGCTCGAACTGGCGCTGGTAGTCGGCGCGTCCGAGCGTGAACGTGTTCTTCGCCCAGATCACGAACGTCGACCAGTGACCGCCCGCGGCGCGAAACGCGGCCTGCAACGTATCGAGTTCGCCCGAGGACATGGCGATGTAGATCGCGCCGCGGCAGTGCGCCACGATCGGCGTGAGCGCGGCGAGCAGGAAATCGTGGAAGGCCGCGCCGAGATTGTCGTTGAGGATCGGACGCTGAGTGCCGCGCAGCCTGTCCTTCGCGCTGTTGGCGTAGTCGACGTTGTAGGGCGGATCGATGAAGACCATGTCCGCCTGCGCACCGTCCAGCAGACGCGCGTAACTCTCCGAATCGGTGGCGTCGCCGCACAGCACGCGGTGTTCGCCCAGCACCCACACATCGCCGGGGCGCGACACCACGGCGACCGCCTCTTCGGGCACGTCGTCGTCATCGACCTCGCCGGCCTGGTCGGTCTCCTCGCCCGCCAGCAACTCGGCGAGCGCGTCCGGATCGAAACCGGTCAGGTCCAGGTCGAAGCCGTCAGCCTGCAGCGCCTCCAACTCGGTGCGCAGCATCGCGTCGTCCCAGCCTGCGTTCTCTGCGATGCGGTTGTCCGCAAGCACCAGCGCGCGACGCTGGGTCGGCGAGAGGTGATCGAGCACGACCACCGGCACCGTCTCCAGTCCGAGCTTGCGCGCGGCGGCGAGGCGACCATGACCGGCCACCAGCACGCCATCGGCACCGACGAGACACGGGTTCGTGAACCCGAATTCGACGATGCTGGCGGCGATCTGCGCGACCTGGTCGTCCGAATGCGTGCGCGCGTTGCGCGCATAGGGCAACAGCCGCGCGAGCGGCCAGTGCTCGATCTTCTCCGCGACCCAGCTCATGCCGCCTCCGACGTGGCACCGCGCCGTTCGGCCGCGACCGCATCGAAGCACTGGCCGGTCGCTTCGAGCACGATCGGCACGCCCGGCAGTTGCTGGCGCGCGCGTTCGATGGCGACATCGACGTACTCGGCGGCGATCTCCACCGCACGGCAGACGCGCCCGGTTCGTTCGCAGGCGATCAACGTGCTGCCGCTGCCGCCGAAGGGTTCGTACACCACCTCGCCCGCATCCGAGTACGCCTCGATCACGAACGCCGGCAGCGCGACCGGGAATACCGCCGGATGGTCGATGCCCCGGCCGAGCTTGCCCTTGTGGCGCATGACGCGAATAACAGAATCCGGAATCCGCATGGCCTGCGTCGGCTGGTGTTCGTGCGACCACGCCAGCGCGCCGCCATCCCGACCGCGCAGCGCGGAGGACGAACCATCGGCGCGCAGGTGGATGTCCTGCCCGGCGAATTTGCAGGGCACGGTCTTGTTCGCCTTGCGGTTGCTGCGGTTGAAGTGGAAGACGAACTCGAAGCTCGGCGCGAGGCGTCCACGCCAGTCGCCCGGCAAGCCCGGGCCCTGGTCCCAGACGTACCAGCCGAACCGCCGCCAGCCCTGTGCGCGCATCCACGCGGTCCAGTCATCCCAGTACGGCTGCACTTCGTTGTCGTCGTGGACGAGACCGAGGTTGACCAGCAACTGCGCGTCGTCGCGCAAGGCATCGTCGGCGGCAGCGAACACGCCGCGCATCAGTGCGTCCCAGTCGCCGATGCTGCTGGCGTAGTCGCGCTGCCGGGCATAGGGCGGCGAGGTGATGCACAGATGCGCGGTCTCGCCGCGCATCAGCGCCGCGACCACGGCCGGATCGGCGGCGTCGCCGCAGATCAGGCGGTGCGGTCCGATGATCCAGACATCGCCCGCGCGGGACACCGGCGCCATCGTTGGTACGGGATCGTGGTCCTCGTCACCGTCTTCGTCGCTGTCCTCCGGCGCGTCGGCATCGGCACCTTCGTCGTTCGCCGCTTCCGCAGTACGCAATGCGTGTTCTGTATCGCAACCCACCGCGTCGCCGTCTTCCACCAGATCAAGCAGGCGCTCGATCTCGCTGGCGGAGAAGCCGGTCAGGTCCAAATCGAAGCCCGCGTCCGAGAGGTCCGCGAGTTCCAGCACCAGCAGCGCGTCGTCCCACCCCGCGTTGAGTGCGATACGGTTGTCGTTGATGATCAGCGCGCGCTTCTGCGCCGCGTCCAGGTGCGCCAGTTCGATGACCGGCACGTCGGTCATGCCGAGCCGACGCGCGGCGAGCAGCCGACCGTGGCCGGCGATCACGCCGTTGTCGCCATCGACCAGGATCGGCGAGGTCCAGCCGAATTCCACGATGCTCGCGGCGATCTGCGCGATCTGCGCATCGCTGTGCGTGCGCGGGTTCTTCGCATAAGGAATCAGCGCCTCGACCCGGCGGGTCTCGACGGTGAGGGCGTGGGGCATCGTGGGCTCGGAAAAGAAACCCACCGACCAGCGCGTCCGGGAACAGGGGGGACGAACGCGCTGGCCGATGGGCTGGAGAGAGGGGTGCAAACGTGCGAGGCGCAAACCCGGTGTGCAAACCGCAAACGGTGCAAACCTCGGTTTGCAGTCAGACGGTAGCGGGGTTCTGCGGCTCTGCCGCCCGCTGTTGCAGTGCGACAGGGAGGACCCGTAGACCTTGTGGGTCTACAACTGACCTCGTGGGTCGCCATCACGTCCGAAGCGTGCTGCTTCAGGACGCATGACCACCGTGGCACAAAAGATACCCCGCAACCGGGGAAAGTATTTCATCGATTTTCGTGGGGTTTTACGATCCAACGCGCGCGCTTGCGTTCGATTGCGTCACGTCGCGTCATGCTGCGGCATTGCGTCCACGATGCGCGGCGGCTGGCCATTGAGCTGCACCACGATCAACGTGAGCGCGTGCCGCCAACGCCGCCACGCGGTGGGCTTGGAACAGTGGTGCGCTTCGCAGATCGCTCGCCACGGCACGTAGCGGGCGCGCGCCCACACCAGCTTGCGCTGCTCCACGCTCAGCCACTGCAGCCACTGCGTGGTCTCGGCCAGGCGATCGACGGCCGCGGGTGTGGCTGGGAAACGCAGCACGATCCGCTCGTCCGCGTAGCCCTCCCACGACTGGCGCGCGATCTCGGGCCAGAGGCTGACGTAGCCGGCCACGCGCGCGGCGGGCAACCGGTACGACGTCGCTGCGGCTTCGTGGAAGCGGTGCTCGACTTCGTCGAACGTCCACACGGTCATGGCGAACGCTCCTGCGCGATGGCCCAGTGCAGCAGCGCGAGCGCATCCGCTTCGTTGTCGTCGGCGGGCGCGTAGCCCCAGCCCCGCACCGCGGCGAGCATCGCGTCCTTGTTCACATTGCCCTTGCCGGTGGCGTGCTTCTTGATCGTTCCCACGGGCACGCCCTGGTACGGGATCTGGCGTTGCTCGCACCAGGCGGAGAGTTGGCCGAGGAAGCCGCCGTAGGCGTGCGCCGCGTCCGTGGAGGCGTGCCGGCGCACTTCCTCGAATGCAAGGTGCTGCAGTCCGCCCGAGAGCGCCTGCAGTTCGTCGAGCCAACGGACGAAACGCAGGAAGCGCATACCGCCGCCCTCGAAGCGTTGCGGTTTGAACGATTGGGAGCCGCTCACGATGCGGCGATCGGGGGTGCGCAGCGCCCAGCCCGTGGTGGTGCCGAGGTCGAGTGCGAGGAGGTTTCTGGTCATTCCGGAGTCCTGTGGGGGATCAGGTCTGACACAGCCGACTCAGTTCATGGTTAATCTCTTACGCGCGCGGGTATGGGCGTAAATCATGAGCCGTGTCGGCTGTGTCAGGCGTGTTAGTCGAAGTCGGCGTAGGGCGTGAATCCGACCTTTGGCGCGACCTTCAAGCCGATGCCCTGGAAGCCGCGGACACCCAACGGGTTACGCCATTTCTCGATACCGCGGGCGACCATCTGGTCGGAGAATCGGCGCTGCGAGCCGACGAACTCGCCCGCCGCTTCGGCCCAGGCCTTCCAGTCGTTGAACAACTCGCCGGTCAACGCCTTGGCGTTCGCGTCGCGGACGCACCGCTCGTCGATCCACCGTCCCAGCGCGTCCTCGGCCTCGAAATACTCCTCGGTCGCCGAGAGCACACTCGCGGGCGGCTGCAGGCCGGCGCGCTGCCACTGCAGACAGCCGGCCAGTGCCCAGGCGAGGATGCCGTCGCGCTCGGCGAGCAGCTTCTCGGTCAGCTTCGGATCGCGACGTTCGGGCGGGATCGTCACCGTGAACGGGATCAGGTGCATGCGCCGCTTCATCGCTTCGTCGACGTTGCGGATCGCCGGTTTGTGATTGCCGGCGATCACGAGCTTGAACTGCGGCGTGTACTCGAAGAAGTCCTGCCGCATGAAGCGCGCCGAGACCTTGTCGCCGCCGGTGATCGCCTTGACCTTCGATTCGTTCCAGCGCCGGCCCTGCTCGGTTTCGACCGAGGCGACGAAGCGGGCGCCGCGCAGGCCGGCCAGATCGGTTGGATGACGGTCGCCGCGCGCTTCCATGAACGTGTCCATCGGCGCGTTGGTCGCGTAGTCGCCGAGGATCGTCGCCAGCGCGGTCACGAACACCGACTTGCCGTTCGCGCCGGTGCCATACAGGAAGAACAGCGCGTGCGCGCTGGTCGCCCCGGTGAGGCAGTACCCGGCCATCCGCTGCAGGTATGCCTGCAACTCCGCGTCGCCGCCGGTCACATCGCCGAGGAACGCGCGCCAGCGGGTGCAGTCGCCGCGCGGCGTCGCTGTGGCGATCCGGGTCATCGCATCCTCGCGCCGATGTGCCGCCAATCGGCCGTTGCGCAGATCGACGACCCCGCCCGGCGTGTTGAGCGCCCAGAGGTTCGCATCCCACTCGTCCGGGATCGAACTGAGTTCAGGCTCCGATCGTGCGATCCGCTCGACCGCGGCGATCGAAGCGGCGCTGGCCAACCGGCGGCTCAACGGCGGTGACTTCGACATCAGCGCCGCCGCGCAGCACATCTCGCGCGCCAGGTGCATGACGTACAGGCGCTGGTCGGCGTTCCACCGCGTGCCTGTCCAGGCCAGCCACTTGCCCCAAGGTGCGCAGTAGCGCCAGTCCTGACCGTTGCGCCGGGTGAACGCCCGTGCCAATCCGGCTTCCGAGGTCCAGTCCAGATCCTCGAACAGGCCGTGCCCGGCCGCAGGATCGTCCGCCTGCGCGGTCTGCGTCGCCAGAAGATCGCCCGCATAGCGGACCGGCGTGCATGGACCGGCGACCAGAAATCCGGCGACATCGAACGCCTCGGCGATCGCATCGGCCGCATCCCAGCCTTCGGGCTTGTCGTCCGGCGGATAGAGAATCCGGCAGCCTCGCGCGCCCGCGGCCAAGATCGCCTGTGCGGCGCACTCGGCGTACTCCCAACCGGGCTTGTCCTTGTCGGGCCAGATCACCACCGTCTTGCCGGCAAGCGGCGACCAGTCGGTCTTCTCGACCGGCGCGTTCGCCCCGTGCATCGCGGTGGTCG
>JAIMKJ010000069.1:13146-15575 GCA_020692565.1 Thermomonas sp.
CTCGACCAGCACGACGGTGTCCGCGGCGGCGATGCCCGGCTGGTGATACAGCGGACGCGACTCCGGCGGCGCCATCTTGCGGCGCTTCGCATCCCACGGCCGGAATTCCTTCTTGCCGCCCGGTGGGTCGTAGCGGTACACCACGGCGATCAGTTGGCCGTCGGCGTCGAGGTAATCCCACTTCGCGGTCGCCGGACCGAGATCGTCGATCGGTGGGGTCTTTTTCGGCTTCGCGATCGGCAAGGCAGATGCGCGCCCCAGCAGCCTTCCGGCCTCCTCCAGCACGCGCAGAAACTCGGCGTGTGCATCGATGCGGAAGTGCGCCGCGATCAGATCGAAGACGTCGCCGCCGGTGTTGTTGGCGCGATCGGTCCACAGGCCCGCCTTCTCGCCCATGAGCACCACCTCCAGGCTGTCGCCGGGGCTGCCGAGCACATCGCCAATCAGGAACTTGCCCTGTCGCTTCCTGCCGGCGGGGAACAGCGCGGTCAGCACTGATTCCAGGCGGTCGAGCAGTTGCGCGCGGATCTCGTCCCGACCGTCGCGTGGCGCGGCGACCTGCGGAACATCGTTGAAGTCCAGAGACGGATGCGTCACTGCGCGCTCCCCTCGCCGGCCGGCATCGCATCCGCACGCAGACGCGCGATCCGCTCCACGGCCGCGACCGTCGTGGCACTGGCGAACCAGCGCCGTGCCTGTTCTGTCCGGGCGCGATCAGCGGCTTCACGGCAAATGCCGCGCACCCGGTCGAACACGACAAGCGTATCGTCCCGGCGCCAGCCTTGATCGGTGAGAACGAACCAGCTTCGCAGGCGCGCGCTGTAGCGGCAGTCGTCGCCGTGACGACGCACGAAGATCTCGGCGAGCCCTTCGCGGCGGTGCCAGTTCACGCCGTTGAAATCCGTGGCGACCGGCGGCGGTGAGACGACGACCACTGCGGCATCGGCCTGTTCCAGTCGCGGCGCAATCACGGCCGCGTGGCGATCGCGCCACTGCTCCAGTTCGCTCAACCGGAAGCGGACGAGATGGCCGATGCGATAGTGCGGCACGCCGCGCGCGCTGCGCTCGACCTTGTTGTTGAGCCACTGCATCGGAATACGCAGCGCTTGGTGCGCGGCGCGCGCGGCAACCATCGGCGCGTTGCAATCGGGAAGGACATCGGGGGTCATGCGGATCTCCAGCATCGGTCCTGCCAAGCACAGAACCGGCACTCAAAATGGGTGGGATCGGCAAAGCCGCGCGGCAGCAGCTCGCCGGCATCGGTGGCCAGCACGATCTGCACGGCGCGATCGGACATGCGTTGCGCGAGCTGGCCGTCGAAGGGCACGCGCTCGGCGTAGACCTCCATTGTGTCGGCGTTGATCGCGGTGAACAGCGCGGGATTCGCGTGCAGGTCGAGGTACGCCTGGTACATCGCGACCTGCGCGGCGTACACCGGCTTGGCGACGGCAAGCCGGTGTTTTTCCAACTCGCGCCAGGCCTTCGTTCCGAGAAACTTGCACTCCCAGAGCGCCGGGTAGTCGTAGCCCTCCGGTCCTGCCACGAACACGCCATCGATATGGCCACGCAATCGGCCATCAAGCGCGGCGAAGCCGAACTGCGTGCCGTCGTCTTGGCGCGTGCGCAGATCGAAGCCCGCGCCACGCAGCCATGCGACCATGCTCTCCTCGAGCACGTGACCGCGCTCGAAGATCCGCAACATGCGACCGTCGGTGTCGCGGCCGGGATCGACCGGCGCATCGGCGTACTCGTACTGCAGCGCGCGGGAGCAGGCCACGCCCAGGCGCGATGCCCCAAGATAGGTGCGTTTGGGCTCGGCCGCGCGCGCCTGCTGCAGGCCGATGTCGATCAGGGCTTCGAGGCGTCCGGACTCGGTCGACGATGAGTTGAAATCCAGCATCGGTCGGCCTCAGAACGGAATTTCGGAATCTTCGAAATCGTCCAGCGGCGGCAGTCCGCGCAGCGCGCGCGACTGCTGCTGTTGCTGGCGTTCGTAAGCGTGGATCACCGCATCGATGACGTGCAGCGCCTGCCGCTGCGAGTACTGCGCCAGCGGCACGGCGAAGCCAACCGCGTCGGCGGCGTTGCCGAGCGCAAGCAGGCAGGCGCGCTGGGCATCGGGGGACAAGGGCAGAGTCACGGGAACAAGTTCCTCCAGCGCCGCCGGCTCGTGCCGGCGGCGGGTGTCGTAGAGTTGGTGGAAGGCGTCCTGGCAGCGGCGCGAGCAGAAGGCCCAGCGGTGCGGGTAACGCCGTGGATCGGCGGGCGGGTGTCTCAGGTCAAGGTGACCGAACCCGCGCGCCGGTTGGCCGCAGGCCCAGCACCGCACGTGCGCGCCTTACTGCGCCCACGTCGGGCGGCCGGTCGGGGCCGCCGGCCCGGCGTGCGTCGTGGCCGGCGCGGCCACACGGGCCGCCGCACCGGCCGCG
>JAIMKJ010000023.1 GCA_020692565.1 Thermomonas sp.
GCCCGGGTTTGCCCGCGCACGTCGCGCAGGTCGGGGCCGTAGTCGTAGGCGCTGGCGGGCGCGACGGCCGCCGGCAGCGACCGGTGCCCGCACAGGTGTCCGCAGACTTCCAGCAGCGTGCGCGCGGTGTAGGCCTCGACTTCGGCCGCCAGCGCGGCTTCGGCGCCGTTGCCGGCCGGGACGATCAGCTTGCGGCCCTGGCTCGCCGCGGCCAGCGCTGCCGGCAGCACGCCGTCGATGCTGCGCAGTTCGCCGGTGAGGCCGAGTTCGCCGAGGAACTCGTATTCGTCGAGCACCTGCAATGGAATCTGCCCGCTGGCGGCGAGGATGCCGAGCGCGATCGGCAGATCGAAGCGGCCGCCGTCCTTCGGCAGGTCCGCCGGCGCCAGATTGACGGTGATGACGCGGGCGGGGAAGTCGTACTGCGCGCACTGGATCGCGGCGCGGACCCGGTCCTTGGCCTCGCGGACCGCGGCTTCGGGCAGGCCGACGATCGACATCCGCGGCAGCCCGCCGGCCAGGAAGACTTCCACTTTCACGGTCGGCGCGCGCACGCCGGTGCGTGCACGGGTGTGCACAAGCGCAAGGGTCATGATGGCGGCCCTCAGGCTTGGGGCGGCGCGGTGTCGCGGGCGTCGTCGCGCTCGGCGAGCCTGGCTTCGAGCTGCTCGACGAGGGTGCGCAGGCTTTCCAGCTGCTCGCGGGTGCGGACGAGGACCGCCCGCTGCACGTCGAACTCCTCGCGGGTGACCAGATCGAGCCTGGCCAGGCCGGACTGCAGCGCGGCCTTGAAGTTGTCCTGCATCTCGTCGCGTCCCTCGCGCAGCGCGGGGGGCACCAGGCCACTGAGGCGGCGGGCGAGTTCGTCGATCTGGCTGAGGTCGATCATGGGCATGTCCGGTGGATTGTAGCGCGGACCTCAGGATGTCGCGCCCGCCCGGTCGCGACCATCGGGGAATGCCGCACGCCGGGGTCGGGGAATTCCGATCGTGGCATCCGATCACGGCACCGACCCCGGCATGCGGCCTCGCGTTATCCTCTACGCCATTCCCCGCTTTGCACCGGAGCCCCGACATGAAGATGGTCATGGCCATCATCAAGCCGTTCAAACTCGACGACGTGCGCGAGGCGCTGGCCGAGGCCGGCGTCGCCGGCATCACCGCCACCGAGGTCAAGGGCTTCGGCCGCCAGAAAGGCCACACCGAGCTGTACCGCGGTGCCGAGTACGTGGTCGACTTCCTGCCCAAGATCAAGCTGGAAGTGGCGGTGGTCGACGATCAGGTCGAGAGCGTCGTCGAAGCGATCATGAAATCCGCCGGCACCGGCAAGATCGGCGACGGCAAGATCTTCGTATGGGACTTGGAGAAGGTGGTGCGCATCCGCACCGGCGAGATGGATGGGGATGCGTTGTAAGGTCGGCATCGCCGTCAATTGCGATTGACGGACACGCCGCCGTCGACCGACAGGCTGGAACCGGTGACGAACGAGGATGCGTCGGAAGCGAGAAACAGCGCGGCCCGTGCGATTTCATCGGGGCTCGCCATTCGCTTGAGGGCATACAGGCCGGTGACGAATTCCCGGATCTCGGGGCTGGTCATGAAGGCGTCGCCCATCGGCGTATCGGTCGCGCCGGGCAGCAGTGCATTCGACCGGATGTTGCGGGCGCCGTATTCGACGGCGATCGTCCGGCTCAGGCCGAGCAGGCCGGCCTTGCTCGCGGCGTAAGCGGACATCCCGGGGAAGGACGCGGTGTCGCCGACGAAGGACGCAGTGAAGATCAGCGAACCCTGTCCGCGTTCGAGCATGGCCGGTATCTGGTGTTTCGCTCCGAGGAACGCCGCGGTGAGATTGGTGTCGATCACCTCGTTCCATTCGTCGCGGGACAAATCCGTCGGCGGTTTCAGCGTGCCGATCGTGCCGGCATTGTTGAAGGCTACGTCCAGCCCGCCGTAGCGTTGCCGGGCGGTATCGACCAGCGCCTTCATGAAGGACTCGTCGCGGATGTCGCCGGCCATCGCGATGGCCGAACCTCCAGCGGCGAGAATCTCCGCGACGGGTGGCTCCAGCAACGCCTCGCGTCGTGCGGCGAGGATGACATGGGCGCCCTCAAGGGCGAACAGGCGGGCTGTCGCCAGCCCGATTCCCGAGCTCGCGCCGGTGACGAGGGCAACTTTCCCGCTGAGACTTGCATGCATGTTCTTGCTCCGGAACGCCGATTTTTCGGCACCAAGGCAAGATGAGGGAATGATCTGCTGGTGGATATCCGATTCTTGCGCGGAAATCGGTCAGTGCCCGGGATGTGCGTCCGGCGAGGAGGCGAGCTTCGAGCGCAAGTGGCTGCTGATATCCCGGAATGACCGATGGTTCAACGGGAACTCCAAGACCACGTGCATGAAGCTGAGCATCAGCAGTACGGTGAAACCAAGCAGGTAGTTGTGGAAATACAGCGCGACCGCCCCGATCCAGAGCGAGAGGATCGCGCCGGCACGGGTCGGCGAGATCCGCGCCCAGCCGATCACTTCGACCTTCGAGAACCAGTTGAGGTAGTGGTAGAGGTAGGCCAGCGCCAGCACCCGGGTCACGAGGATGCTGACCGGATGCTCGACCAGCTGGGAGGGATCCAGCGTCAGGCCCGCATCCCCGAGGATCAATTCATTGATCGGACCGAGCGTGCCGACGAAGCTGCGCTCGGCCCAGGCCGAGGCCGATGCGCTGAAGCCCAGCGGCGCCAGCCAGCACAGCAGCGGACACAGCAGATAGACCGCCAGCGCGCCAGCGCTGTCGCGGCTGGGGCGTCGCAGCCAGCCCAACAGCATGAACAATCCGGTGAAGACATAGACGTGGATGACGGTCGGGATATAGCCGGCCAACGAATCGGCGAAACCGGCGCTGCGCGCGAGCCACAGGCAGCCGGGTATCAATAGCGTCAATGCGAGCAATCGCTTCGGCCAACTCGGCGTGAGCACCATGACCAGCGCGAAGCTGAACAGCGCGAACAGCGCGCCGTTCCCGACCGCGCGATGCAGGGTGTCCCTGCCTGCGCCTGCGCCCGCGATCACGATCAGCGCGAGGATCAACGCCAGACCGCCGATCAGCAGCGGCCACACATCGCGGCGGCGCGGCAGGAAATAGTTGCGATCGTGCAGCCACGAGATCTCGGTCATGTAGTGCAAGGGACCGAGTACGGCGTAGGCCAGCAGCAATGTCTCGAACGGCCAGCGCACCGCGAGTAGCATCGACACTGCGATCAGCGCGATGTTCAGCCGGTCGATGTTGTGCGGTGCTGCGGGTCGTGTCACGGCGTCGGATGGATTCGAAATCGTGACTCGATGTTACCGGCGACGATGGCTGCGGCCAAGCCTCTCCGAGGCTCGTGTCGCCCGGCGGATCTGCCGGGCGGGAGGCTATCGATGCCGGTGCGGCGTTAGTCGTCGCCCAACGCTTCCGCTACGAACGGCGGCAGCGTCGCCGCACCCTTGTGGATGTCGATGCTGTAGTACTTGGTCGTGAAGGTCTTGTCGCGCGCATCGGCCTCGCGGAAGTCGAAGCCGCCGTGCGTTCCATCGGCATGCTTGCGGGCCAGCGTGCAGCTCCACCAGCCGGTCGGGTAGCACGGCTGCGGGAACGGCAAGGTCTGGAAGGTCGTGAAGCCGGCCTTGCCCATCTCGGCGCGCATTGCCTTGATCAGTTCCAGCAGCACCAGCGGCGATTCCGACTGCTGGACCAGGATGCCGTCGTCCTTCAGCGCGCGGAAACAGCTGGCGTAGAAGGCCTTGTTGAACAGGCCTTCGGCCGGGCCGACCGGATCGGTGGAGTCGACGATCACGATGTCGAGGCTGCCGGGCGCGCAGTTCGCCATATAGGCGATGCCGTCGTCGAACAGCAGTTCGGCGCGCGGGTCGTCGTTGGCGTCGCAGAGTTCCGGGAACCACTTCTCGGCCATGCGCGTGACCTGTTCGTCGATGTCGCACTGCACGGCCTTCTTCACGCCGGGGTGCTTCAGCACTTCGCGCAGGGTGCCGCAGTCGCCGCCGCCGATGATCACCACCTGCTCCGGATTGGCGTGGGTGAACAGCGCCGGGTGCGACATCATCTCGTGATAGAGGAAGTTGTCGCGGCTGGTGAGCATCATCGCGCCGTCGATGAGCATGAGATTGCCCCAGTCGGTGCTTTCGTAGATCTCGATCTTCTGGAACGGCGACTGCACTTCGTCGAGTTTCCGGGTGATGCGGTAGCCGATGGCCGAGCCGGCGGGCTCGAAGTTCTCGTAATGCCAGGTGGTTGCGGTGGTCATCGGAATCGGTCCGGAAGCGGTGTCGGGGCTGCGGATTGTACCGGACCCCATCGACGCTTCCGCTACGATGGCCGCCTACCAGGAGGCGCGGATGGCGGCGAAAGCATCGGAACAGCGGTACAGGGCCCTGATCGAGCGGCTGCAGGCGCAGGCCCGCGAGGCGCCGCAGGCCTATCGCACCCGGGTGATGCTGTTGGCCGCGCTGGGCTATGCGGTGATCGGCGCGGTGCTGCTGGTGGCGGTGGGTCTGCCGGTCGGGATCGTGATCGCGCTGGTGGCGACCGGGCGCGGGTTCCATCCGTTGCTGTTGTTCTTGCTGATATGGCAGGGCGTGTTCGCGACGCTGGTGGTGCGCGCGCTGTGGCTGCGTTTCGATGCGCCGTCCGGCTATCGCCTCGCGCCCGGCGAAGCGCCCGAACTGCAGGCCGAGATCGAGCGCCTGCGTCTGGCCGCCGGTGCGCCGTCGCTGGAGGCGGTGGTGATCGACAGCGATCTCAACGCCGGTGCGGCGAGCATGCCGCGGCTGCTGGGACTGCTCGGCGACCATCATTATCTGGTGATCGGTCTGCCGTTGATGCGGCTGCTGGATGCCGCCGAGTTGTCGGCGGTGATCGCGCACGAGTTCGGCCATTTCCGCGGCGGTCACGGCCGTTTCTCCGCCTGGATCTATCGCGTCCGCATCAGTTGGCAACGCATGGTCGAGGCGATGGCCGGCAGCGGCGGCGCGATGTCGCGGCTGTTCCTGAAGTTCTTCGAATGGTACGTGCCGTATTTCAACGCTTACAGCTTCGTGATGGCGCGCGAGGACGAATTCGAGGCCGACGCGATGAGCGCGCGCTTGGCCGGCGAGTCGGCGCGGGTCTCGGCGCTGATCCGGCTTGCGCACGCATCGCAGTGGATCGAACGGCGATTCCTGCCGGGCATGGAGGTGCGCATGCGCGCCCAGCCGCAGCCGCCGGTGCAGTTCAACGCCATGTACGCGGCGGCGGTGCGCGACTTGCCGCCCATCGACATCGCCCGTCTGCTCGCCTGCGAAGCGCGCGAGAACGACCTGACCGACACGCATCCCACGCTGCCGCAGCGCGTTGCGGCGGTCGGGGGTTCGCCCGCATTGCGCGAGCAGGCGTTGCCGGCGATCGCGCTGCTCGGCGAATCGCTGTCGCAGATCGAACGCAAGCTCGATGTCGCCTGGCGCGATGCGATGAAGGCGCCGTGGGCGGCGCTGTACGCAGCGGCAGCGCCGGATCGCCACCGGCTGGATGCGCTGGAGCGCCGCGGCACGCTGGATGCCGCCGAAACCCTGCAGTACGCGCAGTTGGTCGAGGCGCTGCGCCCGGAGATCGACCCGCTGCGTTTCTACGAGCGGGCACTCGAATCTGCGCCGGACAGCGCGACCGCGCGGTTCAAGGTCGCCCTGCTGCGGATCGAGGCGGGCGATGTCGCGGGGGTCGAGCAACTGCGGCAGGCGATGACCCGGGACGCGGGTGCGATCCGCCCGGCGTTCGAGAAGCTGCGCGCCTACGAACGCGACGGCACCCTGGGTCCCGACGTGGCGGTGGCGCTGGCCGCACTGCGCGACGATTTCGCCGACCGCGCGAAGTCGCTGGAGGCCCGCGACGGTGTCGTCGGGGACGACGACCTGATCGCCCACGATCTGGACGACGCCACGCTCGATAGCCTGTGCGAGACGCTGTACCGGATCGAACAGGTCGGCCAGGCCTGGCTGGCGCGCAAGCGCTTCGATCTGGCCGACGAGCCGGCGCATTACGCGCTGCTGGTGACCTGGCGCGGTTCGGTGGTCAGTGAGGGGCCGGGGCTCAAACGGATCGTCGCCGCGCTGCGTCTGCCGGGCAGCGTCAGCGTGTTCACCGAAAGCGCGCACAAGGCCGAGGCGCGGCGCGTGCGCGGAGTCTGCGCGGCGCCGGTGTATCGGCGTGGAAGCTGAACGGAACCGCGCGGCGGCCGGAAGGCCCCGCGGCATCGGGACACCGGGAAGGGTGGGAAGCCGAGCGGCGGCTCAAGACCCGCCCTACAATGCGCGTCCCCGCAGCGCCCCGGAACGACCCATGACCGCCTGGTCCATCGAGCTCGCCCGCAAGACCTATTCGATCCCGCACTGGGCCGAAGGGTATTTCGACGTCGATGCGCAGGGTCGCATCGTCGTCCACCCGCACGGTCCGCAGGCGCCCGGTGCGGCGCTGTCGGCGGTGGTCGATGCCGCCCAGGCCAGCGGTGCGAAACTGCCGCTGCTGGTGCGCTTCCCGCAGATTCTGGGCGACCGCCTGGGCAAGCTGCAGGCCGCGTTCGCGCAGGCGCGGACCGAATGGGATTACGCCGGCGGCTACACCGCGGTGTATCCGATCAAGGTCAACCAGCACGCGGCCGTCGCCGGCACGCTGGCGTCGCACGACGGCGAGGGCTTCGGCCTGGAAGCCGGCAGCAAGCCCGAGCTGATGGCGGTGCTGGCGCTGAGCCGCCCAGGCGGGCTGATCGTCTGCAACGGCTACAAGGATCGCGAATACATCCGCCTGGCGCTGATCGGCCGCAAGCTGGGCATGCAGACCTTCATCGTGGTGGAGAAGCCGTCCGAGCTGCCGCTGGTGATGGAAGAGGCCAAGGCGCTGGGCGTCACCCCGGGCCTCGGCGTACGCATGCGCCTGGCGTCGCTGGGTGCGGGCAAATGGCAGAACAGCGGCGGCGACAAGGCCAAGTTCGGGCTGTCGCCGCGCCAGGTGCTGGACCTGTGGAAGACCCTGCGCGACGCCGACATGGGCGATTGCCTGGGCCTGTTGCATTTCCACATGGGCTCGCAGATCAGCAACGTCCGCGACATCGCCAACGGCATGCGCGAAGCCACGCGCTATTTCGTCGAATTGTCGAAGCTGGGTGCGAACGTCACCCACGTCGATGTCGGCGGCGGCCTGGGCATCGATTACGAGGGCACGCGCTCGCGCAGCTACTGCTCGATCAACTACGGCATCCACCAGTACGCGTCGAGCATCGTCCAGCCGCTGGCCGAAGCCTGCGTGGAATACGGGATCGCCCCGCCGCGCGTGGTCACCGAATGCGGACGTGCGATGACCGCGCATCACGCGATGCTGGTCACCAACGTGTCCGAAGTGGAGCGCGCGCCGGAAGGCCGGGTGCCGCCGGCGCACGACGACGAAGCCAATGTCATCCGCCATCTGCGCGAGATCTACGCCGACATCGATACCCGGCCGGCGGTTGAACTCTTTCACGAAGCCCAGCATCACCACAGCGAAGGTCTGTCCTTGTACGCATTGGGACAGCTCGATCTGGTCGGCCGCGCGCGTCTCGACGATCTGTTCTACGCGATCGCGCATGCGGTGCGTGCGCGGCTGACCTACGACGAAAAAAGCCACCGCGACCTGCTCGACGAACTCAACGAACGCCTGGTCGACAAGTATTTCGTCAATTTCAGCCTGTTCGAATCGATGCCCGACGTGTGGGCGATCGACCAGGTGTTCCCGATCGTGCCGATCGAGCGCCTCGACGAACAACCCGAGCGCCGCGGCGTGATCGCCGACCTCACCTGCGATTCCGACGGCAAGATCGACACCTACGTCGAGAACGAAGACCTGCACAGTTCGCTGCCGCTGCACGGGCTGCGTCCGGGCGAGCGCTACCGTATCGGGTTCTTCCTCCTGGGCGCGTATCAGGAAATCCTCGGCGACATCCACAACCTCTTCGGAGATACCGATGCGATCGAAGTGCGCGTCGGCGACGACGGTTTCAAGGTCACCCAGCAGCGTCGCGGCGACACCACCGACGTGATGCTGGATTACGTCGGCTACAAGCTCGACGACCTGCGCCGGATCTACCGCGCCAAGGTCGGCGCCGTGGACCTCAGCAAGGGCGAGGCCGCGCGGCTCAACGAGGCGCTGGAAATGGGGTTGACCGCGTACACCTATCTGAGCGACGAGCCGCTGGGCTGAATGCCCCGGCGTCAGCCCCCTTTAGAGCATCACGCATGACTCGATTCTTGTTGCTTCTACTCCTTGCGTTGGCATCAAAGGCTAGTGCCGTTGTCATCCGGCATGACGTTGATGACTCGAAGTATCTTGTCCCCGCCTCTGAGTTTCCCGCTCTCGTTGACATGCCCGGTGAGGGGCATGGCGTGCTGATTGCGCCGCAGTGGATCGTTACTGCTGCCCACACGATCCCGGGGCATTCTGAACTCGAGCGGGTAGTGATCAATGGAACATCCAGGGGCGTTGCGCGCGTTGTCATGCATGCCGGATACAAGACGCTGCCACAGACGCTGATCGATCAGGCAATGGCCAGTGGAGAGGCCATGTTGATAGTGGTGTTTCTTTCTTCATCGGACGACATCGCACTGATCAAACTGACCGAAGCCGTGACGGATGTTGCCCCTATCGCACTGTACAAGAACAGCGACGAGCCGGGACAGATCGTTAAGATCGTCGGAAAAGGCGCTACGGACACTGGTGTCACGGGGCATAGCCCCGATGGCCCAAATCGCACTGAGCTTCGTCGCGCGTTCAACACGATCACGAGTGCTCATGACCGCTGGCTTTGCTATGTATTTGATCAGCCGCCTTTGGCTCTGCCCCTTGAGGGCAGTCTCGGAAACGGAGACAGTGGCGGCCCGCTGCTCCTCCAGAGTGAAGATCAATGGCTGTTGGCTGGGCTTGGCTCTTGGAAAGTCGCCCAAGGCGATGTCAGGACTGCCCGCCCCGGCCTTTACGGTCAAACCAGCTGCAATGTCCGGCTAAGCCATTACATTGAATGGATTGAACGCGTGATCTCTGAGCAACCGCAGGCGGTGGCTAACAATCCATTCAAGCCGACGCCGCTTCGCGGCGCGGCATGATCCGGGCGTAGGATCGGGCGGGCCGATGTCGGCGTTGATGACGTCGATGCGGCAGGGCCGGAGCCGGCTGGCTCCGGTCATCCCATCGACAACAAGGAGCGTGTCCCATGCAACTGAAAACCCTCGCGTTTGCCGCCCTCGCTGCGTTCGCTTTCGGCGCCGGCATCAGTGCCGCCCCCGCCGAAGCCGCCGTCGGTTGTCTGGCCTGCCACAACCGCTGCGATACGAACTTCGACGCCTGCCTCGCCGCCGGCACGCCCTACGCCACCTGTTATTCCCGCGCGACGTCGTGCCATCGCAGTTGCGGCTGTCCGATTCCCTGATCTTCCCTGCATCGCGTCGCGCAGGCCGGGCGTGACGTCCGGCCTGCGCGTAACGCCTGCATCGCGGCGTTTACGGCCGTTGCCGTGGATTAAAGTGCGCCTCCCGAAGCGCGGCAGGGCGACAGGCAGTGGACAGCGGCAACCGAAGCGATCGCGAACATGCCGACCCTCGTTGCGCACATCTGCCGGGTCTCGATCTTCTGCGCGCCATCGCGGTGGCGTGGACGATGCTGTTCCACTCGTTCCTCGTCGGTGGCCTGGGTGAGGACTGGGCCTGGGCGCAGCGCTACGGCTGGATGGGTGTCGATCTGTTCTTCGTGCTCAGCGGGTTCCTGATCGGGTCGCAGGTGTTGAAGCCGCTGGCGAACGGCGACCGCTTTTCGTTCCGTGCGTTCTACTTCCGCCGTGCGTTCCGCATCCTGCCGGCGTTCTGGGCGGTGCTGGCGGTGTACCTGCTGTGGCCCGGGTTCCGCGAGGCGCCGGGCATGGAGCCGTGGTGGAAGTTCGCCGGTTTCTTCGTGAACCTGTCGATCGATTACGGCCGCAACGCCGCGTTCTCGCATGCGTGGTCGCTGTGCGTCGAGGAACATTTCTATCTCGCGTTTCCGCTGCTGGCGTGGCTGCTCGCCAAGCGCCCGTCGGTCGCCGGTTTCGTCGCGCTGTGCGCGGCGATCGTGATCGGCGGCATCGTCCTGCGCTCGTCGCTCTGGCTGCACTTCGACGCGCTGCAGCCCGCGCGCCCTTGGTTCGTCGAGGACATCTATTACCCGACCTGGAATCGTCTCGACGGTCTGCTCGCGGGCGTCATCCTGGCGGTGTGGAAGACCTATCGCCCGGACAGTTGGAGCCGCGTCGCCGCACGCGCGAACCTCGTGATGCTGGGCGGGCTGGCGACGATGGCCCTGGCGTTCTGGCTGTTCCGCGAACGTGCCGACCTGCTGGGCAACAGCGTCGGCTGGCCAGTGCTGTCGCTGGGGCTGGCGCTGCTGGTGTTCGCCGGCGCGCAGCGGGACAGCTGGATCGGCCGCCGCGCGCTGCCGGGCGCGGGTTGGCTGGCGGCGGTGTCGTTCAGCCTGTATCTCGTCCACAAACCGGTCTACGGCCTGGTGGAGACACATCTCGGCGATGTGCTGCATGGGCGCGGCTTCATCGCGTTCGCGGTGTACGGGATCGCGTCGCTGCTGGCGGCGGCGCTGCTGTATGACCTCGTCGAGCGGCCCGGACTGCGATTGCGCGATCGCTTGCTGTCGCGCGCCGCATCGGAAACGGGCGCGCTCCGGCCGGCAGCCTGAACCGCCACGCACTTGCCGCCCGTGCCGGCACGGCGTTAGCGTGAATGCGCCCGATCCGGGCCGACAAGGACCGTTCACGATGACAACCCGCATCTCCGATTTCCGCCGTCCCAACGGTCGCCACGCGCTGCTGGCCGCGGTCGCCGCCATCGCCTTCGCAGGCGGCTTCGCGGTCGCCGCCAGTACTCAGTCCGACCCGTGGTGCGATTACGTGCTGGGCAAATGCCAGGACCGCTACAACGCCTGCATGCGGATCCGCGACCAGGCGTTCTGTGAGCCGCTGTACGTTGCGTGCGTCCAGGATTCCGGCTGCGACGGCTGAGCCGCTTCGCGGCCCTCAGCGGTCGACCGGCGTGGCGGGGGCGACCTCCGCCACCGTAGGCGGCTTGCGCCACGGCGCCGCGACCATCAATACGCCGACGATCATCAGCATTGCGCCGACGATTCGCACCGGATCGGCCTTCCGCGGTGCCTGCAGGATGCCGAAATGATCGAAGACCAGCGATGCGGTGACCTGGCCGAGGATCGCCAGGCAGATCAGCGATGCCGCGCCCAGTCGCGGCATCAACAGCGTGAAGCATGCGACGTACAGCGCACCGAGCAGGCCGCCGGTCCAGATCCACGGCGGCAGCCGCGCGGCACCGCCGATCGCGAGCGGTGTGCGCGTCAGCAGCAGGTAGGCGCCGAGCAGCACCGTGCCCACCAGGAACGAAACGAACGCGGCCACCACCGGGCCGCCGACCTGCGCGCCGAGCCGCGCGTTGATCAGTCCCTGCAGCGGCAGCATCATGCCGATCGCCAGGGCCATCAGCGCGGGCAGCAGCAGATGCATGATCAGCCCTCGCGCGCGATCTGGAAGCCCGCGAACGACTGCCGCACCGGCATCACCTCGATGCGGTTGACGTTGAGATGCGGCGGCAGGTTCGCGATCCAGAAGATCGTCTCGGCGATGTCGTCGGCGGTGATCGGTTCGGCGCCCTTGTAGAGCGTGTCCGACGCGGCGCCGTCGCCGCCGGTGCGGACCAGGGTGAATTCGGTTTCGGCCATGCCCGGTTCGATCGAGGTCACGCGCACGCCGGTGCCGTGCAGATCGCTGCGCAGGCCCAGCGAGAACTGCGACACGAAGGCCTTGGTGCCGCCGTAGACGTTGCCGCCGGTGTAGGGATAGGTGCCGGCGATCGAACCGACGTTGAGGATCGCGCCTTTGCGTTCGATCAGGCCCGGCAGCAGCGCGTGGGTCAGGGTCACCAGCGCGGTGACGTTGGTGTCGATCATCTGCCGCCACTGCGCGAGATCCGCGCGCTGCGCCGGCGCGGTGCCCAGCGCGAGGCCGGCGTTGTTCACCAGCACGTCGATGGCGCGGAAATCCGCCGGCAATGCGTCCAGCGCGGCGCGCATCGCGGCTTCGTCGCGGATGTCGAAGGCGGCGGTATGCACGCGGTCGCGGCCGAGTTCAGCGGCCAGGGCGTCGAGGCGTTCGGCGCGGCGGCCGGTGGCGATCACGCGCCAGCCGGCATCGACGAAACGTCGGGCGGCGGCGCGTCCGAAACCGGAGGTGGCGCCGGTGATGAGGATGGTCCGGGTCATACCGTGGATTCTAGCCGGGCATGGCCCGTGCCGATGCAGACATCATGCAACCTGCCGGTGCCGCAGGCTGCGATGGGTCTTGCCCGCGGTGTGCGCCCGGGTTTCGCGATGCCGCGCCAGCATCGTTTCGGCCAGGACCATGTCCCGGGCCAGCGCGCCGGCGCTGCGGGCCTGCGCGAGTTTCGCTTCCACCCGGCGCTCGTCGGGATGCGGCAGCAGCAGTTCGCGGATCGCGTCCTGCAATGCCGCCTCGCCGCCGCGTCGGAGTTGGCGCTGCCGGCGCTGCCGGAAGCGCAGCAGCAGGGCATCGACGACAGGTTTCAGGGCGGGCCTGAACAGGGCGGCTTCGAGCGTCATGGGCGTTCTCTCCTGTTGGGACAGGAGTATGCCCGCGGGGCGTCTCAGGGTTTGCGACCCTCGCCGGTGGGTCGCCGCACTTTTCGGTCGTGAGCGTTGAGCCGATGGTTCAGTCTCTCGTGTCGATCAGCTCGATCTTGCCTCTCTGCACCGACCACACCATCCGGGTCGAACTGTCGTCGCTGGTCATGATCATCAGCGGGACCTTGGCGTAGAGGCTGACGAAGACATGCGCTTCGGTCGGCTGCGGGTCGAGCAGGTGGGTGAACATGCCGAAACTCGGCTTGGCGCCTTCCGGCAAACCTTTTGGCGAGTCCTGGTGCTCGATGCAAGTGTTGGTGAATTTGCGTGACGACAGGATCTTCTCCCCGGTGCCGTCGATCTCGTACAGGTGATAGCCACCGAGCGGATAGACGCCATGCTGGGCGAAGCCAGGCATCAGATAGACGCGCATCCCGTTGCTTGATGGCAACACCACGACGTTGTATTTCCTGGCGCACTGCATGAAGGATTGCGATGCGGCCAGGTTGCGCGCGCGCAGTTGGGCGAGATGCTCGGCGGTCAGCGGCACCACCGATTCCACTGTCGGTTCTGAAAGGCGCTCGGCTTCGTCGACGTCGATTTCGTACAGCCGTCGAGGGCTGTCGTCCTTGCTGATGAAAATCACGCGGACGCCGAGCGCGGTAGGTTCGGTGAGCCAGCCGCCGAGGGACTTCTTCAGCTTGCGCATGCGCTTGTCGGCCAGCATCGCGTCGGTGGCGAGCCAGGCGGCGCGGTCGTGCAAGTACAGTTGTCGGCCGAGGAATTCGGCCTGGGTCACTGCGGGTTGTAGCCCGGCGGGAGTCGACGGAGGCGTCTCATCGTCGTCCTTGTCCTGCGCATGCACCGGTGCGATGGCCAGCATGGCCAGCAGTGCGAACGAAACGAGCGGAGCGGATATCCGGCGACGAAGCGGCATGCGTGATTTCCCCTGGTGTGATCCGGATGTGGCTGGCCTTACTTGACCTTGATCGCCATCGCCGGCAGTCCGCCGCCGGCGAGTTTGCGCTTGGCTTCGGCCAGGTCGGTGGCGGTGCCGTACGGTCCCATGCGCACGCGGTAGACGGTCTTGTCCTGGATCTGCGCCGATTCCACCCGGGCGCTGAGGCCCAGGAACGCGATCCTGGCTTTCAGCGCTTCGGCATCGCCCGAGGCGGCGAAGGCTCCGGCTTGCAGCAGGTAGCGCGCGTCGTCGCGCGGTCCGGCGGCGACCGGTTTCGGGGCGGCGACCGGCTCGCTCGCCGCGCTCGCGGGCGTGTCGATCGCCGAGGGCACCGCGGGGTCCGCGGCATCGGGGTTGACGGCGGTGGGCGGCTTGTCGGCGGCCTGGCGCGCAGCTTCCTCGGCGCGCGCGCGTTCGGCCAGCTCGCTGTCGCTCAGCGCGGTCTCGTCGCCGGGCAGCAGGGTGTAGAAATCGTAATCCTGCGGCTTTTCGGCCGGCTCCCCGGTCGCGGCGGTCGCGCTGTCGCCATCGGCGACGATGGGGTCGTCGTCGGTCACCGCGTCCACCGCCGGCGGCTGCGCGTCGGCATTCGGCTTCGGCCGGAAGAAGCTCTCGGTGCCGTCGCCGCCGAGGAATTTCGGCGCCATCAGGAACACGCCCACGCCCAGCGCCAGGCCGACCACCAGCCACGCCCAGCCGGGCATGCCGCTGCTGTTGCCGCCGCCGGTGTTGCGTCGCGCCTGCGATTTCCCGCGTTTGGCCGCCATCACATTTTCTCCGGCGCGTGCACGCCCAGCAGATCCAGCCCGTTCTTCAGCACCTGACGGGTCGCCAGCGCCAGCGCGAGGCGCGCGTTGCGGGTATCGGCATCGTCGACCAGGAACTGATGGTCGTTGTAGTAGGACTGGAACGCCTGTGCCAGTTCGACCAGATAGATCGCGATCAGATGCGGCTCCAGCTCGCTGCCTGCGGCGGCGACGATTTCCGGCCAGCGCGCGAGGTCGGTGAGCAGGTCGCGGGTGGCGGCGTTATCGAGATCGAGCGGCTGCGACAGGCCCGCAGACAGGTCGAACGACAGGCCGCTCTCGTCGAGCTTGCGGCCGAGGCCGCAGATCCGCGCATGCGACAGCTGCACGTAGTACACCGGATTGTCCAGCGACTGCGAACGCGCCAGGTCGATGTCGAACACCAGCTGCGAATCGGGCTTGCGCGCGATCAGGAACCAGCGCACCGCGTCGCGGCCGGCTTCGTCGATCAGATCGCGCAGGGTCACGTAGCTGCCGGCGCGCTTGGAGAGTTTCACTTCTTCGCCGCCGCGCATCACCGTGACCATCTGGTGCAGCACGTATTCGGGCCAGCCCCGGGGAATGCCGCAGTCCAGCGCCTGCAGGCCTGCGAGCACGCGGGCCAGCGAACCGTGATGATCGGCGCCCAGTTCGGTGATGGCGCGGGTGTAGCCGCGCTGCCACTTGCTGAGGTGATAGGCCACGTCCGGCACGAAATACGTGTAATTGCCGTCGGACTTGCGCATCACCCGGTCTTTGTCGTCGCCGAAGTCGGTGGTGCGCAGCCACAGCGCGCCGCCTTCTTCGTAGGTGTGGCCGTGGGCGATGAGTTCGCGCACGGTCTCTTCGACCTTCTGGTCGCGGTAGAGCGAGGATTCGAGGAAGTACACGTCGAACGACACGCCGAACGCGGCGAGGTCGAGATTCTGTTCGCGGCGCAGGTAGGCCACGGCGAAGCGACGGATCGCATCGAAGTCATCCGCGTCGCCGGCGGCGGTGATGGTCTGACCATCCACTTCGACCGCAGCGCTGTCGAGATAGGCCTGGGCGACATCGGCGATGTAGTCGCCGCGGTAGCCGTCTTCCGGCCAGCCGGCGTCGTCGGGCTTCAGGCCCTTGGCGCGCGCCTGTGTCGACTTCGCGAGATTCTCGATCTGCACGCCGGCGTCGTTGTAGTAGAACTCGCGCTTCACGTTCCAGCCGTTGGCGTCGAGCACGCGCGCGATGCAGTCGCCGATGGCGGCGGCGCGGCCGTGGCCGACGTGCAGGGGGCCGGTCGGGTTGGCGGAGACGTATTCCACGCCGGCGGTGCGACCGCCGCCGCTGGCGTTGCGTCCGTAAGCGCCGCCCTCGGCGTGCACGCTGCGCAGCTGGCGTTGCCAGGCGGCGGCCGACAGCCGGAAATTCAGGAAGCCCGGCCCGGCGATCTCGACCGAGGCGATGTCGTCGTTGGCGGGCAGGGCGTCGATCAGCGCCTGTGCGATCGCGCGCGGGTTGCTGCGCGCGCCGGCTTTGCTGAGTCGCCCGGCGAGGGTCATCGCGGCGTTGGTGGCGAAATCGCCGTGACTGCGGTCTTTCGGGCGCTCGACCACGAAATCCGGGGCGGCGAGGTCGGCGGGCAAGGTGCCCTGACTGCGGAGATTGGCGATGCCCTGTTCGATCAAGGCGCGGAGCTGGAATTTCACGGAGTGTTTTCGCCTGAAAACGGCGGTGTTTCGAGGGTCGGGCATTGTAGCTGAGGGCGCTGGTGGCGCGTGGCGGGAATCGAGCGGGTTGGGGCGGCTGTAGGCCGTGGGCGGGGGCTCAAACCAATGTCATCCCGAACCCGGCGCAGCCGGGGAGGGATCTGCTGGTCGCTTCATGGTGTCCCGAACCATTCCGAAGCCAAGTCATCCCATCTTGGGTTCACGGCTTCGATCAGGCGCATTTTCTTCTCGCGTCGAAGGCCTTTCAGGGTCTTTTCGCGTTCGATGGCCGCGTGAACATCCTCAGTCGTTTCGAAGTACACCAGCCGGTTGATGCGATATCGCGCAGTATGGCCGGGGACCGCATGAGTGCGATGCTGATGCATGCGTCGCAGCAGATCGGAGGTCACCCCGATGTAGAGGGCTCTCGATCTGCTGGAGAGGATGTAGACGGAATAGATTTTTGGTTCGCGCATGATCTGTGGCATCTGCAACAGCAGATCCCTCCCCGGCTGCGCCGGGTTCGGGATGACAGGTTGAAAAGTTCGCTGTGTTTGCTCCGGGAGGAATGGCCTACACCCACCCCCGCGCCGCCAGCGACACAGCCGCACCATCGCCCACGATGAAGTGGTCCAGCAGGCGGATCTCGACCAGTCCCAGCGCCTGTTTCAGGCGCACGGTGATCGCGCGGTCGGCGGCGCTGGGCTCGCCGTTGCCGCTGGGGTGGTTGTGGCCGACGATCACCGAGGCGGCGTTGTGGGCGAGGGCGCGGCGGACGACTTCGCGCGGGTGGACTTCGGCGCCGTCGACGGTGCCGCGGAACATTTCCTCGAAGGCGATCGAGCGGTGGCGGGTGTCCAGGAACAGCACCGCGAAGACCTCGTGCGGCAGGCCGCGCAGGCGCTGCGAGAAATAGCGGCCGGCGGCCTGGGGGTCGGTCAGGGCGTCGCCGCGCTCCAGTCCGGCGGCCAGATAGCGATTGCCCAGCTCCAGCGCCGCCAGCAGGGTGCAGGCCCGGGCAGGGCCGATGCCCGGCAGTTTCAGCAGTTGTTTCGGCGTGTGTTCCAGCAGATTGCGCAGCGGTCCGTGCGCGCTCAGCAGCCGGCGGGCACTGGTGACCACGTCCGAGCCCTGCAGGCCGGAGCACAGGAAGATCGCCAGCAGTTCGGCGTCGGACAGTACCGCCGGGCCGCGCTTGAGCAGCTTCTCGCGGGGGCGTTCGTTATCGGGCCAGTCGCTGATTTGCATGGGTGCCGGGTCGCAATCGGTGTGGACGCCAGCATCGCCGCGCAGCCGGCCCCGCAGTGTCGGGGATGCCCGTGGCATCGGGTAAGCTGTCGGCTCGTTCTGGTGTAGGAAAATTCCCGATGGCGCAGACGCTGACCGGTCGCCGTATTCTGCTCTGCGTCTGCGGCGGGATCGCCGCGTACAAGTCGATCGAACTGGTGCGTCGCCTCCGCGAAGCCGGCGCCGAGGTGCAGGTGGCGATGACCGCCAACGCCCAGCGTTTCGTCGGTGCGGCCAGTCTGCAGGCGGTGTCCGGTGTGTCGGTGCGCGATTCGCTGTGGGACGAGGCCGCCGAAGCCGCGATGGGCCATATCGAGCTGGCGCGCTGGGCCGACCGGGTGCTGGTGGCGCCTGCCACCGCCGATATCCTCGCCAGGCTCGCCCACGGGCTGGCCGACGATCTGGTCAGCACGCTCTGCCTGGCGACGACCGCGCCGATCGCGGTGGTGCCGGCGATGAACAACCGCATGTGGCTGCACCCGGCCACGCAGGGCAATGTCGCCGCACTTCGTGCCCGCGGCGTGCAGGTGATCGGCCCCGACGACGGCGCCCAGGCCTGCGGCGAGTTCGGCCCCGGCCGGCTGCGCGAGCCGCCGGAGATCGTGGCCGACCTCGTGGCCGCGTTCGAGGCAGACGGCGTCGCCGCCGACCTCGCCGGACAGCGGCTGGTGATCAGCGCCGGCCCGACGTTCGAAGACCTGGACCCGGTGCGTTTCATCGGTAATCGCAGCAGCGGCAAGATGGGCTTCGCCATCGCCGCCGCCGCCGCCCGCCGCGGCGCCGAGGTGGTGCTGGTGGCCGGTCCGGTATCGCTGCCCACGCCCGCGGGCGTGCGCCGCGTCGACGTGCGTTCGGCCGCGCAGCTGCACGCCGCGGTCATGGCCGCGCTGCCGGCCGACATCTATATCGGCGCCGCCGCCGTGGCCGATTACACGCCGCGCACGGTTTCGCCGCACAAGATCAAGAAAACCGCGCAGTCCGGCGAAGGCGGCGCAACCGCCATCGACACGATGACCGTCGAGTTGATCCGCACGCCCGACGTGCTGGCCGACGTGGCCGCGCATGCGCAGCGGCCGCGGGTGGTGGTGGGGTTCGCCGCCGAAACCGACGATGTCGAGCATTACGCCCGCGGCAAACTGGTGCGCAAGGGGTTGGACATGATCGCCGCCAACCAGGTCGGCCGCGAAGGCTGCGGATTCGAAAGCGACGACAACGCATTGACGGTGATCGACGCCGACACCGCGCATGCGCTGGGGCCGGGGCCGAAGACCGTACTCGCGGATGCGTTGCTGGACCTGGTGCGGGCGCGGCTGTAGCGGACGATCGGCACGCGATGCAAAAAAGGGCGCCGGGGCGCCCTTTTTCGTGTCCGTCGATGTCGGGAACCGTCAGGGGCAGACGCCGCCGTCGCCGGGCAGCTCGATCGGCTGATCCGGGAAGGGATTGCCGTGGTTGCCGTTCGGGTTTTCGCAGCCGCTGCCCGCGCTGGATGCCCAGGACGTACTGGCGGTCGACATCACATCGTTTTCATACAGCGTTTCCACGGTGAGCGTCGCCACGCCTGGTTGGGTATCCACCGTGTCGATGTCGTGCAACTCGACGTTGTAGCCGTCGGCCGATGGGTAGTGGTCCAGCCAGGCATTCACCGTCGCCGGATCGGCGACGACCGCCATCGAATCCATCACCGCGTAATCGAACGTCGTCAATCCGATCACCGTGCCGCCCTGGGTCAGCAGCAGCGTGCCCGTACCCGAGCCGTCGAGCACGGCCGTGCCCTGGCCCGCGATATCGATCGCGATATTCGATACATCCAGCCCCGTGCTGCTGAACCTGTGAAGACGGCAGCTACTGCTGCCAGGATTCCAGGCCACCTCAAAACCGAACGTGTTCGCGACGCCCTGTGGGCTTTCCGAACGCGACGCGGTTGATTTGACGGTGGGAGGGCAAACATCGCAAGCGGTCAGGCTTCCGCACATCGCCAATGCCAACACGAGACAGCGCAGTTTCATACTTCCTCCTTGAAATGAATGCATCCATTGCATCCGCGAAAAATCATCATAGTCATCTTTGATCGTGCGCTTTTCGCGAATTCGTCGAACCGGGAAAACCAGCGAAGAACTCTCGCGACACGGATCACGTTTTGATGCCGGAGACCGCGACCGATCTGCTTTTGCGATGTGCGCCGCGCGCGATCTCGGCCATCGGTTTGCGCGAGGTTGCGGTCAGACGTTTCTCGCCAAAGGAAAAGGGCGCCGAAGCGCCCTTTCCGTGTCTGCCGTTGATGGAACCCGGCGTGCCGATTCAGCGTATCAATTCAATGCGCCGGTTCAACGCGCCAGTTCAGCGCGCCGGTTCAACGCGCCAGTTCAGCGCGCCAATTCGAACAGGCTCGACGACACCCAGCCCTTGTTGCCGAGTTCGTCTTCGACTTCCCACATCATCCCGTCCTTGTTGCCGGTCGGATACAGCATCATGCCCGGGTCGAGGGTGCGGACGATCTTGCCGGTGCCCTTCGAGTTCGGGAACAGCCGGCCCGGTTTGGTCATCGACACCGCCTGCTGCGCGTTGGCGGCGGAGGCGTTGTCCGGCAGGCCGCCGAGCTGGGCGACGATGTCGGTATAGGCCTGCAGGTAGGCGAGGGTGATGACCTGGCCGATCTCGGTATTGGCGTAGCCGCTGGCGCCGCCGGCGCCGAAGCCGCTGCCGCCGAACAGGCCGCCGCCGGCGCCCCAGCCGATGTCGGTCTTCTTGGCGCTGCCTTCGGCCAGCGCGACCTGCTCGGTCGAACGCACGTCGGTGACCGTCAGCACCACGTCGGCGGTCTTCTTCTGGAAGTTCAGGCCGCCGATGGCCGCACCGGCGCGACCGCCCACCAGGCCGCCGATCAGGCCGCCGATGGCGTTGCCGCCGGCATTGCTGTTGCGCGAAATCAGATCGGGGACCATCACGTAGTCGGCGGCCTTGATCTGGCCCTTGCCGACGTTGGCGCGGTTGCGCAGCTCGCCGCTGGCGCCCAGCGCGCGCTCGCGCTGCGCGGCGTCCAGGCCGGCGCCGCGGTCCACCAGGGTGAAGCAGCGCGACTTGCTCACGAAGACCTTGATCAGCTTCGACGGCGCGGGCAATTGCTGGCCGCTCCACCAGTCGGTGGCGTCTTCGGGCTCCAGCACGCTGATCGTGCCCAGCGGCTTGGCGCAGGTCGGGATCTCGGCGGTCTTCTGCTTGCGCTGATCCTGCGCGCTCTGGCGCTGGGCCTGCGCGGGTGCGGCCAGGACGGCGGTCACGGCGAGGGTGAGCAGGCCGGCGTAGAGGGCGATGGATCCGCGGGATTGGTGGGTCATCAGTCGGTACCTTGTGGCTGTGCGAGTGAGGAAGACGCTTGGAAAGGGACGATGGGCCGCTGAGGCGAAGCCTGCCTGCCTCGGTCCGTGCGGCGGTATTGTCGCTGTCTGTGGACGATTAACGAAATCCGCCCCCGGCCGGGGACATCGCGCCGGCACGCGATCTGCCCGTCTCCGGGTCGCGCCCGGGCGGGTACACTGGCCGCTTTCCCAGCCAAGCCAATGCCATGCGCGCTTCGATCCTGGCTCTGCCCCTGCTCGCCACGCTGATGATGACTGCCTGCAAATCCGAAGATGCCGCCCCGGTTGCGCCCGCGGCCAAGACGCCGTCCGCGGCGGCGCCGGTCAGGATCGATGAGCATTCCTATGCCGAGCCGGACAAGGTCGCGATCAAGGATCTGACCCTCAGCCTCAAGATCGACTTCGACACGAAGACGCTGGCCGGTACCGCCACCTATCAGCTGGACTGGAAGGACGACGCCGCGACCGCGCTGGTGCTGGACACCCGCGATCTGACCATCGACAAGGTCGAGGGCACCGATGCCAACGGCGCCTGGGCGCCGCTGAAGTACACGCTGGCCGCAGCCGATCCGGTGCTGGGCAGCAAGTTCAGCATCGACACCCCGCAGCGCAACCCCGAAGTGCGCGTGACCTACGCCACGTCGCCGCAGGCGTCCGGCCTGCAGTGGCTGGAGCCGTCGATGACCGAGGGCAAGCAACTGCCCTTCATGTTCAGCCAGTCGCAGCAGATCCACGCGCGTTCGTGGGTGCCGCTGCAGGACACGCCGAGCGTGCGCTACACCTACAGCGCGCACGTCACTTCGCGTCCGGACGTGATGGTGCTGATGAGCGCCGACAACGACCCGAATGCGGCCCGCGACGGCGACTACACCTTCAAGATGCCGCAGAAGATCCCGTCGTACCTGATGGCGATCGCCGCCGGCGACCTGGCGTTCAAGCGCATCTCCGACCGCAGCGGCGTATGGGCCGAGCCGGCCATGCTCGACAAGGCCGTGGCCGAGTTCGAAGACACCGAGAAGATGATCGCGACCGCCGAGGGCATGTACGGCGCCTACCGCTGGGACCGCTACGACATGCTGGTGCTGCCGCCGTCGTTCCCGTACGGCGGCATGGAGAATCCGCGCCTGACCTTCCTCACCCCGACGGTGATCGTCGGCGACAAGACCCTGGTCGCGCTGATCGCGCACGAACTCGCGCACAGCTGGTCGGGCAACCTCGTCACCTTCTCCAGCGCCAAGGACGCGTGGCTCAACGAGGGCTTCACCAGCTACGTCGAGAACCGCATCGTCGAAGTGCTGTACGGCGAAGACCAGGCGGTGATGGAGAACGTGATCGAGCGCAACGAGCTGAAGAAGGAGTTCGCCGAGATCGATCCCTCGCTGCAGGCGCTGGCGACCAAGCCCGGCGTGCTGAAGGACCCGGACAACAGCAGCAGCGCCACGGTCTACACCAAGGGCGCGTGGTTCCTGCAGTTCCTCGAACAGCGCTACGGCCGCGAGACATTCGATCCGTTCCTGCGCGGGTATTTCGACCATTTCGCGTTCCAGAGCATCGACACCAGACAGTTCGCCGGTTACGCCAAGACCCATCTGCTCGACAAATACCCGAACGTCGTGAGCCAGGCCGAATTCGACGCGTGGCTCTACGACCCGGGCATTCCGCCGACCGCGCCGCAGATGCAGTCCCGCCGTTTCGGCGTGGTCGACTCCGCGCGCCTGGCCTGGCTGGGCACCGGCAACCTGCCGCCGGCCGCCATCACCAAGCCGTGGAGCACGCAGGAATGGGTGCATTTCATCGAAAGCCTGCCGAAAACCCTGACCTTGGCGCAGCTGACCCAGCTCGATGGCGCCTATCGGTTCACCGGCACCCTGAACGGCGAGATCGCCCAGCGCTGGTATCCGCTGGCGGTGAGCAACGGTTACACCCGGGCCAACGACGCCATCGCCGTGTTCCTGCAGCGCATCGGTCGCCGCAAACTGATCATGCCGACCTACACCGCACTGGTGAAGACCGAGGCCGGTCTGGCGCTGGCGAAGCAGGTGTTCGAGCAAGCGAAGCCAGGCTATCACCCGATCACCACCGGCTCGGTGCAGAAGGTGATCGACGAGGCCAAGCCGGTCGCCGCGCCCGCCGCGGCGACGAACGAAATGGCCGCGATCGCTCCGGCGGACCCGGCGCAGTCCGCGCCGCCGCCGGCCCAGTGATGCGCTGAGCCGATGGCGCTGCTGTCTCCGCGCAAGGCGCGCATCGCGAACGGGATCGCAGCTGCGATCCTGGTCGCGATGGCGCTCGCGCTGTGGCTGGACCCGGGGCTGGTGCTCCGCGGCGAATTCGCCAAGCAGCGCATGCGGCTCGGGGCGACCTCGCAGCAGACCGTGGTCGACGACCACCGCTGGACCTGGGTGGAACTGAAGGCGGACAAACCCGACGCGCCCACCATCGTCATGCTGCACGGTTACACCGGCAGCAAGGAAAACTGGTACCGCATGGCGCGCGCGCTGCGCGGTCGCTACCGCATCGTGATCCCCGATCTGCCCGGCTGGGGCCAGAGCGAGCGCAGGGATGGCGCCGATTACGGTTACGTCGCCCAGAGCGCCCGCGTCGCGGCGTTCCTGCGCAAACCCGACGTGTCCGGCGGCCGGCCGGTGGTGCTGGTGGGCCATTCGATGGGCGGCGGCATCGCCGCGCTCGCCGCCGCGCGCTACCCGAATCTGGTCGCGCGGATCGGCCTGCTCGACGCCGCCGGCGTGCGCTTCGAGGACAACGTCTTCGGCAAGGACGTGCTCGACGGCAAGAACCCGTTCGGCGTCAGCGACGAGGCCTCGCTGGAGCGCTACCTCGCCACCGTCTTCCACAACCGCGAGACGCGGCCGTGGGCGCCGTGGCCGGCCACCGGCATCTATATCGCCCAGCGCAAGCGCGACGCGGCGTTCGAGCAGGGCGTGCTGGACAGGATCGGCCGCGGCGACGAGCGCTTCCTGCCCGGCGCCGAGGCCGCGAACATCTCGCAGCCGGCGCTGCTGCTGTGGTGCCGGTTGGACAAGGTCGTCGATCCCAGCGCGATGGGGCTGTACGCCGCGCGCATTCCGCACGCCAGCCAGGTGATGCTGGAGGATTGCGGCCACATGTCGCTGATGGAGCGGCCGGGCGAATCCGCCGAAGCCGTCGCGATGCTGATCGAACGCGGCCTGCCGGCCGGCCCGCAGGGAGAATTGCCATGAACGATGTCGCCCGGCGGACGCTCGCCCTGGCGCTGGCCTGCGCGATGGTTGCCGGCTGCGGCGAAGATCCCGAGGTCGTCAAAGCCGCCGCCGCCGAACAGGCGGCGGCGCAGGAAGCCAGGGCGCAGGAAGGCGCCGCGGCCTTCGACGACGCAGTGAGCAAGGAAAACTGGGCGCTGGCGAAAGCGCAGGCCGACGTGCTGATCGCCCAGTATCCCGACAGCGCCGCCGCCAATCGCGTGCGCGGCGAGTTCGACGCCGTGAAACAGAAGCTCGACGCGAGCCGCGAAGCCAGGCGCACCGCGGCGCTGTGGAGCTACGGCACCGAAAACGTGAAAGGCGGCCTGCAGCGTTCCTCGGCGATCTACGCCAAGGACAACGTGGATGTCGACGGCCGCGGCCCCACCCAGGTGCGGCTGATCTTCCGCGACCACCCGTCCTGGGGCCGCAGCAGCTATCTTGTGCTGCAGGGCGGCGACTTCGACTGCTACCGCGGCTGCCGGCTGCCGGTCACACTCGATGGCGAAGCCGCGAAATCGCTGCCCGGCTCGCGCCCGGACACCGACGAAGCCATCGCCATGTTCATCGAAGACGAACGCGCGCTGTGGAAGATGGCGCAGGGCGCGAAGACCCTGGAAATCGAATTCCCGGTGAAAGGCCTGGGCAAACGCAGCGCGGTGTTCGAAGTCGCAGGGCTGGACCCCAGCCGCATGCCGGGCTGGTGACGCCGCGATGCAGCGCTGGCTGACCCGGCTGTCGCTGCTGATGGCCTTCGCCGCGGTCGGCGCCCTTGCTGTCGGGCTGTTGTTCCGCTTCTACCGCCCGCCCGCCGAACGCTACCCGCTGCGGGGCATCGATGTCTCGCACCACCAGGGCGCGATCGACTGGACGAAAGTCGCTGGCGATGAGGTCGCGTTCGCCTACCTGAAGGCGAGCGAAGGCGGCGGTCACCGCGACCGCCAGTTCGCGCGCAACTGGCGTGAAGCGCGGGCCGCCGGTCTCGCGGTCGGCGCCTATCATTTCTTCACCTTCTGCCGCCCGGGCGCGGATCAGGCCGCGAACTTCCTCGCGGCGGTCCCCGCAGCGCCCGATGCGCTGCCGCCGGCGGTGGATCTGGAGTTCGGCGGCAACTGCGGGCGCGTGCCCGCTGGCGCCGCGATGCGCCGCGAACTCGATGCCTTCCTGGCGCCGGTGGAGCGCGCGGCCGGCAAGCCGGCGATCCTGTACGTCACCCCGGAATTCCTTGACGTCTATCGCGGGCATCTGCCGGCGCGCGGGCTGTGGCGGCGTTCGCTGTTGCGCGCTCCAGACGATGCCGCGCCGTGGCGGCTGTGGCAGTACCACAACCGCGGTCGGGTCGATGGCATCCGCGGCCCGGTCGACCTGAATGTCTTCGATGGCGACGCCTCCGCATTCGCGGCCTGGCGTGCGTCGGGTTGACCGCCATCCGGCCGCGTACAGACTTGGGTTGCCCGCCCATCGGACCCATAATTGCGCGCATGGACATCCATTCCGATCATCCCGACCACGGTTTCCAGTTTCCCGGCGTATTCGAGATCACCGCCATGGGCCCCGCTGGCGTGGGCCTCGAAGAACGCATCCCGGAACTGCTGGAAGCCATCGGCATCACGGTGCTGCGGGAAACCGTCGCCGCGCGCAATTCTTCGGGCGGCAAGTTCGTTTCGATCCGGCTGAGCTTCCACGCCGAAGACCGCGGCCGTTACGAAGCGGCCCACGAAGCCCTGCGCGCCGACCCGAGCATCAAGTGGACGCTGTAGCGGTCCCGCCGGCCTTGGCGCGCGATCTCGGCCGCGAGGCCTACGAACCCGTGTGGCGCGCGATGCAGGGCTTCACCGACGCCCGTACCGCCGAGACCCCGGACGAGCTGTGGCTGGTCGAACACGACCCGGTGTTCACCCTCGGCCAGGCCGGCAAGCCCGAGCACGTGCTGATGCCGGGCGACATCCCGGTGCTGAAGGTCGATCGCGGCGGTCAGGTGACGTATCACGGCCCGGGACAGATCGTGGCCTACCCGCTGCTGGACCTGAAGCGGCTGAAAGTCGGCGTGCGCGAGTACGTGTGCAGGATCGAGCAGGCGCTGATCGACACCCTGGACCACTGGAACATCCGCGCCGAGCGCCGCGAGGGCGCGCCCGGCGTCTACGTGGCCGGGGCCAAGATCGGCGCGCTGGGCATCCGCGTCCGCCGCGGCTGCACCTTCCACGGGCTGGCCTTCAATATCGCGATGGATCTCTCGCCGTTCCATCGCATCAACCCCTGTGGCTACGCCGGGCTGCAGGTGACCTCGATGCTAGACTTGGGCGGCCCTTCCGGCCTGGATGCGGTCAAGCCGATCCTGCTGGACAATCTGGCGGAACAGTTCGACCTGCAATTGCAGACCGCGCCGCCGCCGGACCTGACCGGTCTCGCCGCGCTGTCCCCACTTTCCGTCGCTGCCGCCGTAGCGGCCTAGGCCATCCCGATGTCCACGCCGAGCCCCGTCGAGCCACCTCCCTCCGAGAAACGCATTCCGCTCACCGTCGTCGCCGTCGGCGATGCGCCGGCGTCGCTGGAGCCCGGAGCGAAGCAGATGGCGGGCGACAAGATCGCGCGCTCGCCGGTGCAGTTCGCCGATGCCCCGGTCCTGCGCAAGCCGTCCTGGATCCGGGTGCGCATTCCGTCCGGCAACGCGGTGCAGACCCTCAAGGCCAAGCTGCGCGAAAACCGCCTGGTCACGGTCTGCGAAGAAGCCAGCTGCCCGAACATCCACGAGTGCTTCAGCCACGGCACGGCCACGTTCATGATCCTCGGAGAGGTCTGCACCCGCCGCTGCTCGTTCTGCGATGTCGCCCACGGCCGGCCCAAGCCGCCGGACGCCGATGAGCCGCTGAGTCTGGCGCGCACCATCGCCGACATGGGCCTGAAGTACGTGGTGGTGACCAGCGTCGATCGCGACGACCTGCGCGACGGCGGCGCCCAGCATTTCGTCGACTGCATCGCTGCCGTGCGCGAGCACAGCCCGCGGACGAAGATCGAAATCCTGACCCCCGACTTCCGCGGCAAGGGCCGCATGGAACGGGCGCTGGAAATCCTGGCGAAGAACCCGCCGGACGTGTTCAACCACAACCTCGAAACCGTGCCGGAGCTGTACCGCAACGTCCGCCCCGGCGCCGATTACCAGTGGTCGCTGACTCTGCTGCAGCAGTTCAAGGCCCAGCATCCCGACGTACCGACCAAGAGCGGCATCATGCTTGGCCTGGGCGAAACGATGGAACAGGTCGAAGGCACCCTGCGCGATCTGCGCGCGCACGATGTTGACATGGTCACCATCGGCCAGTACCTGCAGCCCAGCGCGCATCACCATCCGGTGATGCGCTACTGGACGCCCGACGAATTCAAGGCGCTGGAGGTCTACGGCATGTCGCTGGGCTTCACCCACGTCGCCTCCGGCCCGATGGTGCGCAGTTCGTACCACGCCGACAAACAGGCCGCGGACGCCGGTTTCGCCTGACCGGCCTGAAACGCACCGTCCTGCGCACGACGACGCATCGTCCGCCGCGCGCGAAGCGTGCCGGGAACGTCGCCGATCGCCCGTTTCGAAGATGAACCTCGGCCCGACCGGTCGTCGGGACGATGCATTCCGTCCGTCAGCCATGACCTTGGGCGGTGTGTACGCGCTGAAACTTTCGGTACTCTCCAGAGTCGTAGGCTGGACGCGCGGGTTTAGGACCGGTGCATCCGCACACCGCATTCTCCTCGTCTTATGTGTCGTACCCTGCGCTTGCGTACACCAGTTCTCGACACGCACCTCTCCACACGTTCGCTTCAATCAACGACGCATCAACCAACGAGACTGCCGATGAAAGTCGCCAAAGCCCTTCCGGTTTCCCTGCTCGCCCTCGCGCTCACCGTGCCGGTGGCGTGGCTCACGGCGCAAGCCGATGCCGGCAGCCCCAGCGCCGAGCAGGCCACCGCCGCGAAACTGGTCTACGGCGTGCTGTCCGACAGCCGCTACGCCTACCGTCCGCGCGCGCTGGACGACAAGCTGTCGGCGGAGATGCTGGACCGGTATCTCGAATCGCTCGATCCCGGCAAACTCTTCTTCACCGCCGCCGACATCGCGAAACTCGACGGCTACCGCACCCGGCTGGACGATGCGATCAAGAGCGGCGAAGTGGCGCCGGCGTTCGAGATGTTCGCCCTGTACCAGCAGCGCGTGAATACCCGCGTCGCGCATGCCCGCGCACTGCTCGCGAAGGACATCTTCAGCTTCGAAGGCGACGACCGCTGGAACTACGACCGCGAAGATGCGCCGTGGGCCGCCGATACCGCCGAACTGGACACACTATGGGAGAAGTCGGTCCGCAACGACTGGCTGCGCCTGAAGCTCGCCGGCAAGCAGCCGGACGACATCCGCAAGACGCTCGACAAGCGCTACGCGAACATGGCCAAGGGCGTGGCCGAGTTGAACGACATCGACGCCTTCCAGACCTTCCTCAACGCCTACGCCACCTCGATCGATCCGCACACCGATTATTTCGATCCGCGCGCGGCCGAGCGCTTCGAGCAGAGCATGAGCCTGTCGCTGGAAGGCATCGGCGCGCAGTTGCAGAAGCAGGAAGACGTGGTGGTGATCCGCGAACTGATCGCGGGCGGCCCGGCGATGCTCAGCGGCAAGCTCAAGGCCGGCGATCGCATCGTCGGCGTCGGCCAGGGCGCGAGCGGGCCGATGGAAGACGTGATCGGCTGGCGCATCGACGATGTGGTCGCGAAGATCAAGGGCGCGAAGGGCACCCAGGTGCGCCTGGACATCGTGCCGGCCGAGGCGGTGCTGGACAGCAAGCCGACCCGGATCGTGCTGGATCGCGCCAAGATCCGGCTCGAAGAACAGGCCGCCAAGGGCGAGGTGCTGAACGTGCCTGGCGCCGTCGGCGAGCCCGCGCGCCGCATCGGCGTGATCAAACTGCCCGCGTTCTACCAGGACTGGGAAGGCCGCCGCACCAACAGCAGCGATTACGCGTCGGCGTCGCGCGATGTCGACCGCCTGCTGCGCGACTTCCGCGCCCAGAAGCTCGACGGCGTGGTCATGGATCTGCGCAACAACGGCGGCGGCTCCCTGGCCGAAGCGGTGGAACTGACCGGCCTGTTCATCGACAAGGGTCCGGTGGTGCAGGTCCGCGAATCCGGAGGCCGCGTGCAGGTGGACAGCGACTCCAAGGCCGGCGTGGTCTGGGACGGCCCGTTGGCGGTGCTGATCAACCGCGGTTCGGCGTCGGCCTCGGAAATCTTCGCGGGCGCGATCCAGGATTACGGCCGCGGCCTGATCATCGGCGAAACCAGTTTCGGCAAGGGCACGGTGCAGAATCTCGTCGATCTGGACCGCTGGCCGATGAACGACGGCAAGCGTTTCGGCCAGGTGAAGCTGACCATCGCCCAGTTCTTCCTGCCGGGCGGCAGCAGCACCCAGAACAAGGGCGTGGTGCCGGACATCAAGTTCCCGGTCACCGTGGACGCCACCGAATTCGGCGAAAGCACCTACAAGAATGCGTTGCCGTGGACGCGGATCGCCGCCGTGCCGCACACCCGCTACGGCGATTTCGGTCCGCTGTTGCCGCAGCTGGAAACCCTGCACAGCGCCCGCATCGCGCAGGACAAGGAATTCCAGTGGTGGTCCGAGGATATCGCCCAGTTCCGCGAGGAAGTGGCGAAGAAGTCGATCTCGTTGAACGAGGCGTCGCGCCGCGCCGACCGCGACCGCGATGCCGCCAAGCGCAAACAGCGCCAGGAAGCCCGCAAGGCCTTGGGTCTGGATCTCGATCCGCTGGGCGAGGACACCGACGACGGCCTGACCTCGGGCGAACGCGACATCGCCAAGGATGCCGCCCGCGAGAAGGCCGCCGAGAAGCGTCCGGACCCGCTGCTGCGCGAATCGGCCGCGATCCTGGCCGATGCGGTGCAGGTGCTGGGCGGCGACCAGCGGCTGTCGGCGCAGGTGTTGCCGGAGTCGAAGGTCTCGGGGCGCTGGACCGAGTAATCGCCCCCGCATGCGCTGCGGACGCATCGCGCAAGAATCGGATAGCGGGCGCCTGGTGCGCCCGTTAGCCTGTCCGGCATGAACAGATCGTCTACCGCCGCCCCGCCGGGCGCGTCGCCATTGCAACGCGCCCGCGAGCTGCTCGACGCCGGCGAACCCACGCTGGTGGAACTCGCAGCGGCGGTCGGGCTGAGCGCTTCGCACCTGCAACGACGTTTCCGCGCGCGGTTCGGGCTGAGTCCCGCCGAATACCTCGCCCAGCGCAAGCTCGGTGCGTTCCGCGCCGCGCTCAAGGACGGCCGCGATGTCAGCGCCTCGCTGTACGACGCCGGCTACGGGTCGCCGTCGCGGATCTACGAGACCGGCGCCGCGAAACTCGGCATGACGCCCGCGCGCTATCGCGCCGGTGGCGACGGCGAAGACATTCGCTGGAGCAGCGTCGACACCGCGCTGGGGCCGGCGATCGTGGCCGCCACCGCGCGCGGCATCTGCATGGTCGAGTTGGGCGAAGACGCGGCTTCGCTGGAGCGCAAATTGCACGCCGAATTCCCGCGCGCGCGGCTGCAGCAGGTCGATGCCGGCCGCGACGAATTCCTCGCGCCGCGGGTGCGCGCGGTGGCCGATGCGCTGGCCGGCAAGGACGCGGCGTCGGCGCGGATTCCGGTCGATCTGATCGGCACCGCGTTCCAGAAGCGCGTCTGGGATGCGCTGATGAAGATTCCGCGCGGCGAGACCCGCAGCTACGCCGAACTCGCCGCGTCGCTGGACGCCCCCGGGGCCGCGCGTGCGGTCGCCAGTGCCTGCGCGCACAACCGCGTCGCTATTGTCGTCCCCTGCCATCGGGTGATCCGCGGCGACGGCTCGCTGGGCGGGTATCGCTGGGGGCTGGCATTGAAGCAGCAGTTGCTGGGCCGCGAATCCGCGGGCGCTTCGTAGGCGGGCCTTCAGGCCCGATCTTTTCGCTGTTATCGGGGCTTAAGCCCCTCCTGCATCCTTCATCGCGGCTTCCGCCGCTCCCACAAGCCGCTCAGCGCGACGCGGGGCGGAGACAGCGGCCGAACTTGGCGGCCGAACGCAGCTTTCGGCGCAATCTGCCGGCTCGTCCGCTTCCTGGTGTCTGTCGCGACTCGCGTCATTCCCACAAAAAACAGATGAGGCCACAGTGTTCCGCAACGCGCGCCAATCGACAGGAACGCCATCGGTCACGCGGGCGTAGAATGACCCGGTCGCCGCGCTGCGACGCGGTTCCGCACGCTGCACGCGCCGCACGCACCTCCCCGATTCCTCTCTTTCCGAGCACTGCGATGGCCTCTCCATCCGCGGCCGCCCCGCGGTCTGCTTCCGCTCTCGCCATCGCGCTCGCGCTGGCGTCGGTGTACCTGGTCTGGGGCTCGACCTATCTGGGCATCCGCTTCGCGCTGGAAGGCGGTTGGCCGCCGCTGTTGGCGGTATCCGGTGGACGCATGCTGCTGGCCGGCGGCTTGATGTACGCCGTGCTGCGCTGGCGCGGCATGCCCGCGCCGACGCGCGCGCAGTGGCCGGCGCTGGCGTTCATGGGCTTGCTGATGATGCTGCTGGGCAACGGCATGGTGGTGCTGGCCGAGGAACAGGTGCCGTCCGGGCTGGCCGCCATCGCCATCGCCTCGATGCCGCTGTGGATGGGCCTGTTCGGCGCGATGGCCGGCCGTCATCCCAGCCGCGGCGAATGGCTGGGCATCGGCATCGGTTTCCTCGGCGTGCTGTGGCTCAACGCCGGCAGCAGCCTGTCGTCCGCGCCCAGCGGACTGGTGATGCTGTTGATCGCGCCGATCGCCTGGGCGTTCGGTTCGGTGTGGTCGCGCGGGCGCGATCTGCCGTCGCCGTTCATGGCCGCCGCGGCGCAGATGCTCTGCGGCGGGGCGATGCTGGTGGTGTTGGGTCTGGCGATGGGCGAGCGGCTGCCGGACGAACCGACCGCGCACGGCACGGCGGCGCTGATCTATCTCGCGCTGTTCGGTTCGATCGTCGGCTTCGGCGCCTACGTCTGGCTGTTGAACCATGTGCGGCCGGCGCTGGCGTCCAGCTACGCCTACGTGAATCCGCCGATCGCGGTGCTGCTGGGCGCGTGGCTCGGCGCCGAGCGCTTCAGCCTGCACGATCTCGGTGCGCTGGCGGTGATCCTGGTGGGCGTGGTGGTGATCAGCCGGGCGAAGGCGCGCGTCGAGGTCGTACCGCCGCAGGCCGCTGCGTCGAAGCCGTCGGACGCCTGATGCCGGGACTCGATCGCAAGGGTCTGCTGATCGCCGCCAGCGCGTTCGTGCTGTGGGGGCTGATGCCGCTGTACTGGCATCTGCTCAAGGCGGTGCCGTCGCTGCAGATCGTCGCCCATCGCGTGCTGTGGTGCGCGGTGCTGGTGGCGCTGTGGCTGCTGTGGTCGCAGGGCCGGGGCTGGTTCAGGGCGATCCTGGCGCAGCCGCGGCTCGCCGCGATGCTGACCCTCAGCGGGCTGTGCATCGGCGTGAACTGGGGCCTGTACATCTGGGCGGTGAACGCCGGGCACGTGGTCGAAAGCAGTCTCGGCTATTTCATCAATCCGCTGCTCAATGTGGTGATCGGCACGCTGTTCCTGCGCGAACGCCTCAACCCGACGCAGTGGGTCTCGGTCGCCATCACCGCGGCCGGCGTGCTGTGGCTGACCTTCAACTACGGCAGCTTCCCGTGGATCGCGCTGGCGCTGGCGACCTCGTTCGGCATCTACGGGCTGATCCGCAAGCTGGCGGCGGTGGATTCGGTGACCGGGCTGGGCTTCGAGAACTCGGTACTGCTGTTGCCCGCGCTGGGCTACCTGCTGTGGATCGAAAGCAGCGGGCAGGGCGGGTTCTTCAGTGGATGGGGTGTCGGCGTGGACGCGCTGCTGGTGTTCGCCGGCGTGCTGACGGCGCTGCCGCTGATCGCGTTCTCGTTCGCGGTGCGACGCGTGCCGTTGTCCACCATCGGCCTGATGCAGTACATCGCTCCGACCCTGCAGTTCCTGATCGGTGTGCTGGTATTCCGCGAGAGCTTCGACCGCGACCGCGCGATCGGTTTCATCGTGATCTGGATCGCACTGGCGATCTTCGCGATCGACAGCCTGCGCCGGGCGCGGCGCGCGGCCAGCGCCTGACCGCTGGCTCCCGATCGGATCGCTCGGCATCACCGTTCGGCGATCCCCTTGCTGCGGACCGTCGCGGTTTTCCCCGGCCCCGAACACGAATGAGGCGCCATTCGGCGCCTCATTCGTGGAGCATGCGAGCGTTGGAAATCAGGCGCTGCGCAGCGCCGTGGTCACCGACTGGCGCGCTGCCATCCACGCCGGGATCAGGCCGCCGATGAAGCCGACCGCGACCGAGATCAGCAGTCCGATGCCCACCAGGACCGGCGTGACCTTGAACGCGAACGCCACCTGGGTGAAGTTGGCGCCGATCGTCGACACCGTCATGTTGTTGAACAACAGATAGGCGATCAGTGCGCCGATCAGTCCGCCCACCAGGGCCAGGAACAGCGCTTCGATCATCACCGAGACCAGCACCGGGAAGCCACCGAAGCCGATGGCGCGCAGGGTGGCGATTTCCTTGGCGCGGGTGGCGACCGCCGCGAACATGCTGTTGAGCGCGGCGAAGATCGCGCCGAGGGCCATGATCGAGGTGACGATGACCGCCAGGATGCCGATGGTCTGGCGGAACTGTTGGGTCTGGGCGCTGAAGTATTCCTGCTGCGAGATCACGTCCAGATTCAACCGCGGGTCGGCCTTCAGCGCCGCGCCCAGTCCCTTGAGCGACTGCTCGCTCTCCATGCCGGCCAGCACCGAACTGTAGCCGTTGCGGCCGAAGCTGGACTGCGCGACCTCCACGTCGGTCCACAGTTCGCTTTCGTGGGCGTCGCCGGACTCGAACACGCCGACCACCGTCCAGTCCGAGCCGCGCATGCGCAGGGTCTTGCCGACCTGCGCGTCGTCGTACTGCTTGCTCACGCTGCGGCCGACCACCAGCTCGCGCAGGCCCGGCTTGAACTGCCGGCCCTCGACGATCTTCAGCGTGGGACGCAGCGCGAACGCCGCCGGCTCCACGCCACGGACGGTGAGGTTGGAACCATTGACGGTCTCGCCGATCTTGAACAGTTCGGCGATGACGATCATTTCGGCCGAGGCCAGCGGCTTGCCGTCCGCACCCTTGCGGATGCCGGGGCCGAGCTTGATCAGGTTGGTCTCTTCGCGGCCCAGGCCGGAGTTCAGCTCGGTGGCCGAGCCGCCGCGCATGACCAGGGCGTTGTCCTTGCTGCCGGTGGCGGCGAGGGTGGCGCTGAAGCCCTCGCTCATCGCCAGCAGCGCAGTGAACACCGCGACCACGCCGGCCAGACCGATGATGATGACCAGCGACGGCCCCCACCGCTCCGGGATGCTTTTGAGGTTGACGCCGGTAATGGCGAAGATCTGCGACAGCATTGGGATTCTCTCCTGAAAGGGGTGCGGTCAGCGGCCCGCGAGGGCGTCGACGATCTTCAGCCGCTTGGCGCGCAGTGCGGGCAGCAGCCCGACCGCGAGGCTCAGCAGCAGGATGGCGATGATGCCGGCGGTCCAGACGCGCCACTCCACGCGCAGCGGAATCGGAATGCCCGATTGCGCGATGAACCAGCCGGCGACCGTCGCCAGCCCCAGTCCGATCAGGCCGCCGATGGCGCACAGCGCCACCGTTTCGGCCATGACGAAGCCGAGCACGGTGCCGTCGGAGAAGCCCAGCGTCTTCAGGACCGCCATCTCCGGCACGCGCTCGCGCATGCTCTGGGCCATGGTGTTGCCGACCACCAGCAGCAGGGTGAAGAACACCGCGAACAGGATCCAGCGCACGATCAGGCCGATGTCGCCGAATTGTTTGGCGAAGCCGAGGTTCCAGTCCTTCTCGTTCTGGGTCTTGGTCTCGTCGGGCGAGTTCTCGAACTTCGCGTCGATGATCCGCGCCACCTTCGTGGCGTCGTCCGGATTCTTGAGCTTGATCAGGTAAATGCCGCCGGCGCCGCTGCCGAACTGGTTCTCTTCATCGAAGTAGCCGTGGTTGATCCAGACCTGGCTGGCCTGGCGCTTCCACTCCTCGTCCTTGCCGTCGACGATGCCCACCAGATCGAAGACCCAGTCCTTGCTGCCGTTCTTCTGCGGGAAGATATTCGAGCTGATCGGCACCTTCTGGCCGACCTTCCAACCGTATTTCTCGGCGGTGAGGCGGCCTGCGACCATCGCTGTGCGGGTCTCGGCGAACTGCTTCCACTGTGCTTCGGGCAGATCCCACTCGGGATAGACCGCATGGAAGCGCAGCGGGTCGATCGCCAGCGCGACCAGCTGGTCCTTGCCCTGCCACACGCCGCCGAACCACTGCGACTGGGTCACCGCTTCCACGCCCGGGACGTTCTCGATCTCGGCGCGCATGCGCATCGGCAGCGATTGGGTGAAGGACACGCGGGCCTGGGTGATGAGGCGGGCGGTGCCGAGGAAATCGGCGCCGGCGTTGAACAGCACGTTCACCGACTGCAGCAGCCCGAAGAGCAGGAACGCGGTGACGATGGACAGCATCGTCAGCGAGGTCCTGGCCTTCTTGCGGAACAGATTGGCGACGACGAATCCGGTCTTGGTCATGTCGATCTCCCTGCGTCGGCTCAGGCCGTCGCGTGCGCGGCGGCTTGTTCGATCAGCCGACCCTTGTCGAGGTGCAGCGTGCGGCTGGCGTATTCGGCGGCCAGCGGATCGTGGGTGACCATGACGATGGTCTTGCCGTGCTCGCGGTTGAGCGTCTGCAGCAGGGTGAGGATTTCGTCGGCGGTCTTGCGGTCCAGGTCGCCGGTGGGTTCGTCGCAGACCAGCAGGCTGGGGTCGGAGACGATGGCGCGGGCGATGGCGACGCGCTGTTCCTGGCCGCCGGACAGTTCGCGCGGCTTGTGCTTGCCGCGGTCGGCCAGGCCCACCACCTGCAGCGCCACTTCGGCGTTGCGCTTGCGCTGGGCGGCGTTGAGCTTGGTCAGCAGCAGCGGCAGTTCGACGTTGGCCTGCGCGGTGAGCACCGGCATCAGGTTGTAGAACTGGAACACGAAGCCGACGTTGGCCGCGCGCCACTGGGCCAGCTGGCCGGCGCCAAGGCTGTCGATGCGCTTGCCGTCGATGCTGATCTGGCCGCCGGTAGGCTGGTCCAGCCCGCCGATCAGGTTCAGCAGGGTGGTCTTGCCGGAGCCGGACGGGCCCATGAGTGCGACAAAGTCACCTTTGGGGATTTCCAGGTTGATGCCGTGCAGGACTTCGACCTGCTGCTTGCCGCGCGTATAGCGCTTGGTGACGTCGCGGATGCTGATCAGTGCGGACATGGGCGATCTCTCACAGGGTCGGACGATGGATTGGAGTGCGCCGGTGGCGCATGGGGTGCCGGGGGCGGCGGGTTGTTCGGGGTGGCTGTTCGGCGGGCCGCTCGGCCGGTTACTCGGCGTTCTTCTCGACGATCGCGGCGCCGTCCTGCAGCGTCGCGGGCGGTCCGGACACCACCGTGTCGCCGGGCGCGAGGCCGGACAGCACCACGCGCTGCTCGCCGCGCACTTCGCCGGCCTGCACCGGCGTGACCGTGGCCTTGCGGTCCTCGACCACGAATACGACATCGGTGTCCTTGCCGTCGACGGGGCGCTGGGTGACAGCGTTGTTCGGCACCAGCACGCCGACCGGCCGGGGCGCGGCGGCGGCCGCATCCGGCTTGATCTGGTCGAGGAAGCTCACGCGCACGCCCATGTCCGGCACGATGCGGTTGTCGCGCTGCTTGAAGGCGATGCGGACCTTCACCGTGGCCTTGCTGCGGTCGGCGGTGGGGATGATGGCGATGACCTCGGCCGGGATCTTCCAGTCCGGGTAGGCGTTGAGCGTGGCTTCCACCGGCATTTTCGGCTGGACCTTGCCGATGTAGGCCTCGTTGACGTCGACCTCGATCTCCAGCGAGTCCATGTCGACGATGGTGCCGATGCCGGTGCGGGTGAAGCCGCCGCCCGCGGCCGACGGCGAGATGATTTCGCCCGGCTGCGCGGACTTGGCGATGATGATGCCGGCGAACGGTGCGCGGACCACGGTGTTGTCGACGCCGTTGTCGGCGATGCGCAGCGAATCCGACGACACCTGGGTGTTGCGCTGTGCGGTGGCGAGCTGCGCGCGCAGCGAGTCGCGCACGGCGATGGCCTGGTCGTACTGCTGGCGCGAGACCAGCTTCTGGCCGACCAGCTGTCCGAGGCGGGTCGCGTTGACTTCGGCTTCCTTCAACTGCGCCTGCACGCTGCCGGCCTGGCTGCGCGCGGCTTCCAGCTGCGAGAGCGCGAGCGTGCGCGCCGAATCGGCGTCGATCGGATCCAGCGTGGCCATGATCTGGCCGGCTTCCACCCGCATGCCCTCCTCGATGAGGACTTCGCGGACCTTGCCGGTGACTTTCGCCGAGACCGTGGCGATGCGACGGGGTACGACATAACCGGTGGCGTCCAGCACCGAAGCGGCGCCGCTGCTGGTGGCCCCGATGGGCGCGGCGGTGGCGGTCTGCACTTCCATGCCGTCCTCGCCGCCGAACAGGGCCCAGCCGCCGGCGCCCAGCCCGGCCACGACGGCGACCGCGAGCAGGCCGAGCCACAGTCCGCGCCGGGAGGGCGGGGGTTCGGCGGAAGCACTACGGTCGATGCGGAGTTCCTTGAGCAGATCGGCGTTCGTATTCATTGTCTTCCTGAGCGGACTCTATCCCCGAAGTGTGACCGAAAACCGCAAATCAGCCCAATGGCTACGGTCCGGTCCAGCCTCCAGTCCAAGGTCGGGCGCGCTGCATCCGCAGGGCCGACGGGGCAAGAGTAATGCCTCGGGCGTCCCCCGTCAGCTGACGAATGTCATGGTGGATGGCTGACGCATCCGACTGCCGGCGCATGGCCGGGGCCCCTAGTCTGGACGCATCGCCGCCAGAGTGCCCCATGATGAATGCGTCCGTCCAGACCCTTGCGCAACTGCGCGACTGCCATCGACGCTACGGCAGGACCGTCGCCCTGGACGGGATCGACCTGTCCCTGCATCGCGGCGAAGTGCTGGCCCTGCTCGGCGCCAACGGCGCCGGCAAAAGCACCGCGATCGCCCTGCTGCTGGGGCTGCTGGCCCCTGATCGGGGCGAAACCACGTTGTTCGGCCAGGCGCCGGGATCGCTGGTCGCGCGTCGGCGCAGCGGGGTGATGCTGCAGGCGGCCGGCATCCCGGACAACCTCCGCGTGGCCGAGTTGCTCGATCTCACCCGCAGCTATTACCCGGCGCCGCGCAGCGTGGCCGACTGCGTCGCCCTGGCCGGCCTGGACGGCCTGCTGGATCGCAACTATCGCCGGCTGTCCGGTGGCCAGCAGCGACGCGTACAGTTCGCGCTGGCGATCTGCGGCAATCCCGAGGTGCTGTTCCTCGACGAGCCCACCACCGGCCTGGACATCGATGCGCGCCAGCGGATGTGGGCGACGATCCGCGAACTGGTAGCCGCCGGCACCGGGGTGCTGCTGACGACACATTATCTGGAAGAAGCCGAGGCGCTGGCCGACCGGGTGGTGGTCCTCAACCGCGGCCGGGTCGCCGCCGCGGGCACCATGCAGGATGTGCGGGCGCTGGTCTCGCAGCGGCGCATCCGCTGCCTGTCTGCGCTCGACGTCGCGGCCATCGCGGGCTGGCCCGGCGTGCGCAGCGCGACCCGCGGCCATGTCGGCGACCGGGGGCGCATCGAAATCCTGACCGATGGCGCCGAAGCGGTGGCGCGGCGGATGCTGGCCGAAGACCCGACCCTGAGCGAACTGGAAATCCAGCGCGCCGGGCTGGCCGATGCCTTCCTCGAACTCACCCGCGACCCCGGCGACCCCGCATCGCCAGACGCCAGGGCGTTCGCCACGGCGGCATACCGGAAGCAAGCCGCATGAACGCCACGCCTGTCCTCGCCAAGCACGCCCACGCCGCCGATGCCGCCGATGCCGCCGCCGCGCATTCGTCGCTGCGCAGCTATCTGCTGGAAGCCGGATACGAATGCCTGCGCCTGCTGCGCACGCCCTCGTTCGCGCTGCCGTCGCTGCTGTTCCCGCCGCTGTTCTATCTGCTGTTCGGCGTGCTGCTGAACAAGTCCAGCGGCGACGCCGCGCGCTATCTGCTCGCCACCTACGGCGTGTTCGGGGTGATGGGCGCCGGGTTGTTCGCGTTCGGGGTGACCGTGGCGCTGGAGCGCGAGCAGGGATTCCTGATCTACAAGCGCGCGCTGCCGATGCCGCCGGGCGCTTACCTGTTCGCGAAAATGGCGATGGCGATGGTGTTCGCGATGCTGATCTCGCTGTTGCTGGCGACCCTGGCCGCCACTGTCGGCGGGGTCGAACTGCGGTTGTCGCAGTGGCTGCTGCTGTGGGGGGTGAACGTGGTCGGGGTGCTGCCGTTCGCTGCGCTGGGTCTGTATCTCGGCACCCTCGTCGGCGGCCAGGGCGCACCGGCGATCGTCAACATCCTGTATCTGCCGATGGCATTCCTGTCCGGACTGTGGCTGCCGCTGAAACTGCTGCCGGCGTGGATCGCCGAACTCGCGCCGGTGTGGCCGTCCTACCATCATTCGCAGATCGCGCTGAAGATCATCGGCATGGATGCCGGCGGCAGCCTCGCCCTGCATCTGGGCGTGCTGACCGGCGTGACCGCGCTGTTCTTCGCGCTGGCCCGGCGTCGACTGGCGGCCGGATGAACGTCGATATCGCGCATCGCGAGGCCTCGCCGCACGATGTCTGCCGCGCTGCGGGTGGCGACAGGGTTGCCGCGCCGCGCCGCTGGAGGTGCGGACTTGTGATGACGACTCCAGACCGGCCCGCGCCGAGGGTCGATACTCGCGGTCGCGGGCGGATGCCGCCGGTCGCCCGCAAGGCGCACGGCGTACGCACGGAGACGGGTGCGCGTCGCGTCGGACCGGAGACGGTCTGCCCGGCGGTATCGATCGATCCCATCAGGAGGACCTATGAAACAAGGAATGATGAAAGGCGTCGCGATCGCGGTATTCGCGGCTGCGATGACCGTCGCCGGCAGCGCCAGTGCGGCCCAGCCGAACATCCCGTGCACCAGCTCGCTGAACGGTTACACGACCTACACCACGTCCGGCGGCTGGCGCTATTACTACCGCTGCCAGACGCCGAGCTGGATTTTCATCCGCGCCTGCCCGATCGGCGGGGGCTCCTGCGTCTACTGATCGCGTCCGCTCGCGGCGGGCGGTTTCGCCCGTCGCGAGTCTCTCATTCTCCGCCGGCCGGCCGGTTGCATCCGGTCTGTGCCCATGACATACGCCCGTCGGCGCCTTCGCCGATGCGTGCCGAACGCCTCCCGGTCACTCCCTCGCCGACCGCATCGCGCCGGTCCGGCGCGCCGCGTCGCATCCGGCTTCCCCGGTACCATCGCCGGCCCGTCCTTCCGATCCGTCCACGAGGCCGTCATGCCGCTGCATAACGTGTCGCTGCCGCTGCGCCTGCGCGCGCGCCTGATTCCGGACACCCACGGCCACGGCTGGGTGCCGTTCTACAACCTCGGTTACCTGGTGTTTCCGTTCCTGCCGATCGTGCTGTCGCTGTTCGGCGACCCGAACAGGTGGCCGGGTCCGGTGCCGGACATGCTTGGCCCGACACTGCTGGCGATGGCGCTCTTCCTGCCGGTGTACTTCGCCGCGTACCGGGTGACCGGGCTTCGATCGCTGCTGTGCATGCTGGCGATGGCCGGCATCGGCTACGCGCTGCTGCCGTTCAATGCCTTCGCCAACGCCTACACCATCTATGCGATCGGTTTCGCGGCGATGCTGGGCGGCCCGGTGTGGGTGCGGCTGGCCTGGGCCGCGGCGATACTGGCCGGCCTGTTGATCGAAATCGTGGCGCTGCACTACCCGGTCTTCATTTTTCTGATCACCCTGATCGTGTCGGTGGCGGTCTTCTTCGGTAATCACCATTTCGTCGAAAGCACGCGCAAGCGCGCCGAGCTCAAGCTCTCGCACGACGAAGTGCGTCGGCTCGCCACGGTCGCCGAGCGCGAGCGCATCGGCCGCGACCTGCACGATCTGCTCGGCCACACGCTGTCGCTGGTGGCGCTGAAAAGCGAACTGGCCGGCAAGCTGCTGCGCCGCGATCCGGACGCCGCGCACCGCGAGATCGTCGAGGTCAGCCGGGTCGCGCGCGAAGCGCTGGCGCAGGTGCGGGCGGCGGTCGCCGGCATCCGCGCCGCCGGGATCGCCGCCGAACTGGTGTCCGCGAAGCTGCTGCTGGAAAGCGACGGCATCGGTTTCGACGCCACGACCGCGGTGCGCATGGTCGAACACGGCCTCCAGGACAGCGGCGGCCTGCCCGCGAGCGTCGAAACCGCGCTGGCGTTGGCCCTGCGCGAAGCGGTGACCAACATCCAGCGCCATGCGCATGCGCGCGCGGCCCGGGTCGAGTTCGCGATCGAAGCCGGCGAGGCGGTGCTGCGCATCGTCGACGACGGCCGCGGCGGCGCGATCAGCCCGGGCAACGGCCTGAGCGGCATGCGCGAACGCATCGAAGCGCTGGGCGGCCGGCTGCGGATCGATTCGCGGAAAGGCGAAGGCACGCGCCTTGAAATCCGGGTGCCGCTGGCCAACAACGCAGCAGACCTGGCCATCGAAGAGGTACGGGCATGATCCGCGTGCTGCTGGCCGAAGACCAGGCGATGGTGCGCGGCGCGCTGAGCGCGCTGCTGTCGCTGGAAACCGATATCGAAGTGCTGGGCGCCGCCGCCGACGGCGAGGCGGCATGGCGCGACCTGCAGCGGCTCAAGCCCGACCTGCTGGTCACCGACATCGAAATGCCGGGACTCACCGGGCTGGAGCTGGCGCAGCGGATCCAGCGCCAGGCGCTGCCGGTCAAGGTGGTGATCGTGACCACCTTCGCGCGCGCGGGGTTCCTGCGTCGCGCGCTGGATGCCGGCGTTTCCGGCTACCTGCTCAAGGACGCGCCGGCCGAGGATCTGGCCGAAGCGCTGCGCAAGGTGCATCGCGGCGGGCGCGCCATCGATCCGCAGCTGGCGCTGGAAGCCTGGTCCGAAGCCGATCCGCTGAACGACCGCGAACGCCAGGTGCTGCGCCTCGCCGGCGAAGGGCTGTCCGCAGCCGAGATCGCCGGTCAGCTCAATCTCTCGCAGGGTACGGTGCGCAATTATCTGTCCGAAGCCATCGGCAAGCTCGGCGTCGGCAACCGGATCGAAGCGTATCGGCTCGCCCGGCAGAAGGGGTGGCTGTGAACACGTGCTGCCATCCCGAGCGCAGCGAGGGACCTGCTTCTGCTTTGCTTTCGGTAAAAACAGGTCCCTCGCTGCGCTCGGGATGACAGCGAAACAACACCGGCTCGCCCGAAAGCGCCTCATCCATATCGTCACGCGATACAGCTCACCCGAATCCGTCGATGTCACATCGCCGGCACAGCTCCGTCTTGTCCCTCCAGATCCATCGACCAGACCATTCCTCCCAGGAGACACGTCATGACACTCTGCTCACCCCAGCGCCCGGGCACCACCATCGCGGTGGCCATCGCCATTGCGGTCGCCGCTTCGGTCTCCGGCGCCCCCCGCGCGGCGTCGCCCGCGCGCGACAGCGACCCCGGCAACGACTTCGTCCTCCGCAACGTCCGCGTCTTCGACGGCACGCGCGTGCTGTCCAAGGCGCAGGTGCTGGTGATCGACGGCCGCATCGCCGCCGTCGGCGCCAGCGTGAAGGCGCCGCACGGCGTCGCCGAGATCGACGGCAGCGGCAAGACCGTGATGCCCGGCCTGATCGACGCCCACGCCCACAGCTGGGGCGAGGCGCAGAGCGATGCGTTGCGTTTCGGCGTGACCGCCGAGCTGGACATGCTGGGCGACTGGAACCGCCTGCCCGAACTCAAGCGCCAGCGCGAATCGCTGGCGCGCACGCAACTGGCCGACCTGTGGAGCGCGGGCGCCGCGGTCACCGCGCCCGGCGGTCACGGCACCCAGTACGGCATGAAGGTGCCGACGCTGGATGCGGACGGCGACCCCGCCGCGTTCGTCGCCGGCCGCGTCGCCGAAGGCTCGGACTACATCAAGCTGATCCTCGAAGACTTCAGCGCGCACAGCGACACCCGCCGCCTGCCGACGATCACCGCGGCGCAGGCGAAGATCGGGATCGACGCGGCGCACAAGGCCGGCAAACTCGGCGTGGTCCACGTCTCGCGCCTGCAGGACGGCAAGGCCGCGATCGCCGCCGGCGGCGACGGACTGGTGCACATGTTCGGCGAACCGGGCGATGCGGCCTTCGTGGCCGCCGCGAAAAAGAACAAGGTCTTCGTCGTCCCGACGCTCTCGGTGCTGGCGACCATCGCCCGCGCCGGCGAAGGCGAGAAGCTCGCCGCGGACGCACGCCTCGCGCCGTGGCTGAGCAAAGAACAGACCGACAGCCTCAAGGCCGGCTTCGGCCCGGGCGCGCCGGCACCGGCGGTCCTCGCCGACGCCATCGCCAACGTGCGCGCGCTGCATGCGGCCGGCGTCGATATCCTCGCCGGCACCGACGCCGGCAATCCCGGCACCACCCACGGCGCCAGCATGCACGGCGAACTCGAACTGCTGGTGCGCGCCGGGTTGACGCCGACGCAGGCATTGGCGGCGGCGACGTCGGTGCCCGCGCGCCGGTTCCATCTGGACGACCGCGGCAACATCGCGCCCGGCCAGCGCGCCGATCTGTTCATGGTCGACGGCGACCCGACCCGCGACATCCTCGCGACCCGCGCGATCGCCCAGGTCTGGAAGAACGGTTACGCGGTCGAACGCGTGCAGCCGAAAGCGGGCACAACCTCGCTGCCGGTCGGCGAAGCCCTGCCTGCCGACACCCTGATCTCCGATTTCGATGCCGAACTCGTCGCGAATGCCGGCGGCCTGTTGCCTTCGACCTTCGGCGCAGGCTGGATGCAGACCACCGACCGCATGGCCGGCGGCGCGTCCGTCGTCACCGTGGGTCGCGGCGCGGGCGGCGCGAACGGTTCGGCCGGCGCGCTCGACGTGAGCGGCGAGATCAAGCCCGGCTTCGCGTTCCCGTGGTCCGGCGTGATGTTCTTCCCGTCGAAAGTGCCGATGCAGTTGGCCGATCTGTCGTCGCGCAGCGAGCTGGTGTTCCAGGCACGCGGCGATGGCCGTCGCTACCAGTTGATGCTGTTCCACGGCTCGCAGCAGATGCCGAGCATGCAGAGCTTCGAAGCCGGCCCGGAATGGAAGGAGATCCGCGTGCCGTTGAAAGGCTTCAACGGCGCCGATCTGGCCCGCGTCCGCGCCATCGCGTTCACCGCCGGGCAGCCCGAAGGCGCGTTCGCATTCCGCATCGATCGCGTCGAGCTGAAGTAAGGCGTCACGCGGCGGGCGCCGCAAGCACACCTGTCGCTTTTGACAGCCCGCGCACGCATGGATGCGTGCGCGGGCGCTTGACATTCGGCGCCGACAGGACGAACGTCCATTGGGCATCGAGCAACGGATAGCGCGCCCGTTAGGCGCGACAGGGGAAGGAACCCATGATCGGCAGTCGCCAACCTCCGGCAGTCTTCGGCATCCGTCGTCGTGCCGGCTCGCCCGCGCCTGTTCGATACGCATCCCGCTGTTTCTGCGCCCCTTCTTTCTGCGCCCTTGCCGTGATGTTTCCGGCAGATTCTCACTGCGCGGATATCCGCGTCTCGCCACGCACGCTTCCCGTCAATCGCTCGCACAGGGGTACGTATCGTCATGGCAAAACCACCGTTCACCGTCGCCGACTATCTGCTCACCCGGCTGAAACAGCTCGATGTCACCGAGGTGTTCCAGATCCCCGGTGACTACGTCAAACATTTCACCCAGGCGCTCGAACACTTCGACGGCATCGAGACCATCGGCGCCATCAACGAGCTGGACGCCGCTTACGCCGCCGATGCCTACGCGCGCACCCGCGGCCTCGCCGCCGTCTCGCTGCAGTTCGGGGTGAGCACCGCCAGCGCGCTGAACGCCATCGCCGGGGCGTGGGTCGAGCGCAGCCCGATCGTGGTGATCAGCGCCACGCCCGGTGCCGACATGCGCAACATCACCGACATGTACGACGTGCTCTACCATCATTCCACCGGCGATCTCGACGCCGACCGGAAGATCTACGAGAACGTCACCGTCAAGGCGATCACGCTCAGCACCAACGTCGGCGCCGCGGAGCAGATCGACGATCTGCTGATCGAGGCGCTCACCCATCAGCGCCCGGTCTACATCGCCTGCTACAAGGAAGTCTGGGCGCAGCCCTGCCCGCCGCCATCGAAGCTGCCGCTCAAGCCGCGCGTCGCGCGCAGCCCGTCGCTGGCGCTTGAGAATGCGGTCGAAGCCGCCTGGGCGCAGATCGCCGCGGCGAAAAATCCGCTGATTTTCGCGGGCGTCGAGCTGCTGCGCTTCGGCCTGTCCGATCTGCTGCACAAGCTCATCGACGCCAGCGGCTTCCTCTACACCACCACCACTCTCGGCAAGACGGTGCTGGACGAGGCCGGCAAGAAGTTCATCGGCACTTATTCCGATGCCGCGTCGATCGATGCGGTGCGTACGATCGTGACCGAATCGGATTGTGTCCTGACCCTGGGCACCATCATCACCGACGACTATCTGGTCTTCATCGAAAGCAAATACGCCCAGATGGTGCTGGCGACCACGGCCGGCGCGCGCGTCGGCTATTTCAAATACGCCGACGTGACCATGCGCGACTTCATGGAAGCGCTGTTGGCGAAGTTCAAAAGCGACAAGGCCTATCCGATCAAGGCCGTTGCACCGCCGCAGCCCAAATATCCGCAGCCGTGGGCCGCGAACGACGATCCGGTCTACAAGGACAAGCCGCAGCTGCTGACCTACAACCGATTCTTCCAGCACTCGATGAAGTTCCTGCACGACCACGACATGCTGAAGGACATCGTGATGACCTACGGCGTCAGCTCGTCGATGTACGTGGCGACCAATGCCTACGGCTTGAAGCAGGGCAGCTTCGTGTCGTCCGCGGCGTGGCAGTGCATCGGCTTCGAGACCGGCGCGGCGGCAGGCGCGCAGTTGGGCAGCGGCAAGCGCGCATGGACGGTCGCGGGCGACGGCGGCTTCATGATGGTCTGCCAGTCGCTGTCGACGCTGGCCCGCAACAAATTGAATGCGGTGATCTTCGTGATGAGCAATCAGGTCTATGCGATCGAGCAGGTCTACGTGGACATGAGCGCGTTCAAGCCGGGGCCGAAGAACACCTTCGACGCCTTCGACATCCTGCCCGACTGGGATTATCTGGCGCTGGCCAGGGCTTTCGGCGCCGAAGCCATCCGGGTCGAAACCGTGGATCAGCTCAATGCCGCGCTGGCGCGGATCAGGAAGATCAAGGACCGGCCGGTGCTGGTCGAAGTGGTCATCCCGCAGAAGGATCTGCCCGGACAGATGTACCGGCTCGGCAGCGAGTGATGCGGCCAGACCCTGTGTGCGACAGCATTCCGACACCTCATCAAGGAGCGATTCCATCATGAAGCACAAGACCTATTCGATTTTCGGCGCAGGCGCCGCGGGCCTCTACACCGCATGGCGGCTGCTCAACGGCAAGGCCCGCAGTTCGAAATACGCCGCGAAGCAGCTGAAGAAAGGCGACATTCTGGAGCTGTACGACTGGGGCAGGTACGATTTCAGCAAACAGCATCCGGGCACGCGCGCGGCCGGCGCCCGTATCTGCACCTGGCACTACAAGAACGACCGCAACAATTCCTATGTCGAACTCGGCGGCATGCGCTATTCGTACTGGGACGACAAGCCGTCGAAGGCGTTTCCCGATCCCAACGACGGCCTGGCGCCGGGCCATCGCGTGGTCACCAAGGTGATCTCGATGCTGGGGCTGGACGAATATTCGGTGCCGTTCAATGTCACCTCGAACCAGCTGTTCTACCTGCGCACGCACAATTTCTACCTCAACGACATCAGCTCCAACCAGCCCGCGCCGTACGCGATGGATCACTACGGCGCATCGACGACGCCGGACCAGGGCTTCACCACGGTCGAGAGCCTCGCGGTGACCAGCACCACCGGCCCGCAGACGCGTACCGAATGGTGCGAGTTCTACCGCAACGGGCGTATCACCGCGCAACTGCCGGACACCTCGATCTTCCAGCAGGGCGATTTCCTGAAGGATATCGGCTACTGGAACCTGCTCTACGATCAGCTCGGTTCGGAGGGCTACGATTACGCCGCCGACGGCAATGGCTACAGTTCGAACGTGATCAACACCAACTCGGCGGTGTCGTTCAACATGAACAACGAGTTCACCCCGGGCAGCCAGTACCGCACGCTCTCGATGGGCTATTCCGGGATGTTCAACGCGCTGTTCGACAAGATCGTCGCGCTGGCGAAGCAGAAGGGCATCGATTTCAGGTATCACCCGGATACGCGGCTGCATTCCATCCTGTGGAAGAACGGCAAGGCCATGTTCACGTATGCGGCCCGCAGCAATCCCAACATCGCTGCCGGCAGCCGCGAAGCCGATGCCGCGTGGATGGCGATGCCGCGCGCCGCCATTGATCTGGTCGCGCAGGCCACGCGCTTCCGCAACCCGGTCGGCGGCGAGATCGACGTGTTGAATCATGAGAGGGTCAACCTCTATCTCGAGTCGACGATCATGCAGCCGTCCTACAAGGTCGGCATGTTCTTCGATCAGCCGTGGTGGGCGCCCGATGCTGCGAACCCCGCGCCTTATCCCGCGCAGATCATCGGCTATGTGATCACCCCGGACGTGATCGCCGCGCTCAGGAAGCAGAAGTTTCCGGCCAAGGGGCTGAAGGCGTTGGCGTCGATGATCGACGTGCCCTACGGATCGGCCGCCGAACTGGTGCGCGCCATTGAGGCCATCACCGAGCAGTCGCTCACCGTGCTGCAGGTCAAGCAGCTCACCGCCGCCGCGCGTCGCGACACCATCGGCCCCAGCGTGACCAATTCGCCGGTGCGCATGGTGGTGTATTTCGGCAACAACGCGCCCAAAGCGAATCCCAAGCAGAAGCCGGTATACGGCATCCTCGCCAGCTACGACGACGAGGACAACACCACGTTCTGGCGTGAGCTCGAACTCGGCGCGAAGCGCGAGCGCGTCATCCCGGCCTCGCAGGACACCCAGCCGCTGGAAGGTCCGCGCAGAGTGCCGGGGCGGATGGTCAAGATGCTGCGCAAGATGCTCGCGGAAATGCACTACGGCCCGAACTCGGACTACAGCGCCGTGCCCGAACCGCTGGAAGCGGCGTATGTCGATTGGTCGCTGCCGCCGTTCAACGCCGGGTATCACGAATGGGCGCCGCACTACGACATCGCCGACGTGCAGCGCAAGATCCGCAAGCCGACGCAGCTGATGGAAGGCGTGGATGCCGAGATCTACATCGTCGGCGAAGCCTACTCCAACGACCAGGCCTGGGTGGAAGGCGCCTACTGCACTGCGGAATCGGTGCTCAACGATTTCTTCGGCATCGAACCGATCATCGACAACAAATGCTACCCGTTCATCTGCCCGGAATGATCCGGCGGGAGTGATCCGGCGGGAGTGATCTGTCCGGAGCGAAACGACGACGTGGCGGACCGGGGTCCGCCACGTCGCCTTGCCGATCTTCAATGATTCAGTGAAATCGGCGTATTTCTGAAGCCGCCGATATTTACAGCCACAGATTCATGGAGTGGTTCGCGACGAGGTTGATCCAGGACGCTTGGGTGCCCCAGTAGGTGCAGCCGTTGTTGCTGCCGACGTGTTGCAGCCCGACCGGAACGGTCCACACCGGGTCGCCGTTCCTGCAGAACACTTCCACTTTCGCACTGCCCAGCGCCGACACCAGCTGCGTGCGGAAGCTGGCGTTGCCGACGCGCGCCGGATTGTAGGCTTCGATGTTCGGTCGCTTGGTCCGGATGGTGAAGGCATACGCTTCGGCCATGGCGCCGCCCAGACTGTGACCCGTCACTTTGTATGCATTGTTGCAGGACACGGCATCGACGGCGGCTTTGTAGCTGTTGAGCCGGCTGGCATAACCCTGGCCGATTCTCGCGGCATTGGTCGAAAAGCCCGGTACGGCCACCGCAGATCCGAACTGGTTCTGGATGTTCTGGAGCCAGTCCCCGGCCGTTGCGCTGCCTCGCCAGGAGACGATGCAGTCCGTGGTGCCGTTGCTGGTGCTTCTCCAGACTTTCACGACATCGCGGTTCAGCGCCACCGAGTAGAACCGGGTGCCGACCTGGCGACTGCTTGCGGTGGCCTGATAAGCGTTGTTGGCGAACCATGCATAGTTGCTGCCCGGTGCCACCGCCCTGGTCGTCATCGTATTCTCGGCCAACGCCTTGGCCGCCGTGGTCTGCAGATAGTCGATGCCCACTTCGACCGCCGCTTCCGTCGGTGCCAGATCGGTCGCAACGGCGCGGCCGTTGTCCCAGGCGATCCGCACCGCCACGTTCTTCAGATCCTTCGTATTGACACGCGGATAGTGGGTGGCGAGGAAGGCGTGCAGGCGCGGCACGTCCCATGTTCCGCTCTCCGCCATCACGACCCAGTTCAGGTCCCTGGCGAGGTCGAGAGCGGCCTGCATCTTCTTCGTGTTCCACTGGATGCTGTCGACATCGATGTAGACGATGGCATCGTCCACGTTCTTCGGCAGCGTCGAGAGGTTGTAGCGGGGCGTTTCGCCGTCGAAAATTTCGAACCCGATGTCGCCCATGCTCGGGGTCAACGATACGACCGGGGTGCGGCCTTGAACGGCAGGCGCGCCCTTGATCATGTCGAAGCCGCCCGCTCTTGAAACAGTATTGCCATTCGCGGCCGAAACCAGCGCACTTGCCGCGATGCCCGCCGCCAGAAGGCCGAGCTTGATCGAACTCTGATGCTTTTTCATGTATTCCTCGATGCTGTGTGGATGGTCGTCTTCAGTTGCTTCCGGAATTCCGGAAGTGCCTAGTCCAAATAGACGGACATCGTCGGTCGTGAATCCTGTCACGCCGTCTTCTGATGCATGGCGCTCCAAGTTTCATCAGCTTTCGGGTGCGCGGCAAGTCGCGTTATGCTCATGTTTCCATGCGCAGAAGGATTGCGTTCAAATGATTGATAACGATGGAAAAGATCGCGGAAGGGGCCGCGTCCGTCGCGACTGCGCTCGGATTTTTCTCATGTCCCGATTGCCGGCTGCATGGCGAATGGCGTCATCCCCGTCGTGGCGCGAGGACCGATCGGCCTGCGGATATCCTCGCCATCGCCGGGAATGCCCGATGACCGGCTTCGTCGAGGAAGCGTCATGAAAGCCGCGAAAGTCGTCAGGCGTCGCCCCAGACAGGCGAGGTCGGAGAGTACGGTCGAAGCGATCTACGAAGCGACCGCGCAGATCATCGAGCGCGAAGGCGCCGACAGGATCACCACCAAGCGGATCTCCGAAGTATCCGGTTTCAGCATCGGAACCCTGTATCAATACTTCCACGATCGCGATTCCCTGCTGATGGCGATGTCGATGGCGCATCGCGGCAGGCTGATCGAACGCCTGAAAGCGACGTTGGCGGCGTCCCGCGACCGACCTGTCCGCGAGGCGATATCGTGCCTGGTCGCGGTACTGGTCGCCGACGCACGCGGCAACCGGAAAACGCTCCGGGCGATCATGCGCGCGGTGACCAGAAAAGAGATGGCCGCGAAAATGCGGGACGGGATGCGCGTTCTGGACGAGCAGATCGGACGGAGTCTGGCCGAGTTGGCGGGCGTCTACGGCGTGACGCTGTCTCCCGCCTGCCAGTTCGTGCTGTCGCGATCGCTGACCTGCGTGCTGTGGTCTGCCGTGATGGAAGATACCGATCTTCTCGACGGGCAAGAGATCGAAGATCGGTTCTGCGACATGCTGGCGGGGGCGATGATTCCAGGTCGGGCGTTCGATCGCGCCCATGCGATGCCGGACGCCAATCCGGATCCTGTCGGCCAGCTTGCGTAGTTGGCGCAGGAATGCGCCCGCGGCTGCGGTATCGGCCTGTTGCGTTGCTCTCGCGCATGATCATGCTTGCGGCTGCAGCCTATGCCATTCCTCCCGGCCCGTAACGGCACATATCGCTTCCGTACCGCACCCATCAGGATGGTCGTCGGCAGATCGCCGGGAGGGGAAAGCGCATGTCCGAAATATCGACGTTCCGCCTGTATGCGTTGCGCGCGACCTATCTGCTGATGGTCGTGGGACTGGGTATCACCAACTGGCCGATGATCGTGTCGCCGCCCGCGGACCTGTCGCACATGAGCAGCGTGGTTCGCGCCGTGCTGGGCGCGGTGTCGCTGTTGGCGCTGTCGGGGCTTCGCTATCCGATCAAGATGCTGCCGCTGCTGTTCTTCGAATTGATCTGGAAAACGATCTGGGTGATCGCGTACGGATTGCCGCTGTGGTCCGCCGGCAAGCTCGATGCCGGCACCAGCGAAACCATGATGGCCTGCGTGCTGGGCCTGGTGATCTTTCCGCTGGCGATTCCGTGGGGCTACGCCTTCAGGCATTACCTGAAAGCGCCGGCAGATCGCAGGGTCAGGCGTGGTGGCTGATTTCCGACGAGGCTGTTGCTGCGTTCAATCTTTCCCGGCTGCTTGTCGTCAGGCGCCGAGATAATGGTCCGGAACCGGAATGCCCTGCAGCCGGAAGAACGACAACTGATCGAAGTAACCGCGCTGGAACACGATCTCATCGTCGCGCACGTGGAAGAAACCGCAGCCGCGAAGGCCGTTCGGATCCCGCCATTCCAGGATCGCCCATTCGCCGTCGCCGAACAGGTTCTCGACGATGCAGGTCATCTCCGCGCGGCCGAATTCGATCTGGAACATCCGCCGGATCGCCTCGCGACCGATCAGCGGCGCCATCACCACCTGATGATTGGTCGCGTCTTCGGCATACAGCGATGCGAGGCCCTCGACGTCTCCCGCGTTGAAGCGGGCGACCCATTCGCGGACGAGTTCGGTGGGGGACATGGATCGGCTCCATTGTGCAGGGTCGAGGCAGCGCCGTGGCCCGGGAGGGCCGCAGGTCGCGCCGGAGATTCTCGGGGCGATGGATCCGCCTGTAACCTGGCCCTACGGTGGCGCAGCGCTAGAGCGCGAAGTCACCGCTACGCTCGGGCTGGTAGGTGACTTCGATGATCTTGACATTGACCATACCGCCGCCCGGGGCCGGCCATGCGATCTCATCGCCCTCCTTGAGTCCCAGCAACGCGCTGCCCACGGGCGCGAGTATCGAAATCGTGTTGCTCGAATCGCGCGCAGCGTTCGGGTAGACCAGGGTGAGCGAGAACGTCGTATCGCTGGATTCGACCTTGAAACGCACCGACGAATTCATGGTCACGACGGTTGGCGGAACGTCCTCGGGCGCCACGATGTGGGCCCGGGAGATCTCGTCCTCCAGTTCCTGCTTGCCGGGAAAAGACGTGCCCTCCAGGGAATCGAGCAACCGTTCCAGTCGTTCTGCGTCCAGTCGGGACAGGGTGATTTCCGGCTTCTTGTTCATGGATCTCCAGCAATATGGCGTGTGGCGCTCGGCGGGTCGCCCGGTGGCCGGGCATCGATCGGGTGGAATATAGCCCACAGAGGGTGTGGTGTCGTGGCTGCTGCAATCGAACAACGAACGATCGCCGTCCTGCTCCTCATGTCGGGATTGCGATCGCGGCATGACACCGATTCGAATCGATCGACGGAATCGCGCACGAGCGTCGGCTCTCGCGGTCCCGGGGGCGCGTTGGGTGCGAAACCCGTGCCGCGATCGTCCTGTTCGACCCGGACATGCCATCAGTTGGGGGCGATCCGGGCTTGCATCCATCCCATGCTCGCCCAATATCGCTTTTTCGTCTCCCCCACAGCGACGCCTCATGACCTTGCATCCGGCTGATCAGCCGTCCGGCGCCAGCGCCGAGACCGGCGCCCCTTCGTCCCGTTCCCCCGCGCTCACGGTCGAAGGCCTCGGCAAGCGCGTGCGCCTGCCGACCACCGAACTGACCATCCTCGAAGGCATCGGCTTCGAGATCGCGACCGGCGACAGCGTGGCGATCATCGGCGCCTCGGGCTCCGGCAAGAGCACGCTGCTGGCGCTGATGGCCGGGCTGGACACCCCCAGCGACGGCCGGGTGCTGCTGGACGGCGCGCCGCTGTCCACGCTGGACGAGGACGGGCGCGCGAAGGTGCGCGGCGAGAAGGTCGGCTTCGTGTTCCAGAGTTTCCAGCTGCTGCCTTCGTTGACCGCGCTGGAGAACGTGATGCTGCCGCTGGAACTGCGCGGCGATGCCGATGTCGACGGCCCGGCGCGCGAGATCCTGCGCAAGGTGGGTCTGGGCGAACGTCTCGATCATTACCCGCGTCAGCTGTCCGGCGGCGAGCAGCAGCGCGTGGCGCTGGCGCGCGCATTCGTGACCCGGCCGGCGCTGCTGTTCGCGGACGAGCCCACCGGCAATCTCGACACCCGCACCGGGCAGGCGATCATCGAACTGTTGTTCGGCCTGAACGCCGATGCCGGCACCACGCTGGTGCTGGTGACCCACGACGAGCATCTGGCCTCGCGCTGCCACCGCGTGCTGCGTCTGGACAGTGGCCGGCTGGTGTCGGCGTGAGTGCGGCCATGTGTATCGACGCGTCCTCTTCTACGCCAAGAGCAAATCCCCCCGCCGCCCGCTTCGCGGACGCCGATTCCGGCCCTCGCGCGCAGCGCTCCGGCGTTCATCGGCGCGCGAGGCAGTGCCTCGCAAGCGCGCCTCTTCACCCCCTTTTTCAAAGGGGGTACAGCAGTACGTTCATTCTGAGAAATAGGGCTGCTTTGATGAATGAGGGTGCTTTAAGGAATCGGGGCATTGCTTTCCCCCCTTTGAAAAAGGGGGGCAGGGGGGATTTGCTCTGCGCGTCCGCGTCGCACGTCATGCATTCCCGCCTGCATGGCGATAACGTCCAGAAGCAACCGCATCCGAGGTCGTCATGAAACTCTTCTCGCTGGCATGGCGCCAGCTCCGCCGCGACCTCGCCGCCGGCGACATCCGCATCCTGATCGCGGCGCTGGTGCTGGCGGTGATCGCGGTGACCTCGGTCGGTTTCGTGACCGATCGCGCCGGACGCGCCTTGGCGATCGAAGCGAACCGTCTGCTCGGCGGCGATGCGGTGGTGCGCGGAGACGCGCCCATCGCCGGGAAGATCCGCGACGCATCGCAGGCCGGTGGGCTCCGTCGCACCGACATCGTCGAGTTGCCGACGATGATCCGGCTCGGCCGCGGCGACACCGCGCAGTTGAAGCTCGGCGAGCTGCGCGCGCTGGGCGAAGGCTTTCCGCTGCGCGGGCAGTTCCGCATCGTCGATACGAACGGCGAACGTAATGTCGACGGCGCACCCGCGCCCGGCACACTGTGGCTCAGTCGCGCCGGCGCCGATGCGCTGGGCGCAAAGCCCGGCGACGTCATCGGCATCGGCGGTGTCGAGCTGCGCCTCGCGGCGCTGGTGCTGCAGGAACCCGACGGCGCCATCGATTATTTCAACGTCGCGCCGAAGGTCTTCATCGCGCTCGGCGATCTGCCCGCGACCGGCCTGATCCAGCCCGGCAGCCGCGTGGGCTACAAACTGGTGATCGCGGGCGAGGCGCCTGCGGTCGAAGCCTTCAGCAAGACGGCGCGCGCGTCGCTGGCGCGCGGGCAACGTCTGGAAACCATCGCCGACGCGCGTCCCGAAATCCGTTCGGCCCTGGATCGCGCCGGACGTTTCCTGGGCCTGGCCGCGCTGGTGTCGGTGGTGCTGGCCGCGGTCGCGGTGGCGATGGCCGCGCGCCGGCACAGCGAACGGCATCTGTCCGGCGCGGCGGTGATGCGCTGCCTCGGCGCCAGCCAGCGCACGCTCGCCGCGATCCACATCGGCGAACTGCTGATCCTCGGCGTCGTCGCCAGTTTCATCGGGATTGTCATTGCCTTCGCGCTGCAGTGGGGCGTCGGCGTGTGGCTGGCGAACGAACTGAGGGTGGACATTCCGCCGGCCAGCGTGTGGCCGGCGCTGCAGGGTTTCGCGACGGGTATCGTCGTGCTGCTGTCGTTCGGGGCGCCGCCGGTGCTGGCGCTGCGTCGCGTGCCTGCGCTGCGCGTGCTGCGTCGTGATCTCGACGCGACCGAGCCCAGCGCGTGGCTGGTGGCGCTGGCCGGCTTCGGCGGACTCGGCGCGCTGCTGTGGTGGCAGGCGGGCTCGGCCACGCTGGGGCTGACGATGCTGCTGGGCATCGTCGCCACGCTGGCGGCGCTGGCGCTGATCGCGTACGGCCTGATCCTGCTGGTGCGGCGCATGCGTTCGCGCCTGCGCGGCAGCCTGCGCTACGGCCTCGCCAATGTCAGCCGCCGCGCCGGCACCAGCATCGCGCAGGTGTCCGCACTGGGACTGGGATTGATGGCGCTGCTGCTGTTGACCTTCGTGCGCACCGATCTGCTCGACCGCTGGCGGCTGTCGCTGTCGGACGACGCGCCGAACCGGTTCGTCATCAACGTGCAGCCCGACCAGCTCGACGGCGTGCGCGAGTACATGTTTTCGCAAGGCGTGGCATCGCAGGGCGCCGGAGCGCTGAAGCTGTATCCGATGATCCGCGGCCGTCTGGTCGAACACAACGGCAAGCCGGTGACCGGCGATGCCTACGCCGCCGATGGCGACCGCGCGCGGCGGCTGGCCGAGCGCGAGTTCAATCTGTCCTCGGCCGAAAGCCTGGGCGACGACAACAAGATCGTCGCCGGCAAGCTGTGGCCGCCGAAACGCCTCGCCAGGCCGGAAATCTCGGTGGAACAGGAATTCGCCGAATCGCTGAAGTGGAAGCTGGGCGACCGCGTGGCCTTCGACATCGCCGGCCAGCGCTTCGAGGCGACCATCACCAGCCTGCGCACCGTCGAGTGGGAAAGCTTCAAGCCGAATTTCTTCGTGATCGCATCGCCCGGCGCGCTGGACGACTATTCCGCCAGCTACATCACCGCGGTGAAGGTGCCGCCGGAACGCACGACGTTCACCGCCGGACTTGTGCAGCGCTTCCCGAATCTCTCGGTGATCGATGTCGACGCCATCCTCACCCAGGTGAAGAGCATCGGCGACCAGGTGGCGATGGTGGTGCAGGTGGTGTTCTGGTTCTCGCTGGCGGCCGGCGTGCTGGTGCTGCTGGCCGCGGTGAGCGCGAGCCAGGACGAGCGCCTGCGCGAAGGCGGCGTGATGCGCGCGCTGGGCGGCAGCCGCAGGCAGCTGCGGATGGCGCAGGCGTCGGAGTTCGCGGTGATCGGCCTGCTGTCCGGCGTAGTGGCCGCGATCGCGGCGTCGATCCTGGCCGGCGTGGTCGCCGTGCAGGTCTTCGATCTGCCGTTCGAGATCAACTGGGGCATGGCCGCGGCGGGTGCTGCGTTGGGCATGCTCGCGGCGCTGGCGGCGGGCCTGTTCGCGACCCGTCGAGTCCTGGACGCGCCGCCATCGCTGGTCTTGCGGGAGTTGGATGCCTGAACCAAGCGCGCATGGAGGCGGGAAGTCTCCATGCGCGTCACGCTGCCGCAATCGCTCAGGCGCGCGCCGGGCCGCTGCGTTCGATCGCGATCTGCGGTTGTTCCTGGCCGTTCGCGGATTGCAGCTGTGCGACCTGCTCGGCGGTCGGCATCTTCGGATTCGCCGTGTCGATCATGGCCGACTTGCTGGCCGGAGATGACGGATCGCCCTGCACGGCGAACAAGCTGTTCTCGAATTTGCCGGGAATGATCTCGACCGGTTTGGCCGGGTCGAATTTCGCGTCCGCGGCCGACAGCGTCAATGCCGCAGCGAGCGTATCCGGCGCTTGTCCGCTGCGCTGTTGCGGAGTCATCTCGCCCAGCTTCCCGGCCAGGTCGGTGTACATCCTGTGGTACGGATGACTGGGTGCGTCAAGGCCGCTGGCCAGACGATCGGGAGCGGCAGGGCTGTCGTCGTTGACCGACACCTTGCCGGCCTTGCGCAGAGTGTCCTGTATCCACTTGCCGGTCTCCTCCAAAGAGCCGTTGAGATCGGCGGAGTTGATCTTCGGCATCCGCGGCATGCCCAACTCGTCGGCGACGTAATTCGTGGCCGCCTCGCTCGTCACTTTGAGCTTGGTGCTTTTGTCCAGCTCGATATTATTGGCGCCTTTGTAGTGGCTCGTGGCCCAGTCCAGGCAGAACTTGTCGACGTGATCGTTGAGGATCTCCTTCAGCTCTCCCTGCCGCTCACGACTCAGGCCTGCGCTGCCTGGAGTGTAGGTGAACTGGATGCCGCCGTTGATCTTGCCATTGGTGGCGGATTCGCCGTTGAGACCTGCCGACACGTCGACGACATTTTTGACTTTGCCGTCGCCGCCGATCTCGCCGCCATGATTCGAGCTGCCGCCGCGCTCACCCATGAGATTCACCCCGATCGTCGAAAAGCGGCCGGGTGAACCGTCTGCGACCAGTTCGTTCTTGACGATGCCGGCCAGCGCTTCCTTGTTTTTCATCAGCGCGATTAGCATCGGAAGCCGGTCGTTGCCGCCCAAGCCTGTGTCGACAATGCTGACATTGAAGGTGCCATTATCCTGGGGCGTGAAGTTCAGCTGCAACTGCGGTTTCTTGAGTTCGGTAATCGAGATGGTGTTGACCTTGTCGTTCATTTCGGTTCCCCCTTGAACCTGTATGGATAGCGCCGGGCCTCTGGCTGGGCCGTATTGCGCCTTGTGCGGCGAGCTCGGAAGGTGATAACGCAGATCATTCCGCCAACAGGACATTCGTGACGTGGTTGCTGCGCGAACTCAACCAGGAGGCTTCCAAGCTGGCCAGGCCGAATCAGCTTGTGCCGCAATCGATGCCCTCAGTAGCAATGAAACAAGTCATTTCCCGTACGAGTGCCTTCAGGCTCGATGGAATCTTGTCCAACCCATCGCGCCTGAAGACGCTCCTGCGAGGCGGGAGAAGCACGGCCCACGCAGATCATTCCTCGGCGTAGGCCTTCAACGCATCCAGTTCCGCCTGCGCCTTGCGCAGACTGCCGCCCACGGCGTTGTCCTGCATGCGTTTGGCCAAGGCTTCACGCCCGGGCCGTTGCAGCCAGCGATGGAAGGCCCAGGTCGCGAGCATGCCGGCAGTGCCGCCTGCGATGCATAGCCAGATCCAGAGCGGCAGCCCCGATTCGCCGGTTTGCGCATTGTGCAGCGAAGCGACGGCCATCGGCGGCAACACCCACAGCAGCCACCATGGCAATCCGATCACCATGCCGCTGATGAGGTAGGCCTTGCGCAAGGATGCGAGGCGCTGCTGCAGCTCCAGCACGGGCAAGTTGTGGTCGATCCTGACGATGCGACCCAGCACGACGACCGCCGCGATGATCGTGAGCACGCCGTAGACGTGGAAGACGATCCCGGCCAGCAGCATCGGCACGATCGCAGCGAAAGTCTTCCACATGCCGACGCCGACAATCACGCTGCCAGCGCCGAAAAAGATCTGCACGATCTGTCCGATCATCAAGGGCCGCAGACTGGCGCGGATACGCCCGATCCTGCGCTCGTGCAGTTCGGCCAGTTGCAGCGCGTTCTGCTGCTGCAGCCGCGCGTCGAGCGTTTTCCAGGCGAGTTTCAGGTCGTCGAGTTCCATGGTGGTATCCATCGTGCTGTTGTCCCGGTGATTGGATTCAGTTGAATGCGGGATCCGCGATCTGCTCGCGGATCCGCTGCTTCAGGCGATTGAGTTTGGTGGCGACGTTGCTTTCGCTGATGCCGATCACTTCGGCGATCTCGCGCTGGCTGCGGTCTTCCATCCACAGCAGCAGCAAGGCCCGGTCCATCGGCGATTGCCGGTCGATCACCGCATACAGCGCGCGCAACTGCTGATCGGCTTCGTGCTGCGCGGTAGCGTCGTCCACCGCGAAGCCCGGGTGGCTGTCGTGCTCTTCGTCCAGCGGCACCGCGGGGACACGGCTGCCGCTGCTGCGGACATGCGAGATCGCCACATTCAGCGCGATCCGGTACATCCAGGTCGAGAACGGTCGCGCCGGGTCGTAGCCGGGGAACGCGCGCCACAGCTGGGCGGCGATCTCCTGGGCCAGATCCTGGCGATCGTCGCGATGGCGGCAGTAGGTGGCCGCCACCTTTAACACGATGCCGCGGTGCTGTTCCAGCAGGGCGGCGAAGCGGGTTTGCGGCGAATCCATGGCGTCGGCGGTCGCGGTCACGGGCTGGAATCAGTGGAGAGGATGCTCACATGATTCGCAGCGGCGCGGGAAACATCACGCGACTGACATAAAATGCCCCGATGACACCTTCCCCGATTTGCCGCCGAGGCCGCCGCGATGGCCGCTGACACCCGCGATCCTGCGCTCGAAACCCTGTTCCTGCCGTTCGAGCACGGTCTGTTGAAATGGCCGGCAGAGGGGGGCGCACCGGCTTCCACCGTCTTGTTCCTGCGCGCGCGCGATGGCTGGCCGCTGCGTCAGCAGTCGCGGCCGGGGCTGATCTGCGAGCAGAGCTTCAAGCCCGACGCCGAGGCGCTGGAGCGGTCCGGCTGGACGGTCGCCGATCCGGGCGATGCGGTTCCCGATACGCGCCATGCACTGGTGCTGGTGCTGCCTCCGCGACAGCGCGACGAGGCCCGCGCGTTGTTCGCGCAGGCGCTGCAGCGCTGCGCGCCCGGCGGGTTCGTCGTGGCCTGCATCGCCAACGACGACGGCGCGAAGTCGGGCGAAGGCGACTTCAGAAAACTGTGCGGGCTCGACGGCAACCTCACCAAGCATCACTGCCGCGTGTTCTGGGTCAAGCGCGACGATGCGAAGATCGATGCGGCTCTGCTCGCGCAATGGTCGACGCTCGACGCCGTGCGCCCGATCCTCGGCGGACGTTTCGTGAGCCGTCCCGGCGTATTCGCCTGGGATCGCATCGATCCGGCCTCGCAATTGCTGGCCGAACATCTTCCGGCGGATCTCCGCGGACGCGCCGCCGATCTCGGTGCGGGCTACGGCTATCTCTCCGACGAACTGTTGAAGCGCTGCCCGGGCATCGCATCGTTGGATCTCTACGAAGCCGAGGCGCGCGCGCTCGAACTGGCGCGGCGCAATCTCGCTGATGCCGCCGCGCGGCTGCCGCTGCGTTATGTCTGGCAGGACGTGACTGCGGGACTGTCCGAAACCTACGACGTCATCGTCACCAATCCGCCGTTCCACGCGCAGCAGAGCGCCGCACGCCCCGACATCGGCCGCGCGTTCATCGCTGCCGCGGCCGCGGCGCTGGTGCCGGGCGGCCGGCTGTGGCTGGTGGCGAATCGCAATCTGCCCTACGAACTCGAACTGGACGCGAATTTCGGCAGCGTGCGCATCGTCGCCCAGCAGCAGGGCTTCAAGATCATCGAAGCGATCAAGGCCGTGGCTGCGACGCTGCAGCGCGCAACGCCCGCGCCGGCAGCCAGACACAAGAAGCGCGCGCCCAGTCGCGCCGCCGAAGCGCGCAACTGGCGCGGCGACGCATGAAACTGCTGAAGCTCATCGCCAACCTGGGTTACGGCAGCCGCAAGCAGGTGACCGCGCTGTTCCGCGAGGGCCGCATCGCCGACGCCGACGGCGAGCCGCTCTACACCGACGACGAACTCGGCGTGCAGGCCGCCTACGAGGCGATCCGCGTCGATGGCGAACCGCTCGACCCACCGCAGGGCCTGCTGTTGATGCTGCACAAGCCGCCCGGCTATGTGTGTTCGACCAAGGACAAAGGGCGACTGATCTACGATCTGTTGCCGCCGCGTTTCCGATTGCGCGACCCGGTGCTGTCCACCGTGGGGCGGCTCGATCGCGACACCAGCGGTCTATTGCTGTTGACCGACGATGGTGCGCTGCTGCACCGGATCATTTCGCCGAAATCGGCGTTGTCGAAAGTCTACGAAGCGACGCTCGCCGAACCGCTGCGCGGCGACGAAGCGGCGATCTTCGCCAGCGGCACGCTGATGCTGGAATCCGAGCAGAAGCCGCTGTTGCCCGCGGCGCTCGAGGTGCTGGAACCGCAGCGCGCGCGGTTGACCCTGCACGAAGGCCGCTACCACCAGGTGCGGCGGATGTTCGCGGCGATGGGCAACCACGTCGATGCGTTGCACCGGGTATCGGTGGGCGGGCTGGCGCTGGGCGATCTTCCGGCGGGCGAGTGGCGTGCGCTGGACGATGCGGATCGGGTGAAGTTGTTGGCGGGTTGAATCGCGCTGTCGATGCAATTCATGGAGCGAATTGCAATCTCGACGTAATCCATAGGGTGCGCCAGTTCGCGATCGGTTATTCCGCCAGCAGTTTGTTGAAACCATCGAGTCCCAGCTTCGCCATCGTGTCGAGATTGCGTTCGACGATGACATCCGCGTCGGGATAGGCGGCCACGGCTTTGTCCAGGCTCGCTTCGCGCAGCAGATGCAGGGTGGGGTAGGGCGCGCGATTGGTGCAGTTGCCCGGGTCTTCGGGCTCGCTGTCGGCGAACCGGTACTGCGGGTGGAAGCTTGCGACCTGCAGTTCGCCGTCCAGATCCAGCGCTTCGATCAGTGCGTCGACGCGATCGAGGAAGTCGTTGTAGTCGAGGAAGTCGGTCAGCACCCGCGGATGCACCAGCAAGGTGGTGTCGATCTCGTCCGCAGGCGTGTCGCGCAACCTCAGCAGCTCTTCGGCGAGTTCTTCCAGCAGATCTTCCGGCAGTTCGGCGTCGCTCAGCACGAAGCGCACCTGCTGTTTGACGTACACCGCTTTCGCGAACGGGCAGAGGTTGAGCCCGATCACCGCGCGTTCCAGCCAGCGGCGGGTGGCGGCGATGTCTTCGGGCACGCTTTCGCCGTCCTGACTCATCGCCGAATCAATCGCGGAAATTGTCGAACTGCAGCGGTCGCTCGAATTCCATGCCGCGCAGCAGGGCCATCGCGGCCTGCAGGTCGTCGCGCTTCTTGCCGTTGACCCGCAGCTTGTCGCCGTTGATCTGGGTGTCGACCTTGAGCTTGGCGTCCTTGATCGCGGCCTGGATCTTCTTCGCCAGATCGCGTTCGATGCCCTGCTGCACCTTGATCTTCTGCCGCGCACCCGCCAGGTTGGTGTCGATGTCGCCGGCGTCGAGGCAGCGGGCATCGATCTTCCGGGCGATCATCCGCAGACGCAGGATGTCCTGCATCTGTTGCAGCTGGAATTCGCTGGGCGCGGTGAGCGCGATGGTGTCGTCTTCGAGCGCGAAGGTGGCGTCCACGCCCTTGAAGTCGAAGCGCGTGGTGAGCTCGCGGCTGGCCTGGTCGACGGCGTTGGTGAGTTCGTGCAAGTCGACTTCGGACACGATATCGAATGAGGGCATGGCGGCGGCGTTGCGATTGGGGTGCGTAGGTTAACCGATCGTGGTGCTTGCCCCGACGGATCGTAGGGCGGGGCCTGGCCCGCCATTACGACTTACCCGATCGTTTCGGCATTGATCGAAGCGACTTCGCTGATTGCGGCCTTCAGCGGCATTGCCGCAATGGCGGGCCAGGGCCCGCTCTACGTCAGATCTTCACCAGTTCCACGCGGCGGTTCTTCGCGCGGCCGTCCTCGCTGCCGTTGTCGGCCAGCGGCGTGTCCTGGCCGAAGCCCCTGGACTGCAGGCGCGCCGGGTCGATGCCCAGGCCGACCAGCGCCCCGAGCACGCTGCGGGCGCGGGCGGTCGAGAGTTCCTGATTGTGCGCGGGCGTGCCGGTGTTGTCGGTGTGGCCTTCGATCGACAGCTTCAGCGCCGGGTCGCCGCCGAGGAGTTTGTCGATTTCGGCGATGGTCGGCTGCGCGTCGGGGCGCAGAGTCGCCTTGTCCACGTCGAAGTTGATGTACAGCGCGACCCGGCCGTCGGCGTCGATGGCTTTCTTCATCGTCGAAGCATCGAGGAAGCCCAGCGACGGCTTCATGCTCTCGCGTTCCAGTACGGCGACGTAACCATGCAGCGGAATCGCGCCGGTGCTGACCTGGATCCAGTATTCCTTGCCGCCCTGGCGGATCAGGTAGGTGTGGTTCTCGCAGCCGTGGCTCGCGCAGGTGCCGAGGTAGTGCTTGTCGACGGCTTCGCGGCCGCCGAAGGCCTGCAGTACCTCGCCGGTGTACTGCGTCCGGCTGATGCGGACACCGCCGAGATCGCGGATCGCGTTCTCGTAATTGCGCTGGAATTCGATCGCGCTGTACTCGCGCTGGTCGGGATTGGTGAGCTGGAAGTGGTCGCGCACGATCCTGCCTTCGATCGCGACGACCTTGTCGCCGGCGATCATGTGCGTGCGATCGAAATTGATGTTGCGGTCTTTCTCGTCGAACACGGTCTTCAGGCCGTCGGGCGCCTTGAAGAACGGGAACGGCGGGAGGGTCGCGGTGCTTTCCGGGACGCTGGCGGGGTCGAATTCGGCCGCGGCCGCAGGGGCCGCGGCCGGCGCTTCGGCAGGCGCCGTGTCCGCGACGGGTGCGGGCACGGCAGGCGCAGATTCGGCGGTCGCGGCCGCTGCCGGAGTCTCAGGCGAGCCGCGGTCGCAGGCGACCAGGCACAGCGCGAACACAGGCGGCAGGCAAAGCAGGCGCAGGGCGGTGGATGACGGCATGTCGGAGCCTCGAAGTCGTGGGACGTATCTTCTTCAAACGTGAAATCCGCGCATCGCGGGTCAACGGAGTGCAACACGGTGTCGCGCAGCGGCGCTGGCGGTGGCGCGCGACTCCCGGCATCCTGCACGCATGACGCCCCCGAATCCCCAAGCCGCCGCCGGCGCGCACCGCTGGCGCGCGGCGCTGTTCATGCTCGCCGCGGTCGGCATGTTCGCGCTGATGGACGCCGGCATGAAGCTGCTCACGGCGCACTATCCGCCGATGCAGATCTCTGCGATCCGCGGCGGCGCCTCGCTGCCGTTCGTGCTGGTCTGGGTGCTGTCGACGGTGGGCGCGCGCAGCCTGTTCCGCGTGCGCTGGCGGTTGCACCTGCTGCGCGCGGTGCTGGGCATCATGATGATGGCGCCTTTCGTCTACGCCCTGCGCACGCTGCCGCTGTCCACGGCCTACACGATCTTCTTCATCGCGCCGCTGCTGATCACCGCGCTGTCGGTGCCGATCCTCGGCGAACGGGTCGGGCCGCGGCGCTGGACCGCGATCGTGGTCGGCTTCCTCGGCGTGCTGGTGGTGCTGCGGCCCACCGGTGAGGGCGTCGCCAGTCTGGCCGGGTTGGCGGTGCTGTTGGCGGCGTTCGGGTATGCGGTGTCCGCGATTACCGTGCGGGTGCTGGCCCGTACCGACAGCAGCCAGGCCATCGTGGTCTGGCTGTTGGCGTCGATGGCGCTGGGTGCGGGCCTGCTGGCGCTGCCCCAGTGGGTGCCGATCCGCGCCGAAGACCTGTGGCTGATCGCCGGTATCGGCGTCGCCGGTGCGCTGGGGCAATACACCATCACCGAGGCCTTCCGTCGCGGCGAGGCGTCGCTGATCGCGCCGCTGGAATACAGCGCGCTGCTCTGGGGCGTGTTGCTCGATTTCAGTCTCTGGAACGTGCTGCCCGACGGCATGACCTGGGTCGGCGCGGCGATCATCGTGCTCAGCGGCCTGTACCTGCTGCGGCGCGAGCGCATCCATCTGGAAGCCGAGCATCCCTGATCGGTGCCGTTGTCCGCTCCTGCGGACGGCTCGCGTTCTCCTCGGGTTGCAACCCAACCCTTCCGGAGCACCGCATCATGCAGCGCAGACATGCCCTTGGTTTGAGCCTGGCCATCGCGGCCATCGTTTCGGTCACCGCATACGCCCAGAAGGGCGTTTTCCTTCACGACGGCGCCGTTCGCGGTATCTCCGCCGATGTGGTCGATTATCCGACGCAGCCGTCGAGCCCGCGCCAAGGCCAACGCGTTGCCTTGCCGGCCGCGAAGCGCGCGCCGATCGCGGCCAAGCTCGCCGCGCCGCTTTATCCGGTGACCGAGGACGAGGTCTACGACGTCGACAGTTTCGGCCGCAACGTGCGCTGGCTGGGCCTCGCCAGTGCGTTCATCAATCTCCAGCCGTCATGCCCCAAGCCGACCTCGCCCGACGAGTATTGCGAGAAGATCGACCCGACACCCGGCATCTACACGTCCTTCAACTTCAATGATGCGGCGCGCATCAAACTGCCGAAGTACGCGTCGAATTCGATCCTGTGCTACTGGTTCTCGCCGGTGCTGACCCTGACCTACCAGAATCCCACCGCGAGCCGGGTCACCGGCCGTTTCCGCTACAACCCGACCCTGACCATCGAAAACCCGGTGTTGTCCGATCCGTCGTTGATCGATCCGACCACCGGTGCGCCGTTCGGCGGCCAGTTGTTGACCTCGATGACCTCGGCGGAGCGGTTCGAGGAATCGCTGGAGCCCGGCGTGATACTCAACGAGCGCAGCCGCGATTCCACCGTCTGCATGGCCGGTTTCATCAGCCACAAATCGCTGGTCCAGAACTACGGCCTGACGCCGTCGCAGGCCGACGATTTCTTCGCCAGCCCGACCACGGTCCGCCTGAACGTCAGCGGCAGCGTCCAGTACGTCAGCAACGCTTCGCTGGTGTTCGGCCTGCGCATCGTCGGCGACTGAATCGTCCCGTCTTCGCGATCCGCAAAGCCCGGCCTCGTGCCGGGCTTTGTCGTTTCCGGTCGCCGGGTGCTGTTGCGATGCACGGTGACGCGGTGTCGGTGAAGGTGTAGCGTCGCGATGCCATCCTCATCACCTGCATCGAAGGTCTCCGAATGGTGTCCAGCGCCGCGAAAACAGTCGAGGACTATCTCGCCGGACTGCCGCCCGAGCGGCGCGCGGTCATCGCGACGGTGCGCGATACGGTCAACGCGCATCTTCCGCCCGGTTACGAGGAAACCATGAACTGGGGAATGATTTCCTGGGAGATTCCGCTGTCGCGCTACCCCGTCACCTACAACAAGCAGCCGCTGAGCTTCGCCGCGCTGGCGGCGCAGAAGAACAATTATTCGCTGTATCTGATGTCCGTGTACGCCGGCAGCGGGGGCGAGCAGCAACTGCGCGAAGCGGCGGCCGCGCTCGGCAGGACGCTGGACATGGGCAAGTCCTGCCTGCGCTTCAAACAGGTCGAACACCTGCCGCTGCAGGCCATCGGCGCATTGATCGCAAGCGTTCCGGTCGAGGCTTACATCGCGCAATACGAGGCCGCCCGCGGCGCCGCCCGCTGAAAAGCCAGCGCTGGAGCCGGTGGGCATCATGTCGACATGCGCCGGAGTATGGCCGGCGTTTGAATACGTTTTCGCGCCCCGGAGCCGCGCGTGCGCGCATCCGGGCCCGGCGCTGCGGTTGGCGTGCGGCGCTTCCGCAGCCACAATAGCCCGATCCCTCCGCCCTCCGGCGCAGGCACGACCCCCCAAGGCGCGCACATGACAGATCTGAAGGAAGCCCTCGTTCCCGACATCGGCGATTTCACCGGGATTCCGGTGATCGAGATTCTGGTCGCCGTCGGCGACACCGTCGCCAAGGATCAGGGCCTGGTCACGCTGGAATCGGACAAAGCGACGATGGAAGTGCCCGCGCCGTTCGCCGGCGTCGTCCGCGAGCTCAGGGTCAAGCTTGGCGACAACCTGTCCGAAGGCAGCGTCGTTGCGA
>JAIMKJ010000024.1:0-13488 GCA_020692565.1 Thermomonas sp.
TTTGATGATGTTCTTTGCATCGCCCCGCCCGTCGCGCTCGACGTCGATCTTCGCGACGAAGGCGATGCCCTCCAGTTCGTGGAAACCCTGGATGCGCCGTGCGGCAGCCGCCTGCGGCGAGTTGTCCTCCGGTCGCACGTTGCGCGCGGAGTTGAGCAGCGCGCGCAGGAAGCTGCGGCCCATGCCGCTCCAGGTCGGTCCCTTCGGACTGTGTAGACCGATGTTCGACCACAGCTTGCGTTTCGCGAACGGGCCTTCGAGCACGACGAACTCGCAGGCGAGGTAGACCGCGCCGGTTTCGTCGCTCTGGGTCGCCCAGCCGCCGGTCCATCCCTGGCTCGGATCGTTGTGGCCGCCGGGCTTGATCGTCATCCGCACCCAGGCGACGGTGCCCTTGGGGATGACGTCGAAGGTCTGCTGCTGTTCGGCGTCGTTGAAATCGTTCCAGACGGTCATGGAGTCTCCTGCGCGGCAACGGCCGGCGCGTGCGAAGTGGTGGTGGTCGTGGTCGCGGGGCGCGTGAAGTCGAGCCGTTCCAGCGCGGGACGCGCGCTGCCGGCGATCTTCTGCATCAGGCGACCGAGGTGCGGTTCCTCGATCAGATCGAGCCGGCCGGAACGGTCCTTGGCCGGGTAGCCCCACGGATTGAGGGTGTGGCAGACGAAGGCGCGGTAGGCCGTGCCGTCGTCTGCGGCGATCTCGGTCATCGTGACGACCTCATCGACGATGCCCGGCAGTTCCAGGCCGGTCTTGCTGCCGTCGATCTGCAACTGCAGCAGGCGGCGGCCGAAGTCGTCGATCTTCTCCTCGAGGATGCCGACGAACCACACGCTCTTGCCGCGGGTGTGCTGCAGGTGCGTGAGCCACGCGATCATCTCCTGGCCCATGAGGCCATAGGCGCCGCGCATGTCCGGCTTGCCGGTCTTGTCGGAGTAAGCCTGCGGCTGGCCCTTGCTCCACTGCAGGCACAGCCGGCCGGCGACGGTAATCGAGTCGACGAACAACGTGTGGTACTTCGCGAGCTGCGCCGGATCGCCATAGCGCGCGCAGGCGGCGTCGTAATGCGCCTGGCTGTAGGCCTGGTCGTCGCGCAATGCCGGGTTCGGGCCGCCAATGTACACGGCGAGGTCGCGGCACTCGCCCCAGGTGCGCGGGCGCAGGCTGTCGCCGGCCCAGTCCTCGACCGCGAGGTCGCCCGCCTCCAGATCGAGGAACAGGGTCGAGCCCGCGTCGAGGGTCCACAGCTGCGAGGTCTTGCCGATGCCGGATTTGCCGATGAGCACTCCCTTCACGCCACGGCGTTCGGACATGCGCTGGTCGGCGCCGATGATGGGAAGCGTCATGTCAGACCTCCTCGCTCGGGGCCAGCCGGTACGTCGGCTTGCCGGGCTTCACGGTGCGGGCCGCCTCGAACTGCGTGCGCAGCGTCGACGGCCAGTTCTGGAAGCGCGACTCGGAAATGCTGTAGCTCACGTCGATGAATTCCTCGACGGACTCGCCTGCGGCATCGATGCGTTTAGCGATCGTCGCCAGCTGCGTCTGGTCCCAGGACACGCGCTTGGAGACATCTACGCTCAGGCGGACCTCGCCGTCGGCGACGTGGACGACGCCGAAGTCCTTGCCGCCATCGCTGCGCGCGGTGCGGATGCGATCGCCGTAGGTCTGCTCCAGCGCGGCGTCGAAGCGGGCCTTGACCTGCTTGAGCCAGTCGCCGGCCTGGTCCAGTTGTCGGGCGAGGACGATCTTCTGTTGGGGGGAGAGCGCCGCCAGTTGGGCGACGGACAGTTCGGCGAGTTCCGCCGGAAGGAGGGTGAGGTCGGTCATGATCGTCGTCCTCACGCGAACGCGCGTTCGCCGGTGCCGCGGCGCAGCGCCTGGCGTTCGTAGGCCTCGACGTCCTCGCGACGGTAACTGACGCGATTGCCGAGCTTCAGGTAGACAGGGCCGATCCCCATCCGGCGCCACTGCTGCAGCGTGCGGTGGGAGATGTCCCAGCGCCGGGCGAGCTGGTTCTCATCGAAGGCGCGAGCGTCGTCGGAGACGCCTTGCGCGGAAGTGCGGTCTTGCATGTCGTGCTTCTCGTCGTGCTGCGGTAGCAGCGGGCGACACGCAGACTATGCATCGGACGGTTGGAATACAGGTGGAAAGACGGTTGGAAAACCGGGAATTTTTTTCCAACCGATAGGTGACTGATTTGCATGGATTTTTCTGCTCAGCGTACAAGGGCGCACCCGCCGCATTGCTACCCACCCGCCGCCGGGTAAACTGTCGGACAAGGAACAGGACTCACCGATGCGCCATAGGACAACGACGCCGACACCCCGCACGGGAACCAACACCCGAACCGGAACGACCGGCAGCACGATCAGTCGTTGTTACACGACGTTCTGGTCTCCACTGCACAAACGAATCGTGCACATGCGCCGCCATTGTCTATCCGGTTCTCGTTCGTTGCCAATGCAAGCCAGCGCTTGGCCCGACCAGCGTTCGACGGTCGGTTGACATGACCTTCAATGCATCGACTTCACGCGAATGCCTGTTCACCTTTTACCCGGGGAATTCAACGGGGTACTCAGGGTTCACGGATCATCACGCCATGCGCTGCGATCTAAACGACTGGCTGCTGAAGGAAACCGACGACATGCAATATTGGCTCGCGGGATTCGGAGCCGGCTTCATACAAGCAGCGCATGCTGTTTGTAACGACAAATCGGACGGCGATTCGATTCGGAGTCTGGTGGTACACACCGAGGAAACGAGGATCATTCGTTCCGTCGATTGGCTTCAACGCCTTCAATTGTCCGGCGTCGACAACGGCTCGCCCTCGACAGCGAACCTGCTTCATGCGCTGGATGGAATTTGCCAGAAATTGGAAACCGATGGGCCGATTCGCCATGAATATTGGTCAAATCACAATGCGTCCTTATCGCATCGATTAGATGGCCAGGCCTTGCGCGTCGAGAAAATACATGCTGCCCGACAGCACGGACTTGACATCGATCTTCGTCTTCGATGATCTGCTCAATGCTTGCGGCAGTCGTAAATCTTGATCCTCACCATGATTTTCATGCGACATGAAGAGAGCACCTCAATGACACAGCCCCAACTTCCTCCCGTTCCACATGGACTGCGCGAGATACTCAAGGATTATCCGGAGCACGTCGAGCGCCTGCAGGAATCGCTCAATTCGGTTGTCGAAAGGCCAATGAAAGGGACGCCTCCGCTCGAGGTGGCCATATGGGAACTGGAAGGAACGCTAGAAACGTTCGTCTCCGAGGCACGCGAAGAATTGAGAGCCGGTGAGGAGAGCGGAAACCCCGAAGCGATCGCCGCGGGGAAAAAGAAGGTGCTCTTGATGCTTGACTGCCGATCATCGCGCTCGGCATGGCATATGAAGAATCTGATGGAGTATTTCGACAGCAAGACATCGGGCGGCCGTTATGGCGAATGAATCCGATCAACTGTCGAAGGAAGCGCATGATCGAATCCTGCGAGAGGAAATACTCACCCAACGCAATTTCGTAGACGCAACTCCACAGGAGCGTCCCAAAGCGATCATTCTTGCCGGTCAGCCCGGCGCGGGAAAAGGAACACTTGGCGGGCGCGCCGAGATCGAACTTGGCAACAATGTCGTTACGGTTGACCCGGACGCCCTGCGTGACTATCACCCGAGCGTTGATGGGTTTCGTCGTGAAACCCCCTATACTTGGTCCGGTCGCACGCATGTCGATGCAAGCCAATGGGCCGACGAGCTTCGTGATGCAACGGTTTCGTCGAAGAAGAATCTGATTTTCGATACGACACTCAGCAACGGCCAGTGGACTTCGGAACTGATCAAAGACCTTCAAGCAAAAGGCTATGAGGTCGAAGTGCGCGCCGTCGCGTCGCCCAAGCTGGAAAGTGAGCTTGGCGTTGATAGTCGCTTTACCCGTGATGTTGATAGGAAAGGCACTGGGCGCCACGTTCCCGAAGGCGCGCGCGATGCGATCTACGACAAATTGCCCAACAGCCTCAATACGGTCCACGCGCAGACGGATGTGCCCATCCGCATCTTCAACCGCGAGGGTGCGGAGTTGTACGACAGCCGCACGGATACCCGACTGCCAGGCGTGGCACTGGAGGAAGCGCGCGAAACGCGTCTGAAAGATCCCACGATCACACGTGACCTGCGTGATGGCTGGAGAGAGCAGCAGACGTGGCATCGCGATTTGCCAGAGAACCTTGCGAACAATTCCAAGGTCGACCCTGCGACACGCGAGAATCTGCTCGCAGAACGCAGCGCGAATCATGTCGCCGAAAGCGTCGAGCGCACGGCGCGCGAAGCGATCGAGGTGGATCACGTCACTCGCGTGCAGCCAAATCGCATCCGCGCCGGCAGCGCGTTGGGCGTCGCCGGACTTGCGCTGGAAATCTACGACGGCGCAGACAGCGTCCGCACTGCGCATCGATTGGCTGGTGAAGGCAATCGCACGGCTGCCGAGTCGGAGCTGATCCACTTCGGCGCGCGCAGCGTCGGTGGCTGGGCCGGCGCCGGTATCGGCATGACGGCCGGAGCTGTCGCAGGCGTCGAATCGGGTCCTGGCCTGTTGGTGACTGGCGCCATTGGCGGCGTCGCGGGTGTGTTCGCAGGCGACAAGATCGCTGAGTGGAATGACAATCGCGGCATTTACAACCAGGAACTCGCCGGCCAAACCTGGAGCTACGACCCGGACAAGCCCAGCGAAGGCTGGCGGCGCAGAGCGCCGATCGACAGTACCGACGACAACATCGACAACGCCCGCCGCGGCGATCTGCGCGCCTCGCCAGCTACGGAAAACGCGCTGAACTACCAGGCGACCAGCCGATCGGTCGAACTGGTGCTCGGGAGTCCACCCGCACAACGCAAGCCGTTCTCGCTTGCCGCCGAAGCGGGCGATGCGCCGAGCAGTCAGCCGTCGAATTGGGAGCGCAATTCCGAGAACGGACAATGGGAACGCAAGGTCTACGGCCCGTTCGTCGAGCGCGGGATGACGCCGTATTCCATCGAAACCGCCGATGACGCGCGCGCCGAGCGCCTGGACCGACAGGCGGCGCAGATCGTGGTGGAAAACGCGGCCAATAGCCCGGCCTCGATCGCCGCGCGCTACGAAGATGCCTATATCCGCAATGGCTGGAAGGCGCATGGCGAGATGCCCGATGCCGTCCGCAACGCACGCACCGATGCCGACACGCTGGTCGCTTCGGATGGCGACCGGTATCAGCGGCAGGCGAATGGCCGATGGGTCAGCGACGGCATGGTCTACGACAGCACCGCAAGCGGGCGCCTGCACGACGAACTCGAGGCGACCCGTGAGGTGCTACAGGCGCGCTTGCCGCCTCCGCGCGAGATCCCGGCCGTGCCGCCGATGGACGCCGATGCGCGCCTGCGCGATACAGTGGCGGGCGCCTACCGCAACGCGGGCGTCGATGCGAGCGCCGAACAGGTCGCCGCCGCGGCCGTCGCCGTGCGCACGACATGGGATGCGAATGGGCTGGACCCGGCCACAACCGCATTGCAGGCGCGCCCACAGGCCGATGGTCGATACGAGCTTGCCAGCCTGCGCCTAGAGGCGGACGGCAAGACCTATGCGATCGCCGCGGTGACCACGCCCGAGGAGATCGAGCGCGCGCAGACACGCGCGGAGATCTCGCCGCATGCGATCGAACGCCCGTCGGAACAGGAGCGCGACGCCCGCACGCAGGCGCAACGCGAAGCGAACCTGCATGGCCTTTCGCAGGACGGAGGCGTTCAAGCGGTCGCGGCCACCATGCGCATGACCAGCTCCGGTCGCCGCGACGATGGCGCTCAGGAGCCGGATGCGCGGCAGGACGACAAACAGAAGGCGCCATCGCCCAATGATCGCGTCGAGTCGGTTGCGGTTTCGACACCGGCGTTACCGGCCCGACTTCCCGACCCGCGCGACGCGGATCACCCCGATCACCGCCTCTACAAACAGATCGAAGCCGGCGTCGCCCGCATCGACGCCTCCACCGGCCGCACGTTCGATACGACCAGCGAGAGATTGGCGATGAGCACGCTCGCCGACGCGAAAGCTGCGGGCATCACCTCGGCCGATCATATCGCCCTCAATACTGCCGGCAAGCTGCAGCAGGATGGTTCACAGGTTTCAGGCGGGACACTGCTCTTCGTCGTGCAGGGACAGGATCCTTCCGACCCGGCGGCACGCCGCTCCATGACCGACGTGGCACAGGCCGTTGAACGCCCACTGGAGCAGTCGCAACAGAAGCTCGAAGCGGTGAACCAGCAACAGGCGCAAATACTGGCGCAAGGGCAGAACAATCCGACGCAGGATGATCCTGGGCCGAAGGGGCCGCGGATGGTTTGATCACACGCTTTGTGTGTGATCGATTCCAGTATTGCCGAGGCCGACAGGATTGAGCGAGAGCATCTGCTTGATCTCAGCCCACAAGGTGATGTCTTGCGGCATAAAAACCAACACGGCCGAATTAAGGATTACCTTTTGTGCGCCTCGATAACGCGCTCCAGAAGCTGTAACGCCAAGTCGCCTCGTATCGCATGAGGTGTGTTCGGTCTCGCGATGATGATCTTCGCAAGGTCATCCGGACCAACGGCAGCGTGCGTGTCGTGCGAGTCGACGCCCAGGGTCTGTACTACTTCGCGCTTCAGCGCCGAAAAGACGGCAAAGCAGTGATTGCAGAAACGGTTGACGGAAGCCCATCGTCCTTTTCTTGGACCACCCTTGTGGTTGATTCCGAGCTTGCCCCCTGTACCGACCTCCACCGTCTCCTGTTTGCTTCGCCTGCATATCGGGCAATGCCAGTCAGGAGGAAGCTCGGACCAAGACTTGGCTTGATGTTCCTGTGAACTCAGGATGGCCAGAAAATTCTGCGGAAGAGACTTTGCCTTTTGTGGCTTATCGGTACGCCAACGCGAAAAGTTCGGTGTCGTCACCGACGTATTTCGTCCGAGTGCTATCGCAAGCGGCTCGGGGTAGACCCACTGCTCGATGATGAAGTCCCCCGGAAACCCCTTGCGGTCTCCAAACACGGGAATCGCACAGGAATCACTTGGGTGGATCTCGAACCAATGGCTATCCGTTGCGGCTGCACGGGCGACCTCACCGATGAGCCGCATGCGCAATTCATAGGCGGCTTTCGCCAAATCCCATGCTCGCCTAGCCTTGGCGCCGTCGATCTCGTGCGGGCGATGATCGCTTGGCTGGATAAACTCCCGAATCTGGTTCACCGAGAACGAGAAGTATGACGGCGTTCCAATTAGATTTTTTGCTTTGCTATCGGCATTATTGCAATCCTCGCAGAGCAGCACTTCTTCATAAGCTGCGAAGGCCTTGCCGATTCGATCGACGAGTCGACTCCCATCGATTTGCGCTGTGTTCGTGCCGGATTCGCGAAACTCTTTCAGAAATGCGGTTCTCAACGCTTCGCCCATGTGGTCATGATGGATCACCAGCTTGGCCAGAATCTGTCCCTTGGCCCCAGGTCTCGAAATCTGAAATTTAGATCGTCTGCAACAGGGGCACGCCCAGTCCTGTGGCGAGCAGGCCCAGTTGTAGTTCATCTCAAACGTATTGATACGATGGTGCTCTGCAATTCGACGCGAGAGTGGTGATCTCACGCCATCCAGCGTCGTGATCTCTCCGGCTTCAACAGCGCCTACGACCTGCTGGAGCGCTTCCTCGTGTAGTCGACGATCAGGGTCTGTCTGATTGCATGTGTACCAGTGCGCGTAACGGTTCCCGAACGGGACGTCTGAACTCATACGAGTCTTTTCCTGCGTCGCAACAACCATGCCGAAACTGAGAGAATCGTTGTCAAACAGCGATTCTCGCGTCGAGTCCCGCGTGTTCACGGAGCAAATAAAGCAGCCCGCCACCATCGATCAACTCGATTGGCTTGTCCTTCGAGAAGTTGTACGCATCGGCGCCGTAGCCGCTTGTGCAAACGAGAATGCCTTTGTTCGCGCCCTCATTCATCATGGTGCCGTAGAGATCGCGAACCGCGCTCACGCCCACCGTGTCCTTGTAACGCTTCGCCTGGATGATGACCTTGCCCCCGAGGACCGGGCGCGTATCGAAGGCCACTGCGTCAACACCGCCATCGCGAGAACTTCGTGTCAGCTTGGTGTCGAGCCCCATCTTCGTGAACAGGTTCGAGACCAACGCCTCGAAGCCAGCCGGCGTCAATTCGAGCAGATTGGGCCGCGACTCAAGACCTCCAAGCACATCCTCTTGCTCGATGAATCGCTTATCGACCATGTTGAATTCTATGATCGGTTTGATCGCCTGCAGTTCGTCTGGACGGCTGGAGACTTGCGCGCCCAAGTTGCGCAGGCAGGCAACTTTCTCGACGCGATCCAGTCGCAGCTCTAGAAACGCCGCTTTCGGTGCTCGCACCGAAACGACGGGAACCCGAATTGGCCGACCGCTGGCGGGATCGTGGGTGTCGATCATGCCATTGAAGGTGCATATGCTCAGCGCATCGGCTTGGTCGGCTTCAAAGACCTCGTGCAACGTTCTGAGGGAGATCGAGGCGACGATGTCCTGATAGAGCTGTTTGATCTCCGCAGCTTTGCGGGGCTTGGATTCGATGAGGTCCTTCGTTTTCACGTAGCGATATTCGGCCTCGACGGGGATGGCCGAAATCTCTGGCAGGTCGTACTCCACCACCAGATCCGCGGACACCACCCCGTAGCCGATCTTAAATTTCTGGGGGAACCCCTCGACCGGATACTCCGACCGTGCCAGCACCATCTCGTTGTAGGCGACCACGGCGTCGGGATCCTTGGCGAGATAGGCGGTCTGGAACTCGTCGACTTCCGCATTCCGCCGCTCCAACTCAGCGTCGTGCATGGCCTTCTCGCGGTCGTATTGCGCTCTCAACTCCGCAATGCGCGTGCGCTTGCGTGCTTCCTGCTGCTGGTATGCCTCCATTGCCTGTTGGTGCTTGCGGTCGGCCTCCGCCACCGCTTCCGCGTGCCTGCGGCTGGCGCCGGGAATGAGCTTGCCCATCCCGGTCGGTGCCGGAACAGTAAGCGGGATCGGTGGCGCCGATGGATTGAGTTCTCTGGGCTGCTCGAATCGCGCGAAGCTCGTTGTGTGCCGCAGATCGTCGAAGCGGATGGTGTCGTCCAGCGTCAACGTATGCGTCAACAGTCCACGCAATCCATCGATCCGGTCGACCAATTCGCTGTTTAAGTCATCGACTTCGGACTGCCGCTCTTCGAGGTACAGCGCTTTTTCCAGCTTCTGCCATTCTTTCTCTTCGCGAGCGCGCTGCGCTGCCGCCATCCGCACCTGACGATCCAGTTGACGCGCCTGGGTCGCCTGCATCCGTATTTGCCGTTGGCGCTCGCGCTCGGCGGCGGCAGCCGCCCGAGCGGCGGCGCGCAGGAAACCTTCGAAACCGCTTCTTCTCCCCATCTCTCCTCCGAGGTACTGCTCATACGCCGATGTTATGGACGCTGGCTCAGGCCCTGCCGCCTCCCGCCATCAGGTTCGGGAGCAGTCGTATCGACGACTACGGGGCGTGACCGTATTTCTCGTTGTACCGCTTCTCCATCAGATCACAGGCATCACGGGCGAGGCGTCGCGCACTGATATCGAGCAACTCGTCGTTTTCCGCCTTGCGGCATTCCTTGATCGCTTCGCTATCGATGACTTCCTGGGGATCGATGGTGTACGCGCGCAAGGCGATGACGATGATCACGAACACGACGACCATCACCACCAGGCCAATCACAGCCTTCAGGCAGCCGCCCGATTTCGTGGTGTTGGGGGCGCCGCAGTGGACGCAGGCTTTCGCTTGATCGGAATACTCTTTGCCGCATTCCGTGCATTTGATCATCATGGATCGACAGGGTCCTTGAGAGTCGCGAGGGGCGCATGCGACCGGCGCAGCATGTCGCACGACTTTACGGGGCGGTGGAGGCATCGTGCAACCACGAGCCCCGGCACCTTCAGTCGGCCGCGCCAGGCGGTACGCTGAGCGCATCGTGTGCCCACCAGTATTGCCCCTGCCGGTTGGAACGTACCAGCACGCGATACGCCCGATGCGCTTGCGGATACTTGCTCTGCGGAAAGGCCACGATCGGCTTGTCAAGATCGACCTTCGCCCGGCGGAGCAATGCTTCACGCTCGATTCGTTCACCGGACAATTCCCACAACACCCGCAGCAGCGCCGACTGCGTCGGCGTGAGCGCCACCGGCTCGGTCTCCCCCGGCAGCAGCACCGTTCTGAAATCCCGCCCGAACGGACCGTGGCGACCATCATCGTTGCGTAGCGATGCCTCATCGAGCATGCCCTCCCACACCCGGCTGGCTACGACCAGGCCCGTCCCGCGGACCTGGAACGCTGAAGCGAGCGGTACGACCGACACCGGTAGTCCCGGCAGGAACACACCGTCCGGCGCAGTGGTCGTCAGCAGGATCGCCGGCCCCTCCCCCACCAGCGACGGCCACACGGCGTGGACTGCGCGCCCGGTCCTGGAAGACCCCAGCCGCTCGCCATACAGGATGCGCCGACGCGCGCCCACGCGACCAAGATCCCCCAGCCGCCAGAGTTGCCCCGGCACCAACGGCCAGGGCGGCCCTACGGGCAAGCCCAACGCCTGGGCGATACGTCGCCGCAGCCATTCGCCATCAGGCGCGAGCCGCTGCAAATCCTGTGCCGCCAGCACGACCTTTCCACACCCCACGCAAAGCGCGGAGCCCGCGGTGATCACACGGACGCTATGCGCCTCGCAGCGCGGGCAGATGATCGTCCGCGCGCGCGACGGGACCAGCGCCCCGATCTGCTGCAATCGTTCGAGTTGCCTGCGTTCGACCGGGTCGGCCAACGCAGGCGCGATCGCGCCACCCTCCTCCTCGATACAGGAGGCCAACAATGCCAGGCAGTCCATTGCTCATCAGACCGTCGTCGGCAAGGTTGACCCCATCGGGGTATCGCGACCCGGCGCCTGCCGCCAGCGGATCAGCCAGGTTTCGAGTTGCGCGCGCGTGCCGACATCGAAGTCGCCCAGATTGCTGCCGCCGCGCCGTTTGAGCGCGAGCATCACCGAGCGGCCGATCGGCTGCCCCGGTTCCGGGAAGAAGTCGACGCCCAGCACCGCCTCGACCAGTCGGAAGCGACGGCGACGCATCGGGTTCTCTATCGGCATCCAGATGTCCAGCACCTCCAGCACGCCGACACGCGTGTCGCCGGCAGGCGCCATGATCGCGATCTCGCCGCCCGTGATTTCATCGAGCATGGTCGCTTCGAGCAGACGCACGTTGTCCACGGCCATCTCGTCCGGGAGCGTCAAAGGGCGGCGCAGGTAGTCCAGTGGCTGCGGCATCGGATCGGCAAGCAGGGGATACAGTCCGCGCATGCGGACAGCGTCATCGAAGATCGCTGGGTGGCGCAGGTACATCCACAGCGCGCACTGCGCAGGCGCATCCGGCAGATGCAGCGGGTTCACTTGCCCGGCATGCGCCTCGTTCGCGGCGCGCAATGCATCAAGACCGGCAGCATCGGCCAACAACGCGACATGACGCATGCCCGCCAGAATGCAGCCACGCACGGACTCGGGCGCGCGCTCGATCGCGGTCGCGATGCGCAACCGCTTGTAGGTATCGCCTTCCGGCCTCTCGATCTCGAAGGACAGTGTCAGGCCGCATTGCGCCAGAAAGTCCAGGAGGACTTCATCCGGCGGGATTTTCAACAACAATTCCAGATAAAACATAGAGCTGGACACGATTCGTCTCCAGCGTAACCCCAGTTCTTACGTCGACGATCCCCTTCGCCGACAAAGCGCCCCGCAGATCCACGCTTGTTCACTTTCACCATACGTAAGATTCGGATTCTAGAACCCGCGTCACAGTTGTCAATCGCCTGAAGTCATACGGTGATAAAATTTACACATTCCTGTTCATGCGCCGTATTGGCGGCGCCTCCGACCGAGGGAGAAGGCGAATGGCGACCTCTTTCAGCCTCCGATTGCGGCGACTGCGCAAGAATTCAAGCCTGACGATGGAGGGTCTGGCGCAAGCGGCGGGAATCAGCAAGAGCTACGTCTGGGAACTGGAGAACCGCGAAGTGCCGCACCTGTCGGTCAAGGTCCTGGTCGACCTGGCCAGGGCGCTGGGGGTCACCACCCAGGACCTGATGGGCGAACCGCCCCCCGTGCAGGCCTCCCCCGAAGACCTGCAGTTCTTCCGCAAGTACATCCGCATGGACCGGGCCGACAAGGACCGGCTCAGGACGATGGTCGATCTCTTCGACAGGCCCGCCGCCAAACGCGCGGGGCGCAACCGGTAGAGCCCGTTCCCCGGCTGCACGTCCCTCTTCCATACCGCAATCGCCGCTCTCCTCTGGCGAGACGCCATGACGCGCCTGAAGTCTCCGCTCGCCTCACGCATCTTCCGAACTCGCCCTTGCATGAGGGGTGCGCGAAATCAGCGAAATGAGCGAAATTAGCCTTGAAACAAGCACTTGCATGCGATCTGCCGCGGCGAAATGAGCGAAAAAAAGCCTGCCCGGTCTGCTGCTTCTCCAAGGAAACCGGCCGGCACCGTAGGGCCAAAGCTGGAAGTCCATCCTCCGGCACTGATCAGGGATTGCTTCGTCAGCCCCACCCCCAATAGTGTTCATTGCACGGGCCATCTTCGGGATGGCAAAGTGAAGCCCGTATCGCCCTGAACAACTGGCGAATTCATCAGCCCCTCAAGGTAAAGAGACATGGATGTCCTCAAGAGCGTGATTCGTTGGCTCACCGCCATCTTCCTAGGCATGGCCTCGCTGGGCAGCCTGTTCACCGGAAATGTTCTGGGGGCATTGATCATGCTGGCCGGCTGCACCCTCATCGCGCCGGCCGGAGGCGCATGGATTGCCAGCAAGCTCCCTTTCCTCAAAAGCGGGATCACCCAGGTCGCGCTGGGCTTCGTCGCCTTCGTCATTGGCATCACACTGTCGATAACTGACGAAGCGGCCAGGGGGAAAGTCGGCGCTACAGCCGCCGGACAGACAGCAGGACAAGCCTCAACGGCGCCGAAGTTCCAATGCGAAAAGGGCGTTTCGGCAGACGGCGCGATGGTCGGTGTCGTCGGAAGCGCGGGATATTCCCTGCGCAAATCTCCGGACGGCGAGAAGATCGTGAACGAGAAAGCCACCCGCGCGCTCGGGAGCACCACGTACCACTCCATCGACAACTCAACGACCGTCCAGCTTCAGTGCATCGACGGCGCCTGGGCGCGCGTGCAGATCGCGACGCCGGAATGGCTGAAGGAACAGGTCGGCTGGGTCGAACGGAGCGCGCTGGCACCCCCGCTGAAGCCCGGCGAGGTGCGCGATTTTGTCGATGCCGATTTCGAGTGGGACAAAGACACGAAGAAGGTCAAGGACATGATCGTCAAGACGGTCAATCGCATTCACCGCGAGGACCCTCGCTGCAAGACGGCGATCTATCCTTCCTCTGTGGCGAAGTCCCAGACC
>JAIMKJ010000024.1:13500-60872 GCA_020692565.1 Thermomonas sp.
CAAAAGAAGCCGGTCTACTTCGTGAATTGCGGCGACGGCGCCGATTCCGTCAATGTCTACTTCGACGCAAAGCGCGCCGACGACCCTGCCCCGTTCCGGGCGCCGGGGCACATCGACCAGATGCACGCCACAGACCTCTGCGAGGCCTACGCCAAGGCGAATGCCACGCACCCATCGACTGTCGATTTCTCACGTGTGCTCGATCTTTCGATTTCCGAGCATCCGAATGGACGGACGCGTGTGATCTCGTCTTTCACCGCTAAGAACAGCTTCAACCTCGAATTGAAGTTCAGGATCAACTGTCTGCTGGACGAGAATGGCTTAATCGAAGCCAGCGTTTTCGAGGACGGCTAGGACGTAAGCTTCGAGGCGACACCTTCTCGGGTCGCTCAATTTGCCCCCCACCGTATTCCGCTCACCATTGAGGTCGACACATGAGCTACAGCGCAGAGATCAGCCGAACCAGCCCCACCGCGTTTCTGTTCCTCGTGGACCAATCTGGGTCCATGCAAGAAGTCATGAGCAGCGGCAAGTCCAAGGCGCAGTTCGTGGCCGATGTCCTGAACCGCACACTGGCGGTGTTGATCACGCGATGCACCAAGTCCGAAGGGACCCGTGACTACTTCGAGGTTGGCGTGCTGGGCTACTCCGGCAACGTCGCCGAAAACGGTCTGTCGGGGGCGCTTTCATCGACCATCCTTCACCCCATCTCCCACATCGGGGACAACCCGCTGCGGGTCGAGGACCGGATCAAACGGGTCGATGACGGCGCAGGCGGCCTTGTCAACCAGACCATCAAGTTCCCGGTGTGGTTCGAGCCCAAAGCGGCTGGCGGCACTCCGATGTGCAATGCCATCACCACCGCAGCCGAACAACTGGCCGCCTGGTGCGACGCGCATCCCGACAGCTATCCGCCAACCGTGCTGCACGTCACCGACGGCGAGTCGACGGATGGCGATCCGGAAGCGCTCGCCCTGCAGCTTCAGCGGATCGGCACCAACGATGGGCAAGTGCTGCTGTTCAATTTGCACGTGAGCGTTCTCGGTGGCGATCCGGTCAAATTCCCCATCTCGGATGCCTCCCTCGGCGATAACTACGCCAAGCTGTTGTTCCGCATGTCCAGCCCTCTGCCTCCACTCCTGCAGAAGGCGGCTGAGGAAAAGGGCATCCGGGCCACGATGGAATCCCGCGGCTTCATGTACAACGCAGAAACCGCCGAGATCGCCGACTTCTTCGATATCGGCACCCGGGCGGCACAGTTGCGCTGACGATGGCCTTGCGCATCCTCTTCGCAGGAACGGTGGCCAAGCACGTCGATTCCCCCGAGGACAACGAGGACGCCTTCCGCTCGGCCCCGGAGAGGGGCCGTGTGGTGTTGTCGGATGGCGCCTCGGAATCATTCGATGCCCGCGGCTGGGCGAACTTGCTGGTTGATCGACTCATCGATACCGATCCCTCGGATGAAACGATGCTCCAGTGCATCGATGCGTATGCGCAACTGCACGATCCCGACACGCTCTCCTGGTCGAAGGCCGCTGCATTCGCGCGAGGGAGCTTCGCGACGATGGTGATCGCGCAGGACGACCCGGATCGGCGCGCGGTGACGGTGAGCGCGCTTGGAGACAGCCTGGCCGTGTGGACCGACGGTGTCATGCTGCTTTACACGGCACCTTACGCGCATGCCGATCAGTTCAGCGAAAAGCCGACCCTCATCAGTACACGGCCAGAATTGAACCAGCAAAGCGATGGCTCCGAATCGAATGAATGGACCCACGCGACATGGCAATACGAGGATCAGGGCTATCGCGTCCTGCTGTGCATGACCGACGCCTTGGGCGCGTGGCTGCTTCGCCATGAAGAAGCCGGCGACGCTTCGGCACTCGAACGGTTGCATGCGATTCGCGAAGTCCCGGAGCTTGTGGACTTGGTGGAATCCGAGCGCGCATCCGGAGCCCTGCGCAGAGACGACTCGACCTTGATCATCGCAAGACTGACAGCTTCTTCCTAGTCATGGCCTATCCCACGCTTGAGCAATACAACGAAGCACTGCAATCGCCGCAGTACGTCTTGCTGGACCCCATACTGAAGCAGGGGAAATTGAAGACGACGGGCCTCGGCCTCCCCCTGGCGCTATGCGGCGGTTTTGCGTTGACCTACACCGTCGATGCAGGAGGCAGGAAGTTCGCGCTGCGTTGCTTCCATCGGGAATCTCGCGAACTGGAACGGCGCTACCAGGCGATCTCCGCCCGGCTCCGGCAATTAGGCAGCCCCTACTTTCTCCCCTTCGAGTTCATCCCGAACGGCATTCGCATTCAAGGCGCGACCTACCCCATCGTCAAAATGGAGTGGGCGCAAGGTCGCACCCTCGCAGAATTCCTGGAGAGCGAGCACCGGAACATTCGAGCGCTGCAGAATCTACGGCAGTCTCTGGCGAGACTCGCGGACTTTCTCGAGCGCAACCAGATCGCTCACGGCGACATCCAGCCCGAAAATCTCATGGTCAATGCGGACGGCAGCAACGTCCAGTTGATCGATTACGACGGCATGTTCGTGGAAGCCCTCCGCGGCTCGACGGCGACCGAGGTCGGGCAGTTGAATTTCCAGCATCCTCGGCGCTCGGCAACCGACTTCAACGAACGGCTGGATCGGTTCTCCTTCCTGACACTGGATGTCGCGCTTCATGCGCTGGCGAGTTCGCCGGCCCTCTGGGCGAACTCCCAGTCCGAACCAAGCGCGATCGTGTTCCGGAGAAACGATTTCCTCGCACCGGGCGCATCCACCATCTTCAACGATGTCGCCAAGTTGCAAGGCGTCGCAACCCACGCTCGGAATCTGGCGCGTGTCGCAGCCGGTGATTTCCAGAGCATCCCGACGCTTGCAGACTTCCTTCAAGATAGAGGCATCACCGGCAGTGCGATCATCTTCAATCCGAAGTCCTCGCCCGCCGAGATCGTCTATCAAGGCGCCTACACCGTCTGTGACGCCACCAAGTACGCGCAAGTGCTCGCCCTTGTAGGCAGCCGCATCGAGTTGATCGGTCAAATCCAATCGGTTCGCCGTGGCTGGGGTGCGAACAAGAAACCCTACATCTTCGTGAATTTTTCGGATTGGCGTGGCGATGCCGTTAAACTCTCTATCTGGTCCGATGGCATGAAGGCAATCGAACCCAACGTACCCGATGACTCATGGGTGGGACGTTGGCTGTCGGTTACCGGGCTTGTGGAACCGCCATTTGTAAGCAAGGGCAAGGGGCGTTCCGGTGGCTATTCACACCTGTCCATCACCATTTCCGCGCCGAGCCAACTCAGGCAGTTGAACGAGGCAGAAGCTCGTTTCAGACTTCGCGGCGGGAATCCTCCCTCACCGACCAACAGCCAGAACAGCGACATCCTTCGGACGATGGGGGCACCGCCCGGACGCGCCTCCGCCCCTGCCTCACCTCGGCGCACAGCCCCTCCAAGAAGTGGAAACCAACAAGTGCTCGCTGCTATGCAGGCACAGACGCCCAGGACAACGGCATCGCGTCCTACACAACCCCCTCCGCAAAACAGCGGGGGGCAGAGCAGCCCGCCTGCCCCGTCAACCGGCAAAGGACTCTTGGGACTCGCCCTTCACGCCTTATGGCGCTTACTGAAGTAGTTTTCAGACCGTCGCATCGTCAATCACGACGCAGCCGAACTTCAGTACGGCTCGCACACAAACATCAACTCATTGGAAGAAAAATCGTAATGGCCAAGACACTGGAAGCCCATGACAAATTGATTCGCGAGATCTTTGAAGGCAGCTATCAGTTTGAAATTCCGGACTACCAGCGCCCCTATGCCTGGACGACTGAGCAAGCATCCGAGTTGTTTGACGATTTGGTATCCGCAATGGAGGACGCGCGAAATTCTGGTGCGGTCAGCCAGTACTTCCTTGGGAGCATCGTTCTCATCAAGAATGATCGTGAGCCCGTTGCGATGGTGGTCGATGGTCAGCAGCGGCTGACCACCCTCACCATGCTGTTTGCCGCATTACGCGCGACCTGGGAGGCCGCTACCTATTCGCCAGGCGTCAAGAGCGTCACTCCCTTCCTCTACGAGGAAGGAGACGAGATGCTCGGCAAGGCCACTGGCTACCGTTTCACCGCCCGTGAGGAAGATGCCGTGTTCTTCCGTCAATACATTCAGGAACCAGGTGGTATCGAAAAATTGGCGGTCAACACCAACAAGCTTGAAGATAGCCGCCTGCGTTACCGGGAGAACGCTTCTTTGCTGCTGGCTCGAACCAATGCACTCTCGCCAGATGATCGCAATGCCCTGTGGAAATTCCTCGCCAACGATTGCTCACTGGTCGTCATCTCTACGCCCGACCTTGAGGCGGCCTACCGCATCTTCTCGGTGCTGAACAACCGGGGGCTCGATCTGGCGCCTATCGACATCATCAAGGCGGAAGTGCTCGGTTCGATCCGTCAGATTGGGGGTGAAGACAAAGCCCGGGCCTATTCAAAAAAATGGAGCGAGATCGAAAGTCAGCTTGGTCGCGATGCCTTCGGCGATCTGTTCGTCCACATTCGCACGATCTACGCGAAGCAGAAACAGCGCGCTACACTGGTCAAGGAATTCCAGGATCACGTTACCGAGTACAAGAAACCCATCGACCTTGTCGACAAAATCATCAAGCCATACGCCGAGGTGTGGGGCTTCATTCGGGACGCCGACTTCGAAGCCACCGAACACGCCGAGACGATTAACGAATACCTGTCGTGGCTCAACCGCGTGGACTTCAAGGACTGGGTGCCCCCGGCTCTGGTCTATTTCAACCGTTTCCGCCAGCAACCTGCACTACTGGCCGCCTTCTTCAAAGCGTTGGAGCGGCTGGCCTACTTCATGCTGGTCACCAAGGTGGGCGTCAATGAGCGCATTGAGACCTTTGCCGACCTCACCAAGGAGATCGAGCCGGAAGCATTCGACGGCGATCTGGCCGCACTCAAAACGCTCGACCTGACGGACAGGGAAAAGCGTGAATTCATCACCGCTCTGGATGGCGACATTTACCGAAAGCTGCCGAGGGCACGAATGGCGCTCATGCTGCGTCTTGAAGCCTTGGCCAGTGACGGCAGCAAGAAGCAGGTGTTCGACTCTCTGTCACTGGAGCACGTCCTACCACGAACGCCGCCTGCCGGCTCCGACTGGATCAAATGGTTTCCGGACGAAGACGAGCGCGATTCGTGGACGCACCGGCTCGCGAATCTTGTGCCGCTGCATGTTCGCAAGAACCCGTCCGCGAGCAACTTCGACTTCGCCACCAAGAAGAACGTTTACTTCAAAGGCAAGGGCACCGCATCACCTTTCGTACTGACCCAGGAAGTGAGATCGGAAAAGGACTGGACACCCACGCTTCTGGCCGAGCGCCAGAAGCGCCTCGTGGACGTACTCGAAAAGCACTGGAACCTGTCGGTCGATGACCACAAGGCTTCCGGCGCGGCTGCGAATTGAGGCTCGGTTGAGTGCCAAAGAGAAGACAAGCCCAAAACCACATCAAGTGGATTCCGTTGCGTGGCATTGCTGCGGACTGCGATATCGCCACCATTTACCAGCCCGCGTTCACATCGCGCTTGGTAGGCATTGACGCCAAAAAACCGCTCTCCCGAGACCACACGTAAATCTTTGATCTACAAGGAAACACGAAAACCGTCCTGTGGACTTGACAATCGAAAAGTCCACAGGGCCGGAGAAAGAGAGGGAGAATTTGGCGAATTTTTCGCCAAACAAGGGCGAAGGACGCGGGACTGAAGTCCACAGCCAAAACGCGAAAACCCCGCAAAATGCGGGGTTTTCGGGATACGGCAGAGAGGGTTTGCCGTCATGCATTGGTCGGGGTAGCCGGATTCGAACCGACGACCACCAGTCCCCCAGACTGGTGCGCTACCAGGCTGCGCTATACCCCGGGTAGTCGGATATTGTACCCGCTCGGATGCTGGCTGGGCCAGCGGTCAACGCTTCAACAGTTGCAGCACTTCTTCCAGTTCCATCCGCACCTGGCGGATGATCTGGGAACTCATCGCCGATTCCTGCTTGGCGCCGTCGCCGTCCAGACGCAGGCGCGCGCCGCCGATGGTGTAGCCCTGTTCGTACAGCAGGCTGCGGATCTGGCGGACCATCAGCACATCGTGGCGCTGGTAGTAGCGGCGGTTGCCGCGACGCTTCACCGGCTTGAGGCTGGGGAACTCGGTTTCCCAGTAGCGCAGCACGTGCGGTTTCACGTCGCACAGCTCGCTGACCTCACCGATGGTGAAATAGCGCTTGGCCGGGATCGGCGGAAGCTCTCGATTGCTGCCAGGGTCAAGCATCGGCGCCTCCGGAGAAGGCTTCGACGCGTTCCTTCAGCTTCTGGCCCGGACGAAAGGTCACCACGGTGCGGGCCGAGATCGGGATCTCTTCGCCGGTCTTGGGGTTGCGGCCGGGGCGCTGGTTCTTGCGCCGCAGGTCGAAATTGCCGAACCCGGACAGCTTGACCTGGCGCCCCTGCTCCAACGCCTCGCGGAGCGCATCGAAGAACGCGTCCACGAATTCCTTCGCCTCGCGTTTGTTCAGCCCGACTTCGTCGAACAGTCGCTCGGCCATTTCAGCCTTGGTCAATGCCATCCGTTTCCCCCAAAACGAGCCCAGATCACGCCCGACCAGACCGACGAATGTCGACCCGACCCGGGTTCACGAGCGGATTTCCGCCCCGTGTTCCCCGCGCAGCGCGGCGATGACCTGAGCCACCACCTGATCGATATCGCGGTCGGTCAGAGTGCGTGATTCTTCTTGGAGAATCAAGCCCATAGCGAGGCTCTTGCATCCGGTTTCGACCCCCTTGCCGACGTACCGGTCGAACAGCCGGAGGTCCCGCAGCGACGGCCCTGCGGCCTGTTTCACGGTCTCCGCCAATGCCGCCCAGGACACGGTTTCCGGGACGACGAACGCGAGGTCCCGGCGGACGGACGGAAAGCGGCTGAGCGCACCCGAACGGGCCAGCGGACGCTGCTGCAGCGCCGCAAGATCGACCTCGAACGCCACCGCGACCGTATCCAGATCCAGCGCCTTCTGCAGCCGGGGGTGGAGCTGGCCGATCCAGCCGATGTTGGCGGCGGTGCCGCCCGCTTCGATCCTGAATACGTCGGCCGAACGGCCCGGGTGGCCCCAGGCCGCCTGCGAGGGGCGGTAGTCGAGTTCGGCCCCGGCGGCGATGGCCAGGCTGTCGAGATCGCCCTTCAGATCATGGAAATCGGCCGGACGGCCCTGCGTGCCCCACTGTTCGACCCCGGCCTCGCCGCAGATCACCGCTGCGAGGCGACGGGTTTCCAGCGGTGCCTCGCCGGTACGGGCCGCAAACACCTTGCCGACCTCGAACAGCCGCACCCGCGACTGCTGGCGTGCGACGTTGCGGCCCAAAGCGGCGACCAGCCCGGGCAGCAGCATCGTGCGCATCGTGCTGAGCTCGGCACTGAGCGGGTTGGCCAGCGGCACGCCGCCATCGGTGGCCTGCCACTTCGCCAGCAGGGCGTCGTCGACGAAGGCGTAGTTGATCGCTTCGAGGAAATCGCGCGCCACCAGGTGCCGGCGCACGGTGGCTTCGTCCAGCAGCGTTTCGCTGGGCGACACCACCCGCGTGGCGCCGCCGGGCAGCGTGGTCGGAATGGCGTTGTAGCCGTGGATGCGCGCGATCTCTTCGATCAGATCCTCTTCGATCTCGATGTCGAAGCGGCGGGTCGGCGCAGTCACGCACCAGCCGTCGGCGGTCGCCTCCACGCCCAAGCCCAGCGCGCGCAGGATGCGTTCGACCTCGGCATCGGCCACGCGCACGCCGAGCACGCGCGCGAGGCGCTCGCGACGCAGGCCCACGACCTGCGGCTGCGGCAGATCGGCTTCGCGCACGGCTTCGATCACCGGACCGGGGACGCCACCGGCCACCTCGAGAATGAGCTTCGTCGCGTATTCGACGGCAATGCGCGGCAGTTCCGGATCGACGCCGCGCTCGAAGCGATGGCCGGCGTCGGTGTGCAGGCCGAGCTTGCGGCTGCGGCCGATGATCGCGGAGGGAATCCAGTGCGCGGCTTCGAGGAACACGCTGCGCGTGGTATCGGTGACGCGGGTGTCGTGGCCGCCCATGATCCCGCCCAGCGCGACTGCGCGTGCCGCCTTGCCGCCCTGGCTGTCGGACACCACCAGCAGATCCTCGTCGAGCGACACCGTGCGGCCGTCGAGCAGCGTCACCTGCTCGCCCGCGCGCGCGTGACGCACCACCACCGGTCCTTGCAGCGTGTCCTTGTCGAAGGCGTGCATCGGCTGGCCGAGTTCCAGCATCACGTACTGGGTCACGTCGACCAGGAAGCTGATCGGGCGCACGCCGCTGCGGCGCAGGCGTTCGGCCATCCACGGCGGCGACGGCGCGGTCGCGTCCATGCCATCGATCACCCGGCCGACGAAGCGCGGCACTTTTTCGCCGGCGTCCAGCTCCACGACGAGCGTGGCGTCGCTGCCGGCCGGCACCGGCGCCGCGTCGAGCGGCACGACTTCGCTGTTGCAGGCGGCGGCGACGTCGAAAGCGATGCCGCGCACGCTGAAGCAGTCGGCGCGATTCGGGGTGAGCTTCAGTTCGATGCTGGCGTCGGGCAGACCGAGGTACTCGGCCAGCGGCGTACCGACCGGCGCATCGGCCGGCAGTTCCAGCAGGCCGGAGGCATCGGCGTCGATGCCCAGTTCCTTTGCCGAGCACAGCATGCCGTTGGAATCGACATTGCGCAGTTTCGCGGCCTTGATCGTGAGTTCGCCGACCCTGGTGCCGATGGTGGCGAGCGGCGCGACCAGACCCGGGCGCGCGTTCGGCGCCCCGCAGACGATCTGCTGCAAGGCGCCCATGCCCGCGTCGACCTGACAGACCTGCAGGCGGTCGGCTTCCGGATGCTTGGCGCATTCGACGATCCGCGCCACGATCACACCGTCGAGCGATGTGCCGAGCACCGTCAGTTCTTCGACTTCGAGGCCGATGGCGGTGAGCGTCGCCGCGAGTTCATCGCGCGAGGCGTCGGTCTTGACGTGTTGGCGCAGCCAGTTTTCGGAAAATTTCATGCTGTGACCCTATGTTGTCGCGTAGGGCGGGCCCTGGCCCGCCGTCTTGATCTTTACCAACACATCAACAACGACCAAACTATTTCGATCATCGTTGGACGTCAGCGGATACGCCGCAATGGGGGGCCTGGGCCCACCCTACGCAAACTGGCGCAGGAAGCGCACGTCGTTGTCGAAGAAATCGCGCAGGTCGCTCACGCCGTAGCGCAGCATCGCGAAACGCTCGACGCCGAGGCCGAAGGCGAAACCGGTGTAGCGCTCCGGGTCGATGCCGACGTTGCGCAGCACGTTCGGATGGACCATGCCGCAGCCCAGCACTTCGAGCCAACGCATGGACCCGTCCGGCTGCTGCCAGGCGATGTCCACTTCGGCCGACGGCTCGGTGAACGGAAAGTAGCTCGGGCGGAAACGCATCTCGAAATCGCGCTCGAAGAACGCGCGCACGAATTCGGCGAGCGTGCCCTTGAGGTCGGCGAAGCTGGCGTGTTCGTCCACCAGCAGACCTTCGACTTGGTGGAACATCGGCGTATGCGTCTGATCGCTGTCACTGCGATAGACCTTGCCGGCAGCGATCATCCGTAGCGGCGGCTTCTGGTCGAGCATGTAGCGCACCTGGCAACCGGAGGTATGCGTGCGCAGCAGGCGGGCTTCGCCGCGGCTGTCGGGCGGGAAATAGAAGGTGTCGTGCATCGCACGCGCCGGATGATGCGGCGGGAAGTTCAATGCTTCGAAATTGTGCCAGTCGTCCTCGATCTCGGGGCCATCGGCGAGTTCGTAGCCGAGACGACCGAATATCTCGGAGATGCGCTCCAGCGTGCAGCTGACCGGATGCAGGCCGCCGCGCGCGGCGTCGCGGCCCGGCAGCGTGACGTCGATGGTTTCGCCGGCGAGGCGCACGTCGAGCACGGCGTCGTCGAGCGCGATCTTGCGCGCGGACAGCGCGTCGCCGATGGCGTCGCGGGTGCGGTTGATCGCTTCGCCGGCCGCCTTGCGCTGGTCTGCGGGTAATGCGCCCAGCGCCTTGAGCTGCGCGGTGATGCTGCCGCTCTTGCCGAGCAGCGCGACCCGCAGCGCTTCCAGCGCGTCGGGCGTGTCCGCGGCCGCGATGTCGCTGAGGGCCTGCGTCGATAGGGGTTCGATATCGCTCATGTGCTCACGGCCTTTTCGTTGTCATTCCGAACGTGACTCTTCTTGGATTCCACGACAGCGGGAGTGACGTGTTCGTTGCATTCAAACCGCCGGAAAGCAGGCTCTTCGCTTCGCCCGGGATGAGAGCGGCCGAAGACTGTTTCCGGTTCCGCCCTACAAATCCGCCTTCCAGAAACGAACATGGGGAAGGACTTGCGCCCTTCCCCATGCATGGTTCGGTGATTCCGCCGCAGGTCTGGCGCGTATCGCGCGAACCTGCGGGAAACTCCTCGTGCCTTATGCCGCGAGCGCGCTTTTCGCCTTTTCGGCCAGCGCGGTAAAGCCCTTCGCGTCGTGCACGGCGATGTCGGCCAGCACCTTGCGGTCGAGGGTGATACCGGCTTTCAGCAGGCCGTTGATGAAGCGGCTGTAGCTGATGCCGTTGGCGCGCGAAGCGGCGTTGATGCGCGCGATCCACAGCGTGCGGAAATTGCGCTTCTTCTGCTTGCGGCCGATGTAGGCGTACTGCAGCGCCTTCGTGACCGCCTGTTTGGCGGCGCGGAAGACTTTGCGGCGGGCGTTGTAGTAGCCCTTGGCCTGCTTCAGGATTTTCTTGTGGCGGCGACGCGCCGTTACACCACGTTTAACTCGTGCCATTGTTCAGTCTCCTCACAAATACGGAAGCATGCGGTCAAGACGGCCTGCGTCTTCGGCGCGAACGTGGTTCGTCTGCCTCAGGTTACGCTTCCGCTTGGTCGCTTTCTTGGTGAGGATATGGCTCTTGTTGGCGTGGCCGCATTTGTACTTGCCGGAAGCTGTCTTCCGGAAGCGCTTGGCCGCCGCCCGGTTGGTCTTGATCTTGGGCATTGCAAGGTCCTTGGGGTCGTTTCGAGTACTGGCCTGGGCGGTGGATGCCGGAGCAACCACACTTTCCGTCCTGCCCTGCCGGTTGATAGGTCGTTGATCCGAAAGAAGAATCCCTCGAAACCAAGACGGGTCCACGGTGACGTTGACGCACCCGGCGAACCGGGCCGGCCATTATGCCTGCGCAGGGTTTCCCATGCAAATCAAAGTGTTGAACTTCAGCGCCCGCGCCCGGCGGCGGCCTGGTCTTGGGGCTGCGGTTGAGTCGATTCCTGCGCCTGCTGCGGATTGAGGCCCGGCTGCGTCTGGGAGGCCTGCAGATTCAGGCCCTGACGGCTGCTTTCGATCAGCGGCGTCTGCATACCGGCCTGCTGATCGACCTGGGCGTAACGCTGGGTTTCCGGTGTGGCGCCCTGGATCGCGAACGCACGGCCGTTGTCGCCGAAAGCGATACGATCGACCACGACCCCCGCCTTCTCGGACGCCAGCGCCAGCGCGCCAGAGAGGTTCTGGGTCTGCGCGTCGAATGGCTTGCCGACCGCGCGTTCCGCCGCCTGCACCTGTTCGAGCGAGCGCTCGTACTGGTCGTTGAGCGGATGGCGCTTGTCCGACATCAGCGTGTTCGCGGAAGCGGTCCGGCTACCCGAGGTCTGCTCCATCGCGTCGATGACCGCATCGATGTAATGCATGTCGACCGCGTGTCTGGTCGACTTCACCGGGTTGAATTTCTGCCAGAAACTCAGCGGGTCGGGATCCGGCAGTTCGATCTTGTGGCCGAGCGCGTCGGGCATCAGGCTGCGCATGATCGGCGTGCGCTCCTGCAGATCGGTCAGGATCTCGTTCTTCACCGCGTAGCGGCGGATCAGGCCGTTCTCGGCCTCCTGCGCGGCCGCATCGGGATCGAGGCCGATCCGCGACATGGTCTTGTCGTGGACGCCCGCAGCGTTGAAGGTGACGGCGGGCGTGTCGGTCGCGACCGCAGCCGCGGCCGCGAGCCCCCCGCCCAGCGAATGACCGGTGATGACGACGTCGTCGCCGAACGCGACCTTGGTCTGGCGTGCGAGCGCCATCGCCTGGTTGTAGTGCGCGGTCTCGAAGCCCAGGCCTTGGCCGAGGTTGACCAGCCAATCCTTGCCTTCGTCGGTGCCGCTGTAGGCCAGCACGATGCGGCCCTCATCGTCGCCGTAGATCCGCGCCTTGAAACCGGTCTTGGTGTCGTCCAATACGCTCGGATCGATGCCGGCCTTCCGCAGCTGATCGTCGGTCAGCCGCGAGAAGCCGTCGACCGCGTTACCGGTCGGGCGGCCATAGGTCTCGTCGTAAAGATCGGCCATGAGCCGGGCCATGGTCAGATCGACCGGTTTGCCCGACTGACCCCGCACTTCGTCGGCGAACGAGGGGCGGCCCGCCCCGACGGCGGCGACGGCAGGATCTGCCGTGGGGCCGGAAACATTCGCTGTGTCTTGCGCCATATGAGGTGCTCCGTCCAGCTATGGATTGCGACTGGGGACCGGCTTCAGCGGGCGCCGCGGGTGGGCGCCGCCTGATCCTGGTTCGGCTCCACCTGCGGAGTGGCCTGTTGCGGCGCATTCTGCTGCGGCGCCGTGGGCGACTGCGCCTGCCCCTGGTTGAGCTCGACGGACTGGCGGCTGCTCTCGACCAGCGGAGTCTGCATGCTGACATTCACCTCCACATGCGAATAACGCTGCGTTTCCGGCTGCTGGCCCTGCACTGCGAACACGCGGCTGCCGTCGTTGCTGAGGCTGGCGGTTTCCGGATTGACGCCTTCGCGATGCGCGGCGAGGGTCAACGCGCCGGCCACGTTCTGGCTCTGGCGGACATCAAGGCCCTGCTGCTGCAGCCCTGGCTGCAACTGGTCGAAGTTGCGCTGGAACTGGGCATGGAGCGGATGATCCTGATGGGTCATCGTCGCATCGGCGCGCAGGCCGTAACCGAAAAACTTCTCCTGGGCGGTGATCACCGAGTCCATCGAATGCATCTGGACACTGTGCTTCACCGACTGCACCGGATTCACCCGCTGCCAGAAGCCCTGCGGATCGGGGTCCGGCAGTTCGATCTTGTGACCCATCGCATCGGGCATCAGGTAACGGGTCGCGATGTTGCGTTCCTGAAGACCGGTCAGGATTTCGTTGTCCACCGCATAGCGGCGGATCTGGCCGTGGGTCGCTTCTTCCTTCACCGCCGAGGCGTCCAGGCCGACGCGCTCCAGAGTCTTGTCCTTCACGCCGGCGGCGTTGAACGTGACCGCCGGGCTATCGGTGACCGCCGCGCCGACGGCGGCGAGACCGCCGCCGAGCGAGTGGCCGGTGATCACCAGTTCGTCGCCGAACGCGACCTTGGCCTGGCGCGACAGCATGACCGCCTGGTTGTACTGCGAGGTCTCGAAACCGAGCCCCTGGCCTAGGTTGGTGCCCCAGTCCTTGCCTGCGTCGGTACCGCGGAACGCGAGCACGTAGCGGCCCTGCCCGTCGCCGTAAATGTCGGCGTCGAAGCCGCTGGCGTTGTTGCTGCGCAGCGCGGGATCAATGCCGACCTGCCGGAATTGCTCGTCGGTCAACGGACGGAACTGGGCCGCGCCGTCGCGCTGGCGATCATCCGAGGTGTAAACGTCGCGCGCGAGGTGCGCGAGGGTGATGTCGATGTCCTTCGGCGCGGTACCGCGCACTTCGTCGGCGAACGACGGACGATGGAAGGTCTGCCCACTCAGCGGGTCGAACACCTCGCGGGCCTCGCGACGATCTGGATCGAATTGCGCGTTCATCTACCACTCCTTTGAAACCGGAATATTCGGACCGGGCGTTGCGCCCGGTCGGCGGACCATGCGGACTGCGCTCAGCGCGAGCCTTCGAGCGCGATGCCATGCGACGAGAGCCACGCCTCGACCGCTTCGCGGTGTTTGCGGGTCTCGGCATTCAGCAGCGCAGCACGGGTCATGAACAGATAGCGCTGGAAGGTCACGCCCTGGGCGTTGCGGGCCATCGGATCGGCCCCGGCGTTCAGCAGGTCCAGCGCGCGCGCGGGCTCGTTGATCTGTCCGGCGACATGCAGCGGCGTGTTGCCCATGCGATCGGCCATGTCAGGGTCGGCGCCCGCCGCCAACAAAGCGCGGAATTGTTCGTCGCGTTCGCCCATCAGCGCGGCGCGCAGAGGGCCGGCGCCGGACACGGGATTCTTGACGTTCGGATCGACCTTGCGCGCAAGCAGCTCGGACAGGTAGACATCGTCGTTGGCCATCGCGGCCATGTGCATGACGGTGTCGTTGTCCATGCCCGGCTGCAGCGGGTCGGCGCCTGCGTCGAGCAGGGCTTTCATGCTGTCCAGACGCTTGTTCAACAGCGCCCACTGCAGCAGGGTGACGTTCTTGTCGCCTGTCGTCGACAGATCGACGCCTGCGACCAGACTGCGGATCCGGGCGGTATCGCCCTGGGCGATCGCATCGGCCAATTCGGCCACGCGCGGATCGGCGAACACTTCGCGTGCGTCCACCGCACGGACTTCAGCTGTTGCGGACATCTGTTTCTCCATTGCACAGGCGGGTACGACCACGCATATCGCGATCATAAGCGATACGGCAAGAACGCAAGCGCGGGTCGGAACGTTGGACATGACACTCCCGGATTGGATTCGGCCGAGCCGCTTTCGCGCGCGGCGGGTTGATCCTACACGACAGACTCTAGACGGTCGGCTCTAGAAGGCCCGCCCGGGACGACCGGTCTGCATGACTGGCGCTACGATCGATCATAGACGATTGATCCTGCAAGCGATTCCGGCACTTCCATTCCGTATGCGATCGCTGCCGGGCATCGCCATCCATTGCTGGCGGCTGCATCCATCGCCGGTGGAGAACATCAGGCCGGCACGCTGTCCAGTGGGATGTCGTGCTCGAGCAGCCAGGTCAGCACCGCTTCCCAGGTCCGGCGGGTATCGGCGTGGAGCAGATCGGGCCGGGTCATGAAGACATAACGCTGGAAGGTCACCTCATGGGCATTTCGCCGCAGGGGATCGGCACCAGCCTTGAGCAGGTCCAGCGCACGTTTCGGTTCGTTGATCAGACCCGCGATATGCAGCGGTGTATTGCCCATATCGTCCGCATGATCGGGATCGGCACCGGCGGCGAGCAGCATGCGGAACTGCGCCTCGCGTTCGGTCATCAACGCAGCGCACAGGGGAGCAGCGCCGGTATCGGCATTGGCGACGTTCGGATCGACACCGTGCGTCAGCAACGCCTGCAGAAACTGCGGCTCTTCCAGCATGCAGGCGAAATGGACCGCGGTGTCGCCGTCCATGCCCGGCTGCGCGGAATCGGCACCGGCATCAAGCAACACTTGCATACCCTCGAGACTGCGGGTGAACAGCGCCCATTGCAGCAGCGTCACGCGCCTGTCGCCGACCGCAGCGAGATCCGCGGTGGCGGCCAGCGCGTGGACCTTGCCGATATCGCCCTCGACGAGGGCTTCGGCGATGGCAGCGGCCGCGGGATCGGAAAAAATTTCGTAGGTCGATACGGGTGTTTCTGCAGAAGACATCCTGCACTTCCTCAATGCTCGGGGCGGCAACCCGAGCTTCACCCGTTAATAGCACGGCCCTTCGCAAACTGTAAACCGCAGCGCCCCGGAAAACGCCGATGGCGCCGCAGGTGCCGGGCATCGCTGAAAAACGCAAAGGGGGCGCGATTTGTCGCAAGAAAGCGAAGGGCGCCTCGGCGCCTTGTGTCGAAAGAACAAAAGGCGCCGAGGCGCTCCGTGTCGGAAAAACAAAGGGCGCCAAGGCGCCCTTTGAATTACCGTCCCCCGTCATCGAAACGGGAGTGGCGTGCGTCGAAGACAGACCGGGCTTTCAAGCAAGCCATCTGCCTCTTCGCTTATTTCTTCTTCGGCGCGATCATCATCACCATCTGCCGGCCTTCGAGGCGCGGACGGGACTCGATGACGATGTCTTCGCCGAGATCGGCCTCGATGCGCTGGGCCATCTGCCGGCCAAGCTCCATGTGGCTCATCTCGCGACCGCGGAAGCGGATATTGACCTTGATCTTGTCGCCCTCTTCCAGGAACTCGCGCATCTTGCGCAGCTTGATCGCGTAGTCGCCTTCGTCGGTGACCGGACGGAATTTGACTTCCTTGATCTCGACGATCTTCTGCTTCTTCTTCGCAGCGGCGGCTTTCTTCTGCGTTTCGAACTTGAACTTGCCGAAATCCATGATGCGGCAAACCGGCGGATCGGCGTTCGGCTGGATCTCGACGAGGTCCATGCCTTCGTCTTCGGCCTTCGCCAAGGCTTCGTCGCGCGACAGAACGCCGATCATTTCGCCATCGCTGCCGATCACGCGCACGCGCGGCACGCGAATCTCCTGATTCTTGCGATTCTGCTTTTCCTGGGGGGTACTGATATCTGGATCTCCAAGGGGTGTGGTTCCGTCCGGCGATCGCGCCGGACGGCATTTACATCACGCTGCGCTGGGCGCGTTGCGGAGGCGGTCGACGAAATCGACGACGGACATGGAACCCAGGTCTTCCCCTCCCCGCGTGCGCACTGCGACGAGCCCGTTTTCCTTCTCGCGGTCGCCGACCACCAGCAGGAACGGCACCCTTTGCAGCGTGTGCTCGCGAATCTTATAGCCGATTTTCTCGTTCCGCAAATCGGCCGAAACCCGGAGACCTTGATTCATAAGGGTTTTCCGGATTTCGTCCACGTAATCGGCTTGCGCATCCGTGATATTCATCACCACGGCTTGGATCGGAGCCAGCCAGGCCGGGAATTGGCCGGAGTGATGCTCGATCAGAATGCCGATGAACCGCTCCATCGAACCGACGATGGCGCGGTGCAACATGACCGGATGGCGGCGCTGGCTGTGCTCGTCCACGTACTCGGCGCCAAGGCGGCCGGGCATCATGAAATCGACCTGCATCGTACCCAGTTGCCAGGTCCGGCCGATGGCATCCCTGAGGTGGTATTCGATCTTGGGGCCATAGAAGGCGCCCTCACCCGGCAGTTCCTCCCACTCCACGCCGGCCGAGCGCAGGGCCGAACGCAGGGCGTCCTCGGCCTTGTCCCAGGTGGCGTCGTCGCCGAGGCGGGATTCCGGACGCAGCGCGATCTTGATCTGGATGTCCGTGAAACCGAAGTGGGTATAGACCGCCAGCGCCTGCAGGTGGAAGGCGCGGACTTCCGCTTCGATCTGGTCCTCGGTGCAGAACACATGGCCGTCGTCCTGGGTGAAACCGCGCACGCGCAGGATGCCGTGCAGCGCGCCGGAGGGCTCATTGCGGTGGCAGGCGCCGAACTCGCCGTAGCGGATCGGCAGGTCGCGGTAGCTGTGCAGGCCCTGGTTGAACACCTGGACGTGGCCCGGGCAGTTCATCGGCTTCAGCGCGTAGGTGCGCTTTTCCGACTCGGTGAAGAACATGTTGTCCTTGTAGTTGTCCCAGTGGCCGGATTTCTGCCACAGGGTCACGTCGAGGATCTGCGGGCAGCGCACTTCCTGGTAGCCGCTGTCGCGGTAGACCTGGCGCATGTACTGCTCGACCACCTGCCAGATCGCCCAGCCCTTGGGATGCCAGAAGATCAGGCCCGGCCCCTCTTCCTGCAGATGGAACAGATCCTGCTGCTTGGCGATCTTGCGATGGTCGCGCTTCTCGGCTTCTTCGACGCGCTGGATGTAGGCGGCGAGCTGCTTCTTGTCGGCCCAGGCGGTGCCATAGATGCGCTGCAACTGTTCGTTCTTCGAGTCGCCGCGCCAGTAGGCGCCGGAAATGCGCGTGAGCTTGAACGCCTTCAGGAAACGCGTGTTCGGCACGTGCGGGCCGCGGCACATGTCGACGTACTCCTCGTGGTAGTACAGGCCCATCGCAGTCTCGTCGGGCATGTCTTCGACCAGACGCAGCTTGTAGTCCTCGCCACGCGACTGGAACACCGCCACCACTTCATCGCGCGGCGTGACCTTCTTGATCACGTCGTAATCCTTGTCGATCAGTTCGACCATGCGCTGCTCGATCGCGGTCAGGTCTTCGGGCGTGAACGGGCGCTCGTGCCAGATGTCGTAATAGAAGCCTTCTTCGATCACCGGGCCGATCACCATCTTCGCGGCCGGGTACAGCTGCTTGACCGCGTGGCCGACGAGATGGGCGCAGGAGTGGCGGATGATCTCCAGGCCTTCGGCATCCTTGGGGGTGATGATGCGCAGCCTGGCGTCGTGGTCGATGCGGTCGCTGGCGTCGACGAGCCGGCCGTCGACCTCGCCGGCGACGGTGGCCTTGGCGAGGCCGGCGCCGATCGAGGCGGCGACGTCCATGACGGATACGGGATGGTCGAATTCGCGGCGGCTGCCGTCGGGGAGCGTGATTGCGATCATGGGAATGGTTGTCTGTCTCGAAAGTCTGCAGGAGGGGCTTCAGCCCCGATCCGGTCATGGCGTGCGGTCGTGAGGAATCGGGGCTGAAGCCCCTCCTACGATTGCGACAACAAAAAAGCGCCCCGAAGGCGCTTCGCGTGGTCGCGGGCCTCGGGCGTCGTTTCAGGGGCGGGGGGGAGTGCTCATGTCGCACGCTCGGCGCCGGTTTCCCGGGGCCACCTTGTTCAATCGCTGAGGCCGCCAAGTTAGGCGCCGAAGGCCCGGAAGTCAATGAATCCAAGGCTTTCCGGCGGAGCCGGAGACGGCCGCACGCCTTTCCGCACCGATACCGCCCGCCCCCGCGGCCCGGCGGCGCGTTCTACACTCGGTCCTCCCCGACGAGAACGACCGATGGCGCAGAGCATCCACGACTTCCACGACGACCCGCGCAACGCGGAGATCCGCATCTGGATCAACGGCGCGCTGAAGCCGCGGGCCGAGGCGACGGTGTCGGTGTTCGACAGCGGTTTCGTGCTGGGCGACGGCGTGTGGGAAGGTCTGCGGATCATCAGCGGCCATCCGGTGTTCCTCGACGAGCACCTTGACCGCCTCTTCGAGGGCGCCAAGGCCATCGCGCTGGACATCGGCATGGATCGCGCTGAATTGGCTCGCGCGGTCTACGACACCCTGGCCGCCAACGACATGCGCGATGGCGCGCACATCCGGCTGATGGTGTCGCGCGGCGTGAAGCGCACGCCCTATCAGGACCCGCGCGTGACCGTAGGGCCGGCGACGGTGGTGATCATTCCCGAGTTCAAAGTCGCCAAACCCGAAACCCTCGCCGCCGGGCTGCGCCTGTTCACCGTGCATGTGCGCCGCGGCTATCCGGACGTGCAGGATCCGAAGCTCAACAGTCACAGCAAGCTCAACTGCATCACCGCCTGCATCCAGGCCATCGAAGCCGGCGCCGACGAAGCGCTGATGCTGGACCCGCACGGCTTCGTGGCGACCTGCAATTCCACCCATTTCTTCATCGTGCGCCGCGGCGAAGTGTGGACGTCCACCGGCGACTATTGCCTGGGCGGCATCACCCGCGCCAACGTGCTGCGCGCATGCCGCGAGGCCGGCATTCCCTGCTTCGAGAAGAACTTCACGCTGAGCCAGGTCTATTCCGCCGACGAAGCCTTCACCACCGGCACATTCGCCGGGCTGGCGCCGGTGCGCAGCATCGATGGCCGGACCATCGGCGACGACAAGTCCACGCTGCCCGGGCCGATGACGACGCGGCTGCAGGCGCTGTATCGCGACCTGATCGCGCGCGACGTGGCGATGCGCGCGGGCGTGCGCCTCGCATGAGCGCGCCCGCCCTCGAACCGCTGCAGCTCGGAGCAGTACGTACCGAACCGCTACGCATCGCGATGTGGAGCGGCCCGCGCAATATCTCCACGGCGATGATGCGCGCCTGGGAAAACCGCGAGGACTGCGCGGTGAGCGACGAGCCGCTCTATGCGGCGTATCTGGCGGCGACCGGACTGGATCACCCGGGGCGCGAGGAGGTCATCGCCGCAGGTGAGACCGACGGGCGCCGCGTCGCCGACGCATTGCTCGGCCCGGCGCCCGGCGGCAAGCCTGTCTGGTATCAGAAGCACATGAGCCATCATCTGCTACCGGATATGGACACCGGGTGGGTGCTCGGCCTGCGCAACATATTGCTGATCCGCGACCCGTCCGAAGTGGTGGCGTCGTATCTGAAATCGCGCGCGACGGTGACGCCGGACGACATCGGCCTGCCGCAGCAGGGTCAACTGTTCGACCTGCTGCAGGCGCGGCTGGGCGACATTCCGTTGGTGATCGACGCCGGCGATTTCCTGCGCGCGCCCGAAGCGCATCTGCGCGCGCTGTGCCTGCAGCTGGGCATCGTATTCACGCCGCGCATGCTGGCGTGGCCCGCCGGGCCGCGCGACAGCGACGGCGTCTGGGCGCCCTACTGGTACGACGCGGTGCGGCGCTCCACCGGTTTCGAGCCCTGGCGTCCGCGCGAAGACACGCTGAGCGGCGATGCGTTGGCGGTGGCCGAAGCGTGTCGACCGGTGTACGAGCGGCTGCGCAGCCATCGAATGGCCGTGGTCTGAAACAAAGCGGCAAACCTTTGTTTCGAGACCCGCGCTTGTAGGCGCCCGCGCGTCGCTCCCCTCTCCCGTCGAGCGACGGGGTTGGGGGGAGAGGGTGTAGCCAGCGACGAGCCGGACCCTCATCCGGCGCTCCGCGCCACCTTCTCCCGAGGGGAGAAGGAAAAAGCGACGGTTGCCTGGAGAGGCTATGCGTTGCTCCCCCACTCCCGTCGGGAGAGGGATCGGGGGAGGCGGTGCAGCACAGCAACGAGCATCATCAGCGCCCGATCGGCGCACGAAGCCTCACAGCGGCGGCAACACCACGGCACTGGCGACGTGTCCATCCGCAACGCGATAGCGACCGTGGATACGCGTGTGCCCCGGCAGACTCGCGCCCGGCACAAGCACTTCGGCGACGAAGCCGTCCTCACCCGCGAATTCGATCTCGACCTGCTGGAAGTCCAGGAACACCCGGCGTTCGGGGTAGATCGCCTTGTAGACCGCTTCCTTGATCGAAAACACCAGAATCCCACCGAGTGGACGCAATGCCGACGGCAGCGCGTCGATGCGGCCGCGTTCGGCCGGGCGCAGGATATGCGCGTCGAGGCCTGCGTCGAGCGAACGCGCGGGCTCGACATCGATGCCGATGCCGGCGCTGCCCGCGCGCGGCGCCAGCGCCACCGCGCACAACGAACGGCAATGGGTGATCGAACCGACCACCGCCTGCGGCCAGGTCGGCACACGATCCTTGTCGCGCAGCAGCGCTTCGGTACTGGCGCCAGCGCGATGCAACAGCGTGCGCGCGAGCTCACGGCCGGCGGCGAATTCCAGCCGCCGCGATTCCACCGCGCGTTCGATCAGGCACTGCTCGGGCGCGGGCAGGCGCGCGGGCACCGCATCGGCGGGCGCCATTTCGGCGACCAGCACGGCATCCGGCAGCAGCGCGCGGAACAATCCAGATTCGACATCGTCCATGCTCGCGGAACTCAATGTCGCATGACCCACCACAAGCCGCCGCCGATCATCCCCACCAGCGCGGCTGCGGCGGCACCGAGGATGCGATCCTGCTTCAGCGCCCGCGCCCGCGCATCGGCGTAAGGCATGGTGGTGTGCGACACCATGGTGTAGATGGGCAGCCAGGTTTTCGGCATCAGCCGATTGAGGGCCACGTCGAGACGCTTGCGGGCGACGAACCACGGCGAACTGACCTTCTGCCGCAGTTCGACGAAATTCGCCTTCGACAATTCCATCAACACGTCGGTCTGCGGGCGCCGCGCCTGCTCGTAGGCGGCGAATGCGGCCGCGCGATCGCCGCCGTGGGTTTTCAGCGCGGACAGCAGCGCCGAACAGTCCTCGAACGCGGAATTCATGCCCTGGCCGTAGAACGGATACACGGCATGGGCGGAATCGCCGACCAGCACCATCCAGTCGTCGAAACGCCAGGGCGCGGTTTTGGTGGTGAGCAGCGAACCGGTCGGTCGACTGGTCCACTGGCCGACCAGGCCCGGCAGCATCGGCAGCAGGTCGGGGAAATATTTCTGGAACAGCGCGCGGATATCGTCCGGGGTTTTCGTGGTCTCGAAACTGTCGGCGCCTTCGTGCGGCAGGAACAGCGTGAGCGTGTGCGAACCATCGCGATTGGGATGCGACACGAACAGCCCGTGCGCGCGCGGCCAGACGTGCAGCGCGGTCTGGTCGATCACCGACTCGCCGTCGGGACCGGCGGCGAGCGTCAATTCTTTGTAGCCCCACTCCAGGTATTCCTGATGGTAGTCCGCGCGCATGCCGCGCTGCATTTCCGGCCGGCAGCGCGAGAACGCGCCATCGGCGCAGATCACCCAGTCGGCGGCGACGCGACGCGCGGTGCCGCCGGTCTCGATCTCCAGCTCGCGGCGACCCTTGTCCACGCTCAGCAGGCGGTGGTCGAAATGCAACGTCACCCCGGGCTGGCGCTCGGCGCGATCCAGCAGCAGGCGGATCAGTTCGCTGCGGTCGATCGAATACAGCACTTCGCCGCGGTTCTTCCCGTAGGGCTGGAACCGGGTGCTGCCGTCGGGCGCGTGGATCACCCGCCCGCGCATCACCACGGTGAGCGGCATCACCACATCGATCAGCCCGACCTCGGTCAGCGCCTGGATGCCGCGTTTGGACAGGCCGAGGTTGATCGACCGGCCGCCCTCGGCGCCGTCGACGCGCGGATCCTCGCGACGCTCGTACACGTCGACGCCGTAACCGCGCTCCGACAACGCCAACGCCAGCAGCGAACCGGCCAGCCCACCGCCGACGATCGCGACCCGGCGCGAGTCGTCCTTGGTCAGGGTGCCGTCCGCCGTCATCGCGTGGCCTCGGACCCGCTGCAGGCACGCAATTCGATCTCGGCCTGGACCAGCGCCTCCACCGCCTGTTCGAAATAGTTGCGACGGATCGTGCCGCCGAGACGGCGCAGATACGAGCGCAGATACGCGCCCCGCACCTGCGGCGCGTCCAGCTCGCGCTTGAGGAACGGCAGGTCCGATTCCACCATGTGGCGCATCACCAGCATCGGGATGGGGCTGCGCAGCGGACGGAAGTCCGGGTTGCGCAGACCGGGCGTTTCGTTGTTGGCGTGGAATTCGCCCAGCATCAGGCCCACCTCCACGAAGTTGGGTTTCATGCGCGTCTGGATCGCGTCGATCAGCGGCGCATCGCTGGCGCCGAGACCGGAGAACACCACCATGAACACCTTGTTGATCGCCATCGAACCTTCGCGCGGTTCGGTTTCGAGAAATACCTGGCGGCACTGTTCGACCGCATCCTGGATGGACTGCGGATCGGGCTCCGATCCGGCGATTTCCGCCAGCCAGATGGTGTCGAGTTCCAGCGCCATCGGCGTGAACGGACAGACCGGCCCCGCGCGCCCCACGTCGCGATGCGGCCGCGCCAGAAAGTCGCGGATCCAGTTCACTGTCGACCCCAGCGCGGAATCGGGCGCGTTTTCGGCATCCACCTCGGAGGCGCGGCGCAGCGAGAAATCCGTGTTCGACACGGCGGTTTTCGGAACGATGTCCGTCGCCACGCCCTTCAGCATCGGGCACGCGGATTCTGCAGCGCGCACCTTCGTCGCCGTGGTCTGGTCAGTTGCGTTCATTGCTCGATTCCTTAAGTTCTGTCTTACGTGGCATGCGCCCTGCGCGGACGGCGTCCGATCCGCATCCCACCCGACCCCACCGGGGAAATGCCCGCCTCCCGCACACGCACTTTCCATATCCCTTCTCTTCTCAGCCCGGTTCCTCGGCCCGGGCGACCGGAATACCTCATCGCGCTAATCGCGCCCCCTGCACCGTCATCGCGACGGATCGCAAACGCTTTTCGACACTATTCAATCTCCTCATCCGGCCTTTTCCGGACATCGATCGTCCCGGACACGGATCGTTCAAGCCGCGACCGCCGGCACGTCCGCATCCGGCAGATCCCGCTCGACCTGTCTGATCGAACGTATTCCGTAGCCGATCACCGCCACTGCGACCATCGCGACCCCCAGCACGATGAACATCATTCCCAGACCACGCCCCTCGCCGACCCCGATCAGCGTACCGACCGTATCGGCCAAGGCCCCCCCGGGCATCAGCACCGGCTCGAATACGAACTCGGCCAGCGGCCCGGCCAGCAGATAGCCCAGCGGCAGCGCGGCCTCGCCGGTCATGCGCAGTATCGCCATACAGCGTCCCAGCAGATGCGACGGGACTTTGGTCTGCCACAGTGCATAACTTGCCGACTGGGCCGGCGGAATGCTCAGGAACATCAGGAAACCGGCGACCACCAGCAACATGAACGACGGCGCCAGCCCGTGGGCCGCGATCGCCAGCCCGCTGAGCAGGCTGAAACCCAGCAGGCCATCGATCTTGCGCTTCGGGCCGCCCCAGATCGTGATCAGCAGGCCGCCTATCAGCAGGCCGCTGCAGGCCAGCGACATCTGCAGGCCGAGCAGGCGCTCGTCCTGGTTCACCACGATCAGCACCAGCGGGGTGATCGCGATGCTGGCGATGGCGAACAGGAAGCTGCCGGCGGCACTGATGCCGAGCAAGCCCAGCAGCCCGGGGCGTTCGGCCACGTAGCGCCAGCCCTCGTGCGCTTCGCGCAGCAGGTTGTCTTCCACCTCGGGGTCGCGCGCGGGGCGCGGGATGCGCGCCAGTGCGATGCAGACCGCGCCGGCCAGGAATGTCAACGCGTCCACCACCAGCACGCCGATGATGCCCATCGTGCTCATCAGGATGCCGGCCAGCGCCGGCCCGCCCACCAGCGCCAGCCCCTGGCCGGTCTGGATCAGACCGTTGACGCGGGTGAGCTGGTCGCGTTCGGCCAACAGCGGCACGCTGGCCGCATACGCGGGCTGCAGGAACGTGTTGGTGACCGCCGTCAGGCCGACGCCCAGATACACATGCCACAGCTCGAGATGCCCGATGCCCACCAGCAGCGCCATCGTCCCGATCACCGCGACGGACACTCATTCGCAGACGATCATGGTGCGTCGGCGGTCCCAGCGGTCCACCAATGCACCGGCGAACGGCAGCAGCAGGAACGCGGGAATCGCCATCGCCACGAACACCAGCGCGAAGCGCGTGGTCGAGCCCGTGGTCTGGTACACCCACAGCCCCAGCGCGAAGGTGGTCAGACGCGAACCGACGCCCGAGATCAGCTGACCGAACCAGATCAGCAGGAAATTGCGCAGCCCGGGCGACGGATGGGCGCCCTGCGGGGCAGTGGATGCGTTCATGCGCGAACTCCCGCGGACGAAGGCAGCGCACCGCGCGACTGCAGGAAGCGCAGATAACGCTCGAACAGTGTGCGGTCCGCGGGCAGACAGCGCTCGCCCCACGGCGCGCCGATCGCCTCGGTGGCGCTGCAGTCGAAGACCGGAATGCGCATGGGGTCGGCATGCGCCGCATCGCCGGCCGAATCGACCGGTTCCGCGAACAGGCCGGCGAACGGCTTGAGCGCGTTGTCCTCGCCCGCGGCGATCGACGCCATCAGCGCCTGCCGCCATTGCCGGTAATCGACTTCCTCGATCGGGCACACCCGCTCGCGGATGGCGGCCACCGCGTCGGTCACCGGCAACGTATGCGGATTGAAGTAGTGGTAATTGCCGTTGGCGTCGCCAGCGCCGAGCATGACCCGCACGATGGTGCGGGCGACATAGTCCACCGGCGTCATGTCGAAAAAATCGTCGGGGGCGTGCGGCGCTTTGCCCAGTTGTACGCAGCCGCGGATCCAAGCGTTGAAATAATCGCCCGGGTTGCTGATCCCGGACACACCGTCGCCGGTGATGCGCGCCGGGCGATGGATCGCCAGCGGAACGCCGCGCGCGCGCGCCAGCAGGCCGAGCTGTTCGCTGACCCATTTGCTCTGGTTGTAGCCGCCGTCCTGCCCCGGACCGTCGGGCGGCGCGTGGGTTTCGGCGACGCTCTGCCCGGAATGGCGGCGGGTGACGTACACGCCGAGCGTGGACACCAACTGCACCGGTTTGAGATGCGCGGTGGTCGCGAGCCTGAGCACTTCGCGAGTGCCGCCGACATTGGCCGCTTCCAGATGCGCGTACGGCGCGATGAAATTGACCTGGCCGCCGTTGTGGACGATGGCGTCGACCCGCTGCGCCAGCGCCTCGAATGCCGACGGCGTCAGGCCGAGCAGCGGGCTGGACAGATCGCCCAGCACCGGCACCAGCCGCGCGGCGTCGCCTTCGCGCCACAGTCCGTAGCTTTCGAGATTGCGGCGGATGCGTTGGACGCCGTCTTCGGCGCTGTCGGCGCGGACCAGGCACACCACCTCGGCCGCGCTGAGGTCGATCAGATCGCGCAGCACGTACGCGCCCAGAAACCCGGTGGCACCGGTCAGCAGCACGGATTTCGGCGCAACACGCGGCGCGACCGGTGGCGCCACGCGCGCGCTGTCGATCGATTCCGGCAGCGCGACCTGGGCTTCGATATCGAAGACCTCGACCGCTTCGCCGGCGAGCATGCGATCAATGGTCGCGGACAGGCCGACGACGGTCGGCGTGGCGAACACGGCCGACAAGGGCAGCTCGACGCCCAACGCCTCGTGCAGCTTGAAGACCAGCGGCAACGTCGACAGCGAATCCCCACCGGAGGCGAAGAAGTCGTCGTCGGCGCCGAGCGACGCGCGTCCGAGCACATCGCGCCAGACCGCGAGCACCGCGTGTTCGGTCGGCGTCTGCGGATCGCGGATCGCGCGCTCCGCGGGTGCGTCCTCGCCCGGCGCCGGCAGCGCGCGACGGTCGATCTTGCCGTTGGCGGTCAGCGGCATCGCATCGAGGAACACGAACGCCGACGGCAGCATCGCTTCGGGCAAACGTCGCGCCAGGCCGGCGCGCAGCGCGGCGGCATCGACGCCGTCCGCGACGACCGCATACGCCACCAGACGACGATCGCCCGGGCGATCCTCGCGCAACAGCACGGCCACCGCCTGCACGCCGGGCAATGCCGCCAGCGCGTTGTCGATTTCGCCCAGTTCGATGCGGAAGCCGCGCAGCTTGATCTGGTGGTCGCGCCGACCGATGAACTGCAGGGTGTCGTCGGAGTTCCAGCGCGCGAGATCGCCGGTGCGATACATCCGTGCGCCGGGCGCGTCGGAGAACGGATCGTCCAGGAAACGTTCCGAAGTGAGTTCGGCCGCGTTGTGATAACCGCGGGCGACGCCGTCGCCGCCGATGAACAGTTCGCCGACCACGCCGCGCGGCACGGGCTGCAGATGCCGGTCGAGCAGATGGATCCGTACGCCCGGCAGCGGCCGGCCGGCCGGCAGATCGTGGCTGGCGATTTCGGACGCATCCACGGTCGACAACAAGGTCGCGCAGACCGAGGCTTCGGTGGGGCCGTAGTGGTTGCACAGCACGACGCGACCGCCGGTCGCATCGGCGAAACGACGCACCTGTTCGACCGGCACGCTTTCGCCGCCGATCATCATCAGATTCAATGCCGGCAGCAGCGGTTCGCGCTGCGTGCGCGTCGCCCAGCCCTCGCTCCAGCGCCGCCACAGCGCGGCCGGCGCGTCGATCGCGGTCACCCGATGTTCGCGGCAGAAACGCTCCAGCTCGAACGGACCCAGTTCGGTCGGCGCCGGATGCAGCACCAGCGCCGAACCGCAGGCCAGCGCCGGAAACACGTCGCCCACGGACGCGTCGAAAATCAGCGGCGGAATCATCAACAGGCGCTGGTCATCGAAGCGATGACGCGCCAGGAACCCCTGCACCAGATTCACCGCGCCGCGATGCTCCACCACCACGCCCTTGGGCGTGCCGGTGGAACCGGAGGTGTAGATCAGATAGGCCGGATCGCCCGCACCGACTTCGATCCGCGGCGCGGCGTCCGCGTCCGTGACCGCGTCGGCATGGAGCACAGGAATTCCCGACGGCAGCGTCGCCGCGCGCGCGCGCAGCAGCGGCGGCACCAGCAGCGCAGCGGCGCCGGCATCCTGCAGCAGGACCTGCAGACGTTCGTCCGGGCTGGTCGGATCCAGCGGCAGATAGGCCGCACCGGCGAGCAGTACGCCGAGCACCGCGATCACCGCATCCGCGGAACGGTCGCTCAGCACGGCGACGTATGCGCCGGGTCCGATGTCCTGCGCACACAAGGCCTGCGCGATACCGTTGGCGCGGCGCAACACCTGCGAATACGTCCATTCGCGCGCGGGCTCGACCAGCGCGGCGGCGTCAGGCGTACGCGCGGCCTGCAGCGCGAACAGGCCGTGCAACGTGTCGGACTGCGATGCCAGCGCGGGTCCACCATCGCCAAGCGCGATCACAGCCGCCCTTTCGTCCGCCGACAGCAGATCGAGTCTAGACAAGGGCGTTTCCGGCTGCAGCAACACGTTTCGCAGCAGCGCGACGTATTGCGCTCCCATTCTGGCAATAGCCGCTTCACCGAACAGATCCGAGTTGTAGTCGATGGCGATATCGGCACCGGCATCGCTTTCGAACACCTCGAGCGTCAACTCGAAACGCGACGCCGTGATCGATTGCGGTATCGGGACGGACGTCAATCCATCGTATTCGGGCGATTGTCCGCCGTCGGCGGTTTGCAAAACGAACATCACCTGGAACAGCGGCGTGCGTCCAGGAGCGCGTTCGATGTTCAAACGCTCCAGCACCCGTTCAATCGGCGCCGCGGCGTGATCGAAGGCATCCAGGCAGGCGTCGCGGGTGCTGGCGAGCAGTTCGCGGAAGGAGGGATCTCCGGAAAAGTCACCGCGAAGCGCGACAGTGTTGATCAGCATGCCGACCACGGATTCGCGTCCAACGGAAGCGCGATCAGAGACCGGCGTGCCAACCACGATATCGGTATCGCCGGTGCTACGAGTCAACAACACCTGGAACAGCGCCATGAATGCCATGAACGAGGTGGCCCGCTGCCCGCGCGCGAACTCGCGGAACGGGTCGCACACCCGGGCCGGAACAGATGTCTGCCATCGCGCTCCGCGCACGGACGGCGCATCGGTACGCGGCTTGTCGGTCGGCAGGTCAAGCAATCCGGTCGTTCCCGACAGGATCCTTGTCCAGTACGCGATGTCGTCTTCCAGGCGGCGCAGCCGTTCCGGAGCCGCCGACTGTACGACGATATCCGCGAATCGCAGGCAATTGCTTTCCGTTTCGGAAGTGCCTGCGCGATCCGCATTGTAGGCGCGCCGCAAATCGTCTTGGAATATCGCTGCGGACTGTGCGTCCGAGACGATGTGATGCAACACGATCACCAGGACGTGATCGTCTTCCGAGAAAGACATCACGATGGCTCTGCACAGTGGGGCGCGGGTCAGATCGAACGGAAGCGACAGCGACTCGTCGAGCAGCGACTGCGTGCTCTTTTCGACATCGCACCGTGGCACGTCGCGCATATCGACCCGGCGCAATGCGAATACCACGTTCTCGTGCACGATCTGGAACGGCTGTCCGCCTCGCTCCCCGAAGGACAGACGCAATGCGTCGTGGCGGGCGATGACGGTGGCGAATGCGCGCTCGACTGCATCCGCATCCAGTTTTCCGCGCAAGCGATATGCGCTGCCAACATTGTAGGCGGACGTTCCGGGACGCAGGCGCTCAAACAGCCAAAGTTGCAACTGGGCGGGCAAGAGTGGAAGTTCGCGACCCGCTTCAGCGCGGAGAGCTGCAAAAGTGTCCGGAGTGGGCGTCGCGACGCCCTTTCCGCTGATTCTCATTTCGCCGCCGCGGCCGTCTTTTCGCAGAAACGCGGCGAAGGCAGCGATGGTTGGAGCTTCGAACACTGCGCGGGAAGTGATGTCCTCTCCGTAGATAGTCCGCAATCTTCCGACCAAACGCATGACGAGCAGCGAGTGCCCGCCCGCATCAAAGAAATTATCCTGGATGCCGATTCTTTCCCGCTCCAGCACGTCCTCCCACAATGTCGCCAAACGCGCTTCCAGCGCATCGCGCGGGGCTTCGTAGCGCGATTTCCTGTACGCGTCTTCGCCCGGTTCCGGCAGGGCATCTCGATCCAGTTTGCCGTTTGGGGTCAACGGCCAGCGATCGATCATGACGTACGCGGCAGGCAGCATGTAGTCGGGCAGTTGGGTTTGAAGAGTCGCGTGCAGAGACGTTTTATCGATATCACCAGCGTCGCCAAGTTCGCAGTAAGCGACGAGCATGTTCTGGCCGGAAGCATCTTCGCGCGTCAGCACCACGGCATCTTTCACGCCGGCGCATGCGACCAGTTTCGCTTCGACTTCGCCCAATTCGACCCGATGTCCGCGGATCTTCACCTGCTGATCGTTGCGGCCTCGATACTCCAGATTTCCATCGCATAACAGGCGGGCAAAGTCGCCGGTCCTGTACATCCGCGCTCCAGTCTCATCCGGGAACGGTACCGGCACAAATCGTTCCGCCGTCAAATCCGGCCTGTTCAGATACCCGCGAGCCATCTGCGAACCGCCGATATAGATTTCGCCCGTCGCGCCAAACGGCACCGGTCTTCCGCGTGCGTCCAGCAGGTATATCCGCATATTCGCGGTAGGGCGTCCGATCGGAACCGCATGCGATTTCGGTAACTTTTCCACGGCAAGGCACGCATGTGTGACGCAGCCGACCACCGTCTCCGTAGGACCGTACTCGTTCACTACGGTCGCAGCCGGCAATACCCGCGTGCGGAATCGCTCCAGAGTGCTCGTCGCCAGTTGTTCGCCGCCTACCACCACGATGTGCGGCGTATTGGAAACCGGCGCGTACGCCAGATCCGACAACAGATCCAGATGCGCCGGCGTCAACTTGAAGAGCCATGCCTCCCGCGCTTCGAACCACGTCAGAAGCTGCGCCATCGCCGCCTGAATCTCTTCCGGCAACAGTACGACCGCCTTTCCCGACAACCATGGCGTCATCAGAGAGGTCACGGTTGCATCGAATCCAATCGGGGTAGCCACCACTGCGCCGCGCACGCGATCGTGCAGATATGCGTCACGGGCGTACTGCAGATAGTTGGCTACGCCCCGATGTTCAATCATCACGCCCTTCGGCCGGCCGGTAGACCCCGAGGTATAGATGAGGTATGCCAGATGATCGGACCGCAGACCCGTTTCCGCCCGATCCGGATCGGTGTCCGGCAGATCCGGGCATGACCCGGGGAGAGTGTCTGGCCACAAGACCCGCGGCGGCTGCGCGAGTCGCGCGCAGGCCTGCGTCAGGACGGCTTGCCCCGCCGCATCGGCGAGTACCACGACCGGCCGCGCATCTTCCAGCATGCCGCCGATCCGTTCCGCCGGATAATTGGGATCCAGCGGCACGTAGGCACCTCCCGCTTTCAACACAGCGAGGACCGCTTCCACCAGTTCGGGCGTCCTGGCCATGCAAATCCCCACGAGCGCATCCGGCCCCACCCCCATGTTTATCAGATGATGCGCAAGCCGGTTGGCCCGACGATTCAGCTCGCCATAGCCAACCGTATGCTCGCCGAACACGACCGCGGGCGCATCCGGACACGCGAGCGCCCGACGCTCGAACCAGACGTGTACCGGCGTTTCGAGATCAAACGTGGAACGTACGCCGTCCAGCCACCGTTCGCGCCCCTGGGCGGGCATGATATCGATATCGGCGACCTGGCCGTACGGCGTGGCCGCCATCCCGCGTAGCGCTTCCACCACATAGCCCGCATAACGTTCCGCAGTCTCCGCATCGAACAGTGCCGTCGCATATTCGATGAGCCCGGCGAACCGACCATCCCGTTCGCCGATGAAGAGGGACATGTCAAATTTCGAGGTCGAAAGCGGCAGTTCAAGCCTGTCGACCTGCAGTCCTTGGAGCTCTACGCCGACTCCATCTGCGCCTTCCCAAGTGAACATCGTCTGGAACATGGGCATGTACGCCATGCTGCGCGATGGATTCATGTATTCCACGATCTGATCGAACGGCATTTCCTGATGTTCCAGCGCCGACAGCACCGATTCCTTCACTGCTGACAGCAATGCCGCTACCGTCGACGTTTCCACCGGCTGAAGACGGATCGCGAGTGTGTTGGCAAAAAAACCGATCAGCCCTTCCAATTCCTGCCGTGACCGGTTGGCGACCGGAGTGCCGATGACGATATCGGTCTGCCCGGACAAGCGCGACAACACGATGGCCCAAGCCGCGAGACAGATCATGAACGGCGTCATGCCGTGCTTATTGGCTATCGCCTTCAGCGACGCGCTCGATTCCGGATCGAGCGCGAATGGCACTGAATTCCCGCGATAGTCCTGCACCGGCGGACGCCTGCGGTCGGTGGGCAGAGCGAGCAGCTCGGGCGCACCAGAAAGGGCTTCGCGCCAGTAAGCCAGTTCGCGTTGCATCCAGTCGCCCTGGAACCGCCGACGCTGCCAAATGGCGTAGTCGACGTACTGAATCGTCATCTCGGGCAAATCCGCAACCTCGCCGCGCGTCCTCGCCCCATAAAGCGCAGCGAGCTCTCCGATGAATATGCCCAGAGACCACCCATCCGAAACGATGTGGTGGATCGTGATCACCAGCACATGACGGGCCTCGTCTTCGCGGATCAACAGTCCACGGATCGGCGGACCATCGACGAGATCGAACGGCTTGCTCACTTCCTCCATCTGCGAGCGCGCAACGACATCCGACGTCGCATGGCGAAGATCGATCTGCCTGAGCGCGAACGGCGTCTGCGGATCCGAAATTCGCTGGCACGGAACGCCCGCCACCACTCCGAACACTGTTCGAAGACTTTCGTGGCGCGACGACAGCCGATCCAGCGACCACTTCAGGGCATCAATATCCAACGCGCCTTCCAAGCGCAACAGCGACGACATGTGGTAAGCGCCGCTCGCTCCATCCATCTGAGCGAGAAGCCACAGCCTCTGCTGCGCATGGGAAAGCGGAATGGCAGCGGGGCGTTCCTGGGGTGCGATCCGCAGTTCAGAACCGGCTTCTTTCTTGCCGGCAAATTTGCGCATCAACAACTCGCGTTGCTGTGGGCTCAACCTGGCCAGACGGTCTGCCAACGAGGCAGGGCCGACGGGCGATTCGGTGGACGAACTCATGCGCGTGCAATCTCCTTTGCCCAGGATCCGCCGATCATCCGGCGAGCATGGCCTGGATGTCTTCTTCGGACAGACCTTCGAGCTGCTGCAGCATCCCGTCCAGATCGTCCTGGTCGAGGCTCTGCATACGCTGGACCATCAACAGCTCCGCGAACCCCGCCACCGTCGGCGCCTCGAACATCATCCGCAGGGTGATGTCGGCGCCGAGCGCATTCTGCATGCGGGTCACGAGTTGGGTCGCCAGCAGCGAATGCCCGCCGAGATCGAAGAAATTGTCGTAGATGCCGATCCGCGGCAGACCGAGCACCTCGGCCCACAGCGCGGCCAGGGTTTCTTCCTCGGTGCTGCGCGGCGCGGCGTATTCGGCGACCGCGAAGGCCTCCGCATCCGGTGCCGGCAGCGCGCGGCGGTCGACCTTGCCATTCGGCGTCAGCGGCAGCCGCTCCAGGCAGACGAACGCCGAAGGCATCATGTATTCGGGCAGGCGCTCGCGGGCCAGCGCGCGCAGGGCGGCGACGTCGATGCCGCCGTCCGTCGATACGCCCGAGGACGCGATGAGGTAAGCGACCAGACGCTTGTCCCCCGGGCGATCCTCGCGGCAGATCACCACCGCCTGCGCGACCTCGTCGCTCAGGCCCAGCACCGATTCGATTTCGCCCAGCTCGATGCGGAATCCGCGCAACTTCACCTGATGATCGATCCGGCCGATCACCTCCAGACGGCCGTCCCGACGCCAGCGCGCAAGATCGCCGGTGCGGTACAGCCGTCCGCCGGGACGCGAGCCGAACGGATCGTCGATGAATTTTTCGGCGGTGAGTTCGGGGCGGTCGAGATAATCGCGGGCGACGCCGAGCCCACCGATCAGCAGTTCGCCGGGTATGCCCGTCGGCTGCAACTGCATGCGACGATCGACGACATACACCTCGGTGTTCGCGATCGGACGCCCGATCGCGATCGCATCCTGGCCCGGCCGCACCTGTTCGAGCGCCGACCACACCGTGGTCTCGGTGGGGCCGTAGACATTCCAGAGCTCGCGACCGCACGCCAGCAGCCGGTCGGCCAGTTCGCGCGGGAGCGCTTCGCCGCCGCACAGCATGCGCATGCCCGGACGACCGCGCCAGCCCGAATCCAGCAACATGCGCCAGGTCGCGGGCGTCGCCTGCATGACCGTGACGTCCTCGGCATCGAGTAGCGCCGCGAGCGCGACGCCGTCGGCGACAGTGGCGCGGTCGGCCAGCGCGATGCGGGCACCCACGGTCAGCGGCAACATCAATTCGAGCAGCGCGATGTCGAACGACAGCGTGGTGATCGCGCACAGCGTGTCGTCCGCGCCAAGACCGGGTTCGCGCGCCATCGAAGCGAGGAAATTCACCGCGGCGCGATGCGGAATGCGCACGCCCTTGGGGCGACCGGTGGAGCCGGACGTGAAGATCACGTACGCGATGTCGTCCGGACCGGCCACGGCGCCGCCATCTGCCTTCACATCCGCCGCCGTATCCAGCGCGTCCTCGATGGTCAGCACCGCGTGACGGCCGGCCGGCAATTCGGACACCAGCGCGCGCTCGGTCACCACCACCGGCGCGGCCGAATCCTCCAGCATGAAACCGATGCGGTCGGCCGGATAACTCGGGTCCAGCGGCACATAGGCGGCCCCGGCCTTGAGCGCGCCCAGCAGCGCCACCAGCATCCGCGGCGAGCGCTCCAGGAACAGCCCGACCATCCGCCCGGGACCGCAGCCCTGCGCGCGCAGGCGCGCCGCGAGCCGTTCGGCCTGCGCATCCAGTTCGGCATAGGTCAGCCGGTCCGCGCCCTGCACCACCGCGATGGCCTGCGGCGTACGCGCGGCCTGCGCCGCGAACAGGGCCTGCAGGGTGTTTTCGGCCGGCAGCGGCGCCGCGGTGGCGTTCCAGTCGAGCCGCAGGCGTTTGCGCTCCTGCGGCGGCAGGATGTCGATATCGCCGATCCGTTGACCGGCATCGTCCACCACCGCGCGCAGCAGTTGTTCGAGATGATCGGCGAAGGCTTCGATGTAACCGACGTCGAACAGATCGGTCGCGTATTCGATCAGCATCGACAGGCCGCCGCCGCCTTCGCTGGCGAAGATCGACAGATCGGAGCGCGCGGTGCCGGAATGGGTGGCGCTGACGTCCACCGGGACCAGCGTCAATCCGGGCAGCACGATCGGCTCGACCGGGAAATTCTGGTAGAACAGCATCGTTTGGAACAGCGGCGCATGGCTGAGATCGCGATCGATGCTCAAGGTTTCGAGCAGACGTTCGACCGGCAGATCCTGGTTCGCATAGCTGTCGAGCGTCGACGTCTTCACCTGCGCCAGGAACTCGCGGAACGTGGGATTGCCCGACAAGTCCACGCGCAGCGGCAGGGTGTTGACGAAGAACCCGACCAGCGGCTCGATCTCGCGTCGCGGCCGGTTGGCGTTGCCGACACCGACGACGATGTCTTCCTGGCCCGAATACCGCGACAGCAGCGTCTGGTAAGCGGCGAGGAAGGTCATGAACGCGGTCGTGCCCTCCTGCCGGCTGAAACGCTTGACCGTTTCGTAGAGCTCGGCGGGAATCGTGCGCTGCAGGATCGCGCCGCGATAACTCTGTACCGGCGGACGCGGACGATCGCCGGGCAGTTCCAGCACCGGCGGCGCGGCCGGGAAACGCTGCTGCCAATATTCGAGCTGCTTGCCGAGACCTTCGCTGCCCAGCTCTTCCAGTTGCCACAGCGTGTAATCGGCGTACTGGATCGGCAATTCGGGCAGCGGCGAAGGTTCGCCGGCCAGAAACGCGCGATAGAGCTGGGTCAACTCGCCGTACAGCACGCCGAACGACCAGCCGTCCACGGCGATATGGTGCGCGCTGAGGATCAGCACATGATCGTCTTCGGCGATCCGGGCCAGCATCGCGCGGAACACCGGACCGTTGACGAGATCGAACGGCGCACGCGCATCCGCGCGCGCAAGATCGAACGCGGCGGCTTCGCGCGCGTCGCCCCCATCCGCATCGACCGCACGCGTGGACAGGTCGTGGATGGGCAGCGGCTGCGATTGCGGCGGCAGTACGCGCTGCCACGGCCCTTGCTCGTCCTTCGGAAAGACGGTGCGCAGGCTTTCGTGCCGGTTCACGATCTCGTCGAGGGTGCGGCGCAACGCTTCGACATCGAGATTCCCGTACAGGCGCATCAGCGAGGTGACGTTGTAGACGCTGTTCCCGGGATCGAATTGATCGAGAATCCACAGCCGCTGCTGCGCGGACGACAGCGGCAGGCGTTGCGGACGCACGCGGCGGCCGATGTCCGCCTTGACCGGCGCCGTGGCGGCGGCCCTGCGTGCGAGTTGCTGCATCAGCAGCGCGCGTTTCTCCGGCGACAAACCGGCAAGACGTTGATCCAGCTCGCTCATGCACCGCTCCGGCTTTTGCTGTCGGCCGACAACCGTTGGAGGATCTCGTCGTCGCTCATGCTTTCGAGGTTCTGCAGCATCGATGCCATCGCCAACTGATCGGCCGCTTCGCATGCCGCGGCCACCCGCGCCGCCATCTGCTCCAGGGTCGGAGACTCGAACAGCACGCGCAACGGCAATTCGACGCCGAAGTCGTATTCGATCCGCGCCAGCATCTGGGTCGCGAGCAGCGAATGGCCGCCGAGATCGAAGAAATTGCCGCGCACGTCGACGCGTTTCAGGTTCAGCAGATCGCCCCACAGCGCGACCAGCGCCTCTTCTTCCGGCGTGCGCGGCGCGATGTGATCGGCACGCTCGCCGATCGCGGCGTCCGGGGCCGGCAGCGCGTTGCGATCGACCTTGCCGTTCGGCGTCAGCGGGAAGGCCTCCAGCGCCACGAATGCGGCCGGCACCATGTATTCGGGCAACGCGCTCTTGAGGTAGGCGCGCAGTTCGGCATCGGCGACGGGGCCGCCGTCTCTTGTGCGGCTTTCATGAGTGTAATAAGCGACCAGGCGCTGATCGCCGGGCCGGTCCTCGCGACAATGCACCACCGCCTGGGTCACGCCTTCGTACTGCGCGAGTACGGTTTCGATTTCGCCCAACTCGATGCGGAAACCGCGCAGCTTGATCTGATGATCGATCCGGCCGACCACCTGCACCGTGCCGTCCGTGCGCCAGAACGCCAGATCGCCGGTGCGGTACAGGCGCGCGTCGTCGCCTGCCGAGAACGGATCGGCGATGAATTTCTCGGCGGTGAGATCGGGGCGTTCGCGATACCCCGCGGCCAGGCCTTCGCCACCGATCAGCAATTCGCCCGGCACGCCGACCGGAAGCGGTTGCATGTGCCGGTCGACGATGTGGATGCGGGTGTTGTCGACCGGCCGGCCGACGATGATCGGGCCGGTACCGGCCTCGACCCTGCACAGCGCCGAATACACCGTGGTTTCGGTCGGGCCGTAGAGATTCCACAGCTCCGGCGCCATCGGCAGCAGTCGGTCGGCCAGCTCGCGCGGCAGGGCTTCGCCGGTGGAGATGATGCGCATGTCAGGCTTGCCCACCCAGCCCACGTCCAGCAGCATGCGCCACGTCGCGGGCGTGGCCTGCATGATCGTGAGCGCCTCGGCATCGATCAGCTTGCGCAGGCGCAGGCCGTCGCGCACGGTATCGCGGTCGACCAGCAGGATGCGCGCGCCGACCGTCAGCGGAATCACCAGTTCGGTGAGCGCGATGTCGAACGACAGGGTGCTGATCGCACAGATGGTGTCGTCCGGACCGATGCCCGGTTCGCGGGCGATCGAACGGATCAGGTTGACCGCGGATTTCTGGCGGATTTCCACGCCTTTCGGCTTGCCCGTCGAACCCGAGGTGAAGATCACATAGGCCGGATCGTTCGCGCCGACGCCGCTGTCGGGGCAGCGCTGCGCGGACGCCGGCAGCGCCGCGTCCGCATCGACCACCACGACCGACGGCATCGCCACCGGCAGCGCATCGCGCAGCGTCGCCTGGGTGACCAGCACGGTCGAGCGCGAGGTTTCGACCATGTAGGCCAGGCGGTCCACCGGATAGCCGGGATCCAGCGGCACGTAGGCGCCGCCGGCCTTCAGGATCGCCATGAGGCCAATCAGCATCTCCGGCGAACGCTCGACGTAAAGCCCGACCAGCACACCGGGCTTCACGCCCAGTGCGCGCAACTCGATGGCGACCGCGTCGGCACGGAGGTCGAGCTCGCGGTAACGCATCGCCCGTGCGCCGAACTGCACCGCGGTCGCATCGGGCGTGCGCGCGACCTGCTCCGCGAACAGCGCGGCGATCGTGGGCTTGCCCGGAAGTTCGCGGAAGGTGTCGTTCCAACGCGCCTGTTCGTCGCACTCCGCCGCGGTCAGCAGCGGCAGCTCGAATACCGGCGTATGCGGCGCGTCGGCAGCGGCTTCCAGCAGGGTCAGCAGATGTCCGCCCATGCGCTGGATCGTCGCATCGTCGTACAGCTCGGTGCTGTACTCGAACATCAACTCGCCTTCGTGGTGCTGATTGACGAACAGGCTGAGATCGCTCTGCGCCGTCGGCGGCCGGATATCGCCCAGAGCCACATCCTCCACGCGAACGCCGGTCATCACCGAGTTCTCCATGGGATAGCTCTGGAAGAAATACATGACCTGCGCGAACGGCGTGTAGCTGATCGATCGCGGCAGGCGCATCTCCTCGAAAATGCGGTCCAACGGCGTATCCGCATTCTCCATCGCATGCAGCAGGGTCGCCTGCGCGCGGGCGAGGATTTCGATGAAATCGGGGTTGCCGGACAGGTCGGCGCGGAGCGGCAAGGTGTTGACGAAAAAGCCGATCACCGGCGCCAGTTCGTGCCGGCTGCGACCGGCGACGCCCATCGCCGTCACGACCTGTTCCTGGCCGGTGTAGCGCGACAGCAGGACCTGGAACGCCGCCAGCACCACGGTCGACAGCGTGGTCTGCCGTTCGCGCGCAAGCGCCTGCAGCCGCGCGTAGAGCGGCGCCGGAATATCGGTCGAACGGATCGCACCGCGGAAGGTCTGCGCCGCCGGACGCGGCCGGTCGGTAGGCAGATCGAGCACCGAAGGCGCACCGGCGAGATGCTGCTTCCAGAAGTCGAGCTGCGGGCGCAGACGCTCGCCGCCCCAGGTTTCGTTCTGCCACAGCGCGACATCGGCGATCTGCAGCTCGGGCGCGGCGGTGTCGATCGCTTCGCCGGCGCGCAGGCGGTCGTAGCCGTCGTACATTTCGCGCAGCAGGCTGGTGATCGACCAACCGTCGATGGCGATGTGGTGGAAGGTCAGCACCAGCAGGTGCAGTTCGGGACCGACGCCGATCAGCGCCGCCCTGATCGGCGGGCCGACCTGCAGCGAGAAGGGCTTCGCGGTTTCCTCTCGCGCGATCCGGAACGCATCCTCGCGGCGCGCATCGGGGTCGTGGCCCGTGGCCGAGCATTCGCTCCACGGCAAGGTCTGCGCGGCAAGAATCTTCTGGTACGGCTCGCCGGCATTCGCCGGATAGACCGTCCGCAATATTTCGTGCCGATCGATCAACGACTGGATCGCGCGACGCAGATCCGCGGCATCGAGCGCGCCGTGCAGCCACTGCGCGGACGGCGAGTTGTAGGCCACCATGCCGGGAGAAAGCCGGTCGAGCAGCCACAACCGACGCTGGCCGAACGTCAGCGGAATATGTTCCGGACGCGGTCTGGGGCGAATACGCGACCGGGCCATGCGCTCGCGCAGCGATGCCTGCCGCAGGAGCTCTCGCCGTTCGGGAGAGAGGTGGGCGAGGCGCTCTTCGAATTCATTCATTCCGTTCAACTTCCGTGCGACTGCTTGCGTGCGATTGCGCGCGTGATGGGAGTCCCCGCCCATTTCGCTGCGATCATAATAATACTTTCCAACCTACCACACTCCGCTTATTCTGCAATCGAAAGGACCGGTTTTGATAATGTCTGGCATCTTCCGGATTCCAATGGCTCGATGCATGTCCGGATTATTCTGGTTTTTACGAAATATGCATTTTCCACGCGAACCGCGACGACCGATGCCCTGCCGCAACCACGCCGCGACAGGCCGGTATCGCTACGGACAGCTCCCCGCACGATGAATCAGACGACCGCCACCGACCCCATGCAACCGCCGCCTCCGGGTTCCGCTGCGCCTGCCGCACTGGTCGCTTTGTCGGCGCGATTGGGCCGCGACGAGACCCTCGTACAGGGCGGCGGCGGCAATACTTCGCTCAAGTACGAAAACGATTTCTGGGTCAAAGCATCCGGTACCTGGCTCGCACAGGCTGAGACTCGGGATGTGTTCGTCCGCCTGCCGCTGGCCCGGGTCCGGGCGCTGATGACCGAAGCCGATGCGGAGTCCGCGCTGGCAGCGCTCACAGGCGCCGACGGGCTGCGACCCTCGATCGAAACCTCCCTGCACGCACTGCTGCCGCATGCGGTCGTGGCGCACGTGCACTCGGTCAACGCGATCACCCGGGCGGTTCGCCCGGATGCCGAGACAGCACTGGCGCGCGCGCTCGACGGCCTGTCCTGGGCGTGGGTGCCCTATCGTCGCCCCGGCCTGCCGCTGACCGAAGCCATCCGCTCCGCGCTCGCCGCCGCACCGGTGCCGCCGGACATCCTGCTGCTCGCCAACCACGGCCTGGTGGTCGGGGGCCACGACTGCGCCGCGGCCGAGGCCCGACTGCGCGAGGTCGAACGCAGGCTTGCCCTGTCGCCGCGCCAGGCTCCCGGCCCGGATCTGGGCCGGCTGCAGGCCGTGAACGACGCAGGCTGGACCATTCCCGACGCCCCGCTGCTGCACGCGGTCGGCACCGACCGCATCGCCTGCGCGATCGCCGTCCGCGGCACGCTCTACCCCGACCACGTCGTCTTCCTGGGCGAGCGAGCCGACATCGCGGACGAGAACCGCCCGCTCAGCCGGGCGCTCGCCGATGCGGCCGCGAGGCCACCGGTCTATGTCGTGGTGCCCGGCGCCGGCGTTCTGGTGTCCCCGACGCTGAGCGACGGCGCCCGTGCGATGCTCGGCTGTCTGGCGCAGGTGGGGCTGCGCTCGAACACCGCCGACACCCTCCACTATCTCGACAGCGACGATGTCGCCGCGCTGATCGGCTGGGAGGCGGAAGCCTATCGCCTCGCCCGCGACCACATCGATGCGACTGCCGGCGCCTGAACCGCTCACAGATCAAGGACGCAAGGAAGTTTGAAGCATGCAGATCGTCGTACCCATGTCGGGCTTCGGAGAACGTTTCCGACGCGCGGGCCACAAGGTTCCGAAACCGCTGATCGAAGTCGACGGCAAACCGATCATCGCGCACGTCGTCGACCTGTTTCCCGGCGAAACCGATTTCCTGTTCGTCTGCAATCAGGACCACCTCGACGATCCTGAATTCGCGATGGCCGAGCAGTTGCGCCGCTATTGCCCCAGCGGGCGCATCGTCGGCATCGCGCCGCACAAGCTCGGCCCGGTCAATGCCGTCCTGCAGGCGATCGAGCACATCGATCCGTCCAAACCGACCATCGTCAACTACTGCGATTTCACCTGCGTCTGGGATTACGCCGCGTTCAAGCGCCTTGTCGCCGAAGGTGGGTGGGACGGCGCGATCCCCTGCTATACCGGTTTCCATCCGCACATGATGGGTTCGATCAACTACGCCTATGTGCGGACCGAAGGCGAACGGGTACTGGCGATCCAGGAAAAGCAGCCATACACCGACGATCCGATGCGCGAGCACGCCTCCAGCGGCACGTATTACTTCGCGTCCGGCGCGCTGATGCGCGAGGCGTTCGAGCGCTGCATGGCGCGCCCCGATCTTGCGCTGGGCCAGGAGTATTACGTCAGCCTCGCCTATCGCCCGCTGCTGGAGGACGGCCGCCGCGTGGCGGTGTTCGGACTCCAACATTTCATGCAGTGGGGAACGCCGGAAGATCTCGGCGAATACCGCGCGTGGTCGGCCGCGTTCCGCGCGCTGGCCGATCCCGCGCGCGCGCGGCGCGCGGTACCGCAGCGCGGCACGACGATGGTGCCGATGGCCGGGCTGGGCTCGCGTTTCGCCGAAGCGGGTCATACCCTGCCGAAGCCGCTGATCCCGGTCTCCGGCGCACCGATGGTGGTGCAGGCGACCCGCGACCTGCCCGATGCCGAGCGCCATGTCTTCGTGCTGCGCCGCGACCTGCCCGGCCGCGTCGAAGTGGAAGCAACGCTGCGCGGGAATTTTTCCGGCTGCGCCATCGTCGAGCTGGACCGGGTGACCGACGGCCAGGCGCGCACCTGCCTGCTCGGCATGGCGGGCGTGGATGCGGAAGCGCCGCTGACCATCGGCGCCTGCGACAACGGCGCGATCTACGACGCCGACGCGCTGCAGGCGGCACTCGCCGACGACAGCGCCGACGTGCTGGTCTGGGTCGCGCGCGGCTATCCGGGCGCGCTGCGGCGACCGACGCATTACGGCTGGGTCGAAGAAACCGGCGGCATCGTCCGCGGCGTGTCGGTGAAGACGCCGCTGACCGATCCCGCGCACGATCCGATCGTGGTCGGCACCTTCACGTTCAAGCGCGCCGGCGATTTCGCGGCTGCCGCACAGGCCATGATCGCGCGCGACGGCCGCGTCAACGGCGAGTTCTACGTCGACAGTTGCATCGAGGATGCGATCGCGCTCGGGCTGCGGGTGCGCGTGTTCGAGATCGAACACTACCTGTGCTGGGGCACGCCGGTCGACCTGCGAACGTTCGAATACTGGCAGCGTTGTTTCGACCGCTGGCCTTCGCACCCGTACCGGTTCGAATTGGACAGCCGCTGTCCGCGCACGCAATCCGCAGCCGGCGCCGCAAGCCCGTTTCCCGCATGATGTCCGGACCGCTCAGACACGCACGCAACGATCACGGAATCGATTGAAGACCATGCTCCTGCCCAGCACATATTTCCCGACCCACGAAGAAAACCGCTTCCAGCACGAAGGCGATGTCGCCCGCGCCCGTGCGTTCTTCCTCGAACACCGCCCGCGCAATCTGGAATATCTGCTTTACAAACGCTACGGCTGGATGAACGCGCACCTGAAACCCGGGCAACGCATCGTCGAGTTCGGCGCCGGCTCCGGGTTGAGCAAGGAATTCATCAAACACGATGGTTTCATCATCACCGACGTCGAACCGCGAGAGTGGACCGACGCCGTGGCCGACGCGATGGACCCGCCCTTCCCGCCCGGCTCGGTCGACGTCGCGATCTTCAGCCACATGATCCATCACCTGCCCAGTCCGGCGAAATTCTTCGCCAGCGTGCACCGCATGCTCGCGCCGGGTGGGCTGGTGCTGATCCAGGAACTCAATACCTGCTTCGGCTTGAAGGCGGCGCTGCGTGCGATGCGCCATGAAGGCTGGTCCTACGATATCGACGTGTTCGATCCCGACATCGTCGCCAACGATCCACGCGATCCGTGGTCGGCGAACTGCGCGATCCCGGAACTGTTGTTCACCGACAACGCAGAATTCGAGCGCCGCATCCCGGGGTTCCGGATCGAGAAGAACACGCTCAACGAATGTTTCATCTTTCTCGCCTCGGGGGGCGTGGTGGTGCGCGCGAAAACCGTCGAACTACCGCGTTTCGCGCTGCGCGCGATCGACGGCCTCGACGGCATTCTGGTCAAGCTGATGCCGTCGATCTTCGCGATGGGCCGTTCGGTGGTCCTGCGCAAGACCGAAGCGGGTTGAACCGCCGATGCGCCTGAGTCTGGTCATCCCCTGCTACAACGAGGCGAAGAATCTGCCGCTGCTCGTCGCGCGCCTGCGCGGGACCTTCGTGCGCGACGACATCGAAGCGATCCTGGTCGACAACGGTTCCACCGACGATTCGCCGGCGGTGCTGGCCGCGCTGCTGGCCGAACCATCGCGCATCCGCAGCGTGCGCGTCGAGAAGAACCAGGGCTACGGGTTCGGCATCCTCTCCGGGCTGACGGCGGCGACCGGCGACATCATCGGCTGGACCCATGCCGACATGCAGACCGACCCCGCCGATGCGCTGCGCGCGCTGGAAATCTTCGAAACATCGAAGCATCCTGACGCATTGTTCGTGAAGGGCCGGCGACACGGACGCCCATTCGCGGACGTGGTCTTCACCGTCGGCATGTCGATGTTCGAGACGCTGCTGATGCGGCGCCGGATGTGGGACATCAACGCGCAGCCGACGCTGTTCCCGCGCGCGTTCTTCGCGACCTGGCGCGAACCGCCGCACGATTTCTCGCTCGATCTGTTTGCCTACTACCAGGCGCTCCACCGTGGCCTGACCGTGGCTCGCTTCCCGGTGCGCTTCGGCGAACGCGCGCACGGCAGTTCGCACTGGAACGTCAATTGGCAGGCGAAGCTGCGCTTCATCCGCCGCACCGTCGATTACAGCCTCCGTCTGCGAAAGGATTTGTCACGCACCGCATGATCATCGTCCGGCACCGTCGCAACACCATCGAGCAACTGCGCGAGACCGCAGTCGAATTCGGCGTGGAAGTGGATATCCGCAGCTACGGCGAACGGCTCGTCATCCATCACGATCCGTTCGTCGACGGCGAGGACTTCGAGGCCTGGCTCGCGCAATACCGCCACGGCCTGCTGATCCTCAACGTCAAGGAAGAAGGGCTCGAGGACCGGCTGATCGCGCTGATGCGCGCGTACGGCATCGAGGATTATTTCTTCCTCGACCAGTCGTTCCCGTTCCTGATCCGCAGCGCGCGCCGCGGCGAATCGCGCTGCGCGGTGCGGGTGTCCGAGTTCGAATCGCTCGACACCGCGCTGTCGCTCGCGGGCAAGGTCGACTGGGTGTGGGTCGATTGCTTCACCCGCTTCCCGCTGGACGGCGAACAGGCTGCGCGCCTGCAGGCCGCCGGTTTCAAACTGTGCCTGGTCTCGCCCGAACTGCAGGGACGCGATGCGGCGACGGAAATCCCGGCGCTGCGCGCGCTGCTCGCGGAGCGCGGCATCACCGCCGATGCGGTCTGCACCAAGGAGACCGCACTGTGGCGGTAACGCTCAAAGCGCTGTGGCGGGATCCAGTCTTCCGCGCGGGTCTGCTGCTGCGGGTGCTGCTGATCGTCGCGCTCGTGCCGCAGATCCAGCACGAATGGTTCATCCCGTTCCTCGAACACGCGATCGCCCATCCATCGCTCGACCCGTGGACGGAATATCTGGACGCGGGCGGCACGCCGCTGGCCTATCCCTACGGCCCGACGATGCTGCTGGCGCATCTGCCCGGCGCCCTGCCCGGCTGGTTGCTCGATGCCGTCACCGGCAGCGATGTCTTCACCGGCATCGGCTTCCGCATCAGCCTGCTGCTGGCCGATCTCGCCGCGCTATCGCTGCTGTATCGCCTGTTTCCGCGCCACCCTCGCAAGCTGCTGTGGCTGTACTGGTGGTCGCCGATCGTGCTGTTCGTGACCTACTGGAACGGGCAGACCGATATCGTGCCGGTGGCGCTGCTGCTGCTGAGTCTGGTGCTGCTTCGACAATACCGCGCCACCGCCAGCGGCCTCGCCCTCGGCTTCGCGCTCGCGGCCAAATTCAGCATGCTGCTCGCGGTGCCGTTCGTAGGCATCTATCTGTGGCGCAACAAGCGCCTGCGCTCGTTGCTCAAGCCGTTCGCCGGCGGGCTCGCCGCGGGTTTCCTGCCGCAGCTGCTGTGGCTGGCATCGCCGGGCATCCGCACGATGGTGCTCGGCACCCACGAATCCGGACGCATCTTCGATTTCGCGCTGCCGCTGGGCGAATCGCTGCAGCTGTATCTCACGCCGACGCTCTATCTGCTCGCGGCCTACGGCGTGTGGCGGCTGCGGCGGATGAGCTTCGACCTGCTGATCGCAGTCACCGGACTGTCGTTCTTCCTGGTCGTGCTGACCACGCCGGCGCCGCCCGGCTGGTATCTGTGGCTGGTGCCGTTCCTGGTCGCGCATCAGTTGCAGGGAGACCGCAGTGCGATGCTGCTGACGGGGCTGCTGTCGGCGCTGGTGATCGCGCTGCATCTGGTGATCTCGCCCGGCGCCGGGGTGCCGCCGCTCGGCTGGTATCCGCAGAGCGCGATCGCCAGCGTGTCGGCGCAGTTGGCACCGCATCTGCTTTCGCTGTGGATGACCATGGTGATCGCGACCGGACTGGTGCTGATCGTGCAGATGCTGCGCGAACGCGTCGCCCGCAACGATTATTTCAGGATCGCGCAGAAGCCGGTGACGATCGGCATCGCCGGCGATTCCGGCGCAGGCAAGGACACGCTGAGCCACGCGCTCACCGATATTTTCGGCAAGCACACCGTCGTGCATCTGTCCGGCGACGACTATCACGTCTGGGATCGCTTCGCGCCGATGTGGAAGGGCCTCACCCACCTGAATCCGCGGGCGAACGATCTGCAGCGCTTCAACGACGACGCACTGGCGCTGATGGACGGCAAGCCCGTCGCCTGCCGTCACTACGACCATGCCGCGGGTCGCTTCCTGCCGGCGGTGCAGTTGCAGCGCAACGACGTGGTGATCGTGTCCGGCCTGCACGCGCTGCGGATGCCGCGGCTCAGCCAGCGCTTCGACGTATCGGTGTATCTCGACATCGACGAAGACCTGCGCCGGGCATGGAAGATCCACCGCGACGTCAACGAACGCGGTCATCCGCTGGAGAACGTGCTGCGCTCGATCGAACGCCGCGCGCTCGACGCGCAGCGCTACATCCTCACCCAGCGCAGCACCGCGGATCTGATCCTCAAACTGCGACCGGTGAACATCCGTCAGCTCGAGACCGCATCGTCGCCGAAGGATCTGCCGCTGAAGCTGTCGGCCACGATCCGCAACGGCACGTACCACGAGCGTCTGGCGCGGATGCTGATCGGCATCTGCGGCCTGCATCTGGACATCGAACTGGCCGAAGACTCCGACGAAGTCGAAATGACCATCGAAGGCGACGTTTCCGCCGAGGACATCGCGCTCGCCGCCGGTACGCTGGCGCCCAATCTGCAGGAAATGCTCGACATCCACCCGAAGTGGGAAGACGGCATGACCGGAATCATGCAGCTTATGGCGCTGCTGCAGATCGAAGAATCCCTCAAGAACAGGATCCGCTGAGATGCTCGTCAAGCACCCGTCGAAGACACTGCGCGCGCCGCGCGCGATCATCTTCGACACCGACAACACGCTCTACGCCTACGACGCGCCGCATGCGGAAGCCACCGCCGCCACCGAGGCCAAGGCGGTACGCCTGCTCGGCGCCGACCGGGAGAGCGTCCGCGACGCTTTTCGCCAGGCGCGCGAGGAAGTCAAACGCCAACTCGGCGAGACCGCCAGTTCGCACAGCCGCCTGCTGTATTTCCAGC
>JAIMKJ010000024.1:60879-62265 GCA_020692565.1 Thermomonas sp.
CGAGATCCTCGGGCGCAAGACCCAACTGCTGATCACGCTGGATCTGGAACAGACCTACTGGCGCACGTTCCTCGCCCACTGCGAACTGTTCCCGGGCGTGCGCGACCTGCTGCTCAACCTGCGCAACCGCGATATCGCCACCGCGATCATCACCGACCTCACCTCGCAGATCCAATTCCGCAAGATCGTGTATTTCGGGCTGGACGATTGTTTCGATTACGTCGTTACCTCCGAGGAAGCCGGCGCCGACAAACCGGATCCGGCGCCGTTCCGGCTGGCGATCGCCAAGCTGGGCGTCGACCCGGAAGACATCTGGATGGTCGGCGACAGCCAGCGCTGCGATGTGGAAGGCGCGCGCGCGTTCGGCATGACCACGCTGCTGCGCACCGAGCACCCCGCGCGCAACCGCAGCGATGCGGATGCCGATGTGGTGTTCGACGACTTCCGCGAGCTCGAACGCTTCCTGTTTTCAGGACGGGTGGAAGGCCTCGACGCCTGACCCGGCCACCGCCGCTGGCTGTGTCGATACTTTTCCCCGTGCACGAAACCCTGTCCGACCCGCAACAAGGAGTTCCGCGATCATGACCACCATCCCTCATCCCTCCGTCGAACGATGGGTCGTCGCAAGCCTGCTGTCGCTGTTGACCGCGACACTGCTGTTCACCGCGATCGCGGCGCTGCATGCGCCGCTGCCCCTGGCCGGCGTGCTCGCCGTGCTCGCAAGCGTGCCGCTGGCGCTGTGGACGGCGAAACGCCTGCCGCGCGAGTGGGACGGCATCCGCAGCCGCAGGCCCGCGGTGTCGGCGCTGTGGGTGCTGCTGATGCTCGCTGCACTCGCGCGCACCACGGGCGTGGCGCTGTTCATGGCGGACCCGGCGCTGGCGCCGCTGTCGGCGTTCGGTTTCGATCCGTTCTACATCGGCCACAGCTGCTACTCGGGCTATTGGCAGGCGGCGAAACTCGCCCAGGAAGGCGTGCCCAATCTCTACGACCTGCAGCATTACCACGGCAAGACCGCCGGCATCTTCCGCTTCGACGAATTCATGTATCTGCCGCAATTCCTGCTGCTGCCGCTGATCGGCGTGGCCTTCGGCGGCGATTTCGAGCAATTGCGCGCGCTGTGGTTCACGGTGGAGGGCGGCGCGCTGCTGGCCTGCATGATCGCGCTGAGCGTGTGGATCGGCGGCCAGCCCGGCCGGCGCACGGCGCTGCTGATCCCGGCGGTATGGATAGCATCGCCGGTGCTGCTCACGTTGCAGCTCGGCAACTTCCAGCTGACCGCGATCTCGCTGTCGGTGGTCGCGATGGCGCTGTTCTGGCGCGACCGGCCGGTGCTGGGCGGCGCGCTGTTCGGCTTCGCGGTGTTCAAAGTGTTCCCGGGCATCC
>JAIMKJ010000025.1:0-11384 GCA_020692565.1 Thermomonas sp.
CGAGACCGAGCTGTTCCAGCTCGCCTCGGGCATCCTGAGCCTGCAGGAGCGCGTGCGCAGCCGCCTGTTCCTGCGTCACGACCGCTACGGCCGTTTCTATTCGGTGCTGGCCTATATTCCGCGCGATCGCTACAACACCGAAATCCGCCTGCGCATCGAAGCGATGCTCAAGGACGCGCTGCACGCCGATCGCGTCGATTCCACCATCCAGCTCGGCGATTCGCCGCTGGCGCAGTTGCACATGCTGGTGCGCCCGCGCAAGGGCGAGCCGGTCGATGTCGACGCCGCGCAGATCGATGCCAAGTTGTCCGCGATCGTGCGCAACTGGCAGGACGATCTGCGCGAGCAGTTGGTGTCGCGTCACGGCGAAGAGCAGGGTCTCGCGCTCGCCAACCGGTTCGGCCGCGCGCTGCCGGCCGGTTACATCGAGAAAATGTCGTCCGCAGGCGCCGCCGACGATGTCGAACAACTGGCGTCGCTCACGCCCGACAACGATCTGCGCCTGAGTCTGTGCCGCGATCAGGAAGGCGGTCTGCGTTTCAAGTTCTATCGGCTGAACGACGACATCCCGCTGTCCGATGCGTTGCCGATGATGGAGAACATGGGCCTGCGCGTGATCTCCGAGCATCCTTACCGGGTGATGGTGGACGACCGCGTCGCCTACATCCAGGACTTCGAGGTCGAAGTCGCCCGCGGCGATCTGAACGTCGACGATTTCGACGACACCTTCGAAGACGCGTTCGGTCAGATCTGGCGCGGCAATGCCGAAAACGACGGTTTCAACCGTCTCATCCTTGCCGCCAACCTGTCGTGGCGACAGGTCGCGATGCTCCGCGCTTACTGCAAGTATCTGCTGCAGGTCGGCGTGCCGTTCTCGCAGGCCTACGTGGAAGGCACCTTCGCGCGTTATCCGATCCTCGCCCGTCTGCTGACCGAGCTGTTCGAGGCGCGCTTCGATCCGGCGACCGGCTCCGAGAGCAAGGCCGCCATCCAGGTCGGCAAGCAGGCACTGCGCCGCCAGCTGTCGGCGCTCGCCGGCGACGATGCGGCGATGTTGGCCGCGGTCGAGCCGGTGATCGCCGCGCGTTCCGCGAAGCGCGATGTCCAGATCGACGCTGCGCGCAGGGCGATCAAAGCGCTGCTCGATCGCGTGTCCAGTCTCGATGAAGACCGCATCCTGCGCAGTTTCATGAGCGTGATCGAAGCGACGCTGCGCACCAACTACTACATCACCTACCGCAGCGGACGTTACAAGGACGGCCTGCGCGCCGACGGCGGCCCCGCGGATTACCTCAGCTTCAAGTTCGACCCGTCGAAGGTGCCGGACCTGCCGAAGCCGCGGCCGTACCGCGAAATCTTCGTCTGCGGCCCGCGCGTCGAAGGCGTGCATCTGCGCTTCGGCCCGGTCGCGCGCGGCGGCCTGCGCTGGTCGGATCGCCGCGAAGACTTCCGCACCGAAGTGCTTGGCCTGGTCAAGGCGCAGATGGTCAAGAACACCGTGATCGTGCCGGTGGGCTCGAAGGGCGGTTTCTTCTGCAAGCAGTTGCCCGATCCGTCGGTCGACCGCGACGCGTGGTTCAACGAAGGCGTGGCCTGCTACAAGCGCTTCATCAACGGACTGCTCGACATCACCGACAATATTTCCACCGACGGCAGGATCGTGGCGCCGGGCGAAGTGGTGCGTCACGATGGCGACGATCCGTATCTCGTGGTCGCCGCCGACAAGGGCACCGCCACGTTCTCCGACATCGCCAACGGCATCGCCAACGCCCACGGTTTCTGGCTGGACGACGCGTTCGCGTCCGGCGGCTCGGTCGGTTACGACCACAAGGGCATGGGCATCACCGCGCGCGGCGGCTGGGAATCGGTCATGCGCCATTTCCGCGCCATGGGCCGCGATTCGCAGACGCAGGATTTCACCTGCGTCGGCATCGGCGACATGTCCGGCGACGTGTTCGGCAACGGCATGTTGCTGTCGGAACACATCCGCCTTCAGGCCGCGTTCGATCACCGCCACATCTTCCTCGACCCGAATCCGGACGCTGCGATCTCGTTCAAGGAACGCGACCGCATGTTCAGGCTGCCGCGTTCGAGCTGGGCCGATTACGACGTGTCGCTGATCAGCAAGGGCGGCGGTATTTTCGCGCGTTCGGCCAAGGCGATTCCGCTGTCGCCGGAGATCAGGGCGGTGCTCGGCATCGACGCCGACGTGGCTTCGATGAGTCCGATGGAGCTGATGAACGCGATCCTGAAGGCACCGGTCGATCTGCTGTGGAACGGCGGCATCGGCACCTACGTCAAGGCCGTCAGCGAAAGCCACGCCGATGTCGGCGACCGTGCCAACAACGGTCTGCGCGTCAACGGCGCCGAGCTGCGCTGCAAGGTGGTGGGCGAGGGCGGCAATCTCGGCTTGACCCAGCTCGGCCGCATCGAAGCGGCGTTGAACGGCGTCCTGCTCAACACCGACTTCATCGACAATTCGGCGGGCGTGGATACGTCCGATCACGAAGTCAACATCAAGATTCTGCTCAACGCCGAAGTGCAGCGCAAAAAGCTGACGATGCCCGAGCGCAATACGCTGCTGGCGTCGATGACCGACGAGGTCGCGGCGCTGGTACTGAACGATAATTACCGACAGAACCAGGCCTTGAGTCTGATGCAGCGGATGAGTCTGTCGCGTCTGGGCTCGAAGCAGCACTTCATCCACACGCTCGAATCGCAGGGCCTGCTCGATCGCCAGATCGAGTATCTGCCCAGCGATGCCGAGATCGCCGAGCGCAAGACGCGCAGGATCGGCCTGACCCGGCCGGAGCTGTCGGTGCTGCTGTCGTACTCGAAGATCGTGCTGTTCCAGCAACTGCTCGATTCCGATGTGCCGGAAGATCCGTATCTGTCGAAGGAACTGGTCCGTTATTTCCCCGGTCCGTTGCAGAAGAAATATGCGAAGGGCATGGAACAGCACCGCCTGAAGCGCGAGATCATCGCCACCGCCGTGACCAATTCGCTGGTCAATCGGATGGGTGCGACGTTTATTCTGCGCATGACCGAAGACACCGGTCGCAGCCCGGGCGAAGTCGCGAAGGCCTACACCATCACCCGCGAAACGCTGGACGCGCGCGAGCTTTGGACCCAGATCGACGCGCTCGACGGCAAGGTGCCGGAATCGGTGCAGGTCGATGCGTTGCAGGTGATCTGGTCGCTGCAGCGTTCGATGACGCGTTGGCTGCTGTCGCGTCCCGGTCCGATCCCGGGCATCGCCACGGCGGTCGAGCGTTACCACAACGGCTTCCGCGAGATTCGCGCCGGCTCGGGCATTCTTCCGGCGACGATGCGCCCGGCCTACGATGCCAGCTACGCGGACTGGAAGGCGCAGGGCCTGCCGGAATCGCTCGCCAAGCAGTTGGCGGCGCTGCCGTATCTCGAATGGTGCTGCGACATCATCGAAGTGGCGCGGGCGCGCAAGGTCAAGGCCGTGGACGTGGCGAGGGCGCACTTCCGATTGGGCGACGCGTTCAAGCTGCCGTGGCTGTATGCGCAGATCGATACCCTGGCGGTCGATGGCCGCTGGCACGCGGTCGCGCGCGGCTCGCTGCGCGACGAACTGGCGGCGCAGCAGCGTCTGCTGACGATGCAGGTGCTGGATGCGCCGGGCGCGAACGCCGACGCGAAGCTCAAGCACTGGCTGGAACGCGACGATGCTTCGCTGCGCTTCGCCCAGAGCATGCTGGGCGAGCTTGCGGCGCAGAAAACCTTGGATTACCCGACCGCTTCGGTCGCGGTGCGGCGTTTGTCGATGCTGTCCGCGGGGGCGTGATCGTCGCGCCGCTGTAGTAATCGCTCGGCTCTACAGAACGGGCGCCGCGATGATTCGCGGCGCCCGTTTTTCTTGCATTCGTGGTGCGATCGAGATTGGCCGGCTCATCAAAAAACTGCTGATCCAATATGACCCCGACGGGTTACCGGGCGTCGTACGTCATCACGCCGTCTTCCATGATCGCCACGCAAACCTTTATCGTATAAAGGCCATACGGCGGAATGGACGATCTCCATGTGACCTGCTTCCACTGGATGCAAGGCCCGTCGTTGTTCGTGTGCTGGTCAGGTACGGGCGTGCCGTCGGTCGATTCACCGAACATGCCGTATGCGGTCAGTACGAGGTCGCCCGGCGCGCCGTTGGCGACGAGAATCCTTTTCATGTCGTGCGCTTTCCCGGCGTTCGCCGCATCGACGAACTCCGGGTCGTACATCGAGATCGCGAACGCATCGTCGGTTGCGGCGAGATCCTCGTCGGTCGGTGGATGATCGGCGCCAGCCGCCATTTGCGAGAGCGTCAGCAGAGCAACGGCGAAAAAGAACATACGGAAAGACATTTCACATCTCCTTGTGTAAAGAATGCGGTCTCGATCGGGCGCGACGCCATGTCGGATGTCCGGGCAAGACCGGATGAGGTTTCTTCGCTTGCGCGCGCCTTCGGCCCGGTCCCTGCATATTCGTCGCTTCATCGCTCCTGCGGCGCCGACGCGCAGCTCGAACTTACGCTCGGGGCCGTCGGTGTAGCGTGATCGCGATTCCAGTATATTGGTCGGCGCCTCCGGTCGATGCGCCGTGCCGACAGGAGGTCGCCCGCGGTACCGCAGATGACGTCAGGAGTGTCCATGTCCGTCGCACGGAAAATCGCTTTTCTTGCCAGCCCCACCGCCGACGCGCAGGCTGCGCTCGCGGCGATGACCGCGCGTCACGGCCAATGCGCACCGGACGAGGCCGACGTGGTCTGCCCACTCGGCGGCGACGGTTTCATGTTGCACACACTGCACCGTCACGGCGCCCTCGCGCGTCCGGTATTCGGCATGAAGCTGGGCACCGTCGGCTTCCTCATGAACCAGTTCTCCGAAGACGGTCTGCTCGAACGCCTCGCCGCGGCCGAACCCGCGAAACTCCGGCCGCTGGAGATGCAGGCGCTGACCGAATCCGGCGCTACCGTCACATCCCTGGCCTACAACGAAGTGTCGTTGCTGCGCCAGACGCGGCAGGCCGCGCATATCGCGATCGAGCTCAGCGGCCAGACCCGCGTCGACGAACTCATCTGCGATGGGGTGATGGTGGCCACGCCCGCGGGCAGCACCGCCTACAACTATTCTGCCGGCGGCCCGATCCTGCCGCTGGGCAGCGGCGTGGTCGCGCTGACCCCGATCGCGCCCTTCCGCCCGCGACGCTGGCGGGGCGCGCTGCTCAAGGCCGATACCGAAGTGCGCTTCCGGGTGCTCGATACATATAAGCGTCCGGTCAGCGCCACCGCCGATTCGCACGAAGTCCGCGATGTATTGGAAGTGGCGATCCGCGAATCCCGCGACCGCACGGTCACGCTGTTGTTCGATCCCGAACACAATCTCGAAGAGCGGATCCTGAGCGAACAGTTCATGACTTGAACGATGTCCGGCATCCAGACAGGAGTAAAGGTGTGAGGATCTTCACTTTGGTGTGCATTCTTCTCGCTGCAGCCAGTTTCCAGGTGCAGGCGACGACATCGATCGGTTACGGCGGAAAGCCGTTCTCCGTGCAACTGGTCGGGGGCGATTTCGATTCCGGCATCGGGTCGCTGGTGGAAGTGTCCATGCCCAAGGGTCCCAAGACCCTGCCATCGAAGTCCTACCGCATGACCTCGTACGTCTACGGAAAATCGCTCAGACTGGCGTTCGAGAACCGCGATCACGATCCGGCGCTGCCGCCGTCCTTCGTGCTCACGGTCTGCGGCAACGATGCGACGCTGGTGATCGAAGACCGTACATACCGCAATTGTTTCGGCTGGCTCGACGATCATTCTGACTGCTATCGGATCCAACACGGCGGAGCGCCGACCACGCGCAAAGGTGCATCGTCTGAGTGCGCAACAGGGACATGAGGGCCGCCGCCGTCGATATCGAATCGACGGCGGGATGATCGCGCATTGGCCTGCGAAGGTGACGTCGTGCGGCTGCTTTTGCGGCGCATTCCCCGACCCGCGCGGGCGATATACTCCATACATGGCCGACATCCTGCTTTCCACGTTGAACGCGCGTTATTCGCATGCCTCCTTGGGGCTGCGCTATCTGCGCGCCAATCTCGGCGATCTGCGCGAAGATTCCGCGATCATGGAGTTCGTGATCGGCCAGAAAACCGAGGAAATCGTCGAGAAGATCCTCGCGGGTCGTCCGCGCATCCTGGGGCTGGGCGTCTACATCTGGAACGTCGAGGAAAGCACGCGGCTGGTGGCCCAGCTGAAGATCGTGGCGCCGGAACTCATCATCGTGCTGGGTGGTCCGGAGGTGAGCTACGAGGTGGGCGAACAGCGGATCTGCGCGCTGGCCGATTACGTGATCACCGGATGGGGCGACGTGACCTTCGCATGGCTGGTGGAACGGCTGCTGTGCGGCGACGCGCCGCCGGGGCGGATCATTCCCGGTGTCCAGGCCGAGCTGAAGGATCTGGCGCTGCCGTATGCCGAATATACCGACGAGGATGTACGCCAACGGCATCTCTACGTCGAAGCGTCGCGCGGCTGCCCGTTCAAATGCGAATTCTGCCTGTCGTCCCTGGACAAGACCGCTTGGCCGTTCGAGCTGAACCGTTTCCTGGATGAACTCGAAACGCTGTACGTGCGCGGCGTGCGTCAGTTCAAATTCGTCGATCGCACCTTCAATCTCAAGGTCGACACGTCGCTTGCGATCCTCGATTTCTTCCTGGAGAAGATCGAGGCCGCGCCCGACGACCCGCCGTTCGTCCATTTCGAATTGATTCCCGATCATCTGCCGGACCGGCTCAAGGACGGCATCTCGAAATTCCCGGACGGCACGCTGCAGTTCGAGATCGGCATCCAGACCTTCAACCCGGAGGTCCAGACCCGCATTTCGCGCCGCCAGAACGACGAAAAGGCGGCGGCCAATCTGCGCTGGTTGCGCGAGCACTCGCGCGCGCATCTGCATGTCGATCTGATCGCGGGCCTACCGGGCGAAAGCGTGGAGAGTTTCGCGCGCGGGTTCGACACACTGGTCGCGCTGGCGCCGCACGAGATCCAGTTCGGCATCCTCAAGCGCCTGCGCGGCGCACCGGTCGCGCGGCACACCGCCGCGCACGACCTGCGCTTCAATCCCGATCCGCCCTACAACATCCTCAGCACCGATGCGATCGATTTCGCGACCATGCAGCGGCTGTCGCGGTTCTCGCGTTACTGGGACATGGTCGCGAATTCCGGGCGTCTGCCGCGGACCTTGCCGCTGCTGCTCGGCGATGCGCCGTTCCGTCGCTTCCTGGCCTTCAGCGACTGGCTGTACGCCCGCACCGGACAGACCCACGCGATCGCGCACGAGCGGCTGGTGCATGCGCTGCAGGCCTTCCTGGTCGCCGATGGCGGTGTCGAGGCGGCCATCGCGAATCGTGCGCTGATCGACGACTTCCGCAGCCAGGGCCATCGCTCGCGGCTGGCGTTCGAGGAAGACGATGCTCCGCGGCCCGTGCCGGTGCCGCGCAGGAAAAGCGCCACGCCGTCGCGCCAGGCGCGGCATCTGGCCGGTTGATCGGACGGATCGCCCGGACGCATCGCCCGGACCTGCGACGACCCTCCCCGGCATTGACACGCTATCCGCCCATACTGATCGCATGCAGACAACCGACATCGCCCAGCCCCTCGTCATCGCCATTTCCTCGCGTGCACTGTTCGACCTGGAGGAAAGCCACACGCTGTTCGAGCGCGAAGGCGTCGATGCGTTCGCCGCCTACCAGCGTGGCCGCGAAGACGATGTGCTGCCGCCGGGTATCGCGTTTCCGCTGGTGCGCAAGCTGTTGGCCTTGAATGTCCATGCTCCGGCGGGCGTGCCGCATGTCGAGGTGATCCTGCTGTCGCGGAACTCGTCCGATACCGGGCTGCGGGTGTTCAATTCGATTCAGCATCACGGGCTGGATATCCGCCGCGCGACGTTCACCTCCGGGGCGCCGACCTGGCCCTACATCAAGCCGTTCGGCGCGCATCTCTTCCTGTCGGCGGACGCCGAGTCGGTGCGCCGCGCGCTGGAGCATGGGATCGCAGCGGCCACCTTGCTGCCGTCGCAGGCGGTGCTGCCCGCGAATGATGCGTTCGGCCATGAGCAGATCCGTATCGCCTTCGACGGCGACGCAGTGCTGTTCGACGACGAGGGCGAGCGCGTCTCGCGCGAGGGCGGGCTGGAGGCGTTCGCGCGCCACGAGCGCGAACGCGCGCACGAGCCGCTGATCGGCGGTCCGTTCCGGGTATTCCTCGATGCGCTGCATCGTTTGCAGGCCGCGTATCCGGTCGAAAGCTGTCCGATCCGCACCGCGCTGGTGACCGCGCGGTCGGCGCCCGCGCACGAGCGCGTGATCCGCACGCTGCGCGAGTGGGGCATCCGTCTGGACGAAGCCCTGTTCCTCGGCGGCCGCGCGAAGGGCCCGTTCCTGCAGGCGTTCGGCGCCGATATCTTCTTCGACGATTCGCAGCACAACATCGACTCGGCACGCGAACACGTGGCTGCCGGGCATGTGCCGCACGGGGTCTCCAACCGTTCGGAGTGAGTCCGCCAGCGATGCCAAAAAACAAGGGGCCTTCGGCCCCTTGTCGATTCAACGATGGATCGATTCAACGATGGAACGGACACTCAGCGTGCGACGCCTGCGCGTTCGCGGCTTTCCAGCGGCGCCATGCGCGACTGGTCGTTGAGTTCCAGCTGGCGCACTTCGAAGGGCGCGCCGTAGCCCTGCGGCAGGTGCGCGCGATCGAACTGCAGCACCAGCATGCCCTTGCCGCGCTTCATCCACGCCGCGCTGTGCGCTTCCGACACCGGACGCATCACACCGTCGCTGCCGGTCGCGAACAGCGTGCCACGGGCTTCGTAGCGACCCACGGAACCGGCCTGCACCGGCAATGCCATGCGCATGGTCCGGGCGTTGAACGCGAACAGGCCGTCGAGGCGGGCGGTCGGGGCGGCCACCGCGAACGCGGTGCGCGCGTCGCGCTGGATACCGCCGGCATTCGCGAACACCTGCAGTTCCCACAGGCCCTGCGCGTTGCCGGTGTCGGTCGGCAGCTTCACATCGGCCGCGAGGCCGCCGTTGCCGCTGGCGTCGAGCGCCACCGGCCAGCTGCGGCCGTCGGGCGCCACCAGCAAGGCTTCCGCCTGGATCGCGGACATCTTGCCGGCCTGGCTGAAGTCCACGTCGAAGCGCACCGAGCCACCGGCGAGGGCGTGGCTGCGGTCGGCGCCCGCGCGCAGCACGGCGGTGCTTTCGGGCTCGAACACGTGGACCAGATAGCGACCTTCGGCCTTGGGCACGCGCACGGTGTAGGTGTCGGCGCCTTCCTGGCTGTCGAGCTTGGCGACGACCGAGCCGGCCTGCACCTCCATGCCGGCCTTGGTCAGCTGTTCGGCGTTGGCGATGTTTTCGAGCTTGGCGGTACCGCGGCTGTCGTTGACCTGCAGTTCGTCCGAACGCAGCGCGCGGGCGCCCTGGACCGGACTGATGCGGATCAGGCTGCCGGGCGCCGACATCTTCAACTGCACGCCCTTGTCGAGCGTCGCGGCGTCGACCATTTCCCAGTATTCGCGGCTCTGCGCGACGTGGGGCTGCGAGGCGAACACCGGCTGATTCGGGTCGAGCTTCCAGGAGAACGAGACCGGCGCGCGTTCGATCTGCGCGGAAGGCGCAGGCAGGGCGACGAGACGGGAAGGGGCCTGATCCTTGGCGCCGGCCGGGCGCAACGGCTGCGCGGCGATGGCGGAGAAGGAGCACAGCGCGAGAGCGATAGCGATTGAAAGTCTCATGGCGTTGTCCTCACTGGCCCGCATCGGTGCGGAGAATGGTGTTCAGGCCGAAACAGGCCCGGCGGCTCTGGTTGTGCGACAGCGGTTCGCTGCCGGCCATCCGCGCGGTGTCGTAGAACCACACCGAGCCCGCAGCCGACTGGCTGGAGCAGTTCAGGAAGCCGTCGGAACAGCTGTTGAGCCAGTTCTGGGTGACTTCCAGGCCGACGTTCTGGCTGTAGCCGCCGCAATAGCTGTCGCTGTCGAACGGCGACGAATCGACATCGGTGCCGACCACGCTGCGGAAGGTTTTCGGCAGCGCCGGACGGCCGCTGGTGCCGTACAGCCAGTTGGCGTTGTAGGTCACCATCCAGCTGGTCTGCTGCTGGCGGACGCCGTCGTTCTGGTAGCCGAGCAGCCAGCCGACCGCCGCTTCGAACACCGTGCCGTTCATCACCGCGTCGGCCAGCGGGGTGCCGGTCGAGGAAGGCGCGAGCGCATTGACGCGCACGGTCTTGTTGATGATGTTCGGATAACGGCTGTCGTAGGTCGGATTCGACATGATCCAGCGCATGACGTTGCCGCCATTGGAATGCGTGATCACGATCAGCCGGGTGATGCCCCGATTGTTGATGAAAGTGGTCAGTTGCCCGGCCAGGCAGCCCGCAGCGCGGCTGTCCCACCAGTACTGGCCGAAATCGCAGTTGATGACGACATAATTCGCCGGGTTCGGCAGGCCGCCGCGGACGGAGTCCACCATCGCCGGCTGCCAGTAGTCGTTGTAGGCGTTGGTTTGGGCACCGGTGCCGTGGACGAACGCCACGCCGGTATTCGCGAGCGCACAGGGCGCCGCCAGAGCGAGCAAAAGCCCGCAGAGGTATCTACGCACTTGGTAATCCCCTCGTTTGTTTCAGATTCCGTGAATGAGGGCACGGCAAGAAGCCGCACCCGTCCTTAGATCTGCCCGCACCCCCTCATGCATGGCATCGCAACCGAGAATACGGAGGCGTATTGACAGTGTCATGCTGCACTGCGACAAAGCGATGACACCTGTGGGAGCGACGGAAGTCGCGACGGTTTCCGGCAGCGCTCGACCCGCTATCCGGCTGTTGAAGACAGGGACGCCATCGCGACTTCCGTCGCCCCCACTGCTTCCCGGATCAGAACTCCAGGTCGAGCGCCGCGCAGAGGTAATCGACGAACGGCCCGAGCTGCTGCAGATCCTTGCCCAGTGTGGTCAGCAGCCGTGGTCCGGTCATGGTCGCATCGTCGATGTTGCGGATCGCGACATGGTTCTTGCGGCGCAGATCGTCGAGATGGGCGAAGTCTGCCGGATATCCGCGCGGCGGTCGCACCAGCATCTCGCTGTCGTCCAGGTCGAAGCGTTTGCGGAACGCGGTCGCGTGCGCGGCATTCGCCCAACTCCCGGGATTGTCGACGATGAAGTGGCGTATCCGGCGCAGGGTTTCGGGCTCCGGATGCCACAGTCCCGCGGCGATGAAGCAGTTGCCCGGCTGCAGGTGCAGATAGAACGAAGGCGCTTCCACTTCGCGGCTGCGGGCATGGAACAGGCGCGCGCCCTGCCACAGCTTGTAAGGC
>JAIMKJ010000025.1:11465-17337 GCA_020692565.1 Thermomonas sp.
TCGCTGAGGTCGCGCAGCGTGGGCTGCAGATCGGTGATCAGCGCCAGGAACGGCGCGCGGATGTGCTGCTCGTAGTCGGCTTTGTGCGCGTGGAACCATTCGCGATCGTTGTGGCGACCCAGTGCGCGCAGGAATTTGAAACTGCGCTCGGAAAAGTACTGACTCATACGGGCCTGCTCATGCCAGATCGGTCTCCAGTGTCTGCGCCCACGCCTGCAGCTGATCGAGCAATGCCTGCGCGTGACTGTCCTCGGCGCGGGCGGCGCGCAGCGCGGCGATTTCGGCGCGATGGTGTTCGAAGGTGAATTCCGACAGTCCGTGGTCTTCGCACAGACGAGTACGGCGATACTCGCGCCAGCGTTCGGCTTCGGCCGTGGACAGCGTTTCCGGCCAGTTGCGGGCGCGGTAGCGGAACAGCAGCTCCGGCAGTCGGGGGTCCTTGAACGCGAAATCGCGTTGACCCAGTACGGTCGGCGGCGTGCTGCGCACTTCGGCGAACTTGCGTTTGTCGCCATCCAGCAGGAAACCGTCGTACAGGGAAGCATCCACATCCGATGGCGCGAATTCGGCGCGTCCGGCATAGATGCGGCGGATCTTTTCCGCGAGCGCGGGGCCGGCGGCGCGCAGTTGCTCGATGCGCGACTCGGCCAACGCCGGATCGATCTGCAGCCGCTCGAAATCGGCGTCGCGCAGATGCGCCCATTCGATCAGCATCGGGCTGCGGTTCAGATGCACTTCCTTCAGCGGAATCCGCGCCTCGCCCGGCGGCAGGTCCGCGGCCGGGGTGTAGAGACGGTCGGCGATCTCGTCGGCGTCAAGCGTCAGCAGCGCCTCCGGCGATTCGTGCAGATCGAACACCACGATGCGGTTGTCGATCTTGGGATGGCGGATCAGGGGCGCGACCGCTGCCGCGCACAGCCGCGATGCCGGAAAGCGCTGCGATACGTGCAGGACCGGCGTCATCGCCACGGTATCGAGCATGCGCGCGGCGAATTTCTTGTCGCGCAACTTCAGGGTGTAATCCCAGAGTTTCGGATGCGCCTGTTTGAGCTTGCGGGCCATGCCGATCAGCGCGCGCACATCGGACAGTGCCTCGTGCGCGTCGCCTTCGCGCACGCCGTTGGCCTCGGCCAGATGCTCCAGTCTGAATGAAGGCGCGCCGTCTTCGCGCTTGGGCCAGACGATGCCTTCGGGCCGCAGCGCGTGCGCCAGCCGCATCACGTCGAGCAGATCCCAGCGCGAATTGCCGCCGCGCCACTCGCGTTCGTACGGGTCGTAAAACTGGCGGAACAGGCCGTGGCGGACGAACTCATCGTCGAAACGCAGCGAGTTGTAGCCGAGGCTGCAGGTCTCCGGCGCCGACATCGCTTCGAAGATGCGCGCGAATGCGTCGGCCTCGGTGATGCCTTCGCGCAGCGCGCGCTGCGGGGTGATGCCGGTGATCAGGGTGGCGGCGGGAGAGGGCAGCAGGTCGTCGGCGGGGCGGACCAGAAAATCCCAGGGCTCGTCGATCCGGTTGAGATCGGCATCGGTGCGGATCGCGGCGAACTGCGCGATCCGGCTCCGGCGCGGATCGGTGCCGAAGGTTTCCAGATCGTAGAACAGGAAGCTTGCGGCCACTCAGACCTCCGCTTCCAGCGGCGACAGGCGCGCGTGGACCATGCGATCCACGGCGGCCCAGTCGAGGCCATCGAGGCTGTCGCGTCCGGCCGTGGCTTCGACCAGCAATGCACGCTGGATGCGGCCGCGTTCGAAAGCGGTCGCATAGGGCAGGCGATGGAACGTCACCATCGCGTAGCGCGGCACGAAGCGGCCCGGATGACGCTCGGCGAGGGCGCGTTCGAGCTCGCGCTGCAGCAGGAAATCGGGGTCGTCGACGCGATCGCTCATCTCCCGGTAGTTCTCCAGCGCCATTTGCTGGATCGCCGCCGCGTTCGGTTTGCGCTCGGCCTCGAAGGCCGCGAACGCGGTCGCGGTGTCCGGGTCGCGCTCCAGATGCGCCGCCAGCGCCACGCAGTCCTCGAAGGCGCAGTTCATGCCCTGGCCGTGGAACGGCACCATCGCGTGCGCGGCATCGCCCAGCAGCACCGCACGGCCGTCGAGATGCCAGCGATCGAGATAGAGCGTCGCCAGCATGCCGGCCGGGTTGGTCTCGAAGTCGTGGCGCAGTTTCGGAATCAGCGGCAGCGCGTCGGCGAAATCGCGCGCGAACAGCGCCTCGCCTTCCTCGCCGTCGCGCACCGACGCGAAACTGGTCCTGCCCTCGTTCGGCATGAACAGCGTGACGGTGAACGTACGCTCGTCGTTCGGCAGGGCGATGCACATGTAGTCGCCGCGCGGCCAGATGTGCAGGGCATTGGCTTCGAGCTGGAAATCGCCGTCGAACCCCGGCGGGATTTCCAGTTCCTTGTAGCTGTGCGGCATCACTTCGATGCGCTCGCCGAGATCCGAGACCTGCATCATCGCCGCGCGCAGATTCGAGCCGGCGCCGTCGCTGCCGATCAGGGCGTGGAACGGATGCGCGATGTCTTCGCCTTCGCCGACGAAATGCGCGATGCGCGCGTCGAAGTCGACCCGCTCCAGGCGACGATCGAACTGCAGACGCACGCCTGCGGCTTCCGCCGCGTTCAACAGCACGATGTTCAGATCGCCACGACTGATCGACCAGATCACTTCGCTGTCGTCCTTGCCGTACCGCTGGAGCTGCACGCGGCCATCGGCGAAATGCACCATCCGCCCACGCATCATCACCGCTTGCTTCAGCACGTCGTCGTCGACGCCTGCACTGCGCAGCGCGTTCAGGCCTCGCTCGGCCAAGGCGAGGTTGATCGATCGGCCGCCGGCGTAACCATGCACGCGCGGGTCGCCGCGACGCTCGAAGAGTTCCACCTCCCAGCCGTGCCGCGCGAGCAGCGTCGCGAGCAGCGGACCGGCCAGACCGGCGCCGACGAGGGTGAGACGCTTGTTTTCGACGGCACTCATGCCTGCCACTCCTGCACCGCACGCGCAAAGCGCAGGACATCGGCGTGGTTGTTGTAGAGCGGTGCGGGCGAGATGCGGATCACGTCGGGTTCGCGCCAGTCGCCCAGCACACCCTGAGCGCTGAGATGTTCGAACAGCGCACGGCCACGCTCGCGCCCGCCGGCCACGCGCAGCGACAATTGGCAGCCGCGTTGTTCGGGCATGGCGGGCGTGACGATCTGCAGTGTGTCGCTCAGATGCTTGAGGATCAGTTGTTCCAGATAGCCGGTGAGCCGTTCGGACTTCGCGCGCAGCGCGGGCATGCCGGCGCGCGAGAACAGGTCCAGCGACGCGCGCAGCGGCGCGAGACCGAGGATCGGGGGATTGCTCAACTGCCAGCCGTCGGCGCCGGGCGTCGGGACGAATTCCGGCGCCATCCTGAAGCGACTGGCCTGATCGTGGCCCCACCAGCCCGCGAAACGCGGGCGATCGGTGTGCGCGTGACGTTCGTGCACGAAACAGCCGCCGACCGCGCCCGGCCCGGAATTCATGTATTTGTAGTGGCACCACACCGCGAAATCGGCGCCGCTGTCGTGCAACCGCAGCGGCAGGTTGCCGACCGCATGGGCGAGGTCGACACCGACCATCGCACCGGCAGCATGGCCGAGGTGCGCGATCTCCTTCAGATCGAAGGCCTGTCCGGTGCGGTACTGCACGCCGGGCCAGAGGATCAATGCGAGGCGTGGACCGTGTTCGGCGATGGCGCGTTCGATCGCCGCCATCGAGAACGTGCCGTCGGCCTGATCGGGCTCGACTTCGATCAGACATTCTTCCGCGGATAATCCGCGGGCCTGGAGTTGGGATGCCATCGCGTGCCGATCCGATGGAAACGCACCCGCTTCCATGAGGATCGCGGTGCGTTCGTCGGCCGGCCGATAGAAGCTGACCATCATCAGATGCAGGTTCGCGGTCAGCGAATTCATCGCCACCACTTCTAGCGGTTGCGCACCGACCACCTCGGCCAGCGCGTCGCGGACGAGTGCGTGATAGGGCATCCACGGTGCGGGGTCGAGGAAGTGACCCTCCACCGCATCGCGTGCCCACTTGTCCATCACTTCGTCGACGCAGGCGCGTGCGCCCTTCGGCTGCAGGCCGAGTGAATTGCCGCAGAAATACGCCATTTCTACGTCGCCGTGGCGCGGGATGTGGAATTCGTCGCGATAGCCGCGCAGCGGGTCCGCGTCGTCATGCACCTGTGCTTTTGCCTCGTCTTCGATCATCGATGCGTTACTCATGGTGCGTTGCGGCCCTCAGTGCGCACGGGAGACGGTGCCCGCCTTGGACGGACAAACGCGGGAATCCGGGTCGATGCGCCGGTCGTGGACCACACCGCCAAGTATCAGCGTATCGGCGTCGGGTTGCGAGAACGCGAGCGTACGCGGGCGTTTCAACTGCGGCGTGACTATGCAGTCATCGCATTTCTCGAACGCAAGGGTCGCCACTTCGCGCGCGCCGTGCCTGAAAACGCTGCCGTTGTACCAGAAGAACCCGCCATCGGACGCCGAAAACCACAGCTGGCCATTCCGGCAGATCACGCTCGACTGGTAGAGCGACACACGCTCCCCGGAGCGCTTCAGGGCGCTGAGCCGATACCAGCGTTCGCCCCGGGTGTCGAACTCCGGCATCCGCTCGTAGCCGATGAACGCATCGACGTACTCCAATGGCGTCGGCGGAGGTGGTGGCTCGGGTGCGGGGGGCAGCGGCGCCGACGGAAGGGCCGCCGCCGTAACGATCCACAGCGACAGCACGAACGTGGCCGATACCGCGAGCGCTCCGGTAGCGTATCGGTGCGCGCTCACGCAAACCTCGCCTTCGAAAGTCCCAGCCATTCCAATGCCGTGCCGTGATACAGCCGCGCCTGATCGGCGCCCGACAGATCCAGCGCGGCGATGCCGGCGCCCGGTTCCTGTTCGCCGAGCGGGAACGGATAGTCGGTGCCGAGCATGATCCGTTCGGTGCCACAGGTGTCGATCAGATACTTCAGCGCGCGCGGATCCGCGACCCAGGAATCGAAATACAGCCGCGACAGATATTCGCGCGGGTTGCGGAAGTTGTCGGTGGCGACCAGGTCGGGACGCATGTTGAAACCGTGCTCGATGCGGCCGATGGTGTACGGAAAACTGCCGCCGCCGTGGGCGAGGCAGATCTTCAGATTCGGCAAACGCTCCAGCACGCCGCCGAACACCAGGCAGCAGGCCGCACGCGATTGCTCGGCGGGCATGCCCACCAGCCACGGCAGCCAGTATTTCGGCATCGACTCGCTGCCCATCATGTCCCACGGGTGGACGAGGATCGCCGCGCCCAGTTCGCTCGCGGCCTGGAAGAAGTCGAACAGTTCCGGTGCGTCGAGGTTCCAGTCGTTGATGTGCGAGCCGATCTGCACGCCCTGCAGCCCGAGCTGGTCGACGCAGCGTTCCAGCTCTTGGATCGCCAGCCGCGGCGACTGCAGCGGCACCGTGCCGATGCCGGCGTAATGCCGCGGGTATTCGCGCACCGCCTCGGCCATGTGATCGTTCAGGGCCTGATGCAGATCGTGGGCATGATGCGGCTTCGCCCAGTAACTGAACATCACCGGCACCGTGCTGATCACCTGCACCTGCACGCCGAAGTTCGCGAATTCGTCGATGCGGATCTTCGGGTCCCAGGTCTTCGGCCAGATCTCGCGGAAGAATTTGCCGTCCTTGTAGATGCGCGAACGGCCGTCGTCGCCGTGATGGATCACCGGAAAGCGGATGTCGCCGTACTTGGCCGCGAGATCGGGCCAGTTGCGGGGCAGGTAGTGCGCGTGGGTGTCGATTTTGAGCATGGTCATTGGCCTGCGTGATGACGCATCCATCGTTCCTTGTCCTGG
>JAIMKJ010000025.1:17422-40884 GCA_020692565.1 Thermomonas sp.
GGATCGCCGCGTGCGCGAGGTCGATGGCCTGAGGCACTGGATGGAATGCGGCATCCGTCACGAGGATTCTGGTCCCAACAACGCCTCCAGGCCACCTGCAGCATCCCGGACGCGTATTACTTCGATCCCATCCGGCAGATCGAGGTAATAGATCAGGATGCGTTCGAAGTGTCTGACCGGATGGAAGCGGAGCGGCACGGGCAGTTCGGGCAGCACGTGGGCATGTCGCGGCGAACCGCTTGCGGGATGGGCGGACAGCAGGCGGTAGGCGGCTTCGACGGCATCGATGAAGCGCAGGGCGGCATCGGGTGTTGCCGATACACATACATAGTCCGCGATGGCGGCGATATCGGTCGCCACTTGCGGACGCTGCCTCAGAGCTTTGCCGGGCCACGGTGCGCTCATGCCTTGGCGATGCGCTGGCGCTGCCTGGCGAAGAAATCACCGTCGACCGGCTCAGCGGGGCCGGAGCCCAGGCCTTCGGCGATCAGCGCGCGCAGAGCATCTTCGGATTTGCGTCGCTGACGCTCGCGGATCAGTTCGCGGACGTAATCGGATGTACTGGCGAAGCCGCCTTCCCGTACTTCATCGTCGACGAAGCGTTTCAGCGGTTCGGTCAGCGAGACATTCATGGTGGCGGCCATGGCGGGCTCCCGGTCAGTGGCAAAGTGAATGGCAAAAACTGCCAAAGAGCAGGATAGCGCCGGTACATGGGCTTGTCACCCGCACGCACATCGGCGATTTCGCGCCGTAGGAGGGCCTTCAGGCCCGAGCTCTGCTCAGAATCCAGCGCGCGGTCAGGTCAATGGCCGGGGATTTCCGGGATCAAGATCAAAAGATCGGGGCTGAAGCCCCTCCTACGGATCAGGTCTGCGGGTCGTATTTCGCCGGGGCCGGATTGAAATGGCCGCAGGCTTTGCAGGTGCGGTGTTCGCGCGAATGGTAGAAGCGCTCGAACACGGCGGGAAAATCGGTCTCGATATCGACCAGCGGGAAGTATTCCTCGTACAGTTTTCCGTTGCAGCGTTCGCAGTACCACTGCAGGCCATCGAATTCGTGCGGCAGGCGCTTGCGTTCGATCACCAGGCCGATGGAGTCGGGCATGCGCTGCGGCGAATGCGGTACGCGCGGCGGCAGCAGGAAGGTTTCGCCGGCCTTGATGGGAATGTCGCGCGGCGCGCCCCGCCCTTCATCGTCATGTTCCTGGATCCGCAGCACCATCTCGCCTTCGAGCTGGTGAAACCACTCCGGGCCCTCGTCGTAGTGATAATCGGTGCGCGCATTCGGGCCGCCGACGATCATCACGATGAACTCGCCGTCGTAGATGCATTTGTTGCCGACCGGCGGCTTCAGCAGATGCCGGTGCTCGTCGATCCAGGCCTGCAGATTGATCGGGTTGGGCAGCATGGTCAGTCCTTCGCGACGGCGATGCACTTGAGTTCGATCGCGATGGGCGTCGGCAGTGCGGTGATGCCCAGCGTGGTGCGGCACGGGGCGGTAGCCGGGTCGGGGAAATGTTCGGCCCAGATCGCGTTGTATGCCTTGAAATCGCGCGCCATGTCGGTGAGGTAGACGGTCACGTCGACCAGGTCCTCCCAGCGCGCGCCACTGGCTTCGAGTACCGCGCGGACGTTGGCGAAGACGGCGTTGGTCTGCAGCGCGATGTCGTAGGCGATCAGCGCACCGTCGGCGTCGTGGACGTTGCCGGGGATGCCGTTGCTGGCCGCGTCGCGCGGGCCGATGCCGGACAGGAACAGCATACCGCCGACGCGGCGGGCGTGCGGATAGCTGCCGACCGCTTTCGGCGCGTTATCGGCGTGGATGGCGTTGCCACTCATCATTCGCTCCGGATCTGACCGAGTTTGGCGATGGCGGCGGGATACTGTTCGGCGAGATCCCGCAAGGAGTGCGCGTCCAGGCCGAGCTGACGCACGACGCCGTCGTGCAGGCCATAGATCCAGGCGTGCACGCTCAATGCCTGGCCGCGCGTCCATGCGTCCTGCACGACGGTGCTCTGGCAGGCGTTGACCACCTGTTCGATCACGTTGAGCTCGCACAGGCGTGCGTGGCGCATCGATTCGAGTTCCACGCGTTCCAGCAAGGCCGCGTGCTTCTGCGCCACATCGCCGACGTGGCGCAGCCAGTTGTCGGCCAGACCGACGCGCGCACCGGTCAGGGTGGCATGGACGCCGCCGCAGCCGTAGTGGCCGACCACCAGCACATGCTGGACTTTCAGCACGTCGACCGCGAACTGGATGGTGCTCAGGCAGTTGAGGTCGGTATGGACGACGAGATTGGCGACGTTGCGGTGGACGAACACTTCACCGGGATCGAGCCCGAGGATCTGGTTCGCCGGCACGCGCGAATCGGAACAGCCGATCCACAGATACTTCGGGGCCTGCTGGCGCGACAACCGCTTGAAGAAGCCGGGATCTTCGCGTTGAACGCGGTCCGCCCATTCCTGGTTGTTGCGCAGCAGGTCGTTCAGGGATTGCGTCACGGGGTCGCTCCATTCATTGCGTGGATGCTTTCACAGCAGGATTCCGATGTTCTTGGCTTCGGTGAAAAAGCGCATGGCTTCCATGCCGCCTTCGCGGCCCAGCCCGGATTGGCCCACGCCGCCGAACGGCGTGCGCAGGTCGCGCATCAGCCAGGTGTTGATCCAGACCATGCCTACCCGCAACTGCGCGGCGAAGCGGTGGGCGCGATTGAGATCGCGGGTCCAGATCGAAGCGGCCAGGCCGTAATCGCTGGCGTTCGCGAGCGCCAGGGCCTCGTCGTCGCTGGCGAACGATTGCAGGGTGACCACCGGGCCGAAGATTTCGTCTCGATTGGTGGCGCTGTCCGGACCGACGCCTTCGATCACCGTCGGCGCCACGAACCAGCCCGGGCGCTCCAGCGCGTTGCCGCCGCAGAGAATACGGCCGCCTTCGTCGCGCGCGCGTTGCAGTGCGCGCACCACCTTGTCGAAATGCGCCTGCGACACCAGCGGGCCCATGCGCGTATCCGGATCCATCGGGTCGCCGACGCGCAGCGCCAGCGCGCGTTCGACCAGCGCATCGCGGAATTCGGCGTAGATGCCGTGTTCGACGAGGATGCGCGAGCCGCAGAGGCAGATCTGGCCGCTGTTCTGGAACGCCGAGCGCACGAGGGTGTCGAGATGCGCGCGCCAGTCGCTGTCGGCGAACACGAGGGTGGGGTTCTTGCCGCCGAGTTCCAGCGACACTTTCTTCAGCTGCGAGGCGGCGAGGGCGGCGATGCGTTTGCCTACCGCGGTGCTGCCGGTGAACGACACCGCCTTGATCGCCGGGTCCAGCACCAGCGGTTCGCCGATGTCCGGGCCGAGGCCGTGGATGATGTTCAGCACGCCGGTCGGGAAACCGATCCCGTTGGCGACCCGGCCCAGCATGGTCGCGGTGGCCGGGGTGATTTCCGAGGGCTTGGCGACCACGGTATTGCCGGCGGCCAATGCCGGCGCGATCTTCCAGGTGAACAGATACAGCGGCAGGTTCCACGGCGAGATCGTGGCGACCGCGCCCAGCGGCTGGCGCAGGGTGTAGTTCAGCCCGGCCTGACCGTGATGCGATTCGCTGGCGAACTGGGTCGCGGCGTGGGCGAAGAAGCGCAGGTTGGCGATGGCGCGCGGGATCTCGGCGTCGCGGGCGAGCGCAAAGGGTTTGCCGCCGTCCAGCGCCTCGGCGTGGGCGAAATCGTCCAGCTGCGCTTCCACGGCGTCGGCGAGGCGTTCGAGCCAGCGCGCACGCTCGCTCGGCGGCAGCGCCGACCAGGCGGGGAACGCGGCCTGCGCCGCGGCGATGGCGTCGGCGGCATCGCGGGCGTCGCCGGCTGCGACCTGCGCGTCAACGCGGCCGGTGGCGGGATCGAAGACATCGAGCATCCGGCCGCTGTGCGACGGGCGCTCGGTGCCGGCGATCACGTGGTGGAAGGTACGCATCCGCCAAGCTTACCGAGATAGGCCGTCGCCTGTCCCTTGGTCGTCCGCAATCCCGTTGGAACTGGGGCGTCCCCTGCGATCCGGTATCGATACGCCGGCGCAGGGTGCGCAGCATCCGCAGCGCCTGTTGTTGCGCCCCTGTTCCCCCGGAAATGGAAACCCAGAGTCCCTCATGAAAAAAATTCTCGTGCTCTCCCTGCTTGCGTTTTTCGCATTCGCCCCGATTGCCGCCCGTGCCCACGGCGATGCCTGTCCGAAGCCTTTCCAGGCCACCGGCAGTATTGCGGTGCCGGTCAATTACAGCGGTGTCGTCGCACAATTCCCGGTGCCGGCGGGCTATCGCCTGCAGATCGAACAAGTGAGCGCCAGGATGCGCCTGTCGCTCAACAGCGACCGTGCGTATTTCCAGCTCGGCACGACCACCGGGGGCGTCTTCGCCTATCACGAGCTGGAAGTGGCCCAGGGCTATTCCAGCATCGACTGGAAGGCCTTGGGCCCGGTGACGCTCTACGCCGACAAGAGCACCGACGTGCGCGTGTATTTCACCCGCATGGGCAGCAGCTATCCGGCCACCACCGGGTCCTGGACCGTGAGCGGTTGTCTCTTCGCCGCGTAAGCCGGGGAATCAGGTTTGGCAGCGCCGGCAGAGGTAGAGCCGGCGCGATCCCGTTTCCTGGCGGACGATGCGTTTCCCGCACTGCGGGCAGGGCTGGCCTTCGCGATCGAACACGAGGAAGCGGAACCCTTCCGGGGTGTCGGTCAGGTAATCCCCGCGCATGCCGGCGGCGGGTTCGATGCCGCGGGTGGCGTAGCTGCGCCGCGGGATGACCAGCAGCTCGCGGGCCAGAATCCCGATCTGCGATGCGTTGAGTCCGGAGGGTTTTCGCTCCGGCAACAGCCCGGCGGCGAACAGCACTTCCGAGCGCAGGTAATTGCCCATGCCGGCGAGGAAGCCCTGGTCCAGCAGCAGTCCCCCCAGCGCGCGCCCGCTGAAGCGCGGGTCGCGCAGGCGCGCGGCGACCATGCCGGGCGTCAGCCCCGCATCCAGTACGTCCGGGCCCAGTTTCACCAGGAACGGGTGGCGATGGATCTCGTCGCTACGCCACATTTCGATATCGGAAGCCGAATACAGCAGGATCGCGCTGCGTTCGGTTTCCAGCGCCACCCGCAGTGAGCGGCTGGTCTCGGGGCGCGCGCCGGGCAGGGCGATCTTCCACACGCCGTACAGCTGGTTGTGGCTGTAGAGCGTCCAGCCGTGATCGAACCGGGTGAGCAGGGCTTTGCCGTGCGGGACGATCGCGTCGATGCGCCGGCCCTGCAGCTGCGTTTCGTAGGGTTTCAGTGCGGGAAACGCGAACCAGGCCGAGCGCAGCGGCTCGCCGACGACCGCGGCGGCCAATCGGTCGGCAGCGCGGCGGATCTCGGGACCTTCAGGCATCGGGTTGTCGTATCCGGTTCGGGAGGATCGATCTCAGCGCAGCGACGGCGGAATGGTCTGCAATTCGTGGTATTCGAAGCCGAGATGACGCTCGGTGACGCGGGCGATCCGCGCCGAGACCGGCACCGCCGGGCCGGTGCCGCCGAAGAACAGCAACTGCGCCACATTGCCTTCGTGCAGCAGGCAGCCGGCGGGACGGAACACGCCGCACCCGCCTTCGGACAGATCGAGGACATCGGCGGCCCAGGCCAGATCGCCGTGAACGATCATGACCTGGATCGCGAACGGGACGCGGTCGCCGGTGCGCCGATCTTTGAGCAGGGTTTCTTCCATGCGGGACCATCCTGGTGCGGGGGATTGCCGAAACGGTGATGCCGACGCCGCGATATCCGCATGCGTACGGTTCCAAGGCTGCCTCAGGCGCGGGCGACAGGCAAGCACTGCTGCAGGCATGCGGGCGATGCATGGCCCGGAACGCTCGTTCAGATCGACTGCATCCGCCCGCCGTCCACGGCCAGACTGACGCCGTTGATGTAGCCGGCGGCCGGCGAGCACAGGAATGCGATCGCCGCGGCGATTTCGTGCGGTTGCGCGAACCGCCCCGCCGGAACGGTCTGGCGCATGCCGGCGGCCACCGCGTCTTCGTCCTGTCGACTGGCCTTGGCGCGGTCGTGGAGGATCTGCGCCAGGCGCCCGGTCTCGGTGTAACCCGGCAGTACGTTGTTGACGGTGAGGCCCTCGGCTGCGAGTTCGCGCGACAGCGTCTTGGCCCAGCTCGCGACTGCGCCGCGGATGGTGTTGGACACGCCGAGGTTGGGGATGGGTTCGTACACCGAGGTCGAGATCACATTGACGATCCTGCCCCAGCCGGCGCTGCGCATGCCCGGCAGTACCGTCTGTACCAGCGCGTGATTGGCCAGCAGATGTCTGCGGAAGGTGTCGAGGAACGCCTCCTCGCTGGCCGTCTGCGCCGGGCCGCCGGCCGGACCGGCGGTGTTGTTGACCAGCACATGGACGTCGCGCTCGGCGACGAGCGTTTCGACCGTGAGGCGCAGGCCGGGCGTGCTGGCAATGTCGGCGGCGATGAAGCCGTGGCGCTGCGTCCCCGCGTTCGGCAATCCATCGACCACCGCAGCGAGCGCATCCGCGCGCCGCGACATCACGGTGACATCGGCGCCGAGCAGGGCGAGTTCGTGCGCGGTCGCGCGGCCGATGCCTTCGGATGCGCCGCAGACGAGCGCGTGTTTGCCGCTGAGATCGAGATCCATGGTCGTCGTGTCCGGTGAGGATTGAGGGTTGCGTCGGCTTCAGTCGCGCATCAGTGCGGCGATGGCGCGGGCGCCGCTGTCGTCGCGTCCGGCCATGTCGTCGCGGACCGCGCGCCGGTTGGCGGGCGGATGATTCTGGCTGATCTTGAATTTCAGGTCGATGCGTTGGGGCCTGAAGCGGAACCCGACGATGCCGCGCAACTGGCTGCGGTGGTCGTCGCGGTCCATCTCGAACCGCCAGTCGCGTCCGACCGTCGCTTCGAAACGCTGGCTGAGGCGGTCGACGAGATCGCCGAGCGCGGCTTCGTCGTCGTAGCGGTCGAGGCTGCCGCGCAGGTGTGCGATCGCGTAATTCCAGGTGTGCACCCGCGCTGCCGCTTCCTTGTCGGGATACGCGCCGGGCGAGACATAAGCCTCCGGGCCGTGGACGATCATCAGTACCGCGCCGTCGTGGGTCGCCTGCGGATTCGGTCGCGCCCAGTGGCCTTCGATCCGCACCGTATCGCCGTCGCGGCGATACAGCACCGGCAGATGGCTGGCGAAGGGGGCGCCCTCGGCATCGGTACTGATCAGGGTGACGAACGGATGCGCGTCGATCAGCGCGTCGAGCAGGGTGAGGTCGGTTTCGGCGAAAGCGCGGGGGAGATACATGCGGTTACCTGATCGGAATGCACTGATCGTCGGGCGAAAAGCAAATCCCCCCGCCGCCTGCTACGCAGACGACGGCCCCCTTTTTCAAAGGGGGCGATGTCTGTCTTCCACATTCTTTCGGCGGGGCGGGTAATACGTGCGCTTCTCTCCGCCGGTTCAGATAAAGCGCTGCCTCTGCTTTACCCCCCTTTGAAAAAGGGGGGCAGGGGGGATTTGCGTTTCCGCCACCCGCCATCGACCACTCAGGTCCGTGCGCCCAGCGTCTGCACCATGCGGCCGTGCAGCGCGGCATCGTCGTCGCCCTGCGGCGGCAGCACTTCGCCGAGCGAGAAACCGCGGTCGAGCGCGTCGTCCTCATCCAGCCCCTCGAACGCGACGAATTCAGCGTCCATCAGCGCCGCGCGCGCGGTGTCCTCGCTGTCGTAGGCCAGGAGATTGCCGTCGCTGTCGAACACTTCGGCGGTGCCGGCCTCGCGGACGCGCAGCTGTGCCCATACCAGCGTGCGTCCGAGGCTGGCGAGCCACCATTCCCGACGCTCTCCCTGCGGTTCCATCGTCACCCCGGGATCGCTCATGTCATCGTTTCCGACCACAGCCACAGGATGCCGGCCATGAACAGGCCGATCAGGATCGTCGCCAGCGACAGCCGGGCCGGCGTGGCGAGACCGTCGAGATTACGGTCCTTGGCGGCGCGATAGCCGCCGTCGAGCAGCCACCACAGGGTGACAGGGTGGATGAATGCCGGTGCGGCGAGCGCTGCACGCATCGTGGGCTGGCGGTCGCGCAGATGCACCAGCGCGAGCGGCCAGAAGATCGCGAAAGCGGTGGCGCCGGCGATCGCCAGCGCCACGCAGACCAGTGCGAAGAACAGGATCATGATGCGTCGCTCGTTGCGTGCGGGTCGTACCGGTATTCGGCGATGACTTCGATGGGGCCGACGATGCCGTCGTTGAAGGCTTCAAGTTCCTCGGCCGGTACCCACCATTCGGTGTGATGTGCGCCACCGACTTTCTGAAGGTCGTAGCGGTCAACGAGATCCTTTCTCACCCGGAACCGGGTGACGTAACCGACGCCGCTGTCCTTCACGTTCCAGCGCGTTGCAATTTCCATCGCGTAACGTTCATTGGTGACGGGGTAGAAGATCGGCTGTTCCGGCAGGCGCGGGGGCCAACGCCGGAAGGCGCTCTGTTCGAGCAGCGCCAGCTCCTCCGGCCCGGTCGGCCGATACATCACAACGAGATCGCCTTCGGTCTCGACAGCGCCGATCTGGATACTGCTTGGAGTCGTCATCAGAACTCCGCGTGGCCCGGCGCGCGCGGGAACGGGATCGCGTCGCGGATGTTGCTCAGGCCGCAGATGTAGACCACCAGCCGCTCGAAGCCCAGGCCAAAGCCGGCGTGCGGCACGGTGCCGTAGCGGCGGAAGTCGCGGTACCAGCCGTAGTGTGATGGATCGAGGCCGAACTGGGCGATGCGCGCGTCCAGCACGTCCAGCCGCTCCTCGCGCTGGCTGCCGCCGATGATCTCGCCGATGCCCGGCGCCAGCACGTCCATCGCGGCGACGGTCTTGCCATCGTCGTTCAGACGCATATAGAAGGACTTGATGTGCTCGGGATAGTTCATCACCACCACCGGCCGGCCGACGTGGGTCTCTGTCAGCCAGCGCTCGTGTTCGGTCTGCAGGTCCAGCCCCCATTCGACCGGGAATTCGAATTTCTGTTTGGCGTTCTGCAGCAGATTCACCGCCTCGGTGTATTCGATGCGCTCGAACGGCGCGTTCACGAACGCCTCCATCCGGGTGATCGCATCCTTCTGCACGCGCTCGGCGATGAAGGCCATGTCGTCGGCGCGCTCGCTCAGCACCGCGCGGAACAGGTATTTGAGGAACTGTTCGGCCAGGGTGGCGTCGTCGTTCAGATCGGCGAAGGCGATCTCCGGCTCGATCATCCAGAACTCGGCCAGATGGCGGCTGGTGTTGCTGTTCTCGGCGCGGAAGGTCGGGCCGAAGGTGTAGACCTTGCTCAGCGCCAGGCAATAGCCCTCGACGTTCAGCTGGCCGGAGACGGTCAGGAACGCTTCCTTGCCGAAGAAATCCTTGCTGAAGTCGACGTTGCCGTCGGCGGTCTTCGGCAGGTTCATCATGTCCAGCGTGGAGATGCGGAACATCTGGCCGGCGCCTTCGGCGTCCGAGGTCGAGATGATCGGGGTGTTGACCCAGTAGAAACCGTTCTCGTGATAGAACCGGTGGACCGCCTGCGCCAGGCAGTGGCGGATGCGGGTGACCGCGCCGAACAGGTTGGTGCGCGGGCGCAGGTGCGCGACCTCGCGCAGGAACTCCAGGGTGTGCGGCTTGGGCTGGATCGGGTAGGTCTCGGGGTCTTCGACCCAGCCGACCACGTCGATCTCCGTCGCCTGGATCTCGAAACTCTGGCCCTTGCCCTGCGAGGCCACGAGGGTGCCGGTGGCGACCACCGCGCAGCCGGCGGACAGACGCTTCACCTCGGCTTCGTAATTCGGCAGCGCATCGGTGGCGACGAGCTGGATGGGCGCGAAGCACGAGCCGTCGCTGACCTGGACGAAGCTCAGTGCGGTGGAATCGCGGCGGGTGCGGACCCAGCCCTTCACGGTGACTTCGGTGCCGATGCCGGCCGTCCCGGCCAGAGCTTCTTTTACGCTGCTGAACGCCATTGCCTTGAATTCCCGCGCCGTCGCGCCGATATGAGGTGAGTCGCGAAGTTTAACTGAGGCTACAATCCCGCACATGGCCATTTCCCTCGCTCCCGCCGCCCTGCAACGCATCCAGGGCTATCTCATCGAAGCCCCGGCCGCACTGGGCCTGCGTTTCGGCGTCAAACGCACCGGCTGCTCCGGCTGGAGTTACGTGGTCGACCTGGCCCGCGAAGCCAAACCGGGCGACGTGGTCAACGAGCAGGACGGCATCCGCGTCTACATCGACGCCGACAGCCTGCCGCTGGTGGACGGCACCGAGATCGACTTCCTCAAGCAGGGCCTGAACGAGCAGTTCGTGTTCCGCAACCCCAACGTCAAGGCTGAATGCGGCTGCGGCGAGAGCTTCACCACCGACGCCGACCGCGCGGCCTGACTTCCGACCCATCCCCGCGACCTGTCCGGGAGGCTAGACTCCGACGTTCATCTGCGCCGGAGTTCCGCATGACCCGTTGCCTGTTCCGCGCTGCCGCACTCGCGGCCATTCTCGCCACAAGCCTTTTCGCCAATGCCGCACGCGCCCAACAGGGTGATGAGGGCCAACGCCTGCACGCGTTCTTCGCCGAGGAATGGGAGCGCGGGCTGCGCGAGAATCCGGAGTCGGCCTCGTTCGAGGGCGACCAACGTTTCAACGACCGCTGGTCCGACAACAGCCTCGACGCCATCGCCGCCAGCGAAGCTGCCGACCGCGAGGCGCTGGCGCGGCTCAAGCGCTTCGACCGCAGCAAACTCACCCCGGCCGATCAGCTGAATTACGACACTTTCCTCTGGCTGCAGGAAAAAGCCGTGCAGCGCCAGGCGTTCCGCGAATATCTGCAGCCGATGGGTCATCAGGGCGGGGTGCAGACCGCCGACGGCATCGTCGAGGGGCTGGCTTTCAACGAGGTACGCGACTATCGCGACTGGCTGGCGCGGATGCGCGCCCTGCCCGGGGCCATCGACCAGACCATCGCGCTGATGCGCGAAGGCGTGAAGGCCGGCAACGTGCCGCCGCGGGTACTGATGCAGCGGGTGCCGGCGCAGATCGCCGCGCAGATCGTCGACGACCCGGCTACCAGCCCGTTCTACCGGCCGTTCGCGAAGTTCGCGGCCGGCGTGCCCGAGTCCGAACGCGCGGCGCTGCAGGCCGAGGCCCGCAAGGTGATCGTCGAACAGATCGTACCGGCGTATCGCAAGCTGCAGACGTATTTCAACGACGCCTACCTGCCGAAGACGCGCACCGGCATCGCGGTGGCCGATCTGCCGAACGGCAAGAATTATTACGATTTCCTCGCCGGTTATTACACCACCACCGGACTGAGCGCCGACGCCATCCACGACACCGGCGTGAAGGAGGTGGCGCGGATCCGCGCCGAGATGGAGAAGATCAAGGTCGAAGTCGGCTTCGAGGGCAGCCTGGGCGACTTCTTCACCTTCATGCGCACCGATCCGCGCTTCTTCGAGAAAACCCCGGAGGCGCTGCTCACGCGTTACCGCGCCGTTTCCAAGCAGATCGATCCGGAACTGGTGAAGGTGTTCCGGATCATTCCGCGCCAGCCCTACGGCGTGCGCCCGATCCCCGACAACATCGCGCCCGACACCACCACCGCGTACTACCAGTTGGGCGCCAGCGACGGTAGCCGCGCCGGTTACTACTACGTCAATCTCTACAGGCCGGACATGCGGCCGATCTGGGAAATCATGGCGCTCTCGCTGCACGAAGCGGTGCCGGGCCATCACTTCCAGTTCGCCCGCGGCCTGGAACTGCCGGATGCGCCGATGTTCCGGCGCACCGCGTATTTCGTGGCCTACGGGGAAGGCTGGGGGCTGTACGCCGAACAGCTCGGCTACGACATGGGCCTGTACGACGATCCCTACGACCGCATGGGTCAGCTGGCCTACGAAATGTGGCGCGCGGTGCGTCTGGTCGTCGATACCGGCATGCACGCCAAGGGCTGGAGCCGCGACCGGGCCATCGCCTATTTCAAGGACAACGCGCCGAAGACCGACCAGGACATCGTCAACGAGATCGACCGCTACATCGGCACGCCCGGGCAAGCGCTGGCCTACAAGATCGGCCAGCTGAAGATTTCCGAGCTGCGCGCCCGCGCGAAGCAGACGCTGGGCGACACGTTCGACCTCCGCGATTTCAACGATGCCGTGCTGGAAACCGGCTCGGTGCCGCTGGAAACGCTGGAGCGGCATATCGACGCGTGGATCGCCGCGCGTCGCTGAAGAAACCTGTGGGAGCGGCGGAAGCCGCGATGATGTGCGGCAAATCTTTCCGCTGCCTATCGCGGCTTCCGCCGCTCCCACAAGGATCGGTTTTAACGCATCGGCTTCAACACCAGATCATGGAAGTCGAAGCTGAAGTCGGTGTTCGGCGAGATCGCCTGCATCCCGGCTTCGCGCACCTTGCCGTCGGCGTCCAGCGCGAAATTCACGAAGGCATCGGCGTTGAGCCAGCGCTCGTCCCAGCGAACGATGAACGTGTCGTGCTGCCAATGGCTCAGGGTGCCGACCAGCGATGGCGTGCGCGAGAACGTCAGCCGCAGCTTGCCGTTTTCCTGGGTGATCGATACGTCGCCGTACCACGGGTCGCGATAGGTGCCGGCGTAACCCGTGGGCGGCAGTGAGGGCTTCGAATCCCTGGCCCGTGCGGCTTCGTGCTTGGCCCAGCTGTCGTCGGCGCTCTTCCGCGATTTCGCCAGCGCCGCGCCGTAAGCGGCGTTCCAGTCGGTCTTCGGCGCGTCCAAGTACGCATCCAGCGCGCGCAGGGTGATGGCGTTGAACGCGCCGCCCAGTTCAGCGTTGGTCAGCACCACCACGCCGAGCTTGTGCTCCGGCACCAGGGTCAGCCGCGACACCATGCCCGGCCAGCCGCCGGTGTGCCAGACCAGCTTGCGGCCGCGGTAGTCGGACAGCATCCAGCCCTGTCCGTACGCGACGAAATTGGGTTTGGCCGGCAGCAGTTCCGGCACCGACGGCTGTGCGACCGGCAGCGGGGTGATCGCCGACCACATCTGCTGCTGGCTCTTTTCCGTAAACATCCGCTGCTCGAGGCCCTTTGCGTCGCGATAGACGCCGCCGGCCAGTTGCAGGCGCATCCACTTGGCCATGTCGTGGGCGCTGGCGTAGAGGCCGCCCGCGCCGGAGACGTTGTGCCAGGTCAGTCGCGGCGCCGGCTGCAGATCCTTGAAGTCGGCCAGCGCGTAGCCGGTCGCGACGTTGCGGTCGCCGGGTTTCAGGGCATCACTGTTGTAGCGGGTTTCGTCCATGCCCAGCGGCGCGAAGATCCGCGTGCGCAGGAAGGCCTCGAACGACTGCCCGCTGACTTCCTCCACCACCAGCTGCGCCACGCCATAAAGAATGTTGTCGTACGCATATCGGTCGCGGAACGAGCCGCTCAGCGGCACGTGCCGCAGGCGCCGGGCGACTTCTTCGCCGGTGTAGGTCGTCGTCGGCCAGTACAGCAGGTCGCCCGCGCCCAGCCCCAGACCGCTGCGGTGGGCCAACAGGTCGCGGATGCGCATTTCGCGGGTGACGTACGGATCGGACATCTGGAACCAGGGCAGGTGGTCGATCACCCGATCGTCCAGTTTCAATTTGCCTTCTTCGGCCAGCAGGTTGAGTGCGGTCGCGGTGAAGGCCTTGGTATTGGAGGCGATGGCGAACAGGGTGTGGGCGTCGACCGGGACTTTGCCGGGCGCGCCGCCGACGAGTTCACGGTCGCCGTAGCCGCGCTCGAACACGATCTCGCCATCCTTGACCACCGCGACCGCGATGCCCGGCACCTCGAAGGTCTTGCGGACGCTTTCGACGTAGGCATCGAAGTCCGCGAACTGGGCGGGCAGGGCGGCCGGTGTCTGCGCCGTGGCGGCGTTCGTCTCGGGCACTGCCGAGACGGCGATGCCGGCCGTGGAGGCCAGTGCCAATCCCACGCAATGAGCCAGCCAACGACGGCGCGGGGAGGGGCGGAGCGGGGTTCGGATCAATCCGGGCATGGTGCGGGTCCGTCTGGGTTCGAGGGTCGGGATCGAAAGGGCGTCACTATCCCGCATCCGGCCCGGCGATGGCGCATGCCGGAGGTCGTCCCTCGCCGGTTTGCCTCCAAGTGCTTGAACTGCCATACTTTCCGGCTCTTCTGCCTCGGCAGGGGACCTTGCCCTACCGTCGCCGACCCGGCGCCGAGGGGGCTTTCGCCAGACAATTCCGTCTGCGATATCCACAAGGACACACCGCAATGCGTCATTACGAAATCGTCTTCATGGTCCACCCGGACCAGAGCGAGCAGGTGCCGGCGATGGTCGAGCGCTACAAGTCGCTCGTCGAAACCGGCAACGGCACGATCCACCGTTTCGAAGACTGGGGCCGTCGTCAGCTCGCGTATCCCATCCAGAATCTGGTCAAGGCCCATTACGTCATGATGAACATCGAGACCGATCTCGCTGTTCTCAACGAACTGGTCGAAACCTTCCGCTTCAACGACGCCGTCCTGCGTCACCTCGTGATCAAGCGCGATGGCCCGGACACCGAGCAGTCCCTGATCATGAAGAACAAGGACGACAAGGACAAGGCCGAAAAGGGCGATCGCCGTCGCCGCGACGATGACGGCGCCGTCGGCATCGCCGACAGCGACGATGCCCCCGAAACCGTTGAAGCCGAAGCCTGAGGAGGCCCGCCATGTCCAAATTCTTCCGCCGCCGCAAGTTCTGCAAGTTCACCGCCGAAGGCGTGACCGAGATCGACTACAAGGATCTCAACACCCTGCGCCAGAACCTCACCGAGAACGGCAAGATCGTCCCGAGCCGCATCACCGGCACCAAGTCGAAGTACCAGCGCCAGCTCGCGACCGCCGTCAAGCGCGCCCGCTTCCTCGCGCTGATTCCGTACACCGACAACCACAACGTCTGACCCTGTCATCCCGAGCGCAGCGAGGGATCTGCTTTCCAACAGCAGATTCCTCACATCCGTTCGGAATGACACGAAACTGTCATTCGGACAGCCATTAGTTGCGGCGCGCCAGCGCCGCTAACGAATACGGAGTTATTCCATGCAACTGATTCTTCTGCAGAAAGTCGTCAACCTCGGCAACCTCGGCGACAAGGTCGACGTGAAGCCGGGCTACGGCCGCAATTATCTTGTGCCGCAGGGCAAGGCCGTGCCGGCCACCGCCGCCAACCTCGCCACGTTCGAAGCCAAGCGCGCCGAATACGAAGCCAAGGCCCAGGCGATGACCGACGGCGCCGAATCGCGCCGCAGCCAGCTCGAGGGAGTCAGCGTCACGATCAAGGCCAACGCTTCGACCGAAGGCAAGCTGTACGGCTCGGTCGGTGCGCGCGACATCGCCGAGGCGCTCACCGCCGCCGGCCACAAGGTCAACAAGTCCGAAGTGATCATGGGCGAAGGCGCCCTGCGTCACATCGGCGAATTCGACGTGCTGATCCACCTGCACGCCGAAGTCGAAGTGACCGTGAAGGTCGTCATCGAGCCGGAAGCCGCGTAAGCGCGCTTTCCAGGTTTCGAACGGACGGGCGCCGAAAGGCGCCCGTTTTGTTTGTCGAGGCACATTGCGCCGAAAGGCGCCCGTTGTTCGCTACCCGTTGTCGAGACTTCCTTGTTTTCACGGGCCAGTCTCAGGCTCTGCGACCGTTCTGCGGAAAGTTATGCACAGGTTGTCCCGGGTTTTTCCCAAGACTTGTCTGCAACGTCCGCGGCCCGGGCGGCTTACGATGCTTGGCCTTGCGCTGTGCGCCCGATCCCTTCCCGTCGCTACGTCCCCGGAGCACTTCATCCCGATGGCTTTCCGCCCCAACGCCTACGGCGACAAACCGCGCCGCGACACCTTCAGCGACAGCCGGGTCGAGCAACTGCGCATCCCGCCGCAGTCGATCGAGGCCGAACAGGCCGTGATCGGCGGCCTGATGCTGGCGCCGGACGCTTTCGACCGCATCGCCGACCGCCTCAACGAGGAAGATTTCTACCGTCGCGACCACCAGCTGATCTACCGCGCGATCCGCGAGCTGGCCGAGAAAAGCCGGCCCTACGATGCGGTGACCTTGGGCGAATGGTTCGAGTCGCAGGGGCTGGTGGAACTGGTCGCCGGCGGCGCCTATCTGGTCGAACTGGCCAGCACCACGCCCTCGGCCGCCAATATCACCGCCTATGCCGAAATCGTCCGCGACAAGGCGATCCTGCGCCAGCTGATCGAAGCGGGCACCGGCATCGTCAACGACGCCTTCGTGCCCGAGGGCCGCGACAGCGACGAGATCCTCGCCAAGGCCGAAAAGGACGTGTTCGCGATCTCCGAGGCGCGCTCGCAGGGCCGCACCGACTTCGTCGCCATCAACAAGGCGATGGCCGAAGCCTTCGACGTACTGCAGACCCGCTACCAGAACGGCAGCGGCATCACCGGCCTGCCGACCGGCTATACCGAATTCGACGAGATGACCGCCGGCCTGCAGCCGACCGACCTGGTGATCCTGGCTGCGCGACCGGCGATGGGCAAGACCACGTTCGCGCTGAACATCGCCGAGCACGCCGCGATCAAGACCAAGAAGCCGGTCGCGGTGTTCTCGATGGAAATGTCGGCCTCGCAGCTGGCGCTGCGCCTGATCTCCGCCAACGGCCGCATCAACGCCACCCGCCTGCGCACGGGCCAGCTCGAGGACGAGGACTGGAGCCGGGTCAGCGGTGCGATCCGGATGATCAAGGAAACCAAGATCTTCATCGACGACACCCCCGGCCTTTCGCCCGAAGGCCTGCGCGCGAAATCGCGCCGCCTCAAGCGCGAACACGGTCTGGGCCTCATCGTCATCGACTACCTGCAGCTGATGGCGGTGCCCGGCAACAGCGAGAACCGCGCGACCGAGATTTCCGAGATCTCGCGCTCGCTCAAGGGCCTGGCGAAGGAGCTCAACGTCCCGGTGATCGCACTGTCGCAGCTCAATCGCTCGCTGGAAACGCGCGCCGACAAACGTCCGGTGATGGCCGATCTGCGCGAATCCGGCGCCATCGAGCAGGACGCCGACATGATCGTCTTCATCTATCGCGACGATTACTACAACAAGGAAAACTCGCCGGACAAGGGCCTCGCCGAGATCATCATCGGCAAGCAGCGTAACGGCCCGACCGGCTCGTTCAAGCTGAAGTTCTTCGGCGAATACACGCGATTCGACAATCTGGCGTTCGATGCGGTGGGGAGTTTCGAGTAAACGCGGGTCCATCTCGCGCACACCATCCAGCCTTGCGGATGCGGCGTATCCTGCCGCTTGCCCGATTCGTTCCCGGAGATATCGATGTCGCTGTTTCGCATTTGCTCGGCTGCGTTGCTGATTCTCCTTCTGCCGTTGTGCATCCGGGCAGCCCGGGCGGCGGAAGATGCGGAGGGCATGCAGCGGCTGCAGGACGCGAGTCGAGATCTGGCGCGCGTCGGCGACGAAAACCTGTCGTTGTATCTCGACGGCAAGCCGGAGAAAGCGCTCGCCGCATTGGATGATGCCGCCGAAGCGCATGGTTGGGCAGGCATGGTCGCGGTCGCGAACATGATCTGGACGATGCATCCTCAAGCATCGTTGGAGCGCCACGAACGCGCTTATCGCGACAGTGGAGAGAACCCGTCGGTGCTGCTGGAACTGGGTCTGCACTACACCCGATACGATCAGTGCGAACGCGCGCTCGAAAGCTGGAAGACACTGGACAGCAAGGGTCTCTATGGCAGGGGTTACTTTCCGGCGCTGGCGGCCTACTGCCATCTGCGCCTCGAGCAGGACGAAGCAGCGTTCGCGGAATTGCGCAAGGCCGAGTTCGGCCGTCACGGCGGCATGGCGTACGCGCGAGTGCTCGGTGAGCTGTGGGGCGAGCGCCCGGTGCTGGCCCGCTATGCCGATGCCTTCGCCGCCTATCGCCAGGGCCAGACCGACGCTTCGCTGGAATCGGTGATCAAGGAGGCCGGCGTGCTGCCGACCGGAAGCGGCCTGCGTTACGAGGCGCTGCTGCGGGTGACGGCAGCAGCGGCGACGCGCGAACCGGCGGATTCTCCCGCGTTGCGGGAACTGTCGTGCCTGCGCCCGCTGCTGGAAGAAGAATTGGCCGTCGGCAAGCGTGCGCGCGAACGCGGGGAAATCTCCATGACGCCGGCCCAGAAGGCGGAGCACGCAGGCGAATACGCCGAGACCGACCGGCTCCTCGGTCCTGACGATGAGGAATCGGCAGATCGCGATGCAATGGCGAAACGTTGGAACCGCGCGCTGGAGCGATGCGCTCTGATGGTCGGCGAGCATCCGTTGCCGGTTTCCAGCCATCTGCTGCGGATGCTCGTGGTCGAGCAGCAGGCTCGCGGCATCGTCGATCCACGCGAACAGCTCACGCGCTACGGCAAGGCGCTGTGGGCGAGGGCCGATTCCGCGCGCGGCGACGAGACGGCGCTTGAGATCCTGGCTGCGCTGCAGTCCGCAGCCGGGGACAAAGATGCCCTGCGCCGTTCCGACGAACTGGGCTGGCGCCGTTACCGCCTTCGCAAATTCGCCGCGAGTCGGATCGTGGGCGAATTGCTTTCGACCGGTCAAGCTTCAGCTAGCGCGTTGGCGATGCTCGATGAGGCGCTGCAGGATTTTCCCGACGATCCCGTGCTGCTGCAACTCGCGATCGAGGAGCAGCCTCTCGAAGGCGAGAAGCGCGCGACGATGCTGCGCAGGCTGTTGATCGCTTACCACAAGATGCCGCCGCCGCAGAGCGTGCTGCACGTCGGTCCCAGCAGCAGTCATGTCATCGGTGCCTGGATGGCGTATGCCAAGGCGAAGGGCATGCCCTTGCGTTGAGTTTCGCCAATACCCCTTCTCCCATGTCGGCTACCCAGTCGTGTTCATGCTTTACTCGGATCATTTCAACAGCATCGCGGCTTCCGCCGCTCCCACAGGCTTTCTTCGGGTATTTGACCATCCGGCGAGCGCTGGCGCAGACTTCCTGCGAAGCATGCAACGGGGCAGGGGCTTTGCCCGACGGCATGGAATCTCACGGAACATTCGACCGCAACGCAACGGCAGATCGACGCCAAGGAGAGAGCAATGGACGTGTTCGACAATATCGGCCGCAACTACGACTTCTACCCGAATACTTCGATCGCGCTGTGCGCGATCGCCTACGACGACATGTCGGCCATCCACCGCGAAGTGGCTTCGCAGACCGGTCTGCGGGTCGTGTGGGGGCCGGCGGAGCTGAAGAGCTGGGACGACATTTCCTACAGCCGCGCCTACGTCGCCGGCGATATCGCGACCGGCGAATATTTCGTGGTGATCCGTGGTACCAACTTCGACAGCATCGTCAGTTGGCGCAAGCAGGATTTCGACCTCGCCAAGACCCGGCCCTTCGGTGCGCTGCCCGGTAACCCACCCGGCGTGCCGGCCGATGCGCTGATCGCGCAGGGCAGCTTCAACGGCATGTCCGATCTGCTGAAGTTGCGCGACCCGGCGACCGGCGCGTCGATGCTCGAATTCCTGCACATTCTCAAGCCTCGCTATCTCTACGTCACCGGTCACAGCCTCGGCGGCACGCTCACGCCAACATTGTTCGCCTATCTCAACGCGATGCTGTACGGCACCGGGCCGACGACCAACATGGCGCTGTGGTCGTTCGCGGGGCTGACCGCGGGCGGCACTGGGTTCAACGCGTACTTCAATTCGATCCTGCCGAACGATCAGGGCTTTTTGTGGCGGATCCAGAACAGTCTCGACGTCGCGCCGCTGTGCTGGTGGTCGTATCCCGGCATCCAGCAGATCTATGTGCCCTATGACCTCCACTGGGATTGCATCGACAAGGATGCGGTGCAGGATCTCTTCGCCGATGCGGCGAAGGCGGGCATCGGCTACGCGCATCCGCAGCCGGGTCTGCTGCTGCCCGGGGCGTTCGATCACAGCATTCTCGACGGCGATATCTGGGCGCTGCAGGCGCTGCACCAGCACCATCCCGCGACCTATCAAGCGCTGGTGAAGACGCGCTATCCGAACGGCGGACGCTGATCCGCGCACCGCTTCCGCGACGTGCGATGCGCGTTGCGAGAGCCGTTCAGTCTCAGTCCGTGAGAGCTCCTAAACGTATGATTTTCCTCTGGATTCGAGGGGCTTCGGCAGGCTGCCGTCCGCCCGTTCCAGGCTCGGGACAATCACTCATCAGGAGAACACATGGAGATTCGATACGCTCCGCGCACGATGCTGGGCATCGTCGCGCTGACAGCTTCACTCACCGCAGCATCGCTTGCCGCGGCATTGCCCGCATCGGCGGCAGGGACGCTCATTCCGGCACCGCAGCGCGTGGACATGGTCCACGACGACAGCCGCGGCCTCATCTACATCAGTCAGGGCGGCGAGGTCCTGCGCTACCACATCGCCAGCGGCGACTTTCTGTCGCCGATCGTGCTCGGCGGCCAGCTCAAGGGTCTGGATATCTCGGCCGACAACGGCACGCTCGCCGTGGCCGACGACCTGTCCGGCAGCACCAGCGGCTGGGTGCATCTGGTTTCGCTCAATGACCTCAGCGCCCGCACCATGCCATTCGCCAAGAACGGCAATTACGAAAGCGGCACGTACTCGGTGCGCTTCGCGGCCGACGGCACGCTGTATGCCACCACGGAGTTCTGGGGGTCGGGCTGGACGCCGCTGCGCAAACTGGACCCGGCCACGGGCGTGTGGACGCCGTTGGCGTCGGTGCGGCAGGCGACGATGCTGTCGACCAGCGGCGACGGCGATACCGTGGCCTTCGCCGAGTCCAACATCTCCGACGGTTCCTGGGGTCTGATCGATATTCCGACCGGTCAGGTCGTGCGTCGCAACGGCTACACCAACGGTACGGGCTGGTTCAATTTCGAGATCGCCACCGATCGCCTGGGCAGCCAGTTCGCGATGCCCACCTACGGCGGCACCTTCATCTACAACGATGCCTACCAGAAGGTCGCGACCATCGGCCAGTACGCCGGCCCGCAGCCGATCGGCGTGGCTTATCACCCGGTCGAGCGTACTGCGTACTTCCCGTGGACCGGCGGCGGACAGGTGCGCGTGTACGACATGAACACCTTCACCCAGACCGCCAGCCACGATTTCGAGGGCGCCTTCGGATGGGTCGGCAACAACGCCTACGAGCAGGGCCGCACCCGGCTGTCGAAAGACGGTTCGCTGCTGATGGTGTCGGTGTCCGGCGGCGTGCGCTTCCTGCAGACGTACGCATCGCTGGCCGCGGCGCCGGTGTCGGCCACGGCATTGGCCGGTACGCCGACGACGATCGCGCTGCCGGGTTCGATCGGCAACGGCGGCAGTCTGTCGTACGCGATCGTCCGTGCGCCGGCGCATGGCAGCGTGTCGCTGGCGGGCGGCAGCGCGAGTTACACCGCACAGGCCGGTTATTCCGGCGGCGACAGCTTCCGTTATCGCGTGCAGTACGGCAGCGCGGTGCGCGAGGCGGAAGTCGATATCGCGGTGACCGCGCCGAATGCGCCGCCGGTGGCGGTGGACGACACCGTCGCGACGCGTCAGGTCTCGGTCCTGATTCCGGTGTTGAACAACGACAGCGACCCTGATGGCGACACGCTGACGATCGCTGGCCTGATCCAGCCGGTAACGGGCACCGTTTCGATCGAAGGCGATCGGATTCGCTTCTCGGCGCCGTGGCGGTCTTGGAGGGGCTCGGTCAAGTTCCAGTACACGATCAGCGACGGGAAAGGCGGCACTGCCAGCGCCGTGGTCAAGGTGACCCGGTTTTGATCGGTAGATGCTGATCCCTGCGTACGGATCGGCATAGCACAGACCACCACCGCCGACGGATGTCGGCGGTGGTGCGCGTCCGGCCTCTGCCGATGCAGCGGAGGGAACACCATCCAGTGCCGCGCCCGCTAAAATGGCGCATGCCCAGACGCGACGCCATCTCCGACACCGCCGATTTCGACCCGTCCCGCCGGCGGCACGCGGAAGCGAGCGAGCGCCCGACCCGGATCCGCGTCGACTTGGGCGCACTCACCCACAACCTGCACGCGCTGCGTCGGCACTGCGGCGTGCCGGTGATGGGCATCGTCAAGGCCAACGCCTACGGTCACGGCCTGGTGCCGGTGGGTCTGCATCTGCAGGCGCAGGGCGTGGAGCAACTTGGCGTGGCGTTCGTGGAAGAGGGCATCGCCCTGCGGCAGGCCGGCGTGCATGTCCCCATCCTGGTGATGGGCGGCATCTTCGGGCCACAGGTGGCGCGTTTCATCGTCCACGATCTCGAAATCACGGTGTCGTCGCTGGACAAGCTGCGCCAGGTCGAAGCTGCGGCCGAGGCGCTCGGGCGCAAGGCGACCGTTCATCTGAAGATCGATACCGGCATGGAACGCATCGGCGTGCACAGCTACAGCGCCGGGCCGTTCGTGGAAGCCGCGGCGGCGTCGACGTGGTGCGTGGTGAAGGGCGTCTATTCGCATCTGGCCTGCGCGGACGATCCGGCGTTGCCGATGACCGCATTGCAGCTCGAACGTTTCCTGGAGGTCTGCGCGCACTTCGAGCGCATCGGCGCGCCGATGCCGCTGCGTCATCTCGCCAATTCCGGCGGCGTGCTGCATTTCCCGGACACCCATCTGGACATGGTGCGCCCCGGCATCGCGCTGTACGGCGTGCTGCCCGATCCCGCGTCGCGGCCGACGGTGGCGCTCAAGCCCGCGCTGTCGCTGGTCTCGCAGGTCGTTTATTTCAAGGTGGTCATGGCCGGCCATCCGGTCAGTTACGGCGCGACCTGGGCCCCGGCGCACGATACCCGCGTGGTGACTATTCCCATCGGCTACGGCGATGGTTACCCGCGCGCGCTGTCGTCGCGCGGCGAGGTGCTGATCCGCGGGCAGCGCCACCCCATCGTCGGTCGGATCTGCATGGATCAGTTCATGGTCGACATCGGCGCCGACGGCACCGCCTACAACGAGGATGACGTGGTGCTGATCGGTCGGCAGGGCGACGCCGCGATTGCCGGCGAAATCAGCTGCGAAGCAGTGGCGCAGGCGGCGGGCACCATTCCCTACGAAATCCTCACCGGTCTGAACGAGCGGATTCCGCGCGAATACTGCGGCGCATGAAGCCCGGCGCGAAGATCCGCAATCTGGTGATGGTGCTGGGCGATCAGCTCGACGCCGACTCCGCCGCGTTCGCCGAATTCGATCCCGCGCGCGACGCGGTGTGGATGGCCGAAGTCGCGCACGAATCCACCCAGGTCTGGAGCACAAAGCCGCGAATCGCGATGTTCCTCGCGGCGATGCGCCATTTCCGCGATGCGCTGATCGCACGCGGCTGGCGGGTCGAATACCGCGCGCTGGACACGCACGCGTTCGCAACCCTGGAAGCCGCGCTGGCAGCGGATCTCGCCGCGTTCAAACCCGCACGCGTGGTCGCGGTGCAGCCCGGTGAATGGCGGCTGGCGCAGTCGCTGCCGCAGGTCTG
>JAIMKJ010000025.1:40897-47676 GCA_020692565.1 Thermomonas sp.
GTGGATTGGGCCGAGCGTCCCGATCTGCATTTCTATGCGACGCCCGACGACTTCGCCGGCTGGGCGAAAGGCCGCAAGGAGCTGCGGCTGGAATATTTCTACCGCTGGCTCCGCAAGCGCGAAGACGTGCTGATCGAAAACGGCGAGCCGGTGGGCGGGCAATGGAATTTCGATGCCGACAATCGCGGCACCTTCGACAGACAAGGCCCGGGCCTGCTGCCGGCGCCGCGCGCGTTCCCTATCGATGCCGTCACCCGCGAGGTCATCGAGCTGATCGGGACGCGGTTCGCCGATCGCCCGGGCAAGCTCGACCGCTTCGACTGGCCGTTGAACGCCGGGCAGGCAGAACAGGCGCTGGAGGATTTCATCGAACACCGGCTGCCGCTGTTCGGCCGCTACCAGGACGCGATCTGGGCCGGCGAGCCGTGGCTGTATCACTCGCGGCTGTCGGCGGCGATGAATCTGAAACTGCTGTCGCCGCGACGCGCGGTGGATGCGGCGGTCGCGGCGTGGCGCGCGGGCAGGGCGCCGATCGAAGCGGTGGAAGGTTTCGTCCGCCAGATCCTGGGCTGGCGCGAATTCGTCCGCGGCGTGTACTGGCTGCGCATGCCCGGCTTTCTCGACGACAACACGCTGAACGCCGATCAGCCCTTGCCGGCGCTGTTCTGGACCGGCGATACGCAGATGGCGTGCATGCGCGACGCGCTGCGGCAGACGCTGGATCTGGGCTATTCGCATCACATCCAGCGATTGATGGTGACCGGGCTGTTCGCGCTGCTGCTGGGCGTGCGCCCGCGCGCGATCCACGCCTGGTATCTGGCGGTCTATGTCGATGCGGTGGAATGGGTGGAACTGCCCAACGTGCTGGGCATGAGCCAGTACGCCGACGGCGGCAGGATGGTCTCGAAGCCTTACGTCGCGTCGGGCCAGTACATCAAGCGCATGTCGAATCACTGCGCCGGCTGCCGTTTCGACCCGGGCGAGGCATTGGGCCCGACGGCCTGCCCGTTCACCACGCTGTACTGGGATTTCCTCGACCGCCACGCTGCACGCTTCCGCGACCACCCGCGCGCCGGCATGCAGTGGCGCAACCTCGACCGGCTGGCGCCCGAGCGCATCCAGGCGATCCGCGAACGCGCCTCGGCGCTGCGCGCGACGCTGGCGAAGACGGCATCTTCCGTCGCCGATGAACCGTAATCCTTCCTTTGCCGGACACTGCATGGACCTTGCGATGCGTTCGTCCCTCCGGACCTGCCATGCTGTCGATGCGATCAGCGCCGGGTGCGTCTCCGGCGAACTGGCGCGCAAGGCGGTTTCCGCGCAGTATCCGCTGGGACGCCACGGCGAGGCCGCCGATGCGGCCGAACTCGCAGCGTTCCCGATTCCGTATCGTGCTGTTTCGCAGCGTGCCGCATGGATCAACGGGCAGATCATTGCCGTGGACGGCGGCTTTCCTGGCGTAAGACCCCCGTGAAGGTGAGTTGATGGCGAACGCGATCGTCTGGTTCCGCAACGACCTGCGCCTGGCCGACAACCCGGCGTTGCAGGCCGCGCTCGACGCCGGCTATGCGCCGATTCCGGTCTACATCCATGCACCGGAGGAAGAAGGCGCGTGGGCGCCGGGCGCCGCCGCCGAAGCCTGGCGGCATCGTTCGCTGGCCGCGCTGGATGCCGACCTGCGCAAGCGCGGCTCGCGGCTGCGCATCTTCCATTCGCCGAGCCAGCAGACCCTGCAGACGCTCGCAGCCGCCTGCGATGCGGAGGCGGTGTTCTGGAACCGCCGCTACGAACCGGCGATCGAGAAGCGCGATACCGCGATCAAATCCGCGTTGAAGCATCAGGGCCTGCGCGCGGAAAGCCACAACGGCGCGCTGCTGCTCGAACCCTGGCAGGTCGCGACCAAGCAGGGCGGGCCGTACAAGGTTTTCACTCCGTTCTGGCGTGCGGCCGGCGCGATCCTGCATCTGCAGATGTTGCATGACGCACCGGTCGCGCTGCCGGATGTCGACGACGGCCCGCAGGGATTGCCGCTGGACGCCTTGAAACTGCTGCCGTCGCCGGCTTGGGATGCCGGCTTCTGGGAGCACTGGCAGCCCGGCGAGGCTGGCGCGCGCGCCGCGCTGGACGTGTTCGCCGAGGGTGCCCTGCGCGATTACCGCAGCGAACGCGACCGCCCCGACCACGCCGGCACCTCGCGGCTGTCGCCGCATCTGCATTTCGGCGAGATCGCGCCGTGGCGCATCGCCACCGTGCTGCTGTCGCTGCGCACGCCGCGGCTGGCCGAGGAGATCGACGGCTACCTGCGGCAACTGGGCTGGCGCGAATTCGCCCACCATCTGCTGCATCACTTCCCGCAGACGACCGAGCAGAACCTCAACCCGCGCTTCGCCGATTTCGGGTGGGCGAAGGTCAGCCCGTTCATGCGCGATGCCTGGCGGCACGGACGCACCGGCGTGCCCATCGTCGATGCCGGCATGCGCGAGCTGTGGCACACCGGCTGGATGCACAACCGCGTGCGCATGATCGTCGGCAGCTACCTGTGCAAACACATGCGTTATCACTGGCGCGAGGGCGCGCGCTGGTTCTGGGACACCCTGGTCGATGCCGACCTCGCCAACAACACCCTCGGCTGGCAGTGGATCGGCGGCACCGGCGCCGACGCCGCACCGTATTTCCGCGTCTTCAACCCGGTGACCCAGGCCGAAAAATTCGACCCCGACGCGACGTACATCACGCGCTGGGTGCCGGAACTCGCAAAACTGCCGCCGAAACTGCGCTTCGCACCGTGGACCGATCCGTCGACACTGGCGCGGCTCGCGCCCGACTACCCGCGACAACCCATCGTCGATCTCGCCCGCGGGCGGCTTGCGGCGTTGGATGCCTATCGACGGATCGGCGGCGACGGCGAGTGAGCGCCTGGGGTTCGGGTTGACCGCCGTTCGCGTTGACCGCGGCTGCCCCGCGTGATTCACTCGCGACGACCCGGGGAGAGCACTATGGCCGAAGAGAAATCCGCCGCATCCAAGCCTGCATCGAAGCGCCCGCGCCGTGAATCGATGTCGCGCGTCGACACCGCATGGTTGCGGATGGAGCGGCCCACCAACCCGATGATGATTACCGGCGTGCTCATGTTCGACGAGCCGATCACGCTGGCGAGGCTCAAGAAAGTCGTCGAGAAACGCTTCCTCGATTACTCGCGCTTCCGGATGAAACCGGTCGAAATCCCGGGCGGCATGGCCTGGCAGACCGACGAAGACTTCGATCTCGACTGGCACGTGCGACTTTCGGCGCTGCCGGGCCGCGGCGACCAGAAAGCGCTGGAACGCTTCGTCAGCGCGCTGGCCTCCAGCCCGCTCGACAAGACCAAGCCGCTGTGGCAATTCCATCTGGTCGAGAAATATCACGGCGGCTCGGCGCTGGTGTCGCGCATCCACCACAGTTATGCCGACGGCATCGCCCTGGTGCAGGTGCTGCTGTCGCTCACCGACACCGCGCGTGAGCCCGGCAAGGGCGACGATCTGGGCAAGGCTTGGCTGAAACAGGACGGCGCCAAGGTCGCGCGCCGCGTCGGTGCGGTGGAGCGTTACACCAAGCTCGGCACGAAAATGCTCGAAAAGGGCATGGACATGTATCGCGACCCGACCCTCGCCGGGGTGCTGGCGAAAGAGGGCGGCGACATCGCCCGCGAACTGGTCCAGGCGCTCGCACTGCCCGACGACCCGCCGTCGCTGCTGCGCGGGAAGCTCGGGGTCAGCAAGCGCGTGGCCTGGGCGCCACCGCTGGATCTGGAAGAAGTCAAAGCCGTGGGCCGCGCCTGCGGCTGCACCGTGAACGATGTATTGATGGCGACCGCCGCCGGCGCGCTGCGCGACTACATGATCGAGCGCGGCGAACACGTCGAAGGCATGACCCTGCGTGCCACCGTACCGGTGAACCTGCGTCCGCTGGAGCACGCGCGCAAGCTGGGCAACCACTTCGGTCTGGTGTTCCTGGATCTGCCGGTCGGCATCGGCAACCCGATCCGGCGGCTGGAACATGTCGCCGAATGCATGAATCAGCTGAAGAACTCACGCCAAGCCATTGTTGCGTATGGTCTTCTGGCCGCGCTCGGCATGGCGCCTGCGGCCATACAGGAGATCGCGCTCGAACTCTTCAGCCGCAAGGCGACCGCGGTCGCGACCAACGTGCCCGGCCCACAGCAGCCGTTGTACCTGGCCGGCGGCAAGATCAAGGAAATGATGTTCTGGGTGCCGCAGACCGGCAGCATCGGCATCGGCCTGTCGATCCTGAGCTACAACGGCAAGGTCCACTTCGGCCTGATCGCCGACGGCAAACTCGTGCCCGACCCCGAAGCGGTGATCCGCCGTTTCGGCGCCGAATTCGAGAAGCTGCTGTACCTCACGCTGATGAGTCGCTGGGAAGATCCGCTGGATTCGGTCGCCGCCGAGGCGTTGCTGGACTGATTTGCCCGGCGCTCGTTGACGCATCGATGCCATTCGACGGCTGACGCTTTCATGGGGTGCGCCCGTGGCGCACCTTTCTTGCCGAGCCTCCATCAAGACCGGTGCGCCACAGGCCTAGCCTATGAAAGGCGCCGCGGTCATTCGGCCTCCGGACGACGCCACGGCGATTCCGCATTCCGCACGACCCCCCGCGCAAATCGCACAGACAGCCTCCTGTCAGCTTGCCGGGCCTAAGGTGACCCCGCTTACCGGCGCCCAAGCCGATTCATCAGGAGTCTCCCATGCACAAGTCTTCTCACGCCCCGATCGCGCTCGCGATTGCCGCCAGCCTCCTCCTCAGCAGCTGCGCCACTTACACCGGGCAGACCAATGCCCCCGACGACCCCAACCGCACCCAGCGCGGCGCCCTGATCGGCGCGGCCGTCGGCGCGGTGGCCGGTCTGCTCAGCGGCGATGACGCCACCGAGCGCCGCCAGCGCGCGCTGGTCGGCGCTGGCGTCGGCGCCGTCGCCGGTGGCGCCGTTGGCGTCTACCAGGACCGCCAGGAAGCCGACCTCCGTCGTCGCACCGCCGGCACCGGCATCGACGTCACCCGAGAAGGCGACGTCATCAAGCTCAATCTGCCGGACGGCGTGACCTTCGACTTCGGCAAGGCCAACCTCAAGCCGCAGTTCTATCCGGCGCTGGACCAGGTCGCCGCGAGCATGGCCGAGTACAACCAGACCATCGTCGAGATCAGCGGTCACACCGACAGTGTCGGTAGCGACGAAGCCAACCAGCGCCTGTCCGAACAGCGCGCCGGCTCGGTCTCCAACTATCTCGCCGGCAAGGGTCTGGTGCGCGAACGCTTCGAAGTGGTCGGCATGGGCGAGCGTTATCCGGTCGCCAGCAACGACACCGACTCCGGTCGCGCCGCCAATCGTCGCGTCGAAATCCGCGTGGTACCGCTGACCCAGGGCGGCTGAGTTTCGAGCTTCATGCTTTTCTACGACGGGCCGCCTTCAGGGCGGCCCGTCGCGTTCAGGGACGTGATGCGCGGTCCAACCAATGCCGCCCGCGCGCGGTCAACCGATAACGCTGGGTCGGGCTGCGCGGCGAATCGGGCTGGGTCGGCACCACCCAGCCGCCCGAGATGGCAGGAGCCAAGTAGTTCTGACGGAACGTGGGCCGGTGCGACAGGCCCATCGCCGCCATCAGCCCGGCAACGCTCACTTCGCCATCGCCCAGTGCGGTGATGATGCGCTGCACCTGGTCGCTTACTTGATCGCATACTTGATCGCTTACTTGATCGGTCGTGATTGCGTCGCGGAGGGCGTCTGCCAGCGCCTGCAACATGAACTCGATGAAGACCGTCGCATCCGAGCGCCGGTCCGCCTCAGCCAGGACCTGGTAGTAGGCCTCCTGCCGTTCACGGATCACGGTCTCCACCGGCAGGTATGCGAACAGCGGCTTCCACTGGCGCAGTATCAGGGTTTGCCAGAGCCGGCCCATCCGGCCGTTCCCGTCCTCGAACGGATGGATGAACTCGAATTCGTAGTGGAACACGCAACTCGCCACCAGCGGATGTGCGTCGGTTCGCGTCAGCCACTGCAGCAGATCGCCCATCACATGCGGCACGCGTTCGGCGGGCGGAGCCATATGCACCAGCGTGCCTTCGCGAAAGATGCCGACACCGCCGCCGCGGAACCGGCCGGGCGCGTCCACCAGCCCCGCCATCAATGCACGGTGCGCTTCAAGCAGATCGGCCTCCGAAACAGGATCCCAGCCTTCCATCGCTTCATAGGCTGCGAATGCATTGCGCACTTCGTGAATCTCTCGCGGCTGACCCAATACGTGTCTGCCATCGATCACCGCGGTGACCTGTTCCAGCGTCAGGGTATTGTTCTCGATCGCAAGCGATGCCTGGATCGTGCGCAGGCGGTTTTCGCGGCGCAGCTGCGGCGTCAGCGCCCGATCCGCCAAGCCCGCATACCGTCCGATCGCCTCACTGATCTCCGCTACCAGCCCGAGGATGGCCGGGGTGAGCGAGTAGGGCGGTTGGTAGAAGGTTGAACGGGTCATCGAAGCCTCGGCACGAGTCCGCATGGTAGCGCGCGTGCCGTGGGCTTGCGCCACCGCGCATCGCGCCCGCCCCCGGCATAATGCAGCCAATCGCCACGGAGCTGCCAGGGAATGACACCGCACGAGTTCATCGCCAAGGTCGCGCGTGCGCTGGTAGAAGCACGCGACCGCTGGCTCAACCCGCCCGAGTGGTCCGACCGCATTCCGGAAGTCGTGCCGGGTTACCCGGACCGCATCGTCGCGAAACCAGGCTTC
>JAIMKJ010000025.1:47702-60570 GCA_020692565.1 Thermomonas sp.
CTCACCAACCTCTACAACGCGCGTCCCGCGTGGCTGGATCATCTGCACCGCGACCTCGACGTGGCCGTCGCCGCCGCCTACGGCTGGGAATGGCCGCTGAGCGACGACGACATCCTCAAACGCCTGTTCGAGTTGAATCAGTTCCGGAGCACGCAATGACGATCAAGCACATCGCTTTCCTGCACGGCCTCGCGCTTTCCGCTGCGATGGTGTCTGTTTGCGCTGCCAGGCAGGCAGTGCCGGACGTTGCCGTCGGCGTGGGTGCCAGCGATCTGCCGGTGCAAAACGGCGACTCGCCGGCCAGTATCGATGGTCTGAATGTTTCATCCGGCGCAAAGATGCCGAAATCCCTGCAAGGTGTCTGGCACGAAAGCAGCCAACATGGTCGAGACCAGTGTGAGCGTTATCGACGTCTCGGTCCCGGTGAGCAGCCTGTAGACGAAGCATCCGATCCGCTCGTTGGTGCGCTCGTCATCCATGATCGTATCGTTCACGCATATTCAGAATATGGAGAAGGCAATTTTTTCTCGATTCAGAACGTGCAGCAGTTGAGCACGGGTCGGTGGCGCGTCCGAAGCCGCGTATACATCGATACGATGCCGTCGGATGATGAGCATGGAACCGAATCCGTTGACCTGTTGCTGCTTCATGGTGGAAAGCTTCGCTGGACGGAAGAGGGTCGGGACAAGCCTCTGCAGAGCGAGAGCCCGTATTTCTTCAGGTGCGGTCCTGCCCGGAAATGATTCTAGAAGGCGAACGATAGTGCCGGAAAGCGAGTGCCCGGCGGTCTTTCAATGAACGGACCATGCGGCCGCGGCAACCCGGACCGCGACGTGCCCCCGCGTCCCGATCAGGACCGCGATGGCCCACAACAGCCCCCGCAGCACGGCGCGCAACGGATGACCGATCCCGATCACGTCGCCAACCCGAACTGGCAGCAGGCGCAGCAGTCGATGCGTCTGGCAGCCATCGATCCGAACGACAGACTCACACCCGATCAGCGCGAGCGGGTCACCGCTGGTGTCGTCGCTGGCGTGCTGGCGGACACGCGCACCAATATGTCGGGGATCGATCGGATCGATGCGAGCACCATCGCCGATCCCCAGACCGGCTTGCCCAAATACCTGATCGCAGGGCAGGGCGATCCGACGACCGGGCATTACAGGCGCGTGGCGGTGGATGTCTTGGAAGCGTTGAATACGCCGGTCGAACGGTCGTCGGAAGTTGCCAGGTCAGCGACACAGACCCGGGAGCAGGCCCAGGCGCAGCAGCTCGCGCAGGCGCAGACCCTCAATCAGGACGGGCCGAGCGGCCCGACGATGCGGATCGGCGCGCGCGGCGTTGGCGGCGGCGATACCGGCTGAACCCTCATTCGCCGGTCATCGCCAACGCCAGCGCCTGCGCCACTTCGATGCCGTCGATAGCGGCGGAGTAGATGCCGCCGGCATAGCTGGCGCCTTCGCCGGCGGGGTAGAGGCCGCGGGTGTTGATGCTCTGGTAATCGGCGCCGCGGGTGATGCGGATCGGCGACGACGTGCGGGTCTCGACGCCGGTCAACACCGCGTCGTGCATCGCGAAGCCCTTGAGCTGGCGGTCCAGCGCGGGGATGGCTTCGCGGATCGCGGCGATGGCGTAGTCGGGCAGGGCGGCGGACAGGTCGCCCAGGCGCACGCCGGGCGTGTACGAGGGGTGCACGTCGCCGAAGGCTTTCGAGGGCCGGCCGCGCACGAAATCGCCGACCAGTTGGCCGGGCGCCCAGTAGTCGCCGCCGCCGAGCTTGAATGCCTGACGTTCCCAATGCCGCTGGAAGGCGATGCCGGCGAGCGGGCCGCCGGGATAATCGGCCGGGCTGATGCCGACCACCAGACCCGCGTTGGCGTTGCGTTCGTTGCGCGAATACTGGCTCATGCCGTTGGTGACGACCTGGCCGGGTTCCGACGTGGCCGCGACCACCGTGCCGCCGGGGCACATGCAGAAGCTGTAGACGCCGCGTCCGTTGCGGGCATGGTGGACGAGGCGGTAGTCGGCGGCGCCCAGCAGCGGATGCCCGGCGAACGGGCCGAAGCGCGCATGGTCGATCATCGATTGCGGGTGTTCGATGCGGAAGCCGATCGAGAACGGTTTGGCTTCGACGTACACGCCGCGCTCATGCAGCATCTGGAAGGTGTCGCGGGCGCTGTGGCCGATCGCCAGCACCACATGCTCGCAGGGCAGTTCCTCGCCATCTTTCAACACGAGGCCGCGCATCCGACCGTCGACGATGCGCACATCCTCGACCCGCGCACCGAAACGGATTTCGCCGCCCAGCGATTCGATGGTCGCGCGCATCTTCTCGATCATGCTCACCAGCCGGAACGTGCCGATATGCGGCTTGCTCACGTACAGAATTTCCTCCGGCGCGCCGGCCAGCACGAATTCCTCCAGCACTTTGCGGCCGTAATGGTGCGGATCCTTGATCTGGCTCCAGAGCTTGCCGTCGGAGAACGTGCCGGCGCCGCCTTCGCCGAACTGCACGTTGGATTCGGGGTCCAGCACCGCCTGACGCCACAGGCCGAAGGTGTCGCGGGTGCGCTCGCGCACCGCCTTGCCGCGCTCCAGCACGATGGGTCGGAAGCCCATCTGCGCCAGGATCAGCGCCGCGAACAGCCCGCAGGGGCCGAAGCCGATCACCACCGGCCGCGATTTGAGCGTGGTCGGCGCCGACGCCACGAAGCGATAGCGCATGTCCGGGCTGGGCGCGACATGGGCGATGCTTTGCCCGGTCACGACAGCGTCGGCGGCCTCGCGCAGTTCGACGTCGACCGTATAGATCAGCAGGATCGCGCTGCGTTTGCGCGCGTCGTAGCTGCGCTTGTGGACCGTGAACCCCACGAGGTCGCTGTCGTCCACGCCCAGACGCTGCAGAATCGCCGCCCGCAAGGCCTCCTCGGGGTGGTCCAGCGGCAGTTTGAGTTCGGTCAGGCGCAGCATGCGGCGATTCGGGGCGGGCGAAGCCGCAATGCTCGTTGAGGTCGGGGGTCGGGCGCAAGCGCGCGCTGCCGTGGAGCCATCGTCGATGTGCCTGTGATATCGGGCGGCCGCCTACAATGGCCGACCGCACGATGAACCGGATGTTTCCCGATGGCGCCAACCCCGACCGCATCCGCGTCGGCCGATGCCGGCTCTGCAGATACTGGCTCGACCGATGTGATCATCATCGGCGGCGGCGCCGCAGGCCTCATGTGTGCGCGGGTCGCGGGCCAGCGCGGGCGCCGCGTCCGCTTGATCGAGCACGCGAACCGCTGCGGCAAGAAGATCCTGATGTCCGGCGGCGGCCGCTGCAATTTCACCAATACCGGCACCACTGCGGCCAATTTCATCTCCGCCAATCCGCATTTCTGCAAATCGGCGCTGGCGCGCTACACGCCGCAGCATTTCATCGAGATGGTCGAGCGTCACGGTATCGCCTATCACGAGAAGGAGCTCGGGCAGTTGTTCTGCGACGACTCGTCGAAGCAGATCGTGAAGATGCTGCTGGACGAATGCGCCGACGCCGGTGTGCGCATCGACACCGGATGCAGCGTGCAGAACGTGCAGCGCACCGACGAGGGCTTTCGCGTGCAGACCACAATGGGCGAGTTGCGCGCGCCGTCGCTGGTGATCGCGACCGGCGGTCTGTCGATCCCGAGCATGGGTGCGACCGGCTTCGGCTACGAGCTTGCGCGCCAGTTCGGCCACACCGTGCTGCCGACGCGCGCCGGGCTGGTGCCGCTCACGCTCACCGGCAAGCACCAGGAGCGCCTGGCCGACCTCAGCGGCGTCGCGCTGCCGGTCACTGCGCACTGCAACGGCCGCGGATTCAGCAACTTCATGCTGATCACCCATCGCGGCGTCAGCGGCCCGTCGATTCTGCAGATTTCCTCTTACTGGAACGTCGGCGACGCGCTGCATCTCGCCCTGCTGCCACAGGCCGATGCCTTCGATGCGCTCAAACAGCTGCGCGCGAAGCGACCCGCGGCGGAACTGCGCACCGTGCTGGGCGAACTGTTCCCCAAACGTTTCGCCGAACGTCTGTGCGAACTCTGGTTCCAGAGCCGCCCGATGAAACAGTTCAACGATCCGGAACTGCGCGCGATCGCCGAACAATTGCAGCACTGGCCGCTGATCGCCAGCGGTACCGAAGGCTATCGCACTGCGGAAGTGACACTGGGCGGTGTGGATACGGACGAAGTTTCATCCTCGACCATGCAGTCGAAACTTGTGCCGGGCCTGCACTTCATCGGCGAAGTCGTCGATGTCACCGGTTGGCTCGGCGGCTACAACTTCCAGTGGGCGTGGGCGTCCGGGCATGCGGCGGGGATGGTGGCGTAGGCGCATCGGTCGGCAGCCCATTACCGCTCGACGATGAAGACCCGGCCGCGAGGTGCGCCGCCGGTTCTTTTGGCGAAACGCTTCTTCAATGAACGTCGTCGCAACGGCGGCTTCATGAACCGCTTCAAGCGCATGAAGCGCAAGCGGCCAATACTTGGCATGCAATTTGATGGTCATTCCCATGAGCGCACCGCTCTAAATCCAAGAGACGACCATGAAAATCATTTCCGCCAGAATCATCGTCGCCGCGATCGGCCTCGGTGGCGTCCTCGCGCTTTCGGCCTGCAATCGTCAGGAAACGCCTTCGGAGACCCGGGAAGACGTCGCCGAGGCGCAACGCGAAGGTCAACAGGACGTTGCCGAACAGGCCGCGGACGCGGCGACCGTCGCGGCCGAAAACCGCGAAGATATCGTCAATGCAGACGATGCTGCCGAAGCCCGCGAGGCCCGTAGCGATGCGATGAAGGACAACGCGGACGCCAGTCAGGATGTCGCCGAAGCCAAGGCCAAGGCCGATTACGACGTCGCGAAGGAAAAGTGCGAAAGCCTTCCGTCCGCGCAGCAGGGCAGCTGCAAGGATCTGGCTGAGGCGACCTACGATGCCGCCAAGGCGCGCGCTGCGCAGATGAAGGACGCCGCCAAGGACGCTGCAGGTCGCTGATCCGCTGCAATAGCGGCGTGCGGATTGCACGGAAGTCGTGCGAAGTGACGCCCGATTTTCGTCATGTGCCGGTTCCAACGCATCTTCTTTGAGCCGCATGTTCAAAGAAAAGCCCGGGGTTTCCGCTCCGGGCTTTTTCTTTTCGAAGGGATGCGATGTCGCCTTCCGGGCGATAGCCCGACGCTGTGTTCCCCGGATCGCAGAATCACCGAACCGGATCGCCAGAGATCTCGGACGGCGTGTTGTCGTGGACCGCGGCTTTCAGGCACAGCCTGCACCGGCAAGCCGCGGCAGCAGCCCGGCCAGCGACACCAGATCCTGCCGGTTGTGGTCCGCCACGCGCCGAAGGTTCCGCGCCGATCCGCCGCGCAGGTAGCCAAGCCATGCGGCAGGCGCTTCGCTGCCGGGCAGGTCGTCCTCGCGCACGACGCCCAGCACCTGGCGTTCGATGGTGGCGAGCCGGCAGTTTTCCCATCGGCCGCGGTAACTGCGACGGGTGGGGTAGAGCAGATCGATGTGATCCAGTCCGGTCAATGGATTGCGCAAGCGCGCCAGGCGGAAGCGGGTGGCGAGCAACGGAGCGTCGTAGCTCTTGCCGTTGTAGCTGGCGAGGAACATGCCGGGATACACGGTGGCCGCGAACGCATCGAGCAGGTCGCGCTCGGCCGAGAGCATGGTGATCAACCATTGACGGACATGCAGGCGGCCGTCGCGCCACTGCGCGGTACCGATCATGAAGGCGCGGGTGCCGGTGCCGCCGGCCAGGCCGGTGGTTTCGGTGTCGAAGAACAGCACGTCGCGGGTCGGGATCATCGCCTCGCGGCGGTCGAACGCACCGCACAACTGCTGCGCCACCGGATCGCACGGCAGCGTGGTCTCGATCAGGCGCAGGCCGGGCGCGATTTCTTCGCCGGGCAGCGTGCGATCGACATCGGTCATCGTGCGCGCGACGCCGGTGGGCGCGCGCACGCGCAACAGGCGGCGGAGGTCTTCGACGGTGTGCGCTGCTGATCTTGGCGCTGCAGGCGGTGGTGCGGATGGCTGCGGAGCGCGCGAGGATGTGACTTGCCCACTCTGCTGGCGCAGGGTGCGGATGCGTTCGAGGGCGATGGTCACTGATACACCCTCATCCGGCCCTTCGGGCCACCTTCTCCCGGTGGGAGAAGGGGACAGCACGCGTGCGTGCTCATGCGTGTTCCGCTGCGGCGGACAGCGCGATCAGCACGCGGCGGGCATGCACTTTCGCGGTGGCATCGCGCGCGGCGCCTTCGATGTTGAGTGTCGAGCCGATATCAAGAATGGGCCCGACGCAGGCCGGGCAGCCGCTGGCGCAATCGCAGCCGTCGATCAGTCCGGTCGCGCGGGCGACGAGTTCCGCTTGCCGCGTCCACAGCGGCTCGGCCAGGCCCACGCCGCCGGGGAAGTTGTCGTAGAGATAGATCGTCGGCGTGAACGCGGCCAGATCGTCGGGCCTGGCCGGCGCGCCTTCGCCGCGTCGCAACTGCCCGCGACCTTTCGCATCGGCGACCGCGAACCAAGCGCCGTCGCCGCTGCCCACCGCTTTCTGCAGATCGGCGCCGTCGGCCATCACCGCGATGCGCGCGACCACATGCAGCGCGTACGCGGCGCCGAGGAAGCCGTCGAGCGCGTCCTGCTTCGATGCGAACAGACTGTCCAGCACCGGCTGCGACAGCTGCCACCACACCGCGGTGGTGTGCAGTTCGGCATCGGGCAGATTCACCGGGCCGTAGCCGATGTTCTCGTGGGTGTAGTAGCGGATTTTCTTGTAGCCGGACACGCGACGCACCACGTGAACCTCGCCGTGGTGACTGGCGCCGGTGCCGGCGACCGCGCCGTCGAACTGTTCCAGCACCTTCAGCTTGGTGTAGTCGATCGCGTCGGTGTAGTAATCGACATGCGTGCGCGTGACGAACGCCTTGCGACCGTCCCAGTCCAGGCGTTCGACCTGATACGGCGTGGACTGGATCATGTGGATCGCGCCTTCGTACAGCGTCAGCGGCGCGGCGCTGTAATCGACCTCGGCGATGATGACCTGGCGGCCGTCGGTGCGGTCCACCACCACGAAATTGCCGTCGGCGACCGAGCGCAGGCTCACCGCATTCGCCGGATAGCTGTCGGCGATCCATTCCCACACCGCGCCTTCGGCATGCAACACGCCGTCTTCGGTCAGCAGATCGAGATAGGCCTGCGGTTCGACCGGCCCGAAATGGTCGCCGTCGCGGAACGGCAGTTCGAACGCGGCGCAGCGGATGTGGTCGAGCAGGATCACCGGCTGGTCCGGCGCGATCCGCGCGTGCTCGGGCGGCGCGCTGGTGAAGAACTCCGGGTGGCGGACGATGTATTGATCCAGTGGATCGGAGCTGGCGATCAGCACGCCGATCGACGCCTGCTGCCGGCGGCCGGCGCGGCCGAAACGCTGCCAGGTCGCGGCGATGGTGCCGGGGTAGCCGTTGAGCACGACCACATCGAGGCTGCCGATATCCACGCCCAGTTCCAGCGCTGACGTGGTGACGATGCCGTCGATCCGCCCGGCGCGCATCGCGCGTTCGGCGTCGCGGCGTTCGGTCGGCAGATAACCGCCGCGATACGCGCGGATGCGCGGCGGCTTGCGCGGGTCGTGATCGAAGACCTCCTTCAGATATTTGGTCAGCACTTCGACCATCGTCCGCGACTGCGCGAAGATCAGCGTTTTCAGCCCGGCCTTGATCGCCATGCGCGCGATGCGCGTGCTCTGCGAGCGCGCCGACGCGCGCAGCCCCAGATCGGGATTGGTCACCGGCGGGTTCCACAGCAGCACGTGCTTCTCGCCGGTGGGCGCGCCGGACTCGGTGATCGCGGTCACCGCGCGCCCGATCAGCGCCTCGGCGTGTTCCTTCGGATTGCCGATGGTGGCCGAGCACAGGATGAACTGCGGGTTCGCACCGTAGAACGCGCAGACCCTTTGCAGGCGCCGGAGCAGATTGGCCAGATGCGAACCGAACACACCGCGATAGGTATGGATCTCGTCGATGACGATATAGCGCAGGTTCTCGAACAACTGCGCCCATTTGGTGTGATGCGGCAGGATGCCCTGGTGCAGCATGTCGGGATTGGTCACGACGATATCGCCGTTGAGGCGGATCGCCTGGCGCTGGTCGCCCGGCGTATCGCCATCGAAGGTCGCCGCGCGCAGGCCAAGATTACCCGCTTTGTTGAGTTCCAGCAGCTCGGCCACCTGATCCTGCGCCAGCGCCTTGGTCGGGAACAGATAGAGCGCCTTGGATCGATCGGCGATGGCCGCCGCGATCACCGGCAGCGTGTAGCACAGCGTCTTGCCCGATGCCGTGGGCGTGACCACCACGATATCCTCGCCGCGCTGCGTCGCTTCCCAGGCATCGGCCTGATGACTGTAGAGCCGGCTCAGCCCGCGTGCGCGCAGCGCTTCGGCCAACGCCGGCGGCAGATCGGCGGGAAAGGGCGCGTAGCGACCCTCGCGCGCGGGCAGCGTGAACGCGCCCGTGACCCGGTCCGGATATTTATGCTGCAGCTTCAGCGCCAGCGAGCCGCCGCGGCCTGGGACAAGTGCGTTGGCTTCGGGTGAGTCGATCCGTGTCGGATAGGGCGAAACTGCGTGCATGATCGGCTCCGGTGGAGCCGGGTAGATACAGGTGGGGCGTCTCACCGGCTGAGACAGGCCCTGCACGTAGGCATGCCGGATTCGCGCGCGATCCATCGTGATCACCTCGGTCGTGATGACCGCCGGCATGCTGCCGACCATGCTGGGCATCGGCCTGGACACCACGTTCCGCGAACCGATGGCGATCGCGGTGATCGGTGGCCTGATCTGCTCCACCGCGCCGAGCCTGCTATTCATGCCGGTGATCTTCAGCGACACCCGCGGCCTGGAAGCGCGGGCGATGGCGCGGATGCCCCGTCGCGCCGAGCGCGACGGCCACCACGACGCCCTGCCCGAGCAGGCCTGATCAACGCAGCGCCGCCCGGATGGGCGGCGCTGCGGTATGCGCATATCGATCCGCCTGGGAATGATGCATGCATTCAAGGCCCCGATAGCGGGGCAACTGGCAGCGGTCAGTCGCCCGGGTATGGGATCGACGCAGCGGGCACGCGACTATCTGGTCGTCGCTCCATCCTCTACAGGCGTTGACGCCTCCGCGAAAGACGCAGTGGCTCGCTGATCAAGTAACCCAATTTCGACAGCGTAGGGCAGGCCCCGGCCTGCCTTCAGGACATCACCGCCGCAAATCAATCACCATCGAAACCCGTAGCCCGGGTCCGCGCGAAGCGTGGACCCAGGATGGATGGCGGCGGTAGTCTATAGCTTCAGCCAGATCTAAGACTTGGGGCGTTTCTCTACGATTTCGACAGGTGCCGAAAGCCTATGACAAACTTGGGGGATTGAATGACTGGCGATTTAGTCTTCTCTAAGCCCGACAAGCACTAGTACGTACTTTTCGTCTTGAGCTTCGGCTGTCGCCAGATCCTTTCGGGTCAGCCGAGTATGTTCAAACGGTCGCAATTAAGGCGCCTGGAGCATCGTCAACTCCGGGTGGTTCGGAAAGTCTTCCTTCGCTGTCCTGAGCAAGCTGCCGTAGTTAATACTCTTGCCTCCGCCGCCCTGTTTCAGCGTGCGAAGCGCTGCATGCCAAGCAGCCTGACCAGTGGGGTGAAGTCGAAGACGGGACAGGTCACCACCGGAGCGGCTCCACACCTCCTGATCGTGTGGTCCGAATGGGTAGAGCTCGACCATGATCTTCTCGAACACCGACCAAGGGTCCTGCCTATGCGCAGTGGGCGTGGTCTCGGGCGCGTATGGCGACTTTTTCCCGCCTTGGCTCAGCGCGACAGCGAAGTTTACTTCAAGGTTGTCAGCCTTAAAAATTGGATGCTGCTCATCTGGAATCAGTTTTGGCACCTCTTCGGAGACGTAGCTAAACAGATCGAAGACTTTGATGAAGCCGCTGGCGCTCTTGTCGGCGTCTCCGCGCAAGCCTGCTAGCAGTGCTGTCGTGAAAGCGCTGTTCCTCGCTCCGTGAAATACGGCTGATACTTCGTCAGCACGACACGAAGCCATCAGAGCGCGTCCGCGCCCGACTGCCAGCTTCTCGAAGGTGCTTTGGCTATAGCCAGACTTGATCTCGTGGCCTTCGCCATCGGTCAATTTCTTCGAAATTGCCGCCCCGCCCGCATGGCAGGCGTCGATGAAAACAAGTAGCCTCTCTGCCTCGATCTGGGCGAATGCTGCGGCCAAATCATCCGAGCTAATAGACGTATTTTCAATGTCAGCGAGGTCGCTGTCGAAGGTCATCAGCACGCTGTCCTCTTTACCTGGGCTCCCCACGACACCACCGTGACCGGAGAAGAACACACAGACTGTGTCCCCAGAGTCCGCCCGAGCAGCCAGTTCATTTAGTTCCTTCAAGACGGCTGCCCGAGTAGCGTTTTCGTCCAAGAGAGTGACGATATTGGCGGGAGTATAGGCACAGTACTTCGGCGATGAGAGTGTCGCGGCAACATCGTTGACGTCATTCAGAATCGCAGAAGGTAGGCTAGAGACTTGCTGATAGTTCGCTACGCCGATCAGAAGGGCGTGGCCTTGCGGGTAGCTAGATGGATTCATTTTTGCACGATGGTTATATGGAAGGTTCAACGCCAGCCAATGATGTCCGAGTCGTTAGCATACAGGCGCAGTTTTTCGTTCAAAGGGAAATCGTGGCACATCCTTTCAAGGAGCTCACGTTTAATCGGACGTCCACCGTAACGGATTGAATTCAACGCGGCGTGCCAACGTGCTGCCCCGTTTTGAGACCGTCCCGGCAGGTCGGAATTTTTTCCTCCGGCTCGTGACCAGAGTTCGTTGCTATCTGGACCGTCTGGATAGAGTTCACGAGCCTCTTCCTCGAACGCGTTCCACTTCTCAGCAGCGCTTGGTTTTGAGATTCCAAGCGTCCAGCACGTATAGAAGCCAAGTAATTTTGCACATAACCGAAGCCCTGGCATGAGATCTGGACGATGACCAGAGAGTCGTTCCGAGAGATGCTTGGCCGCGCGCTCCCAACGTCGGGACGCAACAATTGTTCCCAGTTTCTCCGAATCTGTATGAGAAAGATTGCGAACATTATTCAAGAGGTTCTTCAGCCATGTGATGAATGCTTCTTCGGGGAAAGATGGAAGGGCACTGACGATTGCTAGACGCGCTTCAACCGTCACTGATGACCTTTCAAGCAGGGGCTGCAAGCTTGAACTCGCAATGATTGCGCGCTCAAGTGAGGCCTCAAGGGGCGTTGCCACGGCGCCTTTAGTCGCGGCCTCTAGCCAGCCGGTTGCGGTCGACTGAAGGTAGTGGTCGCGCTCCGAATCTGGCAGAAGCGACCACAGTCTAGCCCGCTCGGGGGCGGCGCTGAGGTCAGCCAAGGGTGTCCGCGCAAGCGCTTCGAGGAGGCCAGTGTCGACAGACCGTCCTTCAAAAAGTTGAGCTAAAACGGTGTCGCGCACATCGACTGCATTGCTTGGTGCGTTCCACAGGGAAGAATTTTTGCGAATCGCGGCGCCCCACACTTTTTGCTCGATGACGTCTACGCAGCGGATATTAGAGAGAATATGAGGATGGACAGTCGCCTGTTCTGCGCACAATCCGACCAAGCGCAAGTCCTTATAGGCAAGTGCGCACTCCAAAACCTGAGGAGGGCTCGCATAACGAAGGGCTGAGCGCAAACCATCGCTATGGTCTGGGTTTTTGTCCACCTTGAGCTGCTGGCCTGTGGCATCAACGGGAGGGGACGTTGAAGCTAGGACAGCGCCGTACGTGATAAGCCAACGCTTCTTCAACAGCGGCGAAAGCAGGGCGGCCGGAGTGGTAGCGTGGAGTTTTCTGGGCGCTTCTGCTGCCAGCCGCTGCTCAACTGCCGCGTTAGCCGGCAGGATGCTTACGGCAGCGGTGAACGTGGTTTGGCTAAGCTCGGCCCATCTCCAGATTGCTCGGGAAAAGACCGGCTTTTCTCGATGAGCGGCAGTCGATAAGCCAGCTTTCACTGCAGTACGCCACGGAGGTGCTGCGAGATTTTCATCAACCGACGCCGCGAGTATCTCTACTAAGTCGCTATCGTCTTCTGGCTTAAATCCGAGGTTGCTGACGAGAAGTTCAACAGCCGACCACAGTGAGCGAGCGTCGGCAAAACCAGAGAGCGCCAAATTCCTCATTTGCAACAACTTCTTGCAGCATGCGCCTGGAATCAAGGCCGTGAACCGATCAATGAGATCGTTCTTGATACTTTCGCCGAGCCTCGCTTGATTTGAGAGCCCATCTGCCAAACGTATGGCAGCCAGCAAGTCATCGAAGCTTTCGCTGCCAGAGAGAAGGGCGTGCAGTCGTTCAAGCCTGCTCATTTCCTTGAGCGTACAAATTTGAAGACCCAAGGCTTCGGCGAGAGCCAGAATTGGCTCCATGTCGCGTTGGCCGCAGAGAACTCTTGCGAATTCAGAATCCGGAGTTTGATCATCTGGCTTGACTATGCGGTGCTTCGTCCAGCGAGCTTGGAGCTGCTCGGGCGCGCATACGATCACCGGTGTGGGCTGCTCAATCAGGTCGTTCGGGCCGAAGCTCAGCCGGAACGCAAAGGTTCGCCTTAATGCCGGCCAGAGGTTCCTCCACAGCGAATCTACGAGGTACTCGAATCCCTCGATACCCAATCGGACAACCGGAGCTAATTCTTGGGCCGTCAACGCATTGGCAGTGCCGATCAGATCCGCGGCCGGCGCGTGGATGCTGCCGGCAGTGTCAAGTTCAAGCCTTACTACCAAACCGGGGCAATCAGTGACCGAGGGGGGCAGCCACGCAAA
>JAIMKJ010000070.1:0-2673 GCA_020692565.1 Thermomonas sp.
CGTCGAAGACGCGCGCCAGCGGATGGCGGCTGTCGCGTTCGAGGGCGGCAGCGATGCGCAGCGCCGCGTCGACGCCCAGCGGTCCCCATTGTTCGCTGCCTGCGCGGCGCGGCAGGGCGTCGCCCAGGGTGCCGGTCTTGTCGAAGACGATGCGGTCCACGCGGGCGAGGGCGTCCAGGGCATCGGGCCGCAGGGTCAGCACGCCCATCCGCGCCAGCGCGCCGTGCGCGGCGGCCAGGGCTGCGGGAACCGCCAATGACAGCGCGCAGGGGCAGCTCACCACCAGCACCGCCAGGGCGACCTCGAACGCCCGCGACGGGTCATACAGCCGCCACACGCAATACGTCACGGCGGCGGCGCACAGCAGGGCGGCGGCGAACCACGTCGCCACCGCATCGGCGCGACGCGCCAGCATCGGCCGCTCCGCCTGTGCCCGTTCGACCAGACGCACCAGCTCGGACAGCCGCGTGCCCGCGCCGGTCCGCGTGAGCCGCATCCGCGCCGGGGCATCGCGGCAGACGCTGCCGGCGTAGATCGCGTGGCCCTGCTGTTTGCGCACCGGCGCCGCTTCGCCGGTGAGCAGCGATTCGTCGAAAGCGGCAGCGCCGTCCAGCAGGAGGCCATCCGCCGGCGCCGCCTCGCCGACCGCGACGCGAACGATTTCGCCCGGCGCCAGCGCTTCGAACGGCACCTGCTCGCGGCTGCCGTCCGCGCGCTCGCGCACCGCGAGCGCAGGTCGCGCCCGCGACAGTGCGTCGACCTGCGCCGAGGCGACGCTGCGCGCGCGCTGTTCCAGCATGCGCGCGGCCAGCAGCAGGAACACGAACATCACCGCGGCGTCGTACCAGACGTGCGCGCCGCCGCGCAGGGTTTCGGCCAGGCTCGCGACATAGGCGAGCAGGGTGGAGCCGGCGATCAAGGTGTCCATGCCGATCCGCCGCGCCTGCAGTTCGCGCGCCATCCCGATCAGGAACGGCCATCCGGCGAAGAACACCACCGGCGTCGAGACCAGGAACGCCAGCCAGCGGAACGCGTCGCGGGTGGCGATGGGCATCTGTGCAGCGGTGTCGAGATACAGCGCCTCGGCGAACATCATCGCCTGCATGGCGCCCAGACCGGCGACGCCCAGACGCAGGATCCAGCGCCGCTGCTCGCTGCGGCGCTCGCGCTCGCGCGCCTGGCCGGTGGCCAGCGTCGCCCGGTAGCCCAGCGTCGCCAACTGCGACAGCAGCGCCGACAGCGGCGTGCGCGCGGGATCCCAGGCGATGCGGATCCGGCCGGTCACGGCGTTGGCGCCGGCATCCAGTACGCCGGGCTGGCGGCGCAGGAAACCGTCGATCAACCACGCGCAGGCGCCGCAGCGCATGGCGTCGGTGAGGACCGTGATCTCGCGCCCGCCGGGAACGGCGCTGGCGTGGCCCTGCAGCACGTCTTCGCGATCCCAGGCCGAGAAATCCGGGGCGTCGGGATCGACCCGCGCGGCGTCGGCGCTGCGCAGGCGGTAGTAATCGCCCAGATCGGCGCCTTCGATCCAGGCCGCCGCGGTGGCGCAGCCGTCGCAGCAGAAGGCCCGCGGTCCATCTGCTTGCGCGGCCCGCACCGGCACGCGCGGCAGGGGGGCGCCGCAGTGGAAGCAGGCAGTGGCGTCCGTGGCCGTCATTGCGACGTGGTCATTCCGCCAGCGCCGGCGACAGCCGGGCGGCCCGTTGCCGCGCCGGCAGGCGGCCGACCAGCCGCCACTGCGCATCGTCCGGCCCCAGTTCCAGACGCCAGTCGTGGCGGCCATCGAGCGCATGCGACGCATGCCAGCCATGCGCGGTCGGCATCAGTACCACGTCGCGATCGCCGGCCGCGGCCGTCGGGTGGTGCAGCCGCAGCCGCAGCGGCGCGGCGCGGTCGATCGCGCCGGACACCGGCAGCACGTCCAGCGCATCGCCGTCCACCCGCAGCAGCGCCGCCAGGTCCAGCGCCTGCGCGCGGGCATCCATGTCCAGATCGGCGACCTGGATCTGGGCGGTGCGGCGCACGGCGTCGGGCAGGGCGTCGTCGCCGCCCGCGCGTATCGCGATGACCAGGGTCGAGATTCCGGCCACCAGCACCGCGGCCGGCAATGCCGTGATCAGCCAGACCATCGGCTCGCGCCATGCCGGGCGATGGCGCGATGATGTCTGCACGTGAATCGGGGTCTGAGCGGCGTTCATGGCGAGGGACCGAAGAATGTGGAGTCGACCTCGACCCGGGTGCCGTCGCCGGTCGTGACGACGAAGCGCAGATCGCGGCGGCCGGTCAATGGCGAGGAGGTCGCGGCGGTGAGCGGGACCGACACCATCTGTTCGGCGTCCGCGCGCACTTCGGCCGAGGCGCCGCGCAGGGCGATCCCGTCCGGCGCGACCAGCGCGACGCGGTAACGCTGCGGTTGCATGGTCTTGTTGGCGATCTTCAGCACGTAATCGTTCTCGACGCCGTTCGCGGTCTCGCGATACAGCGCGTTGCGGTCGCGCAGCACTTCGGCGATCACCGTCGACCGGTGGCTCACGCCCCACGCGAAGCCGCCCAGCAGGGTCAGCAGCAGCGCGGCGTACAGCAGGATGCGCGGGCGCAGCACGCGGGTCGGCTTGCCGTCGACCGCGTTCTGGCTGGCGTAGCGGATCAGCCCGTGCGGATAGCCGATCT
>JAIMKJ010000070.1:2711-13480 GCA_020692565.1 Thermomonas sp.
CAGGCGATGGATTCGTATTGCAGCCCGTTGCGGATGTCGATGCCGGTGGGGCACACCTGCACGCAGAGCGTGCAGTCGATGCAGTCGCCCAGGTCCTCGGGCGCGTGCCGCGTCCGCGCGGATGCGGCGTCGGCCTCCGCCGCGCGTTCGCGCCGCGCCGCGTCCGCCACCCAGGCATCGGCCACGGCCTTGGGCAGCAGGCCGCGGGCGCGCGCCAGCACGCTGTCCAGGCCGCGCTTGCGCGGGCCGCGCGGTTCGCCGCGCAGCGGGTCGTAGGCGATGATCAGGGTGTCGCGGTCGAACATCGCGCTCTGGAACCGCGCGTAGGGACACATGTATTTGCAGACCTGCTCGCGCAGGAAGCCGGCATTGCCCCAGGTCGCGATCGCGTAGAACAGCAGCCAGAAGGTCTCCCAGCCGCTCCAGCCCAGCGGCGCTTCGGCGGCCAGCGCGCGGATCGGCGAGAAGAAACCGACGAACGTGAACCCGGTCCACAGCGCGAACACGATCCACAGCGCATGCCGCGTACCGCGACGCGCGATCTTGCGGCGGTTCCACGGCGAGGCGTCCAGCTTCATGCGGCTGTTGCGGTCGCCCTCGGTCCAGCGCTCGATCCACAGGAACACTTCGGTCCACACCGTCTGCGGACAGGCGTAGCCGCACCACAGGCGTCCGGCCAGCGCGGTGAAGAAGAACAGGGTCATGCCGGCGATGATCAGCAGCATCGCCAGGAACACGAAATCCTGCGGCCAGAAATTCAGCCCGAAGACGTAGAACTTGCGTGCCGGCAGGTCGAACAACACCGCTTGGCGGCCGTCCCAGCGCAGCCAGGGAAAGGCGTAGAACATGCCCAGCAGTATCCACACGGCCAGCATGCGCAGACGCTGGAAGCGTCCGTCGACCGAACGCGGCTGGATCCGCGTTTCGCTCACATAGAAGGCGTTGCCGTCTTCCACCAGTTCGGCGGGGATGCGCTTGTCCACGTCAGCCCCCGGGCGGCGGATTGAAGCGGCTGGACGGCCGCAGCAACCACCAGGTGAACAGGCTCGACGCGCCCGTCGCCATCCAGAACAGGAAAAAGCCCAGCGTGTAGCCGGCTTCGCGTCCGATGGTCCAGTCCGGGAAGGTCAGGTCGCGCAGCGCGATCGGATCGACGTGCGCGAAGCAGACCATCGTCGCGACCCCGGCCGAGAAGAAGCTCGGCCAGAGGATCGCGCCGAGCCGCTGCGCCAGCGGCCGCGGCGGGTGATCGAAGGCGGCCGGGCGGGTCATGGCGCGCCCGCCACCGCTGCGGCTGGCGTGGTGCTGGCGGCAGCCTTGGTCGACGGGTTCGACAGCGACCAGACATAGGCCGCGGCCAGTCGCGCGCGGGTCTCGCCGATCAGCTCGCGGTGCGCGGGCATCGCGCCCTGGCGACCTTTCGCGATGCTGGCGGTGATCGCCTCGGTGCTGGATCCGTACAGCCAATAGTCGTCGGTGAGATCGGGCGCGCCGAGCGCGGGATTGCCCTTGCCGTCGATGCCGTGGCAGGCGGCGCAGATGCTCTCGAACAGCGGTTGGCCCTGGGACGCGAAGTAATCGCCGCTGCGCACGCCCTGCGACAGCGAACGCGTGTAGGCCATCGCCGAGAGCACGCCGTCCTTGCCGCCGATGCCGGTCAGCGCCGTTTCCCATCCCGGCATCGCCGCGGTGCGCCCATCCAGTACGGAGGTCAGGATCTCGTCGGGCGTGCCGCCCCATTGCCATTTGTCATCGGTGAGGTCCGGATAGCCGACCGCGCCCTTGGCCGACGAGCCGTGGCAGGTCGCGCAGTTGTTGGCGAAGATCGAACGCCCCAGCGCGATGGCCTGCGGATCGCGCGCGATGGCGTCGATCGGCTGGCCGTCGAAGCGGGCGAAGGTCGCGGCGAGCCGGCGGTCTTCCTGCGCCTTCTGCGCGTGGTGTTCGCTTCGGGAGCTCCAGTCGCCGACGCCCGCGAAGCCGCCCAGGCCCGGGAACCACGCCAGATAGGCCAGGCCGAACAGGATGGTGATGTAGAACAGGTTGATCCACCACCGCGGCATCGGTTTGTTGTATTCGGTCAGATCGTCGTCCCAGACATGACTGGTGTCGGTGGCGGCCGGGTCGCCCGGGCGGCGACGCCCGGTCCACCAGATCAGCCACAGGCAGCCGAGAATGTTGAGCGCGACCAGCGCGACGATGTACCACGACCAGCCTGCGTTCATCGCGGCATCTCCGTGACGTTGCGGCGCATGTCGTTCGAGTGTGTGCCGTTCGGACGCATGCCGTCCTGGCCGGCATCGACGTCGGCATCCGCGTCCTGCAGCGGAATCCGCGCCGCCTGGTCGAACGCGCGCTTGTGTTTCGGGCTCCAGGCCCAGATGCAGCCGCCCACGAACAGCGCCAGCAGCAGCCCCGTGATGATTCCGGACAACATGTCAGTTCCCCCTCGGGGCGTGGCGCCCCAGTGCCTGCAGATAGGCGACCAGCGCGTCGAGTTCGGTGTGCTCGCCGATGGCCTCCGGTGCGCCGTCGATGTCGGCCTGGGTGTAGGGATCGCCCAGCCGGCGCAGCGCGATCATCTTGTTCCTGACCAGTTCGCCGTCCACCCGCGCGTCGGCCAGCCACGGGAACTTCGGCATGTTCGATTCGGGCACCACCGCCCGCGGATCGATCAGATGCACGCGGTGCCAGTCGTCCGAATAGCGACCGCCCACGCGCGCCAGATCCGGCCCGGTGCGCTTGCTGCCCCACTGGAACGGCCGGTCGTACACCGATTCGCCGGCCAGCGAGTAATGGCCATAGCGTTCGGTCTCGAAGCGCAGGGTGCGGATCATCTGCGAATGGCAGTTGTAGCAGCCCTCGCGGACGTAGATATCGCGACCGGCCAACTGCAGCGCGGGGTAGGGTTTCACGCCCGGCAGCGGCTGGATGGCTTCGGCCTGGAACATCAGCGGCACGATCTGCGCCAGGCCGCCGAAGGAGACGGCCACGGCGATCAGCACCGCCATCAGGCCAACGTTCTTTTCGATCTTTTCGTGCGAATGGCTCATGGTCGGAAACCCGGAACGAAGAAGGATGCGGTGCGGCTCATGCGCGGGCCTCGGCCAGATGCGGCGGCTTCACCGGCTGGCGCGCCAGGGCGCCGGCGGTCTGCCAGGTGCGGATCATGTTGATGGCCATCAGCACCATGCCCACGATCACCAGCAGGCCGCCGATCAGCCGGCCCAGGTAGTAGGGGTAGGTCGCGTTCAGCGCCTCGACGAAGCTGTAGGTGAGGGTGCCGTCGGCGTTGGTGGCCCGCCACATCAGGCCCTGCATGATCCCGGCGATCCACATCGACGCGATGTAGAACACCACGCCCAGGGTGTGCAGCCAGAAGTGGGTGTCGATCAGGCGGATCGACCACATCTGTTTCGCGCCGACCAGGGTGGGCATCAGCGCGTAGATCGCGCCGATCGAGATCATCGCCACCCAGCCCAGCGCGCCGGAGTGCACGTGGCCGATGGTCCAGTCGGTGTAGTGGCTCAGCGAGTTGACCGTCTTGATCGACATCATCGGCCCCTCGAACGTGCTCATCATGTAAAAACTGATCGCGACGATGAGGAACTTGAGGATCGGATCGGTGCGCAGCTTGTGCCATGCACCGGACAGCGTCATCACGCCGTTGATCGCACCGCCCCAAGAGGGCGCCAGCAGGATCAGCGAGAACACCATGCCCAGGCTCTGCGCCCAGTCCGGCAGCGCGGTGTACTGCAGATGGTGCGGACCGGCCCACATGTAGATGGCGATCAGCGCCCAGAAATGCACGATCGACAGCCGGTAGGAATAGACCGGGCGGCCCGCCTGCTTGGGCACGAAGTAATACATCATTCCCAGGAAGCCGGCGGTCAGGAAGAAACCCACCGCGTTGTGCCCGTACCACCATTGCACCATCGCATCGACCGCGCCGCTGTAGATCGGATACGACTTGGTCAGGCTGACCGGGATCGAGAGATTGTTGACGATGTGCAGCAGCGCCACGGTGATGATGAAGCTGGCGTAGAACCAGTTCGCCACGTAGATGTGCTTGACCCGGCGCTTGACGATGGTGCCCAGGAACAGCACGGCATAGGCCACCCACACCACGGTGATCAGCAGGTCGATGGGCCACTCCAGTTCCGCGTATTCCTTGCCCTGGGTGATGCCCAGCGGCAGGGTGATGGCGGCGGCCACGATCACCGCCTGCCAGCCCCAGAACACGAACGCCGCGAGGCGGTCGGAGATCAGCCGGACGTGGCAGGTACGCTGGACCACGTGCAGGCTGGTCGCCATCAGCGCGCAGCCGCCGAACGCGAAGATCACCGCGTTGGTGTGCAGTGGGCGCAGCCGTCCGAAGGACAGCCACGGCAGATCGAAGTTGAGCGCCGGCCAGTACAACTGGGCGGCGATGAGCACGCCGACCAGCATGCCGACCAGACCCCACACGACGGTCATGGCCGCGAACTGCAGCACCACCTTGTCGTTGTAGGTATCGGCATCTGGCCCGGGGGGCGCGGAGGGTGAGGGGGCGGTCGCGGCGAGAGCCTGCATGGCGGCATCCGAATCGGGGATGCGCGCATTCTCGGCACCCCGGCCGGAGTCGCCTTGATCCAGATCAAATGCGCCCGCGACCATGGTCGAAGCGTGGTGGAACGACGCGGTCGCCTGCCGTCCGGGCCGGTTCGCACTGTCGAACCCGTGCAACCTGCACGCTCCGTCTTCCTCTTGCTTAGAGCCGGTTCAAGCGCTTTGCGCGCTTGCGATGGCAACCACCAAAACGCATGGCATCTGACGTAGAGCGGCCTTCAGGCCGCTGCTTCCGATACGCAACCGTTTCGTTTTCGTCAGCCGTGGGCACGGCCCTGATGTCGTCGCCGGCCGGGTTCTGCCTGGGCCGGCCTGAAGGCCGCTCTACGAGTCGATCGACACATTCTGGACAAGTGCTCAGTCTTCTTCATGCCTGGGCTTGTAGGCGTCGGTCAGTTTCGCCTGCACCTGCGCCGGCACCGGTTCGTAGTGGCTGAAATCCAGTGAATACCGCCCGCGTCCCGCGGTCACCGACTTGAGTTCGGCGGCATAGCCTTCCAGTTCCGACAGCGGCACCTGCGCCTTCACCAGGATCTCGCCGCCGCGCACCGAATCGGTGCCGTTGATGCGCGCGCGCTTCGACGACAGACCGCCGCTGATGTCGCCCATGTGCGACTCGGGCGCGGCGACTTCCAGGTCGACGATCGGTTCGAGCACCTGCGGCCGCGCTTTCGCGATCGCGTCCAGGAACGCCTTCTTGCCGGCGGCCACGAAGGCCACTTCCTTGCTGTCCACCGGGTGGTGCTTGCCGTCGTAGACGATCACCCGCACGTCCTGGATCGGATAGCCGGCCACGGCGCCGCTGGCCAGCACCTGGCGCACGCCTTTCTCCACCGCCGGCATGAACTGCCCGGGGATGGTGCCGCCCTTCACTTCGTCCATGAACTCGAAGCCGGTGCCGCGCGGCAGCGGTTCGATGCGCAGGAAGACTTCGCCGAACTGGCCCGCGCCGCCGGTCTGCTTCTTGTGGCGGTGGTGGCCCTCGGCGTTCGCGGCGACGGTTTCGCGATAGGCGATGCGCGGCGGCCTGCTGGCCACGTCCACGCCGTAGCGGTCCTTCAACCGCTGCAGATGGATGCGCAGATGCAGGTCGGACAGCCCGCGCACCACGGTCTCGTTGGTTTCGATCTCGTGCTCGACGTGGAAGCAGGGATCTTCCTCCGACAGCTTGTGCAGGGCGATGGACAGCTTCTGCTCGTGGCCCTTGCTCGTCGCTTCCACGGCCAGGCCGAACATCGGTTTCGGGAAGTCCAGCGGCGCGAGATGGATCTGGTCCTCGTCGTGGCTGTCGTGCAGCACCGCGTCGAAGTGCAGGTCGTCGATCTTGGCGACCGCCGCGATATCGCCGGGGATCGCCTGCGCCACTTCCACGTGATCCTTGCCCTTCATTCTGAACAGGTGCGCGACCTTGAACGGCTTCTTGCCGTCGTCGACGAACAACTGGGTGTCCTTCTTCACCGTGCCCTGGTACACGCGGAAAATGCCGAGCTTGCCGACGAACGGATCGTTGACGATCTTGAACACGTCGGCGATGACGTGCGCCGAGGCGTCGGGTGTCGATCGGATCGGCTCCGCGGCGTCGCCGACGCCTTTCACGAACGGCGGCGGATTGGCTTCGCCGGGATGCGGGAAGAGTTTTTCGGCGACATCCAGCAACTCCTTCACGCCCACGCCGCTGCGCGCGGACACGAAGCACACCGGCACCAGATGGCCTTCGCGCAGGCACTGCTCGAAAGCATCGTGCAGTTCCCGGCCGCTCAGGCCTTCTTCGCCCACCGCCAGGAAGTGATCCATTACCCCTTCGTTGATCTCGACCACTTGATCGATGATCCGCTGGTGCCAGTGGGCGACCGGCCCCAGGTCGCTGTCGCCGGTGCTGTTGCCGAAGCAGTCGATCACCGCCTTGCCGCCGTTCGCGGGTAGATTCAGCGGCAGTACTTCGTTGCCGAAGGTTTCGCGCAGTTCCTCGAGCAGCGCGCCCGGATCGACGCCCTCGTGGTCGATCTTGTTGACGACGATGACCCGGCAGAGATTGCGCGCCTGCGCATACTCCATCATCCGGCGCGTGCCGTAGCCGATGCCGGTGTCGGCGTCGACCACCACCGCCACCGTCTCCACGGCGGCCAGCGCCGACAGCGTCGGGCCGCGGAAGTCCGGATAGCCGGGGGTGTCGATCAGATTGACGTGGATGAGCGGCTGCCCGGACGCGGCGTGGTCGATGCTGGCGATCGCCGCGTCGATGGAATGCCCGCGTTCCTTCTCGATGCCGTCGAAATCCGACACCGTGCTGCCGCGTTCGATGGCGCCTGCCGTCTGGATTGCGCCGCCGGCATGCAGCAGGGCTTCGAACAAGGTTGTTTTGCCGGCGCCGGGGTGGCCTGCCAGGGCCACGTTGCGGATCTGTTCTGTGGAATACGACATGAGCGACTCTCCTTGCGCGAAGGCGGGGAAGGAAGGCCGTCATGGCTGTCCGCATCGGAAGCCTGCCGTCCGAGCAGGCGCTCGGCGGGCGGTCATGGCGGGGCGCCGGGGGAGGGCGCGGGTCAAGCATCGGAAGTTCGGGCGCTCGGGTCAAGCGGCGATGCGGCAAATCGCCGCGCGCGACCGTCGTGCGTCGATGGCCGCAGTTCCGGTCATTGCGAGCGGGTAGACTCGGCATGCACCCGGCCGGCATGCCTCGGTTCGGCATGCGGCAGGCCGGTACGCCCCAAGCAACACGCGTCAATTCGATCCCCGACGAAAGGAGTTCCATCATGGCTTTGAAACGTATCGCGACCGCGCACTGGGAAGGCGACATCCAGACCGGCAAGGGCGGCATGAGCACGCCGCAGAGCGGCCTGTTCGCCGACCAGAACTACTCGTTCAAGACCCGCTTCGGCGACGAGAAGGGCACCAACCCCGAAGAACTGCTGGCTGCCGCGCACGCCGGCTGCTTCAGCATGGCGCTGTCGGCGGTGCTGGGCCGCGCCGGCTTCACCCCGGCGAAGATCGACACCCGTGCCGAAGTCTCGATGGACCCGGGGATGGGCCCCGGTCCGACGGTCACCGGCGTGCATCTGATCCTCAGTGCATCGGTCCCGGGCATCACCGCGGAACAGTTCGCCGAGATCGCCAACGCCGCGAAAGCCGGCTGCGTGATCTCGCGTGCGCTGGCGGTGCCGGTGACGCTGGAAGCGACGCTGGTCTGAGGGGCAATGCGCAAGCGGGACATGGGCTGCAGGCAGCCGCCATCGCCTGCAGGTCGTGACGAACGCACCATCCAGGAAAATCTGCAGGTGCTGTCGGGTGGTTGCGCAGAACTGAAAGGAGGTCGGGTGTGGAGGTGGAAATGAGAGTCGCCGTGGCAATCGTTTTGACGATAGCGCTCACTCGAGTCCCTGTCGCAGATGCTACGAAGCCGTGCCCACCATCGCCATGCGAAAACGCTGCAGGTCGATTCGATCGCGCCCAATGTGAGATGCGCGCCGATTGGATCGCGCAAGGAACAGTGACCGATGTAGCGCATCGTCGCGTAGGCCATCCAGCCCACAAAGACTTCGCAGAATTCACTTTTACGCCTCGCACCTGGGAAAAGCGTGCAAACAGCACGACGCAGGCTTTTCGTTTTACCGTGGATTGGTGCGATAACCGTCAAGCGCTTCCTGCCCGCACGGCAGGCATGTTTCGCGTATTCGGTCTCGACCCAAAAGCAGGGGCGTCGAAAGAGCCCCGCTATCTTTATCTCGAACCCGTGGTCGATAAAAAAACGCGATGAAAGGAGCCGTCGCTACTTCGAAACCTCATGGCCGGTCAGGCGAAAGCGTCTCGCCGCGAGCTGTCTGCAGCATGCGCTCGGCGATCCTGTCCTGCAGATCGCGATACCACTCGTATTCGATGCGGTCGGCCGGGCCGATCAGGCGCTCGAAGTTCGCCAGCGAGCCGCCCTCGGCGATCAGTCGTTTGTAATCCTCGGCATAGCGACCGTTCCCGCCGTGGAACAGGAAATGGCTGAGACTCCAGTACTGGATGTAGTAGCGGTTGACGTTGCTGGCGACATTCGGCGCATCGATTCCGGTGATGAGCGCGCGGATCGGGATCCAGCGACCTGCTTCGATGTCCTTGTCGAGGCTGCCGGTCAATCCGGAATTCGTCAGCCACCAGATCGGGTAGGCATCCGGGTCGATCTTTCCCGGAACGAGCTTGCCGCGTCCGCTCGCATCGAATTCGATCCGGCTGGTGCCGAAATACGTCGCCAGGCCTTCGTCCACCCACTTGTACTTCGGGAAGCCCGAGACCTCGGCGTTCAACTGATGCGTCGCCTCGTGGACCATCCAGTGGTACGGATTGGCTTCGTCCTTGGCGTAGTAGGCGTAACAGATCGGTCGCCGGTAATACGCTTCCGCCCACGGCATGCTGCGGTTGTTGGCCTTGAACTGCGCTTGATGGGCGTACAGCGTGAGTTTGAGTTTTCCGTGCGCGGTTGCGGGCGCACGATCTGCGGCGAAGACCTGGGCATGCGCGACGTACAGCGACTCCACAGCATCCGCCACCTGCTGGGTCTGCACTGGGTCCGCAGTGCTGGTGATCGCGTAATGCGCGGTTGTAATGACCCAGCACTTCCTGCGCAGGTCAGCGCAACAACGGTTCGTCACGCAGAAGGTCGAGACCGTTTTGCAACAACAAGGCACATAACAAGAAACCCGCGCAATGCGCGCGTTTCTTGTTATGTGGGGTATGGTTGCGGTTCATGTGTCGAGAACAACATCGTCCCAGTCGTTCTCCTGAAGTATCCATTCTAAAGCTCTGCGTCTTTCAACAACTACGTAAGCAGGGACTAGGCCCGGCGGATTTTTATGATGAATTTGAGAGTTTATTACCGCCCAATGAATACGATAAGAAAGATCGCCGGCGGCGATGATTTCAGATTCGGATCGAAGACTCAGTCCTTGCGACCATAGCTTTGCGGAATCATCTATGAGCAAATCCGGAAGGAGCGTTACAAGGCTATCGTCGCAGATTTTCGCGTAATCGTTTTTTCAACCTTGTTGATGGCCCACGCGAAGACCCAAAGTGACTCGCCATGAACCATAAATTCGCGACGATCCGTATCAGATCGTCCGTCGATAAAATCACGCTCACGACTGGACAAGTGACCAGACAGCTCGTTTTGATCAAGCCAGTCTTTCGCCCTCTCACCTTGGAACCCATGCGCAACTGCGACCACGCAATTCAGAACCAGCATCCGACGAGCAACATCGTCAATCGTTTTCTGAAGTGAAACGCCATAGAGGGAAGGAAGGCCCGGATTTAATGCATATCCAAGACCGTGAGCAATCGACTCAGACTCTGATTTGAGATTTTCATAATCTTTCATGGGTATCTTCATGGTCCAGGGCCGTAGTGCGTGCCAAAACCACCGATGCCGTTCGGGTGCAAGAAATCTTGTATATCTGGCTGACGGTGTTCACATCGACGCACAAGCCAAATGTAATGACTCAGTAAAAACCTGCTCAGGTGTAACCTAGACGAAGGAGACACCCATGAGTGCGGTAATGGAAGAAGAGATCAAGCGTTGGACCGCTCGGCGGAAATCGCAGCTGGTGCTGGAGATCATCCAGGGCAGGACGAGCGTGTCCGAGGCGAGTCGGCAGTTCGACCTGCCGCCGTCTGAGATCGAGAGCTGGGTCGACGAAGGCAAACGCGGGCTGGAGAACGCGCTGCGGGTCAAACCCGAGGACGTACGCGAGCAGTACGAGCGTCAGCTCAAGGAGCTGCAGGAGGCGTACGGGGAAGCGATGCTGGAGTTGCGCGCCAGAAAAAAATTGGCGTCCCTGTTGGGCAAGGACGAGACCTGATGGTCTCCCTCCGACAGGGACTGCTGGCCGAAGGCGTGCGGGTGTCGATGGCGCAGTTGTGTCGATGGTTCGAGCAGCCACGCCGCACGGTGTACTACAAGCCGGTCAAGTCTCCACCCACTGTCAGGCCGGAGCTGGCCGAGCCGATCAAGGCGCTGATCGAAGCGGAGCCGTCGTTCGGCTATCGCACGGTGGCGAGCCTGCTGGGCATGAACAAGAACACGGTACAGCGCATCTTCCTGCGGATGGGCTGGCAGGTGCGCAAGCGCGCGGTCGGGCATCGGCCGCGGGTGCAGGCATTGCCGTCGGTGGCCGGGCAAGCCAACG